>NZ_JBGOSE010000004.1:0-373073 GCF_041538045.1 Aliiglaciecola sp. SL4 | reverse complement strand
TTAGGTGGTTTGGATTCCACGGGCTGAAACAAACCTTAAATATCCAATCGACAAAACTAATACCAATTTCGCAAAAAATATATTTATCTTAAAGACAAAATTTTTTTGTTTCACAGGCTTTAGAGAAGTTGCAATGATATTGCTACTCAAGCTGGTGTGAAATAGCGCACTTACTATTCCGCCTTGTATTGAGTAACGATTGGTTAACTGGTGAGCTAAAATGAGCAAAGATTACAGACGTGAAAAGGAAGACTTTGAAAATTCTGATTGGATGTATAGTGATTCCGACACGCAGCACAAAAACAAGCATAGTAAAGATATTACCAAGCTCAAACGGAACAGTAAGAAGTTAAGTAGAGAGCGAGATAGGCAATATCAATACCATTAGGTCAGTTTCAAAAACTTGCTTAATCTGCATAATTAACGTATTAAACGGGTAACCTAACCAAGTTCGTGAATTTGTTGTGGATATCCGTTTTCTTAGTACTTTTTTGGAAGTTGCTAACACCCGCCATTTCGGTAAAGCAGCTGATAACTTGTACCTCACACAATCTGCTGTCAGTGCTAGGATAAAGCTACTTGAAGAGTACTTTAATACTCCCCTGTTTATTCGTAATCGAAATAGTATTCAGCTGACTCCAGCGGGTGAACAACTCATCCCCTACGCGAAACAATTATCAGCTAAGCTACTTGAAGCTAAACAAGCATTAAATCACAAAAGCACCCGCTTTATAGGTGTCGCAACCACTCCTAACGCATTTTATTTGAGTCTTAATGAAATATTCAATGAGGTGGCTCATCAATTTCCGCTGATTTCACTTCGCACGGATTTAGGAAATACCGAATTATTATCTAGGCAACTTCATGAACGCACTATCGACATGGCGTTCACCACCGAACCCCTTAAACTGGATAACGTTGAAACCAGCAAAATTGTAGAAATTCCACTCGCTTTTTATGCAAAATCGAAAGGCCAAGACATAGAGGAATATGTTCATATTGAGTGGAGTCATAAAGTCACAGATAAGGTTTATCAACAATTTCCCCAATGCCGCAACGCGCGATTAAAAACCAGTTCTTACCAAATAGGATTAGGGCAGTTAAATCGCAGTGAAACGGGGACGGCATTGTTACCCGATACTGAAAACTATCCAGGGTTAGTTAAATTAGATATTCCCTGTGATTTTTATGCTGGTATTTATTTGAATGTCATTGAAAATAACAATATCGAAGAATTGCTAGCTGTAGTTAAATTTATCACAAGCTCCCTTTCTGCCAGAGGTATGTTAATCGGTGACTGCATTGCTTAGCTTCCATGGCCTAAAGACCATGCTACAGGTGATATCCCCTAAACCTGTGGTTTTACCTGTAGGCGGCTGCTTTAGCCCCGCGAGGTTATTGGGGGGGGTGATGCCACGGGCTGAAGCCCGTGCTACAGGTAATATCCCCCAAACCTGTGGTTTCACCTGTAGGCGGATGCTTTAGCCCCGCGAGGTTATTTGGGGGGTGATGCCACGGGCTGAAGCCCGTGCTACAGGTAATATCCCCCAAACCTGTGGTTTCAACTGTAGGCGGGTGCTTTAGCCCCGCGAGGTTAGGTGGTTTGGGTTCCACGGCCTAAAGGCCATGCTACGTAACCACTATGGTTAAAACTGATAGGTCATACCAACTCGGAAATTGGTGTCGTTGTTTTCAAACCCAACAGAATCTTGGATATTGTGGGCAAGGGCATTATCAATATTTAAATTGGTCTGTAAATTTTCAGACAATTGCCAATTAGCGGCAACACCGTATTTTGCATACCCACCCAATTCAACTAACCCAGTGGGAATTGAGCTATCTAAATACTCATCTCTTACATCGGTAAAAATAGAAATCGTCACATTTTCCCATTGAGCATCTAAACTTGCTCCACCGAACCATTTAGGACGTCTACGCAACTCACTTTTCTGTCCATCAACACTAATATCTACATAACTTACGTCCACTGAAAGCTGCAACCAAGAGGTTAATTCAAAGTTAGTACTCAATTCAATCCCAGAGGCTTCAACACGACTTCGATTTACTGACGTAAAAAGTTCAGCATCAAAGTCGACTAAATCTGAAAAGTCATTTTCAAATAGTGCGAAGGTAACTTGTCCTATTTCAACATCCCACCGAAAACCTAATTCTTTATTAATACTGCGTTCGGGTTGTAAGTCAGGATTACCCACTAACGGATGTGCCAAAGCAAAAAAGCTTGGTAATTTATAACCTTCGTTATATACGGCGAACAAATTTACAGTTTCGGATAGGTCATAGTGCCCTGCAAATCGAATTGAGGTTTCACTATCGAAGTTGTCGGCATCGTCGTAACGTAAACCTAAATCGATGGCGAAATAATCTTGTGCATATTTAGCTTCCATAAACGCGCTTTGTGAGTTCTGTTCCAGAACAAAATCAACAGGCAATTGGAATCCATAATCTAAATACCCCGTGTTGCGACCTTCTGAGTCGCGCGCGCTAACTCCTATCACAATAGTAGTTGCTTGATTAAATTGATGATTCAAAAATACTTCAATTTCAGAACGCGTAAATTCAGAGTCAATATTGCTCGCTGGCACACCTGATTGCACACCTTCCGAAATACCCGGATGATCTGATGACTCCTGACGATTCAACCAAGACAAGTTAAGATTAATCCCATTAGACTGGTTTAACTGGAGAGTATTATTCAATCCCAGCAACCACTGTTCACTATTGCGCTGTTCAGCTAACTGAGGCATAGCATATTGCTCGCCACCGGAATCTTCAGCAAAGCTCACATTATCATTGTCACTATAGGTCACTAACAATCGGTGGTTTTGCTTAGCGTTAGCAAATGCAATTTTGAACAGCCCTTGTTGACTCTCCGCAGAGGCAAAATCCGAAGCTTCGCGTTGTCTACTCGATAGACTCGCTAACACAGACACACCATTATCATATTGATGAGAAACGTTTAACCCCGCGTTAAGCTGTTTATCGCTGCCTACTTCCAAATGAATTGCTGGCGCTGCGTCTTCTCGGGTAATGATATGGATCACACCACTGATGGCTTCGCCACCATAGATTGCGCTAATTCCACCACGATAAATTTCAATTCGTTCGATGCTTTGGGGGTTAATCTGACTAAAGTCGAAACCGCCGCCACGACTATTAGTGGAATCATTCACGGCGACACCATCAATCAAAACTAAAGTGAAATTAGATTCGCCGCCCCTTACCGAAACAAATGAAACCCCTCCTGCCACACCATTTTCGGCAATCACAATGTTAGGTATGCGGTTAAGAAGATCTAGGGTCGATGCCGGATTAATTTTATCAATTTGTTCCCTTGATAAACTGGAAATACTGCCTAAATTGTTGTCAGCGATTCGCGTACCAGTTACCTGCAAAGTTTCCACAGTTTGTTGTGCTAAAACCGTCAATGAGGACATTGATAGGAAAAGCAGTGCCGCTGTGCAACAAAATCCGTCCTTCAGATTCACTTGAATTATCCTTGATAATGAAAATCGATAATTATTTTTAAGGGAAGCGATTCTAAATGCTTTTAGTTGTTCAATCACCTTAATTTATCGTTTTTATTGGGTTATTCATCGGCAGTGTTTAGGATCGTTGCCACGGGCTGAAGCCCATGCTACAGGTTTGGTGAGATATCCCGCAACCTTGGGGTTTCACCTGTAGACGGGTGCTTTAGCCCGTGAGGTATTTGGTTTGGCTTCCATGGCCTAAAGGCCATGCTACAGGTTTGGTGAAATATCCCAACAACATTAGAGCTCCTCCTGTAGGCGGGTGCTTTAGCCCCGTGAGATTGTGTGGTTTGGGGGCCATGGCCTAAAGGCCATGCTACAGGTTTGGTGAGATATCCCTGCAACCTTGGAGTTTCACCTGTAGGCGGATGCTTTAGCCCCGTGAGGTATTTGGTTTGGTTTCCATGGCCTAAAGGCCATGCTACAGGTTTAGTGAGATATCCCCGCAACCTTGGGGTTTCACCTGTAGGCGGGTGCTTTAGCCCCGCGAGATTGTGTGGTTTGGGAGCCATGGCCTAAAGGCCATGCTACAGGTTTGGTGATATATCCCCGCAACCTTGGGGTTTCACCTGTAGGCGGATGCTTTAGCCCCGCGAGATTGTGTGGTTTGGTTTCCATGGCCTAAAGGCCATGCTACAGGTTTGGTGATATATACCCGCAACCTTGGGGTTTCACCTGTAGGCGGGTGCTTTAGCCCCGCGAGATTGTGTGGTTTGGGGGCCATGGCCTAAAGGCCATGCTACAGGTTTGGTGATATTTGCCCGTAACCATAGTGCTTCACCTGTAGGCGGGTGCTTTAGCCCCGCGAGGTTATGTGATTTGGCTTTCATGGCCTAAAGGCCATGCTACAGGTTTGGTGAGATATCCCTGCAACCTTGGGGTTTCACCTGTAGGCGGGTGCTTTAGCCCCGTGAGATATTTGGTTTGGTTTCCATGGCCTAAAGGCCATGCTACAGGTTGTTATTAGGATTTGGCCGTGCGGTATTCGCTAAATGATTCTTTTAAGACTTGGGCGGCAGATTGCAAAAATAAGCAGGCTAAGGCAAAACCTATGGCGATATCTGGCCAACCAGAGCTAGTTAACCAAACGCCTACACCAGCAAAAATTACCGAAATATTGGCGATAATATCATTACGTGAACATAACCAAACTGAACTCATATTAATGTCTTCAGAGCGGTGTTTCCAAAGCAATGCCAAACACACACCATTGGCCAATAACGCAATAAAACCAAACAAGCTAATTGTTTCATAAGTGGGAGCGTGAGGCACCATTAGACTGTATATTGCCTGGCCTAACACAAACAATCCAAATACCGCCATGATCGAGCCTTTGAACATGGCAGAAATGGCTTTCATTTTCGCCCCACGGGCAATCACATAAATACTAAAAATATACACCATTGCATCCCCTAGCATATCTAGGGAGTCTGCAATTAATGATATTGAATTTGCCATCAGGCCGGCGGTTAACTCTACAATAAACATGATTGCATTAATCGCCAAAACGATCTTTAAGGTTTTACCTTGTTTGTCCCTGAGCGCCTCTATTTCACAGGATTTTTCACTGCAGCAATTCGCCATTTTATCCCCTGTCAATTTATTAGATGCTAGATCCCCTATTTTGAGGGACATGAGGAGATCAAGCAAGCCTAATTGGCTTCTAGCATCTAAATCTACAGTCGCTGAGCTTTAATCTCCTTGGCACAATAGTCCACGGCTCTGGCAGTAAGTGCCATAAAGGTGAGGGATGGATTCACCACCCCAGAGGAACAATACCCCGAACCATCGGTAACAAATAGGTTTGGAATATCATGACTTTGGCAATATTGATTTAATACTGAATTTTTTGGATCCCGCCCCATTCGCGCAGTCCCCACTTCATGAATTGCAATACCAGGAGCGCGATGTGGTAAGTCATAACTAGTACCACTTTTAACGTTTGTACATCCACCAGCTCGTAACATTTCCGCGCCCATTTCTGCAGCATCGTCCATCATTGCTTTTTCGTTTTCACGATATTCCACATTGAAGTTAATCAAGGGTATGCCCCACTTATCCGTTTTAGTTGGATGTAACGACATTTGATTGTCAAAATGCGGCAACATTTCCCCCTGGGCAGAGAAATTCACTCCCCATTTCCCTGGTAAACTTAGCTGTTGTTTAAAGTCACTTCCAATACCATCTTGTTGGCTTTTCCCCCGCCAATCAGAACGAAACGTACTAATACCATAGGCAAACCCTCGTAAGTAACCTTTACGATAGAGTTCAGGCCTCGTCTGAAAGTTTGGCATGTAACACGACGAAGGCCGACGCCCCTTATAATATTCGTCTTCAAAACCTTCAATATCTCCCGTGGCTCGCGCATTATAATTGTGGTCCATCAAATAGTGACCTAATACCCCAGACGAGTTGGCAATTCCGTTAGGGAATTTTTTAGAGGTAGAGTTGAGCATAATCTGCGTAGTACCAATGGTGCTTGCACACAAGAATACAACGTCGGCGAAATACTCACGGGTAGACAGGTCGTCATTATCAATGACTCTGACCCCAATGGCGCGATTGCGTTTTTCATCATAAATCACGCTGTGCACCACGCTATTAGCGGCAATGCTTAAATTGTTTGTTTTCGCAGCCGCTGGCAACGTCGAACTTTGGGTGGAAAAGTAAGCCCCAAACGAGCAACCTTTTTGACATTCATTACGAGTCTGACACTGCACTCTTCCCTGGGATATATGCAACGTTGAGGGCTTAGTTAGATGAGCCGTGCGCCCCATAATCAGATTTCGGCCAGGAAATGCTTTCTCGATTGCCACTTTTAACGCTTTTTCCGGGCCAGTCATAGCAAAGGGAGGTAAAAACTCGCCATCGGGTAGATTGGGCAAATTCTCTTTACTACCACTTATCCCTGCAAACGTTTCCACATAAGAATACCAGTCGGCAATATCTTGATAGCGTATAGGCCAATCATTTCCCACACCATCACGCTTGTTGGCTAAAAAGTCATCTTCGCACATACGATAACTTTGCCGATGCCATAACAAAGATTTACCACCTAGCTGGTTTGCGCGGATCCATCGAAAGTCAGTCCCTTCGGTTGTTTCGTAGGGTAAATCCCGATCATTTCCAAAGAATTGTTTAGTACCATCGTGAAAGGCATAACAATCTTTTTGAATTTTGTATTGCTGTTCAATTAATAGGTTGTCTACTTTGCTACGATTATCATACTCCCAAACCGGCTTGCCTTCGGTAATATAATCTTTGCGATGTTCAACTACTCGACCACGTTCGATCATCAAGGTATTGAATCCACGCTCACAAAATTCTTTTGCGGCCCAACCACCGGTAATCCCAGAGCCCACAACCAACACATCAAACTTTTTATTCTGTTGTTTAATATAAATATCTTTATTCACGTTATTTCCTAGCAATTTTTTAATTGAACCAAAGGTTATGTCAGTGCCAATTTGGCTCAATAGTATGCAAGACTACCCCAGCATTTATCCCCTTTTTTTAGGGGAATAACACTGAATCCACCTGGTACAGGATCGTACCTAAGGATCTCCCTTGCACCTTGTTCAGAGGTGAAGTAGCCAAACACAATCAATGATTTAAGAAACTTAAACTGATTTCGTTGGAGTTGCGTAAAGCCGTTCATGGCCTCAATGGATTGAAGTAATTCAAGCTGTTGTTTTTCATCTAGCTGACAAAAAGATTGTTTGAAGTTTGCCATTGCATGCTTTTCAATTTGACTAATAATTTGCAAACAAGCTTGCTGCTCCTTTTCAGAGTGACAGCGAAATAATTGATGGTCGACAAAACCGTGACAATCTAAATCTGCTCCGCTAGGGGTGTCTGTTCGCGGCAAAATAGTGTCAACAATATGCTTTAATGTCTGCATAGTTGGTTTATCGAACAGCTGCCCCGCCCCATCGAGTTTATCGGTACGAACCTGATATGCCATTGCTACATTTAGATTAGAGCCATATACCAAGGCAGTAGCCGAGGTCACACCCATGGCGCGAACTAGGTGCTGCATAAATTTTCGTCTTTGTGGTTGGCTTAGATTAGTTGCTTTCATCATAGGCTCCAGCTTGTTTATTAATTGCAATTTTTTCGTTTTTAAATGCCAACATAAAGAGTAAGAACACAGCGAAGGCAAATACTGCTGGGAACAACCAAATATTGAACCAAGCATGGCCAAACTCGGTAGCATAGGAGTCGGTGATTTTGCCGGCTATCCAAAATCCGGCCAACATACCTATTCCATAGGTTGCCAAGGTAATTAGACCTTGAGCTGCATTTTTCACTTTAGCCCCAGCTTTAGAGTCAGTGTAGATTTGTCCGGATACAAAGAAAAAGTCATAACACACTCCATGTAACGCAATCCCCACCATGAGCAAGACAATACCACTGTCCGCATTGCCATAAGCGAATAGCACATAACGTAACACCCACGCCAACATCCCAATCAACAAGGTAATTTTAATCCCGAAGCGATTTAAAAATACAGGCAGTATCAGCATAAACACTACTTCTGAAACCTGTCCTAGGGTCATTTTCCCCGTTGCATTGGTAACACCGGTTTCCGTTAAAAATGGGTTGGCATTTTGATAATAAAAAGCCAAAGGAATACAAATTAATATAGAAGATATAAAAAACACTAAAAAATTCTTATCTTTCAATAAGGCTAGGGCATCCAATCCTAATATTTCATGTAACCCCATTTGTTCCCCGGCACTTTTAGGAGGTGTTTTTGGCAACATGAAACTAAACAGTCCCAGCAATAATGACGCTGCAGCACTTAATAAAAAGGTATTGGCTAACATGCCTTGAGCTATTGCATCTTTTCCATCCCATGCGAACAAATAACTTATGGATAAACCCGCTACAATCCAGCCAATGGTGCCCCACACTCTAATTTTTCCGAACTGTTTTGAGGGCTCGCGCATTTGTGAAAACGCCACGGAATTAACCAAGGCTAAGGTCGGCATATAAACAATCATATAACCTAAAACAAATGGATAAAAAACACTAAAATCAGTGGCTTGATAAAGGCAGTACATCAACACCGCGCCGATTAAATGCAGCACACCGAGGATTCGCTCGGCATTAAAATAACGGTCGGCAATCAAACCAATGATAAATGGCGCGATTATGGCTCCCCATGATTGGGTTGAAAACGCCATACCAATTTGACCGCCCGAGGCCGCTAGGTTATTTGCCAAAAACGTCCCTAATGTGACGAACCAGCTTCCCCAGATGAAAAACTGCAAAAACATCATTAAACTTAGGCGCAGAGTTACATTATTCATTTTTATTATTACTCCCAGAGTCGAACCACAAACCGTAGTCAAGCATTATTCAAATTGTCTGTTAAAGCCCTAAAATTCGGCGATTTAAGTCATCATCTGCACCACTACCAGCAAAATCATCAAAAGCTTTGTCCGTGGGGTGTATTAGATGTTCGGCGATAAATTTTGCCCCTTCAGCAGCGCCGTCTTCAGGATGCTTAATACAACATTCCCACTCCATTACGGCCCAGCCATCAAAGCCGTACTGGGTTAATTTGCTGAATATTCCCTGAAAATCAATTTGCCCATCCCCCAAAGAACGAAAACGCCCAGGTCTATCTAGCCAGCTTTGATAACCACCATACACACCCGCGCGACCCGAAGGTCTAAACTCGGCATCTTTCACATGAAATGCTTTAATCCTATGGTGATACAAATCGATAAAGGCTAAGTAGTCGAGCTGCTGCAGAATAAAGTGGCTTGGATCATATAAAATATTCGCTCTAGGATGATGATTAACAGCTGCCAAGAACAGCTCGAAGGAAGCTCCGTCATGAAGATCTTCACCTGGATGTAATTCGTAACATAGGTCCACGCCAGCCTCATCAAAGGCATCCAAAATAGGTAACCAACGACTGGCTAACTCTTCAAACCCCCGCTCCACTAATCCCGCTGGTCGCTGTGGCCAGGGATACATTGTGTGCCACAACAACGCGCCGGAAAAGCTCGCGTGAGCAGTTAATCCCAAATTGGCACTCGCCTTGGCCGCCCACAACATTTGCTGCACCGCCCATTGTTGGCGTGCACTAGGGTTGTCTTTAACCTCATTAGGGGCAAAACTATCAAACATTTCATCGTAAGCAGGATGCACGGCGACTAATTGGCCCTGTAGATGGGTGGATAATTCACTGATCACCATGCCATATTTAGCTACTGTGGCTTCAATATCAGCACAGTAAGTTTGACTGCTGGCGGCTTTTTGCAAATCAAAGATGCGTTCATCCCAAGTGGGTATTTGCACTGCTTTAAACCCCAGAGATGAAGCCCACTGACAAATATCATTTAAGCTGTTAAAAGGTGATTCGTCAGCAGCGAACTGAGCTAAAAAAATACCTGGGCCTTTAATTTGCTTCATAACTTAATTCCTTAAAGCTGAATATTAGAGAGTAAAAATGGGTGCCACTTTTGCGAAGACTTACTGGCTGCTACGGTATTTTCAATGAATGCCATACCGCGAATCGCGGCATTTATGCCAGGTGCTTGCAGGGAAATATCGGTTCTTTCAGACTGCTCAAAATCACGAATTTGTTGAGCAAATTGTGCATATAAATTAGCAAAGGCTTCGATATAGCCCTCCGGGTGCCCAGCAGGGGTACGCAAACTCTGTGCTGTTGCCGCGGCACAATCGCCCACCCCAGCTCGGATCATGTGGCTGGATTTGTCATTAAATCTCATCCAAAGGGTATTGGGTTCCATTTGCTGCCATTGCAGACTGGCTTTTTTACCATAAATACGAATGTTCAGATTATTTTCTTCACCAACAGCAATTTGGCTAGATAATAAAACCCCTTTAGCGCCGTTGTTAAAACGCAACAACACAGTGCCATCATCATCTAACTCACGCCCATCAACTACTGGCTCTAAATCCGCACATAATTGGACAATTTCCAATCCGCTAATGGTTTCGGCTAAGTTAGCGGCATGGACACCTATGTCTCCCATGCAACAACTCACCCCTGCGCGCTCCGGATCTAAACGCCAACTGGCTTGTTTACCCTGTTCATCTTCTTTGTTGGCTAACCAACCTTGAGAGTACTCCACAACTATCTTAGTGATCTCTCCCAACTCGCCATTGGCCACCCTAGCTGTGGCTTCTTTGACCATTGGATAACCAGTATAGGTATGGGTGAGGCCATACAAACAACCAGAGCGTTCAATAATCTTTTTCAGTTCTAGGGCTTCGTTTAAGGTAAAGGTTGCCGGTTTATCGGACATTACATGGAAGCCAGCCCGCAGTGCGGCTACGGCCACAGGAAAATGTAAATGATTCGGCGTAACTATGGAAACAAACTGCATCCGTTGGGAGGCTGGGAGTTTAGCTTCTTGTGTAAACATAGTGTTAAAATCTGAATAGCAGCGTGCTGCAGGTACACTCAACAGTTGCCCGCTTTTTTGACTGTTTTGCGGATCAGAACTAAATGCACCACAAACCAGTTCAATCTTACCATCTAGGTTAGCTGCTGCGCGATGAATAGCGCCAATAAAGGCACCTTGACCACCACCTACCATACCCATTCGAATTTTTTTCAACGACCTATCGATTTCCATGAAGACCTAACCTCAACCAATTTTTGTAACAAATCATTATCAAGTATAGGTAATTTACTATTGCTCTAGATATGATTTAATCGGTCAATAGTGCAATAATTTCGGCGCGCACTAGGGTAAAATCAGATAAACTAGTCTTGACTGGTTAGCGGAGGGAGATATGTCACAATTCTGGATTGAATCTATGGGGGAGCTAGAGCTCAAACAACTAGTAGAAGTGTTTGAGCTCACCCCTGACATTTTGTTTTGGATTAAAGATCGTCAAAGTCGTGTCGTTTATGCCAACAATGCCTATTTAGAACACTCGGGGTTTCACAGTCGAAGCCAAGTGTATGGAAAGACAGATACAGAACTTTTTGCCCCCCATTTAGCATTGCAATATATCACTGACGATCGGAAACTACTGGATGGTGAATTAATTACCGCTCGCTTAGAAATGAATCTATCTAAAGATGGTGAGTTAGGTTGGTTTTCAACTTCAAAACGACCGTTGCGAGATAAAAATGACAAGATTATCGGTTCCTATGGCATTACTCGGCATTTCCATAAGTCCTCACAAGCCCTAACTAATTTTGAAAGTATCCGTGTGCCACTGGATTTTATTCGTAATAATTACCACCGTGGGATTTCGTTAACCGAACTGGCGGAGTTATCTCACTTATCCGTCAGCGCCCTTGAACGACGTTTTAAAAAGCAATTATCCAAGACACCCACGCGCATTATCAATGAAGTCAGATTGGAAAATGCGCGGTTATTATTGGTGGAAACCGATACGCCTATTTCGGAAATTGCGTTTAAATGTGGATTTAGCGATCACAGCTATTTCACCAAACAATTTAAACAGTTTTTTGGTTTTCACCCATCCAAAATGCGTGAACAAATGCAAAACCAACAATTACAAACTGATAAATTGAAAAGTCCTGAGTTTGCCAAAGCAATTGTCAATCAAGAGACTAACTAAACAAGCGCTTTGCCAAGTCAAAGCTCACTGATGCTAACTGTTGATCAGTATTTTTCTAAGGACTTAAGATAAGCTATGCTTTCAGGTATCTGCTGAACCACTCTAGAGGACTCATCTTCTAAAAAGAAGTACTTAATACCTTGCTTTTTAGCTTCAGCAACCACTGCTGCCACGCCCACATCTCCTTGGCCTAACACCACATTGGTATCACCATCCGCTGAGCCTTTAGACGAATTAGGAGTGCCTTTTTTACGATCTTTTAGGTGCAATGATGTGAATTTCCCCGGGTATTTTTTGAGTAACGCTGCTGGGTTCATTCCACCGTGTTTGGCCCAAAATACATCCATTTGAAATTTTGCCTGATCCACATTCTGAATAATGTAATCAAACAAAGTTGCATCCTTATAGGGGAGAAACTCATATCCATGGGCATGATATTGCAAGGTCACACCGTGCTTTTTGAGCAAAGCACCAGCTTCATTCATTACTTTAACGGTCTTCTTAGCATCTTCAAACAAGAAGTTTTCACCGTGGGGGACCCAATAAAAAGTGGTATATTTTGCGCCATAAAATTTTGCTCTGTACACCGCAGCCATAGGGTTATCTCTAATTTCCTCAAAGCTGGTATCTGTGCTCACCACATCAATACCGCGCTTATCCAATTGTGCTTTAAACTCTTCAACGGAATAACCATACAAATCACGACTACCTTCCACAGCAAGTAATCCCCAATCTTGAATTTGATCGAGCGTCTTGGCTGGGTCGTCTGCAAATTGATGACGTAAACTGTATAATTGCAGCCCCAATTCATGGGCAGATAATTGGGCACTAGATAAAAGGCAAAGGCTGATCGTTAGGCTACTTACAAGTCGTTTCATCGTTGTCATGACTTACTTCCGTGGTCGATTGATTGATATTGGAATAGCCGAAATCATATAAGCTTGTGGGCTAGAACCCGTATAATAAAATCGGTTGAAGCTATAACAATTTCAGCGAATAACATTTTGTTAACGTTTTAGCCCACTCCACCTTGATAAAAACCTACCTCATCCCATGGCCTAATAATCATATTATTTAATTCCCAGATAACACCAAGATTATAAAAGTTAAATTTAGTAGACTGCTTAAACCAAGTTTAGATTTAAAGGATCAACAGGGTGAAACTTTCAAAATATTTTATAATTTTAATGCTCGCTTTAGTGCTTTCTAGCCAAGCATTCAGCGCTGATTTAGAAACCTTAATAGCCCAAAAAAGTGACGAGATAGAATCTGAAGTCATTAAACTAAGACGTCACTTTCATGAGAATCCTGAACTATCTAATCGCGAAATCGGAACAGCTAAAACCGTGGCAGCGTATTTAACCGATTTGGGAATGGAAGTAGAAACGGGCATTGCTTATACAGGTGTAGTGGGCATTCTTAAGGGTGCTAAACCCGGTAAAGTGGTTGCTCTTAGAGCGGATATGGATGCTCTACCTGTCACCGAAAAAACCGGTTTAAGTTTCGCCTCAACCCAGCGCACCCAATATAATGCCAAGGAAGTCGGCGTAATGCATGCCTGTGGGCACGATGCCCATATGGCCATTCTACTGGGTACTGCAAAGGTATTAGCCAGTATGCAAGAACAAATTCCAGGTACCATTAAGTTTATATTTCAACCCGCGGAAGAAGGTGCTCCACCTGAAGAAGGCGGTGGCGCAGCCATGATGATTGAGGAAGGTGTGTTAGCTGGCCAGTATGCTCCTGAAGCCATATTTGGTTTACATGTCTGGCCGTATAAATCGGGTGATATTCTGTATCGTCCCAAAGGTGCGATGGCCGCGGTAGATACCTTTTTTGTTGAGGTAACGGGTAAACAAACCCATGGTTCATCACCTTGGTTAGGGGTTGATCCTATTGTAGCTGCAAGCCAAATTGTAACGGCAATTCAAACCATACCCAGCAGACAGTTAGATATTACCGCTGCCCCCTCTGTGATTACTGTGGGCACCATCGAGGGCGGTTTGAGACACAATATTATTTCTGAGAAAGTCTCCATGAGCGGCACAATCCGGACCTTTGATAAGGAAGTCAGGAAAGAGTTACTCAAACGCTTAAAATCAACCGTTGAAACAGCCGCCTCATTAACCGGAGCCAAGGCGGAATTTAAGGTGATTTCAGCGACCTTAGTTACCTACAACGATGAGGCATTAACAGCACAGATGCTACCCACCATCAAAAAAGTGGTTGGTGAAGAGCATGTACGCCATAACGCGGTAATTATGGCCGGAGAAGACTTTTCCTATTTCCAAGACAAAATTCCAGGATTATATTTTATGTTGGGTATAGGAGCCGATGGTGTGCCAGAAGAGGATATGAAAACTAATCACAGTCCTGATTTTTACGTCAATGAAAAGGCCTTAAAAACTGGTGTGAAAGTAATGTCATCTTTAGCCATGGATTATCTAAACAGTGCATCCCAATAACATGGCTTAAAGGCCATCATTTAGGCACTGTTATATGAATAGCAGTGCTTCAACATTTTACCGAATAAGAAAAACATTGTGTCTAAACTAAGCTTAAGTCAAATCAATATCTATCCCATCAAATCCTGTGCAGGTATTTCCTTAGCCACAAGCAAAGTAGAGCAAATGGGCTTGGAGTTTGATCGTCGATTTGTATTAACCCAAACCAACGGCACTTTTATTACCGCCAGAACCGACAGCACCTTGTGTCTGGTCGAAACTCAAGTTACTGCAACAGGTTTGCGTTTAAATGCGCCAGGTATGCCCGAGTTAACCATAAAATATGCAGATTTTTCTGAAAACTATCAGATGGTTAAGGTTTGGCAAGATACCATCAATGGTCAATATTGCCACAGGAACTATGACCAGTGGTTTAGCCGTTACCTCGGCAAACCCTGTAAGCTGGTGTTCTTCGGCGAACAATCTAGCCGCCAGGTAATAAACAGTAGCAGCCAGGTATCCTTTGCTGATGGATATCCTTTTTTAGTTATTTCTCAACAAAGTTTGCAGGACCTAAATTCACGTTTGGCGTCGCCGGTAACAATGAGTCAATTTCGCCCGAATTTAGTCGTCGATAACTGCACCGCTTTTGATGAGGATAGTTGGAAAAAAGTGCGTATTGGCGATGTCGAATTTGAAGTTATGAAGTCCTGTTCTCGCTGTATATTTACCACAGTCGATCCCAAATCAGCGGAAAAACACGAACAAAAAGAACCTCTGACAACACTACAAAAATATCGTAAAGATAAAAAAGGCGATGTGCTTTTTGGTCAAAATCTCATTGCCCTCAATACCGGAACCATAAGCCTAAACGACGAAGTAATTGTAACTGAACGACAAACTTGCACTATTCATTTTGACCTAGGCTCCAAGTCAGCAAGAAAATCGGGGAAATCACCAATTCAAACAGAGACCGCTGACCAGAGCGCAAAAAAGTCAGTGAAAATCGCTTTTGCTAGCTGGAATGTGAATCATCAGGGTGACAATCAAACCACCATTTTAGAACAAGGGGAAGCCGCCGGCTTGAACTTACCTTTCTCTTGTAGAGCAGGTATTTGCGGTAGATGTAAAGTCAAACTCAGTCGTGGCCAAGTCAAAAATATAAATGAGCTTAGCGGTTTAACAGAACAAGATGCAAACCAAGGTTACATACTTGCTTGCAGTTGTGTTCCTCAAACCGATGTGGAAATTACTAAAGCATAAACTCGGGTGGTGCATAGATTATATTTGCGCCCCTTCATGGGCAACCTGAACACCAGCAATCCAACAACCTAAGGTATGCAGTTGCTCGTTTAACAACACAAAGTCGGCTTGCATACCCACTTCCAACTTACCTCTGTTTGAGCAAGTTAAAAATTCGGCAGGTGTTGAACTTGCCATATTCAGAGCTGAGGCCAAGGGGACGTCCATATTGTGATGCAGGTTACGCACCGCTGAACTCATATCTAAGGCGGACCCGGCTAAAGTGCCATCGGGCAAGGTTAGTTTATTTCCTTGGCGAATAATCTCGGTATCTAACCAGGGTAATGAATCAACATCTGCGCCCACATGTGCCATGGCGTCAGTGACTATCATCAACCTTTGCCAGCCTTTGCACTGAAAAGCTAAACGACAATTGTAGGGATGCACGTGGAGTTCATCGGCAATGATCCCACAAAATACCCTTTCGTCATGTAATCCAGCGGCTAACATTCCAGGGTTACGGGCGGTGAGTCCTGACATGGCGTTAAATAAATGGGTAAAGCCCGTAGCGCCTGCATCAATAGCCTGTAAAACGGTTTCAATATCAGCATTAGAGTGGCCAAGGGAAACAATCACCCCACAATCTGCCAACTTAGCAATTTGCTGTGGCGTTACGTTTTCAGGTGCTACCGTGACCATAACTTGACCTAAGTCCTGACGACAAAAAATCTGCATTTCATCATCAGATAAGGGTCTGATGGTTTTTTCACTATGGATCCCACGCTTAGGTACACTTAAGTGCGGCCCTTCAAAATGGACACCCAAAATACCCGCTTCTTGTAATTCAATCGCTTCGGCGATGGCCTGAGCAGCCATTTGCATTATATTTAGGTTATCGGTAATTAACGTGGGTAACATAGCCGTTGTGCCAAACAAACTGTGGGCTTGGCGTATTTTCTGGATAGTGGCCAGGCTTGGTTGTTGATTAAACAGAACCCCTCCCCCACCATTTACTTGAGTATCAATGAAGCCTGCCGTGACTAAACCGTTTAAAGGTAAGTCTGTGGGTTGTGGGTTTGTATCTATTGCCGTTATTACACCACCGTCAATGGTTAACCTGACGTTCTCTTGAATACCCTGGCCATCGAAAAACTGACTAGCTTGGTAGTAAGTCGGTGTGGATTCCTGTGTCATTAGACCAATTACCTTAAATGGGATTAACTTATACTGAGTCTGACCAAAAGCGTCTTTATTCACTTCAAGACGCGGCTAATTGCGCTTAGTTGATATCGCAAACTGTTTTTTTGCCATCATGATTGCGCCACATTCTGGGGCAGCAATAGGCTGTTTTATTGTTACTTGAATATCTTCATCTAACCAAGGAATAACACTGGGAGATAAACCACCAATAAAGGCAATTCGTTGAGAGTCATGACGTTGTAATTTTCTCGCCAGGGCACTCAAATAACTTGCTCCTTCTTTTACTATTCCTATGGCTACCGAGTCATTTTGCTCGGCATACTCGAACACTAACGGTGCCAAATTAGCAAATTTTGCAGAACTTGAGGTTAAATAACTTTCAATGATTTGCGCAGCATCAGTGCATCCAGTAAACCGAAAAACCGCCTCAATAAAAGGACTAGATTGAGCCAATCCATCAAAGCTTTCTAACGCCCACCTTAATGTCTGCAAGCCCATCCATGCGCCACTTCCTTTATCCCCCAACAGAAAGCCATGACCACCATATTCGAACTGTTGCCCTTGATGACAGGCCAAGGCAGAACTTCCCGTTCCCACGATGACAATCGCCCCTGAATCACTATGGTGAGCGCCTAAACAAGCGATGTACAAATCGGTACTTAGAGTTAATTGAGCAAAAGGATGTTGCCAAGCCTGCATCTGAGATTTATAACTAGGCAAATTCAAACCAGCCAGTCCCATTCCAACGTAAGTATCTGCTAAGGCGGTAATAGGTAAATTAGCCAAGACCATGACCTGTTCGCTCACCTGTTGAATGGAAGCTAAAGCTAATTTGAGATCCCGAGCTGGATTTGCGGGACCAGCCACACTTTCGGCTAATAGATTTCCTTGAGCGTCCTCTAGGCGAGCTTTACATTTGCTGCCACCACCGTCTATACCCAAAAAATAGCAAGGATTTTGCAATTACATTTCCTCTTAGCAATCAAATTGCATACTAGCATGATATTTTGCTGCATGACTGAATCAACCTACCTGTTAAGATGGATTATACGCTAAGTTCTACCCACAAATACCTACCCTAAGTCGATTTTTATTGAAAGCGGTTTCAGTCAATTCTTGGTTTTTTAACCAACTTACGCTGCAAGGTTCGTCTATGCATACCAAGCTGCCGAGCAGTGGCGGAAATATTACCTTTATTGGCTTTTAAAACTTGCTGGATATGTTCCCATTCAAGTCTTGCTGGTGACATGATATTAGTATCACTGGCCGCTTCTGTAGCATTATCACCTGCTAACATTGCTAACAAGGTTTTGCTATCCACAGGTTTTGACAGGTAATCATCAGCACCGGCTTTAATGGCTTCTACAGCAGTGGCTATGCTGGCATACCCCGTTAACAGAATAATACGTGCATCAGGCAGTAACTCTCGTAATTTAGGTAAGATAGATAAGCCGCTTTGGGTACCAACTTTCAAATCTAAGATGAGGTGGGAGGGTAACGATTGTTTGGCTAATACGAGACCTTTATCCACAGTTTCAGCATGCTCGCACTCGTATCCATGATGGGTTAAACGACGTAACAAAATACCGGCAAAACTTTGCTCATCTTCGATTAGTAGCAACTTCATTGTAAGCTTACCAACTCCATTAATATCTCAGCTACAGCCCCAGACTCTGAATGATTATATAGGCGAAGTTGTGCTCCTAAACGCTCTAAAGTAGCGTGACTGAGCAATACTCCCATGCCGAATCCCTGTTCACTTTCGACTAAGGTTGAACCTAATTCCAGCAAACTTTCCTCGGGTAATCCAGCACCAAAATCACGAATAGTTAATACCAGTTGCTGTGTTTGAGCACGATTATCTAGATGACACTGAATTTGGATCTGCTGGCAGTTATTGCGTTTGCTTGATTGCACCGCATTTTGGATTAAATTTAATAATGCCGGTAACAACGTGGTATCAGCTCTAACCGCTAAGTTTTCTAGGCTAGGAATGCTGTATTGCACCTCAATATCGGCAAAGTTTAATTGTACTTCTTCTTGTAATTTAGCAACCAGTTGAGGCATGGGGATCAGTCTTTTGCTGTTCAACTTAACCTCTTCCGACATTTCTCGAAAATCTTGTAAGCGGCGGCGACATAGGTGTAATTGTTCGCTCAACTGTTTAAGTAACGGATTATCTTCGGGAAGCTCAAATTCGAGCTCTTCGGTAAGTAAATTTGCAGTGGCTAGTGGAGTGGCCAGTTGGTGAGCAAATTGCGCCGCAGTGGTACCTAGGGCAACTAATTGCTCTTGTCGTAATTGTTCCTCTCGTAGCTTACTCACAAACCGCTCTTGATTACGCATAGCCTGAGCTAAAGACGCAACCACCAGCACCACCACAAGTGCAGACAAAACAAAATTCACCCACATACCAAGGAAATGCTGTTGCATATCCACCATATGCATTTGATGGGAATCAATACTAAAAAACAAAACAGAGTAAGCTGCTAATGCCACAAAGCTGACCAAAATTAAAAGACGGCGAGAAAGGGTCACTGCGGCTATGGCAACGGGAATCAACAACAAAGAAACGAAGGGATTTGTAGCCCCTTTAGCAAAGTATAAGAGTATTGTGAGGAGCAGAATATCCAGTAAAACTTGGAACAAATATTCACTCTCACGAGCGTTTCGATTGCCTCTGTAGCAATAAAACAGCACCATATTCACGGCGAGTTCGATGACAATAATTAGCTTTAAGGTTAAGTAGGGAAGCGTATACTCAAACCAGTATTCAGCGAACAGCACCACCAACAATTGCAAAAAGATAAACCCATACCTAAGTTTTATCAGTAGCAAAAGGTGACGGTTAGTTTGTAGGTGCGGTCTGGACATCAAATGGCTCAAATATAATTTTTGTATTTATAGCAGTTTATAGTGCCAAACTAAACCCACAGGCCATCGACTGCAGCTATAGTCGGTTCAAGGTCGTTATTAAATAAACAAAGTAACGATTAGGACTATTATAGAAACATAGGTGCACACAACAATGCGACATATTGTCGCACCTTGTTGGACACCCAGAGGTTGCAAACAATAACGAGTTTTAACCCCGTTTCCCCACGGGCTAAAGCCCGTGCTACAACGGATGTATTAGGAGCTAAAAATTGTAGCGCGGCATTTATGCCGTGGATGATGCGCCTAGATTATTTGACTTAGCCTATTTGCCTTAACCTATTTGCCTTCTCCGATTCCTCCACGGACTAAAGCCCGTGCTACACCGGATGTAATAGGTAATAAAAATTGTAGCTCGGCATTTATGCCGTGGAATATGCGCCTGGGTTATTTGAATTAGCCTATTTGCCTTAACCTATTTGCCTTCTCCGATTCCCTCCACGGGCTAAAGCCCGTGCTACAACCGATGTAATAGGTGATAAAAATTGTAACGCGGCATTTATGCCGTGGATGATGCGCTTGGGCTGTTTGCCTTAACCTATTTGCCTTATCCGATTCCTCCACGGACTAAAGCCCGTGCTACACCGGATGTAATAGGTAATAAAAATTGTAGCTCGGCATTTATGCCGTGGAATATGCGCCTGGGTTATTTGAATTAGCCTATTTGCCTTAACCTATTTGCCTTCTCCGATTCCCTCCACGGGCTAAAGCCCGTGCTACAACCGATGCAATAGGAGCTAAAAATTGTAGCTCGGCATTTATGCCGTGGATGGGCCAGTGTAAAATGACACCATCAATGGACGGGCTTGGGGTTATGCTGGTTGTTAGCTAACATCAATGGCTTTTCCCCGATTTTTGCGTTTATTCTTTTTAAGGGGTGGGCATAGATCATCATTATTGTAATAAACAATGCACTCTAAACACTGAACGCATTCGTTGTAATTTATCTCCCCTTTAGGTGTTATGGCTTTAATATCGCACTTATGGTGACATAAGGTACAGGGCGATCCGCAGTCTTTGCGACGGGTTAGCCACTCGCCCAAATGGAAGTATCCTAAAATCGCTAAACCGGCCCCTAATGGACACACATAACGACAGTAAAATTTATTAATAAATACCCCTGCACCAAGCAACACTAAAGAATAAACAACAAATGGCCAATACCGATAAAACTGTAAGGTAATGGCTGTTTTAAAGGGTTCGACTTCTGACAGTACTTCAGCGGTTCGGATAGAATAAATAGAGGTCAGAACGAGACCAATGAGTATCGCATACTTAATCCACCACAATTTACTGTGTAACTCATAGGGCACTTTTTTCTGGCGAATACGCAATTTTTTAGCCGCCCATCCGAGCATTTCTTGCAAGGCACCAAAAGGGCACAACCACCCACAAAAGATACCTCGACCAACAATGAATAAGCTTATAAAAACGTAAATCCACAAAATAAACAAAACCGGATCCATCAAATACATTTGAATATCAAAGCCATTCATCAGGCTTTGAATGATAGGAAATATATTCACTACAGATAGCTGTCCTTGGGCATACCAACCAATAAAGAACAGCGTAAAAAACATGAAGCTCCAACGAACGTATCGAAAAAGTTTTTGGTTGGCTGACAACTTATGCTGATAGATAAAAATCACCGTCACTAAAATTAAACTCGCGATTAAGACGCTAATTACCCCAATGCGAGATTTCCAGATTCGCACCCATGGGGGTATTGGCGCTTCAACTTCCACAGCTTCTGCAATATTAAAAAGAGTGCGAGGCAATGCATAGTCATCTTGAAAAAGGGCTTGCTGTTGGACGAGGTGGTTTTTCGCCACGGTTAAATTAAGGGATAACTGCATATCTAAACTAGGGTTGAATCCCGATTGCGTATTCACAACAAATAATTGCAAGTCATCGGTTATGGGCGCTCCAGATGCGAGACTTGGCTCAGTAAAACTATAAAAATTCAGATCACGCATGGCTAAGGGCAAATTACCCTGCTCTAAATTAATTTGGTCGGCCACAGTACCTGGCTTGAAATCATCCTCAAGATAATGAAAAAAGCCCTCAGACATCACCGCAAAAGCTTGCTCATTGGGCTTAAGTACAGCCATTAATCGCTGGTACTCAGCCTCGCCAAGTAAGTTGATACCAATGCTGGGTGCATTTAGGTATGCGTAGTAAATAGTAAACTCATTGCCTAGTTCGGTAGCAAAGGTGTCTGCTGGAAAATCATCTAAAGAGGCATTTAATTCTTGCTCAAATTGTTGCCGCGTTAGCGTCCATTTTTTTACGTAACCTTTATCTAGAAGTTGTTGCCAATTCAAAGGGGAAAAGTCGTCTCTGGGAATTGCCAGTGGTGCAACGGTAAAGCCTTCTAACATGTTTCTTGCCACTTGCAATGCCGACAACAACACAGTGTCATTGACTACAATGACAGAAACCGTTGCTTTGGTAACACCATCAACATGTACTGTTTTGTCATCGAGATTAGTATCATTAGCCGCTTTGTCGACGATGATTCTATTCGATACATTTTTGCCAATGTATTGTTCGATAAACGCGTTTAGTGGCTCAGGTCCTAAGCCATGAAGAAATATGGGTTCATGATGGGATAAAATCTCAATACCTTTAATATTACCTGCGGTATCAATACCAATTAGTAGGTTAATTCTATCTCCAGAAAAACCAGGAAAATCAACTAAATCGTTGGTTTGGAAAGCGTAACCCAACAATTCTTGGAGTTGGTAAATGGGTTGGACAGGGTACTCAGCTAAGGTATCGCCAATTAATGTTGCTTTAGGGAATATTTGTTTTATTTGCTGTTCAGATATAGAAGAACCTAAGCTGGTTCCACTAAATAAAACTAAAGCAAAGCAGAATAGAGTGTTGCGCAGAGTCATCATGGCAATTAGTGTCCTAACTTGCCCCAGTTCCTAATCGAACTGACGAAATACAACAAAAACAGTCTGAGGTTAAGCATTACAGACCACTAAGGCCAATCCAAACTGAAAGCTAACCTCCAGAGTGGATTGGTATTTCAATAAAAAGCGCGGCAAGATGGTGGGACCCCCCCTTGCCACGGTGCCGCCTCTAGCTACGTGGCAACTTAAAGGTCCAAACGGTGCCGCCTTGGTTAATGTCCTTCACAGTCTTAGCAACTTCTCCGCCCCATAATGGAACAGCGCCACCCCAACCAGATAGAACACTCAAGTATTGTTCGCCGTCTTTTTCCCAAGTAACAGGGGAGCCAACAATGCCAGATCCAGTGTTAAACTTGTAAACGATTTCGCCTGTTTTGGCGTTGAAACCATACAGGTAGCCTTCAGGAGTTCCGGTAAAGACTAAATTACCCGCTGTGGCTAACACCCCACCCCATAAAGGCGCACGGTTTTTGAATTCCCAAACCAACTCACCGGTTTTAGGATCAACTGCTTTTAATGAGCCAATATGGTCAAAGATAGGTTTTATGGTGAATCCAGAACCTAGGTAAGCTGCACCTTTTTTGTAGCTTACTGGCTCATTCCAAATATCCATGCCCCATTCGTTAGAAGGAACGTAGAATAATCCTGTGTCTTGGCTATACGCCATAGGCATCCAGTTTTTCCCGCCTAAGAAAGAAGGAACAGACCAAATAGTTTTACCTTTTTCTCCTGACTCTGTATCGGCAGGGTTACCTGGACGGCCTTCTTCGTTGTAGATAGGACGACCATTTTCATCCAAACCTTTTGCCCAAGTAATACCGCTAACAAATGGGAAACCACGGATAAACTTACCATCTTCACGATTTAGAACGTAAAAATAGCCGTTTCTATCTGCTGTCGCCGCAGCTTTGACTGTTTTGCGACCGTCTTTATAATCAAACGCAATTAACTCGTTTACACCATCAAAATCCCAACCATCATGTGGTGTGGTTTGGAAATGCCAAACGATCTTTCCGGTATCAGGGTCAATGGCTAGACGAGAGGAACTATATAGGTTATCACCAGGACGTAGATGAGAGTTCCAAGGTGCAGGGTTACCGGTTCCCATGAAAATAAGGTCTGTATCTGGGTCATAAGTACCACCTAACCAAGTAGCTGCGCCACCGGTTTTCCACAAATCGCCAGTCCAAGTTTTATTGGCTGCACCACCAGTAATGCCATTTTCCTTGCCATTAAGGTAGCCCATGTGGCCTTCAACAGTAGGGCGTGTCCAGATTAGCTCACCGGTTTTTGCATCGCGGGCTTCTACTTTACCGACAATCCCAAACTCACCACCAGATACACCAGTGACAACCATACCTTTAACAATCATAGGTGCTGCAGTTGAAGAATAACCTGCTTTATAGTCTCCCATTTTTTTACGCCAGCGAACCTTACCGGTCTTTTGATCTAGAGCGACTAAGATTGCATCTAGGGTGCCGAAAATAACCACATCGTCGTAGATTGCTACGCCACGGTTAATAACGTCACAGCAAGGCATAATGCCATCTGGTAAACGCGCTTCGTACTGCCAAAGTTCATCACCAGTATTCACATCAATCGCATATACTCGAGAATAAGAACCGGTCACGTACATCACACCATCTTTAACAATTGGTTGTGATTCCTGTCCACGTTGTTTTTCTCCCCCTAGGGAAAAAGCCCAAACAGGGTGCATTTTTTTAACGTTTTTTGTATTTAAGGTTTCAAGAGGACTATATCGCTGGCCACGAGGACCAAGGCCATAGCTCACAATATCATCAGTGGTTTTTTGGTCATTAAGTATATCTTTATCAGTGACTGCAGCATGCGTATTTGCACTTAGCATTCCCAGAGCCAGAGTTAGGCCAAGTGCCGTACTAAGCAATTGGCCAGGAATTTTTCGGCTTTTCATCAGTATTCTCCAGTAGTTCAACAGGTACTTAAGGCGTTACATCACCTTTTTTGTTTTTCCGAGGCTGTCTCAAGTACTGACCTTTATCCCCGGCGTGTAACTTTATTGTCCGTCTATTGCGGTGTAGAGCATTGAACTGCTTTCACCACCTTCGCCGTCACAAATAGTATTCAACAACAACTTGTTAACAACCATTGAACCTTGGATTATCATTCTTAGTCCGTTGGTAGTAGTACTTCCATAAAAACACCCATTACTTGGAAATTAATTACCCGAACGATTTAAAAATAAGATTCGATAAAACCTGTCACCCTATTCGCAGACATCTACCCAAGCAGCAGAAATTAACTTTCAAATTAGGCAAGAAAATGACTTCGATGGATTGCCGCAGCTTGTGGGTAATTGGGTAACAAACAAAACCATCAAAATGCTGGATTCTCGGCAGTCTTTTTTAACAAAAAAGCTAGAGCAAAAAGCTATAGCCTTGGGAGGTGTTTTTTTGATGACGCTTTCTTGAAGGCCTAAATTAATGGCTTTCTTGATACAGGCTAGAGGGTTCGAAGGTAACTTTATAGTTGTCAAAGATAGTCTGCATTTGGCCGTTATCAACCATGAGTGTGACTTGATCTTCTACAGCATAGGCAAGTTGACGAAAGTCTTGCTGCACAGCCATTCCGATATCCCACGATTTGATACTTATTGCTGCCAAACCCGTAGCACTAATGGTGTAGCGAGAACCTAGCTCAGGCATGCCCCACTCTAATTGTGAACGCATTCCAGAAACAGCAGCAACGCTTTGTTCATTCAATAAATCAATGGCTTTGTAAATATTTTCACTATGAACAATATTATCACGCAAGCGACCACCTATGGTTGCGCCTAGAAAAAAGCTAGGAAGGGAGTCTATTTCCACGGCTATTTTTTCATATTGAAAAATTGCTAACGTATCAATGTTGTTGGTTTTTTTTGTATCTTTAAGGATCGCCCAACTTTCCCTATGATAGGGCCCAAACATCACCACCATTTCATTCTTTGGTAATCCATAACCATCAATGGCATAACTGAATTTGTGGTCGTAAGGGACTCTCATCATTAAATCAGCTTTTTGACGAGTAATGATGTGACCTTTCCAGATGGCATTACGCATATCATCTTCTAGGTTCTCGTCTGCGGTTATCCACATCCAGCGAACGTCTAGATTAAGTTGTTTGGCAATTTGAGCAGCTACATCCACGTCAATTCCACGAGGGGTATCGCCGTCTTGAAAGGAGTACGGTGGAAAATCGTTATATACCGCAACGGTGATAAACCCAGACTCCATAATGTCATCAAAACTTCTTGCCATTGAAATAGCGGGAAAAGCACCTAACAGGCAAACTAAACCCCCAATAAAATAACCACGGAAAAGCCGATTAATCATGTTTTACTCTGGTACGTCACGGGTTTCAATATAGGCTTTGATTGCCCACATAGCCTCTTGGCTTAAAATTCCTTCAAAAGGAGGCATATACACACGACCATCCACTACCGCGCCATGACGAATTCGACTCATAAACCACTCATCGGCCTCTTCAGGGCTGAAAAACTCATTTGGATCATTGAGTTTGCGCAAATCAGGAGTAATCCCTCCAGAGATAACTTCCAAACCATGACAACGAGCACAGTTTTGATTGTAAGCTGAATCACCCACTTTAATCGCTTCTGCATTCCCGCTAAACGGGTTAGTTTCTAGCCACTGTTCACCTAATTGGGGTAGTGACGTTACATCAACTGCCTGAGGTGTCACATTGCCATGCGCATAAACTTGATAGGTAAATATCGACATTGCCGCTAGCGTAGTAGCACATAGTGCTGTTTTTAATTTTTTCATTAGGTTCTCCAAAAGTTGTCTCAAAAGGTAACAGCTGGCTTCTTGAAGCAGGCAACTTTAGCAATCTTGTTTGTCGAGTGAGCATCACGATCCAGCCTTTGGGATAACGGTATGCCATTCGAAAAATGCTTCCAATTGTACTTAGGTAGTAAACCTTTCATCCTTTTTGCTCATACATAAAGCCTTAATCTTCAATTAGTATGGGTCAGACTTAGTGATAAATAAGGAATGTGCTCATGTTTGTGCTTAGTAGTAAGAACAATGATGCCAAAAGCGCCAGAACGGTAGAAATAACTACCTTAACAGGCTTTATGAAGAGGTCTGGAATGACCCAAGGGTTTCTTTGTTTAAGCATACTTACCTTGTTGTGTTTAGGTGTACCTCTTAAAGTGCTTGCTCAGCAAAGCACTCAAAACCTGACCATACCTATCGCTATAGTGATAGAGCAACCGACTAAACCCAACAGTGTGCTTGCCAGTAAGTTACGATCTGAAGATTTAGCCGCAGCTGGTGCTCAATTAGGGGTAAGTGATAGCAATACCACCGGACGTTTTCTAAAACAGCATTTTTCGCTCACCATCTTTGAAGATAAAAAGATTGACGAACTAGAACAGCAAGTTTCCCAGTGGGAGCAGCAACACCAAGGCCCTATAATCGCGGTTGGTAGCGACGCGCTTTTAAGCACTTTGCTGAGTAACAACGCAAATCAGCGATTAGTGGTCAATGCCGCTAACCGAAATGACAACTGGCGCACCAATCAATGCCAACCTAGACTGCTACACACCATTCCCAGCCAAGCAATGCTGAGTGATGCGCTAGCACAATTTATGGTACTCAAACGCTGGCAAAAATGGTTGCTAGTGAGCTCAGCTGATCAACAAGATCAAACTATCGCAGCTTCATATAAACGCTCAGCTAAGCGATTTGGCAGTAAAGTTGTGGGTCAACGTGAATGGAGTTTCAGCACAGATTTACGGCGCATGGCACAACAAGAAGTCCCAACCCTAACCCAAGGCAAAGATTACGATGTGGTTATCGTCACCGACGCTCACAACCAATATGGGTTCTATTTGCCCTACAACACCTGGCTTCCGCGGCCAGTGGCTGGCACCCATGGTCTTACTCCCGCCGCCTGGCATCATAGTATTGAACAATGGGGAGCGGTTCAGTTGCAAAACCGCTTCAATGAATTTACCGGTAGAGATATGCAAAATGAGGACTACGCCGCTTGGTTAGCAGTTAGAGCAATTGCAGAGGCGGTGACCAGAACCAAATCAAACAATCCAAACGAACTTTACCAATACATGATGAGTGACAAATTTGAATTAGCTGCTTTTAAAGGTCGAAAGTTAACCTTCCGAAACTATAACGGGCAGTTAAGACAACCTATTCCTTTGGCCCAGCCCGATGCACTGGTCAGCCAATCACCACAACAAGGATTCCTGCATCCTTTAACGGATCTAGACACGCTTGGCTATGACAAGCCTGAAGTTAAATGCAATATGGACGAGGTGTAAAAATGAAAAACCTGTTGTTATTGTCTCTGCTACTTACAAATGTCACTTCAGCTTATGGTGAGATGGCATACGTCTCCAATGAAAAGGACGACACAATATCGGTTATTGATTTAGATTCGTTGGAAGTGGTGAATACTATTGAGGTGGGAATGCGTCCACGGGGTATCATCTTTAATAAAGATTATTCAAACTTGTATATCTGCGCCAGCGAATCCGACGCAGTACAAGTTATGGATGTAGCCACTAATCGCATTATCCACAACCTTCCCTCTGGCGAAGATCCAGAGCAATTTGCTTTACACAAAAATGACCGTCACTTGTATATAGCCAATGAAGATGACGCTATTGTTACTGTGGTAGACACAAAAATTAGAACGGTTTTAGCACAAATTGATGTGGGAGTTGAGCCTGAAGGTATGGCCATAAGCCCTGATGGAAAATGGGCAATCAACACTACTGAAACAACTAATATGTTGCATTGGATAGATACCACAACGTTTCAGTTAGTGGACAACACCTTAGTAGACCAAAGGCCTCGTCACGTAGAGTTTACAATAGACGGCAAGCAGCTTTGGGCGTCTTCTGAAATTGGTGGCACTATCACAGTCGTTGATGTGGAAAGTCGAAATATACTGCACACCATTCGTTTTCATGTAAAAGGTGTGCATAAAGATCGTGTTCAACCGGTAGGCATAAAGCTCACCGATGATGGCAAATACGCCTTTGTAGCATTAGGGCCCTCAAACCATGTGGCTGTAGTTGATGCACAAAGCTTTGAAGTCTTGGATTACCTCTTAGTGGGCAGACGAGTATGGCAACTTGCGTTTGCTAAAGACCAGTCATTACTGTTAACCACTAATGGTGTCAGTGGCGATGTGTCTGTTATTGATGTAGAGGATCTAGACGTCATCAAAACGATTCGAGTTGGCCGTTACCCTTGGGGTATAGCGGTGAAGCCGTGAGTCAATATCAGATGAAAAGCGACACCAACAGCCCAGTGTTGCAAGTAACCGATTTACACTACCGCTACCAGCAAAAGAAAGTACTTGAAGCGGTAAACCTAACACTGGCAGCGGGGAAGTTCTACGCCCTTTTAGGACCAAATGGCGCAGGGAAAAGTACGCTATTTTCGTTAATTTTCCGATTATTGAGTACCGAAGATGGTCAAATTCATTTGCAAGGTCAACAGCTCAATAAATCACCAAGTAGCGTAATGCAATCAATGGGCATCGTGTTTCAGCAAAGCACCCTAGACTTAGATCTAAGTGTTGCCCAAAACCTGTTATACCACGCCAGCCTTCACGGTATAAAACGGAAAGTTGCATTACAGCGTATCCAAATCGAGTTAAGCAGGTTTGAGCTTCAAGATAGACAACATGAAAAAGTCAGAACCTTAAATGGCGGTCACCGTCGCAGAGTCGAAATTGCCCGCGCACTGCTCCACCAACCGGCATTATTGTTACTCGATGAAGCTAGTGTTGGCCTAGATATCGCTACCCGACAAAGCATCAATAAATACATTCGACAACTCTGTGAAGATGAAAAAATTACCGTACTGTCTTCTACACATCAAATTGATGAAATTAGTCCTGAGGATAATCTGATTATCTTGCACCAAGGCAAAGTACGCTTGGATGCCCCCTGCCAACAAGCGCTCACTGAGCAAGGATGTAATGATGTTGCAAGCTTGTACCAGAAAATGACTCAAGGGCAATTATCATGATCAAATATTGGTACTGTTTTAACGGGATAATCAAACGAGAAATGCTGCGTTTTTTACAACAAAAAGCTAGGCTGGTGAGTGCCATTGTTAGACCATTATTGTGGTTAGTTGTGTTTGCAGCTGGATTCCGTGCGGCTCTTGGCATCGCCATCATTCCGCCTTACCAAACTTACATCACGTACGATGTCTATATTGTGCCTGGGTTAGCCGGCATTATTCTGCTTTTTAACGGCTTACAAAGTTCTTTATCAATGGTTTACGATCGTGAAATGGGCAGTATGAAAGTATTACTCACCAGCCCAATGCCAAGGCCATTTTTGCTGATTTCCAAGCTACTAGCCGGAGCCTGTATTTCAATTATTCAAGTGTATGTGTTCTTTGCCATAGCTTGGGTATTAGGGATTAAAATGACCTTAATGGGCTACCTATTGGCCTTTCCTGCACTGCTGTTAACCGCATTAATGTTAGGCGCACTAGGGTTGTTTTTATCATCTCGGATTAAGCAGCTAGAAAACTTTGCAGGGGTCATGAATTTTGTGGTGTTTCCAATGTTCTTCTTATCCTCAGCTTTGTATCCATTATGGAAAATGCGTGAATCAAATGAAGTGTTATATTGGATATCCTATTACAACCCCTTTACCCACGGCGTAGAACTGATTCGTTTCGCCTTATATGAAACGACCAATTTTAACGCAATGATAATAACCTTGGTGACAGCATTAGTACTTAGCGCCCTCGCCATCTGGGGTTACGATCCCAAACGAAGTATGCAAAAAGTGAGAACCAAGATATGACTCGACAGTACACGCCAAAATCTTGTAAAGTAAGTGTTAAATTTAAACTAGGATGCTTGTTATGGTAGAAATATTAGTAGCTGATGATCATCCATTATTCCGCTATGCGATAACTGACTTTGTAGAGCGTAATATTCCTGATACCACAACAATCACCTGTACTGATTTAGAAGAGGCACTTGTTCAAGCCGAAGACAATCCAAATATTGATCTTGTGTTGCTTGATCTCAACATGCCCGGTATGGACGGATTAAATGGAATAGTACGTTTTCGTAATTTATACCCAGAAATCCCAATTGTTATTGTGTCCGCAGAAGAAGATAAGAGTATCGTTTTACAATCTTTTACCTACGGTGCTGTGGGCTTCATTACCAAATCATCCAGTTGTGAGCAAATTGTCGCGGCCATTGAGCAGGTTCTATCGGGGCAGGTCTATTTGCCACCAGATATTATTCGTAAAGGCTCGGTAGCTTCACCGAAAAAGGAACTCGCTGCACAACAAATCGATCCAAAATTGATTGGAGCATTAACAAGACGACAGCTCTTGGTGTTCGAGTGCATCACCAAAGGTAAGTCCAATAAACAAATTGCATACGAACTAAATATCGCTGAAACCACAGTAAAAGCGCATGTATCGGCAATATTGAATAAGCTTAATGTGCATAATCGAATTCAAGCCGCTTTGTGCGCGGCAAACATCGATTTTAACCAATATCTAATCCGCTAAAAAACGGGCTTGATAGGCTAAACCCAACTCACCTTGAGCCATCAGCCTATATAGGGTCAGTTGGGTTACTTGTTGGATAATAAATTGGAAATAGCCAATTTCATTTTATGGGGTTTTACTGGCTTATTGAGTAGAGAATAGCCTTTTTCTCTCACTTGTTGACGAAGCTCATTAGTATAGTTAGCCGTAATCATAATCACCGGTACTAATTTGCCCAGAACTCTTTCTGTGATCTGCAACGCATCAAAACCGGTTTCGCCATTATCAAGGTGAAAGTCTGCAACAATTAAATCCGGTGACAAGGAGCTCAGCCAACTTTCATCTTGCAATTGTTCCAAGGTTTGAACACTAATAACATGGCATCCCCAGCCTTGAAGCAAGGTTTCCATACCCGAACAAATTTCGATATCGTTATCGATAATCAAAATATTAGCGTCCTCTAAATGACTATTAAAGCGATCTTGAGCGGTCACTTGGTTGACGGATAACTCTTGGCCATTCTTGCTACCGTAGGGTATGAAAATACTAAATCTAGAGCCGTGTCCTTCAACAGAAGAAACGGAGATACGATGGTTCATAACACTGGCCAACTTTTCGACAATAGCCAGTCCTAATCCTAACCCCTGATCATGGCGTCGTTTTTTCCCATCAATGCGATTAAATTCGTGGAATATTTCCACTAACTTATCATCGGGTATACCGATACCGGTATCACACACCTGGATTTCCAGAGCAGATTTACGTCTGCGAACGCCCAACAGTATTGAGCCCTCATTAGTGTATCGTACTGCGTTACTAAGTAAATTCCGTAAAATCCGCGCCAACAAATAAGCATCTGAACGCACCACACTGGTTGAGCCACTAAATCGAAAGCGTAGATTTTTTGATTCAGTTTGTTTGGTAAATTCACTAGCTAGGTTATTCAGTAAATCATTAACCGAAAAGTCTTCCAAAACCGGCTCAATAAGCCCAGCTTCTAGTTTTGAAATATCCACTAAAGCACTAATTAGTGATTCAAGATTTTCCAAAGAGTAGCTTAACGAACTAAGTAACTTTTCGGCATCCGCGCTTAAACTTAGCTCATTGAGGGCTGCCACAAAAAGTCGTGACGAATTCATCGGCTGCAATAAGTCATGACTAGTAGCTGCGAGAAACTTACTTTTAGATTCATTGGCACGATCTGCTTCACTTTTTGCATCTATTAAGCTTTTCTCAGCTAACTGACGATCTTCTATTTCTTGACGTAATTGCAGATTAATTTCAGAGATTTTCTGGGTTCGTTGATTAACCCGCTGCTCCATGTAGTCATAAGCATGGCGCAACGCTTTGGCCGTCCTGCGCTGTTCAGTGACGTCTTGTTCTAACGTGAAAAATCCGATGACATTACGATCTTGGTCAAAGTGTGGAATGAATGTCTTGTTAGAAATACGTGGATTACCACCGTCATGCCGATGCTCAAGTTCAAAATTCACTGATTGCCCTTGCATGGCTCTTTCAATGTACAAATACAGCTTGTTAAACTCTTCTTCACCTAGCACTTCATTAAGGTGATGACTAATAATTTCTGAGCGAGAGCGATGGAACCATTTTTCAAATTCACGATTCACGAATTCATAACACATATCTTTATTCACATAAGATATCAGCGCCGGCATAGCGTCGGTGATTAATCGAATACGCTGCTCACTCTCTTGCAGAGCCTGTTGGTTTAGGCTGCGTTCGGTTATATCAGTGTAACTATTCAGATACCCACCGCCACTGATTGAGTGCCGTTTGATAAGAATAACCTTGCCGCTTTGCAAGGTTTTTTCAGTCTCAAAATCATCCTTTGGGGTCAGAATACCTGACAATTGGTTCTCGGTAAGTGACTCATCTAACTCACTACCTTGCAGTAGTCCAAGATAGTTATCACCTCGTTGAATTTTGTTTTTGCGAATACCGGCTAATTGTAAAAACCGTTGATTCCATGTTTCGATATTGCCATTTGCATTCACTAAGGCAATGCCTTGAGACATGTTCTCTAATGTCGATTTAAGTACCTGAGCCTGCTCAGCCATGGCTTTTTCATAGCGCAGTTCATCACTTTGTTTAATGTTAGTAATGTCGGTATAAACGACAACTAGGTCACCTTCAGAGGTCTTTCTCTCGGACATTTGAATCCAGGTCCCATCTTTGAGTTTAAAAATGGTATGGGTGATAGGATCAGGGTACATTCCCACGGTCTTCTGTGCTTTCGCCTGCTTATCCACATAAGGTAAAGACGCGGCAGTAATTTCCTGAAAGGTTGTTTTGCCAATTTCAAAATCAATATTGTGTCTGCGCCAGAACTCACTGCAACGGCTATTGACCATCACCATTTTTCGTTCAGCATCAAATAATGCGAAGGATTCGGAGATACTTTCAATTGCATCATTGAGTCTTTGTCGTGCCTGGTCTGATGCTTGGCGGTTATGTTCAGCATCTAAACGTGCTTGTTCTAATTTTTGGTTCGACTCTTCAAGTCGATGTAGGGTTTGTTGCAGTTTTTGAGTTCGTTCTTTTACTTTATCAGCCAGCAGCGCTGCATCTTCGAAGGATTGATATGCGTCACTATGATTTCCCCATCCCATTTCAACGCGACGCATCAAAACATTGTTTATTTTGCTAAGCTTTTGATTTTCATAGCGTAGTTGTTCTAGTTCAGTTCTCTCATGATCTACTTTGACAGTTAGCTCACTACTTTCTGGAAGGGGAACGTTGGGTTGGGTCATATGGATATCCAATAGCAACACCCGTAAAGGTATGATTCAGGTGCAATCCGTTAATTTGTTCGCCATAGGTACTAAAGCCGATTACATTGTTCTTTCGATACATTACAGACATTTCTTCGGCAATATCATGGTGTTCTATTTCTATACGTCGGTGAATACAATCAAATCCAATAACCAACTGCATCTCACCAACAGATTCTTTCAATAAATTAAAAATAAGCGATGTATGTGGCAGCAATCCAGGCGAAATCATTTTAGTTAACACCACGCCTGAGTCGATGGCACAGAAAAAAGTTAAACTCAGATCGTCATTCACTTTTTGAATACTGCGAATATACAATTGTTCACCAAATTGTACCGCCAGTGGATACATAGCAAAAGTTTTAGAATTCAGATCTTCTAACTTTAAACCATTAATCCTGCAATACTCTAAAGCGGCCGGCTCAGCATTAAACTCATGCACCACACGCGAATTAGGCGCAACCTGTGTAACCACAAGCTTTTCGTCTTCTGGTGATAAGTGATGCTGGCTAAACACTTCGAACTCACAAATTGTATTCACTAGCATGATAACCGCAGCATTAGTGTAAAATTGCCCATCATAATAAACTTGTGTGTTAAGGAAGTTCTGGTCATCACCTGCAGAACCACCAACGATAGGGATATCTTGCAGGCTCAAACTTAAAGCATTTATCACCAACTCTTCTCGTACCGACAGGCCATCTAATAACGACAAAGCAAAACATTGCTTTTCAATGGGATAAGGAGACACTGCTTTTTCACGCAATTTATCCATCATTGCACCGACTAAAACGTCAGATTCATCTACATTAAAGGTAGCTAAATCTTCAATTAATATAGACTCAACAGCAAATTCACTGCTACTCAATGCAAATGCGCTAATACTGTGTTTTCGATAACCCAAAGGGGTGATTTCACCAGCAGATGTACAACCTATTACCACAGTATCTGAAAAATACTTATTCAACTCTTTCGATAGTTCTGCTTGCGGGTAATTAACCCCACAATAAAATACTACACATGTTGGCTGACAAGGCGCAATCGCAGCATAAATTTCTTCGGCAGCAAGCACAGGGTCAGTATGCTCCGAACCAGCCATTGCCACGCCTGGGGTAGATTTTTCCACCACATTTAAATGCAGATTTTGATTGCCCATGTTTCCTCCTGAGGTATGGAGGAATACTATCTCTTTCACAATTGCTTAACAACAAAAGCCATCGTGTTTCACATGCATTTAGCACTATTTTCATGTGTGCAAAGTAAATCTGGAAATTGACGGTAAAAAAATTGGCAAATGTCACCGACCTCAGGGTCATGTAAGTATCGCGGTCGAGGAAGCGTCACTTTTCTTTCTTCGATCACTGTCATGGGTTTTTCACTTAAAAATATGATTCTATCTGCAATGGCGACAGCTTCAGTTAAGTCATGGGTGACATATAATATGCTCGAATGCATTTGTTGTTGAAGAATCAACAACTTCTGGCGTAACTGCTCTGCCGAAGGTGCATCTAATGAAGCAAAGGGTTCATCCATGAGTAACACCTCTGGGTTAAACATAAATGCTCTGGCTAGGGCGACCCGCTTGGTCATGCCACCGGATAATTGTTTCGGATAGGCATTCTCGTGCCCTTCCATACCAACCAGTTTAAGGATTTCCAAAGCATCTTGCTCTACCCTTTGTTTATCTTTTCGGCCTTCAGCAACCAATACGACATTTTCCAATACGGTCAACCAAGGCATCAATCGCGCCTCTTGAAACATTAAACCGATATTATGCATAGCACAATTTGGACTGGTGATAGTGCCTTCAAATTGCTCATCAAGACCCGCAATAAGATTGAGCAAGGTACTTTTACCCGCACCCGATGGACCAATTAAGGCTACAATTTCGTTTTTATCCACCGAAAAATTCAGGTTTTTAATTATGCTGACATCAGCTTCAAAAACTTTGTTATGAATATCTACAGTTAACATTTTCGCCACCTCGTTACTTTGCGTTCCCAGGGCCTTAAAATCAGCCCTTCAACGGTGTAAATAATTGCAGCAAAAGCAAAGGTATATGCCAAAATACTGGTGATATCGAAAAACTGAAAAAAGTTACCCAGTTGAAAACCGACACCGTTACTGCACCCAACCAACTCCACAACCAATACAATTTTCCACACTAACGCCAACCCCGTTCTCGCTGCCGCTAAAAAATATGGATAGAGTTGCGGTAGATATACTTTTGTTAAAGTTCGCTGCCAGGGTAATTGATAGACTTTCGCTACCTCCATCAGACTTTTGTCGATGGCTTTTGCTCCTTCACGTAAAGTGACAGCAACATTGGGCGCTTTGTTCAATATAACTGCCAACACTGCAGAAAATTCATTTAGTCCGAACCACATAAAACACAAAATGATAGTCACCAGTGCCGGAATATTTAATGCTAAGGTGAGTAGGCTATCCAGCCAAATATCGACCTTTTTGAAATAGCCCATAAGCAAACCAATAATCGAACCCAGCAGCATAGCAATGAAAAAACTGAACATCACTCGCTGTAGGGTTACGCCTAAATGATAGGGCAGTTCATTTGATCCCATATGTTTAATGAGCGCGTTGATCACCGCTACTGGCGATGGCAACATTTGCGCCTCAAAACACCATACACTTACCTGCCAGAGAGCTAATAAAAGCAACAAGGAAGCGATACGGATAAGGGTGCTACCTTGCAAAGCCCAAGTTTTTGTTTGTGCTGGTTGAATGCTTTTATCTAACACGGGTGTGACGCCAGAAGACATCATCTGGTAAGCCTCCCAAATTGCCCGTCAATGCCTGCTGACTATCATTGGCCTTGATCAGTTGAAATAGTGAATCTAATTGTACTTTTTGCGCTTCTGCAAGTGCATCAGGAATCCCTTGTCGATACCCTTCAATTAAAAATGGGTGTACTTGCTCAGGGTATTTTTGGGTAAACGTTGGGATCTGCTTCCAAATTTCATCATCGTGCTTCATAAGTTGTCTAGCCTGGGCTGACATACTTAAAAATCGATTAATGGTCTCACTGTTTTTGTCTGCCCATTGCTGTTTAAAGACCCAACCTAAAACCGGTACTTGCCCTTCTACTTTAAGTGCTTTTAGCACCTCGGGCATAGTCACTAAAGATGTCATGCCTTGTGCGTTTAACTGAGCGGCATAGTGCCAGAAGTTAACTACCGCATCCAAATCACCTTTTGCTAGCAGCGCATTGAGCATCGGTGGTGCAGCGAACTTCACTGTAACGTCTTTTGCTAGGTCTAAGTTAGCCTGTTGTTTAAAAAAAGCGCGATACAAAACCCAGTTTTTATTAGTATTGCCACCAGCAATGCCGATGGTTTTACCACGCAGATCAGCCAGTGTTTTGATATTAGCTTGAGGATGGGTAACAAGTGAGCCTGCGGCTGTGGAATAGGGGTAGAAGTAAAAATCGCGTTGCGCTTCTTTTTGTCGTGCTACCCATAACCAGTCGTTGAGAATGACATCAAGGGAACCGCCTTGCAGGGCTACTAATAGTGCCTGTGGCGACCCTAAGGGAATACGTTCAACATTAAGATTGTACTGTTTTGCTAATTTTAATTTTTCTACAACATCCATCTCCCAATTCAGGGTGCCGTATTTCAAAACCCCAACACGAATAGTGTCATTCGCCTGAACGCTTTTGCCAAATAATAACCACAAGAATACGACTATAAGGGTTGAAATTCGCATATACACTCCGGTTTTTTAATCGGCAAGATGGTCAATCATCTAAGACGTTCAAATTCGAAAAGCTAAAAAGGTTTCCACACAATGTGTGGAAACCCGACTTACGCCTTTTTCAAGGCAACGCTTTTAGAAAAAGCCTAATGGGTTAGTATCGTAGCTCACCAATAAGTTTTTGGTTTGCTGATAGTGACCTAACGCCATCTTATGGTTTTCACGACCTACACCTGATTTTTTGTACCCACCAAACGCAGCGTGCGCAGGGTAAGCATGATAGCAGTTTGTCCATACTCGACCGGCCTGAATTGCACGGCCCATACGATATGAACGATTCATATCACGAGTCCACAGACCAGCACCTAAACCAAATTCAGAGTTGTTAGCAATGGCAAGCGCTTCTGCTTCATCTTTAAAGGTGGTAACACCGACAACTGGACCAAAAATTTCTTCTTGGAATACGCGCATATCATTTTGGCCTTTTAATAAGGTAGGCTGGACATAAAAACCTTTGCTGAAACCTTCAACCATGGCTGGTCCGCCGCCAATAAGGACTTCGGCACCTTCTTTTTTACCAATATCTAGGTAGCTAAGAATTTTATCGTATTGCTGCTCTGAAGCTTGCGCACCTACTTGGGTCTCAGTATCTAAAGGATTACCGCGTTTAATTTGTTGTGTGCGAGCTACAACAAGAGAGATGAAGTCATCATAGATAGATTCTTGGATCAGCGCTCGAGAAGGACAGGTACAAACTTCACCTTGGTTGAAGAATGCCAAAACCGTACCTTCAACACATTTGCTTAGGTATTCGTCTTCGTGGCTCATCACATCTTCAAAATAGATATTTGGAGACTTACCGCCTAATTCAACGGTTGAAGGAATGATGTTTTCTGCTGCACATTTAAGAATATGTGAGCCCACAGGCGTTGAACCCGTGAACGCAATTTTAGCAATGCGCTTGCTTGTCGCTAAGGCTTCACCGGCCTCTTTACCAAAACCATTTACAATGTTTAGTACACCAGGAGGTAATAAATCGCCGATTAATTCCATCAACACAAGAATAGATGCAGGTGTTTGTTCCGCAGGCTTCATAACCACACAGTTACCGGCAGCCAAAGCAGGGCTTAATTTCCAAGCCGCCATAAGAAGCGGGAAGTTCCACGGAATAATTTGGCCAACAACACCTAATGGCTCATGGAAATGATACGCAATGGTTTTCTCATCGATTTCACTCATGTTGCCTTCTTGGGCACGCAAACAACCCGCAAAATAACGGAAGTGATCTACGCACAATGGAATATCAGCGTTTAGGGTTTCGCGAACGGCTTTACCGTTATCCCAAGTTTCAGCTACGGCCAACATTTCTAGATTTTGCTCTATACGGTCTGCAATTTTTAATAGTATGTTCGAGCGATCAGTAGCGGACGTTTTACCCCAGGCATCTTTGGCTCTGTGTGCAGCGTCTAACGCTAAATCAATATCTTCCACAGTAGAACGGGGAACCGAACAGAATACTTCGTTGTTAACAGGAGACACATTATCAAAATATTGTCCCTTAAGCGGTGCGACCCATTCGCCACCAATGTAGTTACCATACTGTTGTTTAAAGGTTACGAGTGAATTTTCACTTCCAGGTTTTGCATATATCATTTTATTTACTCCGGTGTTCATATTTGTAAAAAGCGTTACCAGTTTGCCGGACTTTGCACCTACAACTCCAAAGGGCGTTGTCTGTCACACCGGCACCGGCTGCCGGAAAATAATTTTTGCCCTAACTTTCAGGGCAAAAATTGAAAGCTAAATAATTAGAAATTCACAATGGCACCAAGGGCGATAGATTTAACTTCTTCGCTGGCATCACCAATGGATATTTCATTCAAGTCATACTCAACAACAAAGGTGACTGCACTGTTATAGCTATAGAACCAAGCTGCTTGTGTACCATCCATTTCCCATGGCACTTCAGTTTCAACTTCAGTATTGCCATAGGACAATACAAATCGATTAGCGCCTGTTTTATAGGCGCCTTGTAGTAGATAACCGCTGCTATCCACCTCATCGTCGTTTTCATAGAAGAGGTTTTGTAAACCTAAGGCATTGTCTGACGGGCCGAGCAAGAGTCCGATAGCCTCACCGGTAAAACCAGAAGCGTTGAGGGTGAAACCGCCGACATTAACTTTTGCGCCATAGGAGTACCCGGTGGAATCCACGTCTCCTTGAATGTCACTCTCAGTGGTTTGTGAGAGGAAACCGACAAAAGCGTTAAAGGTTCCGTTTTCAAACTTAGTGTTGTAAGTTAATTCCCCTTCAATTCTTGGGGTACTTTCTTCACTTGAGCGACCGGCTCCAGTGTCAGTAGAGGTATTTGCTGGGTCGATCAATCCGATGGCTATTTTAAAACCGCCGGCAAATTCCGGTGAACGATAAGTAATTTGCGCCGTTGGCATAGGGTAGGTATATCCGCTACCAATATTACCAAAGGAAACACCTTGGCCATCAATAAGCCCTAAAGTATCGTTGACGTTGCCGTAACCTTGGAGGATTTCATCTTGGAAAATATTAGAACGATTAAATAAGGTGAAATCTTTACCAATTAACACTTGTCCCCAGTCAAAATCCAAAGTGGCATAAAACTGACGAACATCTATACCTGTCGAGGTCACTCCAGTGTTACTGTCGTTTATAGAGACCCAAAAAGATGAACGGCCGCCAACTTTCACGCCATCAATTTCTTTACTAAAGTTCATCCCAACATAATTAGGAAGAAAGCCCATTTTGACGCGAGACTGGTCGCGATCTATGCCTGAGATATCGTTATCAGAGCTACTAGATACATAGAATGTGTTAAATGAAGCATCCACTGAAACACTTGCTACCTCAGGATCATCGTAAATTGTAACGGCGGCTGAAGCTGAGCCACTTATTAAGCCTAAAACGGCCAAACTAACTTTTGTTAATGTAAATCTGTTCATGTTCATGTGTACCCTGTTTGATTGTTAGTATTTTTGGGTGAGCAACATGAACTATCTATCCCGGGTTACTCCAACCCTATGCATCGATACGTTGCCGACGCACTTTTTTTGTTGGTTTAGTATTGTTTGCTAATGGCAATATAGAAACTCGTCGATTGGTCTCTTTGTGTTGCACTTTAGTCTTTAAAAATAAATGCACTAAAGATCTAGTTCCAAAGTAGTAGCCGATGGAACTAGTCTGATTAGGACTGAAAAGTACTACAAAAACAGTGCGTAAAGTGCAGCCAACGCAACTACTAATTAACATAAAAGCAACATACTATTTAGATACGAATGTCACCCTAGATTTGTCGCTATTTAAGTGTCAAACTGCGCCCCAAAACTATGATTAAGAAGGCTGTATTCATATGATTTTTTTACATAAAACTCTTAAGCAAGTATCTCCCCTTACTCGCTTAAGTAAGTCAATTCGGCTTTCACATATAAGTGTAGTCACCTGCTTATTACCGTTATCAGTGATAGCCCAGGAATCGCCCGATGGAATAGAACGAATCACCACCACAGCCACTCGAGTCGCCACAAGCTCCTCTAGCTTACCCTATGTAGTGAGCAGCATAGACGAACAAACCCTAGGATTACTGGGATCCACCCACATAGAAGAAGCCCTTAGCTTCATAGCTGGTGCAGGGGTGCAGCGCGCCAATGGTCAAGAATACCTACCGGCTTTACGCTCCCAAGTCATGTCAGGTTCGGGGGCTTGCGGTGGGATTTTAACTGCCGAAGATGGCATCCCCTTGCGGGCTGCTGGATTTTGTAACATTAACGAATTATTTGAAGCTCACAGTGAAATGGCGCAAAGCATAGACGTGATTAAAGGGCCGGGATCGGCATTTTATGGTTCCAATGCTGTTCACGGTGTCATTAATGTTATTACCCCAGATACCACAGTAGATGCGGGACTGTTTGGTATTGATTACGGATCTTATGGATACAATAGATACAAGTTTCGCCAAGGAGCAGACTTTGGTAATTCGGGGATAGGTATCAATGCCAGTATCACCCGAGACTCTGGTTACCGAGATGAAGAAAGTGTTGACCAAGAAAAGGTGAACCTTCGTCATCGTTATGATGGTGATAACTTCACCGTGACCACAGGACTAACCTATACCAATTTAGACCAAGAAACTGCTGGCTATATCACCGGGTTCGAAAGTTACAAAGATGAAGATTTAGCTCAGGCAAATGAAAACCCCGAAGCCTATAGAAATGCCAGTTCATTCAGGTTGTGGTCCAACGTACTTTGGAACTTAACTGATGATGATTTGGTTTCGATTACTCCTTACATGCGTAATCAAGATATGTCTTTCTTAATGCATTTTTTACCCGGTACTCCCATAGAAGAAAACGAACAGAAGGGTTTTGGTGTTCAGACTATGTGGAAACACACTGCATCAGAGAACTTTACAGTTAGTTTAGGATTAGATGCCGAACAAACTGAAGGGAGTATGCGACAATATCAAGATGCAGAAACCGAAGGTTCTGCATTTTTGACAGAAACTGTGCCCATTGGTATGCACTATGACTACGATGTAGATGCAACCTTGTACGCACCTTTTGTTTCCCTTGATTGGGAGCAAGATAAATGGTTGGTATCCTTTGGCCTACGCTACGAAAACATGAACTATGATTACACCAATAACATGCTTAATGGCCGCACCAGGGATGATGGCACTGAATGTGGTATGGGTGGTTGTCGATACAGTCGACCACCGTCCTCTGAAGACAGCTATAGCAATACTTCACCCAAATTAGGTGTGCGTTATCAGTTTTCACAAACCACCCAATTTTATGCGAATCTATCTCGCGGCTATCGCGCACCACAGGCAACTGAACTCTATCGCTTACAACGTGAACAAGAAGTGGCTGATTTAGACTCTGAAACGGTTACCAATGTTGAAGTTGGCGTAAAAGGCCAATTCGATGATCTCAGTTACGTAGTCTCTGTTTACAATATGGATAAAGACAACTTCATTTTTCGCGATAGTGACTATTACAATGTTAACGACGGTGAATCAAAACACCGTGGTATTGAATTAGAATTACAATATCAGCTTGCCGAAAGTTGGGATTTAAAAATGGCAGCAAGTTACGCCAAACATACTTATTCCTACAGTCAGATTCTTAGCGATATTGATATCAATGGTAACTACATTGATACCGCACCAAAAACCATCGCCAATACCCGTCTTGGTTGGGACATTAATGCGTCAACGCGAGCTGAGTTAGAGTGGGAACATATGGGCAGTTATTACACAGACCCAGAAAACTTGCACCGCTACGATGGACACGATGTTTTGAACATACGTGGGTCTATGCAAGTGACAGAAGCGTTAACGGTATTTGCTAGGATCAATAACCTAACCGACACCAGCTACGCAGAACGAGCCGATTATACCAGTTTTGGGGGAGACCGTTATTTCCCAGGTAGACCAAGAAATATGATGGTGTCGATAGATTACAAATGGTAATTAACACACTAAACTGAATAGTCGGCTGATGCTGACAATATCAACAATGGGGCTGTTTGCCCCATTGTTGATATCCAAACTAGTCATTCAAGATAAGCCTTTTACTTACTAAATGTCCTATCTGGAATGATTGGAGAACCTAAATGAAAAAAATAGTTGTTGTAGGAGGAGGCGCCGGCGGCCTAGAAATAGTCAAACGCCTTAGTCAAAAATTAGGGAGAAAAAACAAAGCAGAAATAATTTTGGTTGATAAAAGCCAGAATCATGTCTGGAAACCACTGTTACATGAAGTTGCAGCTGGGGTTATCGATAAAAACTCAGATGGTATTAACTACCGTATTCATGCGGTTGCCAATAAATACCAATTTCAACTGGGCAATATGTGCCACATTGATAAACAAAACCAGCAAATTGAACTTGCGCCTTTGTATGACGAGAATGAGCAGCTGATCTTGCCTAAACGCACCTTAAAGTATGACACCTTAGTGCTGGCGATTGGTAGTGTGTGCAATGATTTTGGCACGCCAGGTGTAGCTGAACGCTGCTACTTCCTTGACTCACTCGCCCAAGCTGAAAGTTTCCATAAAGCTTTATTGAATCAACTTTTGCGCATTAATCAAAAAGGTGTGGAAAGCAAACCCTTGCATGTGGCGATAGTCGGTGGTGGCGCGACAGGCACCGAGTTAGCGGCGCAGTTACATCATGTCGCTAACCTTGCCCGAGCCTATGGTATGCCGGAAATGTCCGCGGACAAATTAACGGTAACGATTATTGAAGCTGGTGAACGTATCCTGCCGGCATTACCGGAAAAAATCACCAACTCAGCTCGTCAGGCTTTGACCAAATTAGGCATAAAAGTGTTGGAAGGCACTAAGGTCACTGCGGCTAACAAAGAAGGATTTGTGACGAGCGATAATGAACTGATTGAGGCGGATTTAATGGTCTGGTCTGCAGGAGTCAAAGCACCTGACTTTATTACGCAATTAGGCATTTTTGAAACTAATCGGGCGAATCAAATTTTGGTCACGCCTTATTTAAAAAGTACCTTAGATGAACATATCTATGCCATTGGCGATTGCTGTGGGTTTCAGCAGGAAGATGGCAGGTGGGTTCCACCACGAGCGCAATCAGCTCACCAAATGGCGAGCACTGCAGCCACCAATATTATCAATGAGTTTAATCACAAGCCTGGACAAAAATATCAATACAAGGATTACGGCTCCCTCGTGCATTTGAGTAAATACAGCACCGTGGGGAATTTGATGGGCGCACTGTCTAATAGCACTATGTTTATAGAAGGACGATTAGCTAAATTGGTTTATGTGTCACTATATAATATGCATTTGTTCGCTATACATGGTTGGTTTAAGGGCGTATTTATTTTGTTTTTCCGCAAAGTCAGGAACATTGTGGGCCCGAAGCTAAAGTTGCACTAAACCTAGCGGCAAACAATCCACTAACGGCCACAAAAAAAGCCCGATTTATTCGGGCTTTTTAATGGATCAACTCAGCCGAATTAAAAGCGCATTCTCACGCCTGCATTAACGGTAAAACCATCATTGCGTGACCAAATATCCGTTGTCCACTGACCATCTGCTGCGCGCATCGGTAACACCAGAGGATCCTCTTTTGTTTGACGAATATTCAGCAAATTTTCCGCATTGATAAACCAACTGAACTGACCCAAAGTGATTTCCCCCAACAAGCCGAGATGCCAGTATGGTTCACTAGCAGAACGATATGGATTGCCAGCTAAACGTTGAGTACCCGTATAGTAGGCTTCAAATCCTACCCGACCTTTACCGTGTTGCTCCCACATGGCAACTAATCCTGCGGAATGTTTAGGCGTTAACTTGATATCTTGACGGCTATCAGTAGTGGCATTGTATTCAGTTGCATCTAAGAATAAATAACTGGCGGTTACCTTAAAATCATTCCATTTGTAGCGCAGCATCAATTCTGAACCGTAAATACGAGACTCCCCTTGGGCATTCACTAAACGGACTCGATCAAGGGGGCCATCGATTTCAGACGCATAGGCTTCTAATTCTGTCACATGCTCAACATTGGATGCGAAAAAGGTAACGTTGGCTTCTAACTGGTCAAATTGACGGCCAATATCCAATGACGAAGTAATTGCAGTTTCTTCTTCAATGTTTACCAACGGCGCTAAGCGCGATAGGCCCGCAGCTTCTATTTCTTCCACAAAGGGAGTGGGGGCAAAATAACCGCGGCCATAGGACGCTCTTACGGTCCAATCTTCGGGGCGATATAATAAAGACAACCGAGGACTTAATTGAGTACCGTACTCGCTATGATCATCTAAACGCATACTTAACGACGTCGATAATTGCTCGTTTAGTTCATAATCTGCTTGCGCAAACAATCCCGGTACATCAAACGAATAATCAAATTCAGGGTAATAATCTGACTCAAAACGATCTGACTGCATAGCAAGGCCAACTACCCATTGAGACTTATCGGTATAGCCAGATAAGGTACTTTCTAATAAATAACTCTCATGGCGATCTTCATCTAGGTCTTCACCAAACTGTTTGTCGTGGTTTTGTACCATGGCAGAGCCACGCACATTCCAACTCAAAACATCTCCCAGAGGGCCGGTAGCAATAAAGCCACTATCAATGCGCTCGCTATCTTGAGATTGTTCGAAAAAGCTGCCATCAGGAAGGGGATATCCCTCGAGGGTGCCACCTTGTCGATTCTCGGTCATATAACCAACTGTTGCATATAAGGTTGCGCCACTTTCTCCTTCCCAAAATAGGCGAGGTCGAGCGGTATAACGTTCATAACCGGCCATATCAATCCAACCGTCATCATCTAAATCTTGGGTGCTTTGATGATGGCCACCAGCGGTCAAAGATACGCCTAAGGAGTCCGTCACCGGCGCGGCTAAATAAGTGGTAACGTCCTGCCCGTCTCTGGAGGTAAAGTTAAATAACACTTCCCCTTCTGCTTCATCGGAAGGTCTGCGCGAAACTAGGTTAATTACCCCACCCATGGCTGAGCCACCGTAAAGAGACGAAGCCGAACCTTTGATAATTTCTACCCGCGCCAAGTCAGTGGGGGGAATTTGCAATAAACCAATTGATGCGGCTTGGCCACCGTACAGAGCTAAACCATCATTTAGCAACTGAGTATAACGACCATAAAGACCTTGCAAACGAATATTTGCACTACCCAAAGCTGGAGAAGTAGTTTGTACTCTCACCCCTCCCGTTTCTGCCACTAACATAGAAATGTTACCCGGCCGCATCATCGCTTTTTCTTCTAACTCTTCTTGGTTGATCACTTCAATTCGAACAGGTTCATCGGAGACATTACGACCAACCCGTGTGGAGGAAACCGTGATAGTTTCTACTTCATCGCCGTGTTCGTGCTCATCTTCATGCTTATCTCCGGCACGATCTAGCTGTGAATTTTGCTCATGGCTATTGTGCACAGCCGCTGGTGCGAGTTGATGAGAACTTGCCTCTTTAGCGTCAGCTAAAACCTGAAAAGAAAATAATGTGGGAATGAGGAATAATGAAGTTTTACAAGAGTAAAAAGAACGCACTGTGATTAATTACCTTTATTTCAGAATGTATCAAAACCAGCCCTATTGCGGGGTCATAAGGGGGCATGTTATCACGAAAATTCTTTGCTAATCAGTGCCTGTAGTTAAAAGTAACTTATATACTGGTGCAGTCGTCTCAGTTGGCCAGTGAGCAAAGCAAATTGCGACACATTTAAGGTTTAAATGAATCGCAAATTACTTGGGTAAGATCAAGTCGCCAGTCCGCTAACTTAGAATGCATACGACGCAAATAAGCGTAAAGTTCTCGGCTGACCAGGGCCGATAAATTCAGGGGATTCGATATCGGGGTAAATATCCCCTAAAACCTCATCCGCTTCACCATAGGTTCCAAAGGTTTCAAATTCTTTATCGAAAACATTTTCTAGGCGGATTGCCAGATTAATACCATTATCAAACCCATAGCTGGCCGCTAAGTTCACTATGGTATACCCCGAAAGTTGGCGGTTTTCGTTAGCTTCATCTCCTCGGAAATATTGGCTAGAAGAGTAGTTAATATCGGCATTCAATGCTAATGCATCACTAAGTGCATAATCAAAAGATACACTGGCTTGGGTAGATGGCTGTCCAGGAATTTTATCCCCAGGGTTTACTTGTCTGTTTGGTCCTAACGGGTTTTGCGGACTAAAAGACCTGAATGAAGATTCAAAGGTCGCCTGCAAATAACTTAGTTGCGCATTAATATCTAGCTTATCCATGTTGTGAGCTAGGCCTAATTCAATACCTTGGCGACGAGTTTTGTCTACATTGACAAAATAACCAACGGAAGGTCTGTCACCTGCTTGTTGGAAAATAATATCGTCTTTACTGTCGCTACTGTAGATGGCTGCACTAACAAGTCCAGATTCATATTGCCATTTAGCACCTAGCTCAATGGTATTGGTCACCACTTGCTCCAAGGGTGGATCAGCAACGAATCCATTAGGTAATTTACAAGGGTCATCTTCATCTGCACAACTTAATTCAGCTGGGCTGGGGGTCCGCGAGGATTGACTATAACTGCTGTAAAAAGCAAACCCCTCTGTTTGATAGTGTACACCCATTGCAGGATTGAAGTGATTAAACTGATGTTCACCATTTAATGAACCAGGCCCAGTTTCAACACCATCAAGCATATCAATGTCTGAACGATTATAACGTCCTGATAATTGCAGGGACCAATGTTGATTTAATTCAATATTATCACTGAAGAACAGATGAAGGTGTTGTACATCGGTGGCTAAGCGAACTTTTGAATCAAGATCATACACACCAATTCCCATTACATCTCGGCTATCTTCAGCAGTATCATTATTTAACAACGCAAATTCCGTGTCGCTACTAAAATCAATTGAGGCCACATCAATCCCCATGCCTATAATCCAATTGTGGGATAAATTGGCGGACTCAAGCTTACCGCTTAGTTCACTGCTGATGCCATAAGAACGATTTTTTGTCAGGCTAGTATTGGCTGTACCATCGATGTCGTCTGCATCAAAACTAGAAATATCTTCAAGGGGAGTGAGTGCTGCATAGTCAACGAAGTGAACCGCATCATCTGCTTCGAACTCTTCTTCCCCCTCTTCGTCCTCATCGCCATCAAAATCATCATCCCCTTCGGCGATCTCCGCATCTTCATCTTCTACACATAGGGTTTCACCAAAACCCACATCACATTCTTCGTAATCACTGTCGTCACCGTTATAAGTGACAATTTCATTTTCACGATAATAGGCGTTAACCACTAAATTAGTGTCTTCGGACAATACCCACTGATTTTTTAGACCGATAAAACGTAATGCCGTTTCTGTTTGATCAGGGCGAGTAAAGATAGCATCTCGACCTTCATAAGGGATCAGCTCCACTGGAATAGCACCATTACCAATTAAGCTGTTATCACTGGCTGCCAATGTTAACTCCGCTTGATGACTGTCACCTTGGTAACTGATAGTTGAAAATAATTGTTTAATTTCAGTATCTGAATAGTCACGCCAGCCATCTTCTTGGTATGAATTAACATTGAGGTAGTAAGCCCACTCTTCATTGTTACCACCGGATTCAAAATTAATCCCCTGCTGACCAAAATCTCCAGCTTGTAGGCTTATTTTATTCTGCTGGAAAGTGAATCCATTTTTGGATTGTAATACCAGTGCCCCACCCAGGGTATTTTGCCCAAATAATGGGTTTGCCCCAGCCACCAAAGAAACTTGCTCTAGAGCTGAGGTAGGAAGTAAATCCCAATTAACCGTATCGCCAAAAGGTTCATTAAAGCGTGTTCCGTTTAGATATACCGATAGACCTTGCGGCAGTCCCAATAAAGGTGAAGCAGTAAAACCGCGATATTGCACATCGGGTTGAAAGGGATTGTTAGTGACATCATTAATTGAAACGCTGAAAAGCTGACCGTCAAGTAAGCGGGCTAAGGATGTACCCTGCTCAGGGGATAAATCTTCACTGTTTAGCACCTGATTAATCGAATAGATACTGCCGACAGTTTGCGCACCTAAAGGTGATACACCAGTAATGACTAACTTTTCGATACTCTCTGGCCCTGGCTGCTGAGCCATTGCCGAAAAGCTAACTAATACCCCAGAAATATGGACAATCCATGGTTTCATATTCAACTACCTTATTCTTATCATTAACGTTTATTTAACAATGGTAATGCAGATATAGAAGGTATACCTATTGTCTTAAGGGTTAATCAATGGGGTACTTTAGTAGTAGTGGAATTTTAGTTAATACAGCCAAAGAGGGGGCACGGTTCACTTAAGTTCCTATGAAATCCCCTAAAAGTAAACTTCCATTAATTATACGCTGTTGATTGACGTTGGCAGACTGGCAGAGCATTACCTACCGCCTTTATCCTCGTATGGTAAATAGGCAAAATCATGCCGGAATATCTCTTTTCTGATTCAAACAAAGATAGTTTCAATAGCCTGCATTTCACAAAACAATAAAATAAACATCATATTTATCATACAGTTAAAACAAAACCCTCATGTTTACATAATGCTTACACAAGTTGGAATTAAACCTGCTTATTAGCTAGTTGAACTTAACCAACCGGAGCTAACCATGAGTATGATGTCCATCGGCGGCGGATTAGATCCAGCTGCCCGCGAGAAAGAGAAACCCCAACAACAATTTGACATTGCTGACACCAATGAAGATGGTGTTGTTAGTGCCACTGAGTTTATGGAAGCGTTATCATCCCAAGGCGTAGAGAGTACCCAGTCATCTGATATGTTCAGTAATATGGACTCCAACAGTGATGGCAATTTAAGTCAGCAAGAACATGAAAAAGCCGTTCAAGAGCGTGAACAAAAAATGACACAGATGATGGCGCAATTGGATGGCGAAATTGGTTTATATGGGGAAAAAGACTCCCAAAAAGCCATCAATTTCGATTCATTCAAAAGCATGTTGTCTTCCATTGCTGATGATACAAAAGATCAAACCACCGCCTCTCGATTGCAAGACCTACTGACGGAATTAGAATCCGAAGGCTATTCAAAAGAAGGTGTGAAAAAATCAGTAGAGCTGATGAATAAAGTGGCTCCCCCCATCAATACCACAGCCTAGCATTAACAGCAGTTGTGATTATTAGCTAAAATACTTGCTCAATGGTCACCGTCACTTTAGTCCATGACCACAGGGTAAAATGTGAGCGGTTGTTGGTTCGCTGAATTGTATACATTCCCTTTTTAACCAGTCTAGTTTAAGGTGGCACCTAAATAAGAACATGTGATTATCATCGGTAAACTAATACACTATTGATTTATGATTTAATGTCATTCTGATCACGATTACTTCCATGTACTCATAATAATTAAGAAAAGGTTTTAGGGAATAATTTATGGATTGGGTTTCCATCATACCGCCATTGATTGCGATATTTATCGTGTTTTGGAAAAAAGAAGTCATCATGGCATTGTTGATGGCAGTGTTAAGCTCTGAAGCGCTTATATTACTCACATCAGCTTCTGAAAGTGTCATATTAGCACCAATTTCTTCAATTGAACGAGTTGTGGGTGTGGCCACCAGCGCTGGCAACACCCGTATTTTGTTATTTAGTTTATTGGTGGGTGCTCTATTGGCCTACATTCGAGATTCTGGCGGAGTGACCGCCACCGTAAACTGGCTAACTCGGCGCGGCATTGCCAACAATCGTCGCCAAGTTGGTGGCTTAACCATGTTAACTGGCATTGTTATTTTCATTGAATCAAATTTAAGTGTGCTTACCGCGGGGATATTTGCCCGGGGTCTATTTGATAAATTTGGTATGAGTCGAGCACGACTGGCCTACCTCATCGATAGTACAAGCGCACCCGTTTGTATTTTAATCCTACTCAATGGTTGGGGGGCCTTTGTCCTTGGCTTGTTAGAAGGTTATGAGTTGGAACAATCTTCAGCCAGTATTTTATGGGGAACAGTGGCGTTTAACTTTTATGCCATCATTACCCTAGTTATTGCTGCTTACACTGTATTCGCGGATAAGGTCCATGGCCCTATGGCCAAAGCTGAGCAGCAACTGGATGCTACCCAAAGTCGTCTATCTGCCGCCCCCGCAACGAAAGCACGCTTTATGGTAGTGCCTATATTAACTATGGTACTGAGCATGGTGGGTTTCATGTTTTGGACTGGAGACGGGGTTTTATCCCAAGGCAGTGGTAGTAAATCCGTATTGTATGCCACCGTTTTAGCAACCGTTGTTGCCTACTTCTTGTTAATCTCAAGCAAACAATTTAATCATCATCGAGCCGTTGAAGTTGGCTTCAAAGGCATGGGTGAACTTTTACCCTTGGTGAGTATAGTGCTGCTTTCCCTTACTTTGGGTGCTAGCTTAAAAATACTGGGAACAGGCACCTTTGTGGCAGGCATGGTTGGTGAGTACTTACCACTTGTATTTGTTGTACCTATGTTGTTTATCGCTGGCGCGATTATGTCATTTACTACAGGTACCTCTTGGGGAACGTTCGCCATTCTTATTCCCATAGGTGTCCCTTTGATCCAACAACTTGGTTTACCTCCCTCTTTGGTTATAGCGGCGATTTTAGGAGGTGGGATATTCGGTGATCACTGCTCCCCCATATCTGATAGTACGGCGGTTTCCTCCATCGCTTCAGGTTGTGATCTACTGGAACATGTTCGTACTCAATTGCCCTACGCGCTGGTTGCCGGAAGTTTAACTCTGGTTGCTTATTTTATTGCTAGCTTACTAATGATTGGATAAATGTTTATGCGTATTTTATTTGTTTTATCTTTTGTTGTTTTTCTAAGCGCCTGTTCTCAGACCGGCATAGACAAAACTAAAGGCGATTATGCTGTGGCCATGCCAGATGAATTTGGTGCTGATGTGGCCCTTGCCGTACTAGACGAAGGCGGTAATGCGGTAGATGCTGCCATTGCCGCGCAATTTGCTTTAGCAGTAACCTTCCCTGAAGCTGGAAATATTGGTGGTGGTGGTTTTATGACCATTTATTTTAATCAGCAAGCGGACTTCTTAGATTACCGTGAAATGGCGCCTGCTGCGGCCTCACGTGATATGTACCTGGATAAAGACGGTAATGTAATTACAACACAATCGTTATTTGGCGCAAAAGCCTCAGGCATACCCGGTTCAGTGGCAGGCATGTGGGCAGCCCACAAAAAATATGGAAAGTTACCTTGGACTCGTTTAGTTCAGCCGGCAGTTAGCTTAGCTAAAGATGGTTTTATCGTACCTGAAAAGTTTGCGCAAAAAGTCAGTCGCTATATCGCCCGAAAAAATGAAAATGGCATAGAAAGCAACTTTGAAGACTACTTTGCTGCTGCCACCCAAACCGGTGCCTTGTTCAAACAGCCAGAATTAGCCGCAACCTTAACCCGCATCCGCGACCTGGGTGTTGACGGATTTTATAAAGGTAAAACCGCTGAACATATAGTGTCTTTTATGCAAAAAGACGGCGGCTTAATTACCCTAGAAGACCTCTCTTCTTACCAAGCTAAGTGGCGCACTCCGGTATCCTTTCCTTGGCGCGGTTATACGGTTATCACTGCGCCTCCTCCTAGTTCAGGCGGCATTGCTGTGGCCCAATGGTTGGGTATGTTAGATTCGGTTATCCAAACTAATACCCTACCTAAACAAAACTCTACAGCTTACTTGCACTTAGTATCAGAAGCCGGAAAACGTGTTTTTGCTGATCGTGCTGAATACCTTGGGGATCCAGACTTTATTGATGTTCCACAAACTGAGTTAATGGTGCCAGAATATATCCAATCACGGGCAAAGGAGATTAATCTAACGGCCATATCCGCAACTAGCAAAATCAAACCAGGTTTGCATGAAAGTGAAGATACCACCCACTTTTCTATTGTTGATGGGTGGGGAAATGCCGTATCCAATACCACTACAATTAATTTGAGCTTTGGCGCAGGTGTAGTGGCTGAAGGTGCAGGTTTTCTATTAAACGATGAAATGGATGATTTTAGCGCCAAGCCTGGTGTGCCCAACTTCTTTGGCGCCATAGGTGGAGAAGCCAATGCCATCGCCCCCTTTAAACGCATGTTATCCTCTATGAGCCCGACTATTGTGCTCGACAACGATGCCGTAAAATTGGTGACAGGATCTCCCGGCGGTACCACTATTATCTCTTCGGTTACCCAATCAATACTTAACACATTGTTATTTAATATGAGCGCTGAAGAGGCTGCAAATAGCCCACGCTTTCATCACCAACTGTGGCCCAAAGATACCATTAGGGTGCATCCTGGTATCAGCGAGTCGGTGTTAACCCCACTAAAAGAAATGGGTTACATCATCCGTGAAGGCCGCTTTGGAGATGTGCATTTGATTCTGCAAAACGATGGCGAACTTAGTGCCGCTTCGGAAAAAAGTGGCCGAGGCAAAGCCAAAGTTGTATCGGTAAACTAATTAGTACCTAGCCGCAGCCTAAACTGCGGCTAAAGTTACGCTTACAATTGCGAGGGAGCGGTCGCTTCCTCCTGAACTGGCTCTGGAATAAGGATACTCATAATAATTGCGATGACGCCTGCCGTGGTAATTGCAGATGAAAATATATTTCGTAGTGCTTGGGGTAACCCTTGCAGTGCATTCGGCTCCATCAGAACCCCAAAGCCAGCGCCAAAAGACGTTGCCATAATCAAGGTCTTACGTCTGTCTATGGGTTCGCTTGCCAATATCTTAATACCAGCCACGGCTATGGTGGCAAACATGACTAAGGTAGCGCCGCCTAAGACAGGCTTAGGAATGGACTGCAACACCCCGCCGATAATTGGAAACAAGCCTAACAACACCAAGATACCAGCAATGTAAAATCCCACATGTCGACTCGCTACACCGGTTAACTGAATCACCGCATTATTTTGGCCAAAAGTGGTATTGGGAAAAGTATTAAATACCGAAGCAAGTGCCGAGTTCACACCATCAGCCAGAATGCCTCCTTTAATGCGTTTTAGATATTGTTCACCTTTAATGGGCAAACCACAAAACAGGCTGTTAGCGGTTAAATCACCGGAGCTTTCCAGAGCTGTCATCAGATAAATTAGGGCAACGGGTAAAAACACCTCCCAATCAAAGTTTAATCCGTATTTAAACGGCACAGGCACACTAAACAAAGATTGTTCACCAATATGCTCTAGCGACACAATACCTAACCAGTAAGCCAGCAATGTGCCTATCACCATGCCCACCATTATGGCCGATAACCTAATCCAAGGGTTTGCCGAGACATTAAGCACAATGATGGTAACCAGCACAAAAATACCAATATATAAATTTTGTGTATCGCCAAAAGTGTCGCTACCAAAGCCACCCGCTAGGTCTGTCATTCCTACTTTTATTAAACTAAAACCAATGGTGGTGATCACTATGCCAGTGGTTAGTGGGGTAACAATACGCTTCACTTTAGTTATGAACTGACTAATAAACACTTCAATAAAAGCGCCGAGCAAACATACCCCGAAAATAGTCGACAAGACCTCCTCGTTGCTGCCTCCTTTGGCTTTAATTGCAAAGCCGGCCACTAAAATGGCACTAACAAACGAGAAACTAGTGCCTTGTACGGCAATTAAACCACTGCCTATAGGACCAATGGTTTTCGCTTGAATAAAGGTTGCCATTCCCGACACAAATAACGCCATGCTTAACAAGTAAGGCAACTCGGCTTGTAACCCTAAGGTGCCGCCAATGACAAGGGTTGGTGTAATAATCCCCACGAAACAGGCCAGAATATGCTGAGTCGCGGCAGTAATGCTTTGCTTTTTCGTGGGTATATCATTTAACCCGTAAAGCAGTTCAAGGTTTTTTTGCATTGATTTGCCTTAGAGTTATCAGTAAATGGAATTTCGAACTTGATATCATTTAGTTTGATTTTAAGTTGGGAAAGCGAATAGCATTGCGATGCAAGAAAATGACCAATCAGTCAGGTTTTAAATTTGTTAATTTTAAAGGGCTAAGAGCTAGAATAGGATCAAATGACTTCAGACAGAAATGCATTATTGCACTGAAATGATGCAGCATAGGCAGTTATTAAAATGCACAAGTCAATTAACTTAGTTGGATAGCAAGACCTCAAATGAGCCTCCAATTATTATCTTGCAAACATTCAGTGACTTTATCGTTTAATATTAGCGAGTTGAACTGACGAGGTCGAGCAAATCACCATTGATAACTTGGGCTGGATCATCGTTACTCAATTCTGCAGTTAAACTATCTAATTGCACAACTTTGTAAACACCTCGGTCAACGGCAACCAATGCCGCATTACTTAGTCCATTTGCACTAACAGGCAAGCGTTTTTTATAAAGTAGGAATTTATCGCCTAACTTTAGCCCGTTGTCTAAGCCCATATTAATGATTAGTTTATTGTTATTGGTTCCCACAATTTGCGCAAAACTCTGTTCACACTGAAGTTTATTGGCAACATCTGAAACCGCGCCATTAACGGTATTGAGTACTGTACGACCATAATCACTGCGCCAGAACAAACTGTTATTGGTATCAACATTGTAATCATCACTGTATTCCCAATCGGCTTCACTGTGGTAAGACTCTTGGAAAATAATCGTATGTCGGTAAACATCCAGTACGTACACTTGAATGGTAAAATTGCGTCTTAACGACACGTCATCAGATAGCAGTTCTTCTTTTACTTGTTCGAACAAACTAATATCACGAATAAAGCCAAACATTACAAACTGCCGACCATACTCTTTGGACATATAAATAGCTTTATTGGTTAATTCGTTGAGATGAATTTGATCGTAGGAGTCAACCCCTGTAAACGCCTTGTCAATCAATCGAACCATAGGACTGGTTTGTTCAGCACGCAATTGTTGCTCGATTCGCTTACTTATCTGCTTACCAATATCGAAAATACCACCATAGCTGGCTTGCTGAGGTTTTAACACTTGAAATTGGGTTAGCAACACTGAGCGGTTATAGCCATCATGAGGACAATTAAACATAGGAGAAAAATCCACTCTGACGATAACGCTGAATATATCCTCATTCACAGATTCACTTAGTACTTCTACACGCTGAATTTGACCTTGGGTGGTGATAACAGATTTACTACTGACTAACAGGCCATCTAGCACCACATCTTCGGCTGAAACAAAACTTCCGTTTTTAAAAGATGCATCTGCTACTGCATTCTTGATGGCTGTGACTCTCACATCACTTACATCCGCGCCATCTAATTTTACAGTAGCCTCGCCTTGCTGCCAGACAGCAAAAGCGTTGGGGCAGGTCAGCAAAAGCACTAACAAAGTTATGCAATTAAACATTTTCATCATATTTATATTCATTTATAAGTTAATTGAAAATGCCAAATAATTTGTTTATTACTGACTCTTCTTGATTAGAGTGCAATTCACCTTTACCGCTATACTCGATACGTGAATTGCCCACTTTAGATGAAATAATGGTGTTTGAAGCATCAATGTCAACGGTTCTTATTTCGCCGGAAAACCTGACATATTCTTGTCCCGTATTCAGCGTAATCCACTTCTCGCCTGCAACCACAAGGTTACGATTAGGTAGGACTTCTTTTACGTAAACGGTAATATCACCTGTTAAAGAATTAGATTGGTTAGCTTCTGATGATGTATCAAACTCATTTTCTTGGTTGTGCTCAATATCTAAATCAGTTTCATCAATCTGAATAGGTCCGGCGGTAACATTCACCGGCCCTAACTCGAAACGGCTGCTTTTATCGGTTTGAAAATCAACAGATTTTTTTGATGTAGTTGACTCACTTAGCCTAACTAAAATCATATCACCCACTTGGTATTTGCGGTGCAACTTATACAGGCTCGCTTCGTTGTCAGGTTGGAAAAGTGATCCCGTAGGCACAGCAATAGATTCAACCTCCTCCATGCGGATGGGTCGATAGCTAGGATCATTTGGCATGATTTCTTTGTCTTTTTGCGTAACAGCTCTTTGACTAACTTTTGGATTGGTTGGTAGGTTTTCGACAACTTCTTCTTCTACAGTAGGCGTCTGAGAACAAGAGCAAACAAGAAAACAGAAAAAAGTAATAAAGTGATATTTTTTCATAGTGAAATATAACCTCTATTGCTATCCAAAGATAACAACACGTTTATTATTAGAATTGCCTCTCATTTGCCAAATTCTCAGGTAAGTTTACCGAAAAATAAATTCTCTTGAGTACCTTTACTAAAACTTTACACAAGCGCTTTTAATGTAAATAAAAATTACCTCAAATTATTTAAGTCCATGATACGTGGTTAAATTTTTGGCACGATATTAGCCTACAAGAACTTACACAAGTTCATCCAAATTGCATAAATTAAGAGTAATTCATAGCCATGAATGTCATCGATACACTGCAAAATAACTTAGGTTTAGGTGCCTCAGTTGAATCAACTTCTGAGAGTCAAAGTACTGCAAATACGGATGGGATCAATCAGGTATTTGGTGGGTTAATGTCGCTGATGCAGCAAAGTACCAGTGATAATTCGACTCAAGATGATAGCAATATGGACTCTGCCATTGATAGTATCCAGAAAAGTCTATTTTCTGCGATTGGCTTAGATCAATTCACCGAAGACTCCTTATCTCAATTGACGTCATTAGACTCTATTGCAAACCTGCAAACGTCGTTATTGAGTAGTCTCAATGCAAACCTTTTCGGTGCTGCAACAGCCGCGATTACTGCACAACCAGAGGTTACTACCACAGACTTGAGTGAATTAAATTCTGACTCAAGCTTGTTAGGTTCAATTCAAGATATTTCAAATTATGTGGTAGGTGATGATGGCTTAGGAATGGACGATTTTTTTGACACTATCAACATACTAAATCATGTTCCTATCGTCTCTGACATCTACCAAAACACATCTAATACGAGTGTGGATCCGGTGTCTGAATTATTAGGTGGATTTGTTTATGGAGGACCTATAGGAGTGGCGTTTGCCGCTGCGGATATGGCAATTGAATCATTCTCTGGAAAATCCATTTACAACAATGTCACGGATTTTATATTTGAAGATGCTGAGAAAGAATCAATAGAATCAACGGTTTCTCAGGTTACCAATACTATTGAACAAGCGAATAAAGCGTATAGTTTTGTTTCAAGAACTTATTAACCTCTAATACGCTATAAATAAGTGCAAGTAAGTGGCAAAGTTACGCCAACTTAGGGATAAAATTTGTCGAGCTTAGGCAATCTATTGCCAATTTCACACCATGAAAGTAAATTTTGGCAAATCGCTTTTGCATTTAATCACAACGAATACGACTAACCGCCTGTTGCCATAACCCATAAGCGTGGTCTCGTTCTTGTTTGCTGAACCTTGGTACAAATGTATGTTCGCATTGCCACTGCCCACTGAGTTCATCTAAAGATGTATACACTCCAGCTTGTAACCCTGCTAAGTAAGCGACGCCTAAAGCAGTAGTTTCGGTAATTTCAGGTCTATCAACCTCTGCACCTAAAATGTCAGCTAAAAACCCCATTAACCAGTCATTTTTTACCATGCCGCCATCAACTCTCAGATTAGTAGCCCTAGCACCGTCACTTTCCATGGCTTTTTGTAAATCTTTGGATTGATAACACACCGATTGCAAACCAGCGGCGACAATTTCATTGATTCCAGTATCACGAGTTAACCCTAAAATTGCACCACGAGCATCAGGATCCCAATATGGAGCGCCTAACCCGGTAAACGCGGGTACCAAAAACACACTGTTGTTTGCACTGGCCATTTTCGCTAAAGATTCGCTTTCAGCGGCATCTGTGATTAATTGCAATCCATCACGTAACCATTGAATAGTGGCTCCTGCCATAAAAATACTACCTTCCAACGCATAGGTAGTTTCTCCGTTTAGTCGATAAGCCACAGTGGTTAACAGCCGATTTTCCGATTTTAAAGGCGAAGAGCCGGTATTTAAAACCATAAAGCAGCCTGTACCATAGGTTGTTTTGGCCATGCCCTTTTTAAAACAAGTCTGTCCAAACAATGCAGCTTGTTGATCACCAGCAACCCCTTGGATAGGAATAGCTTTGCCAAGTAGTTTAGGATCGGTTTTACCAAACTCGTCGGCACTGTTTAGTACCTGAGGTAACATTGAGCTAGGGATGTCGAAAGTGTTTAACAGCTTGCTATCCCATTGCTGTCGATGAATATCGAATAGCATAGTTCGAGAGGCATTGGTTGCATCGGTGTAGTGGCAACGGCCTTTAGTTAAACGCCAAATTAAAAAGGTATCGATAGTGCCAAAAGCAAGTGAACCAGATTCAGCTTTTTGCCGAACCCCTTTTACATTATCGAGAATCCATTGAATTTTAGTGGCACAGAAGTAAGGATCCAACAACAGCCCTGTAGTATTGGCAATGTAATCAACTAGTTGAGTGTCTTGTGCAAATTGTTTGCAAGTTGAAGATGTTCGTCTGTCTTGCCAAACGATGGCTGGGTAAACCGCCTTACCGGTTTTTTTATCCCACACTAGGGTTGTTTCTCGTTGATTTGTGATACCGATGGAAATTACTTGAGAAATGTCGATTTGTGCTTCACGTATGACGTCTTTGCAGGTTTTAAGGACGCTTTGCCAAATTTCTTCAGGGTCATGTTCAACCCAAGCATCTTCGGGATAAGATTGACTGAATTCTTGTTGTGCAATAAAACAAGGTTTACCCTGCAACGAAAATAAAATCGCTCTGCTACTGGTTGTGCCTTGATCAATAGCCAGAATATAATTTTGCACTGCGAACTCCCATGATGAAAAGGCACGCCCATTGGCCATTTTCATATTCCACTTAACTTAACATCAAACCTTTAAAATAACGTTAACATGATGTGGCCTATCGAACATTAATTTCTGTTACACACTTCAATTATGCTAATCCCTCTCTTTTTGGCACTTTAAACGCTTCTTCAGCCTCATCGTAGAGTTGTTCAACAGTGTGATACAGATACAAAATATGATTGTGAAATTGATACCAATGATCTTGAACCCTAAGTCACTCTAAGCGCAAGTCCAGAACAATTCATCGCAATTAGCCAAAAAACGCGGCTTCTTGAAATGCCTAAAGATGATTCAACGAAACCCAGTTGAATAAAAGCACCAGGTTATATGAACAGTACAGAAAATTAGCAAATCAAAGGCAAGCTAATCGCTAAACATATTTGGGCCATTGTGGTGCCATGCTCCGGCGAAGTCAAAGCGCATTTTGAAACAAAAAGTCTCTATGAAATTTTCATCAATTCCAGATTTGAATAAAGGGCAGCTGGCTGTTCTATGTGCGTTGCAATGAATAATGGTCGTTTAAACCCTAGGGAGCGATGTGCCTCGACTTTATATAGAAACATTGAAGGATGGCATGGCATGGATGGATCCACACTGTTAAAGAATCTAGCAAAGACAGCGGCGGCACATAAAGCACAGATCAGAGGCTTAGGTGAGATATCATGATAACGAACTATGAATGTTTGAACAGAGACAACGTGATATTCAACCTTGATTTTGGCGAAAAAAATAATTTAGGCTAAATGTTCGGATAAGAAAGTTCGAGTTCGTGCTAAGGCTAGTTCAGCACTGGGCTGATGATAACTAGCACGATCTGCACAAGAAAAACCGTGATTGGCCTGCTCATATACAAACGAAGGTTGTTTTGGGTTCGCGTCACGGATTAATTCAATGTCTGATAAAGGCACATAGGGATCCTCTTCTCCGAAATGAAATAATATAGGACAACTAGGTTGCAGAGATAAATGGGATGTGATTGCAGTACCGTAATAACTAATCGCACAACTAGGTGACAATTCACAAGCGCTAGTATAGGCTAACGTTCCGCCCATACAGTACCCTAAAACAGCAACCTTACCGTCAACACTTACCGCATCCATCGCGCTTTTAATATCGATTATCATACTTTGCTGGTCAGATTTACCCATGAGCTCAACACCTTTATCCACATTGGCGTAATCAACCACAATACCTGGCTCAATTCTGTCAAATAACGATGGAACGATAGTGCGATATCCCATCGCAGAAAATTCTCTTGCCACCGATTTCAAATGCTCAGTAATACCGAATATCTCCTGAATAATGACCAAACCCGCAACCGCATTTTCTGGATCGCAAAGGTAAGCTGAAAATTGATGTCCATCTTCTGCAGTTAAATTTGTCATTTTATTCACAGTTGTTACCTTCTTTGGGCGTGTCATACGCTTTTGACACTAAGAGTGTTCGTCGTATCGATAGCCATTTTGTAAGAACTTATCGCTGCCAATTATGTTATTGATAGGCTCTGGTATAGGTTTATTTCCTTTAAAAAGACCTAACTTTTGGCTAAGATTAGTCGCGGCTTCTCTACCACTATTGGCCATGCTATTTATCATTACTGCAGGGTATAGCGCCATAGAAACACCGAAGCTTTGTAACTGCTCAGGGGTAAACAGCGAAGGATTAATTAAATTGTATAGCACTGGTGCATTTTCACCGCATATTTTGGTTAGTTTTTGAATGTCAGCCGGGTCTTTTATACCTTCCACAAAAACCATATCTGCACCGGCTTCAATAAAAGCTTGAGCTCGCATTAGCCCTTGTTCAACACCCAAGGTAAATACAGCATCACTGCGGGCACTAATAACAGTCTCTGACTTTTGTCTTGCGTCCACAGCGGCTTTGATTTTACCCACCATGGCATCGGTTGATAAAACTGGACGTGCGGCAACTTGTTTAGGAGATTTCGTATTTAATTGATCTTCGATCTGGATACCATTCGCGCCAGCACGCTCAAAGGTTCTCACCGTTCTTTGCACATCGAAGGCATTGCCAAATCCACTGTCTGCATCAACTAACAAATACATATCTACACGATCACGTATACGCTCTAACGCGAATGCCATTTCTGTTAAAGTCACCAATCCAATATCAGGTCTGGCCAATTGCGAATAGGCAACTGCGGAACCAGAAACAAAAGCAGCTTCAAATCCAGCTTCCTCTACTAGCAATGCGCTTAAGGCATCAAATACACCAGCGGCCATTAAAAGTTCTTGTTGCGCCAAACGTGTTTTTAAGTTCATTTTCATATACAATTTTCTTTTTTAAAGTCGATTAAATACAACGGTATTTACCAATCGATTGACACACCGATGTTGTTATCCATTGCATTGTTAAATGCGCACACCCCAGCAGCTAAATCCTGCGCCGAGACGCCTAATGATTTATAGACCGTAATTTCTTGACCAGATTCTCGTCCAGGACTATTGCCTAACAACACATCGCCAATCTCACCCACAATATGATTCTCATCGATAAGTCCAGCGTCTATTGCATCAAGTAACTCACCGGCTTGCGCCATCGCTGACTCTTTATAATCAATGTAGAACTTTGCGCGAGTCACTACATCGGAATCAGCTTCTGAAGATGTTCTGATCGCCGCTCCAACTAAGTTAACGTGAGTGCCGGGTTGCAGCCATTTACCTTCCAATATGGGTTGGGTGGACGAGGTAACAGTGCAAACTATATCAGCCACAGAGACAGCTGCCTGCGCATCTATTTCGAATACTATTTCAATATTATCTGCCACTTTTGGGCTGCTTTGACATTTCTCAATTAATTTGGTTGCTCGCTCACAAGACCGCCCCCAAATGATAATTTTATCAAGTTTAGTAACAGCCAGTATGGCTAAAATATGATGCCAAGCTTCATCGCCATAGCCCATAACGGTCAACGTTTTAGATTCTTTTCTGGCGAGAACTTTAGTCGCCAACGCACTCGCCGCAGATGTACGTATGGCGGTCAACTCGCCACCATCTAATAGTGCTTTGGGAACACCCGTGTCTGCATCAAAGACCATGACCGCGCCAATATGGCTACCTAACTCACTACCTTCTACAGGAGGGTATTTACTCACGAGTTTCACACCGAAGCATTTAGGATCTTGAATATATCCCGGCATCATGGTGAATTTACCCTTGGTTTGAGGGATACCAATGAATTGTCGCAGAGGCATAACAACATTACGTTGAGAAACACTTTTCATCGCGCTTTCGACTACATCTACACATTGAGCATGACTAAGACTTGCTGACACATCATGCCGATTTAAAATCAACATTAATTCAGTCCTCGCTTTTTGGTTTAGGTGGAACAAATCGTAACTGTTCCATTACTGATTCTACGCCGTCTGGGCGGGGAAAGTGAGCAGGTGGTTCGTCACCGGGAATACGAAGTTTTCCGATAGCGCGAAACCAATTTTCAAGAGCTGGCGGAAAAAATACCCAAAACATATGTAAGTCTTCATCACCGGTATTCTCAATTATATGGCGGGCATATCGGCCGAATAAAACGGTTACACCGGGCTTTAATTCGTAGGTTTCATCTTCTATTTTGCAGATCCCTGTCCCCTTATGGATAAAGATCAATTCATGGTTTTGTTTATGACCATGCTCACGAACATGGCAACCTGGAGGTAACACTTGTGTACCGCTGGTAAACGTATCGTAAGGCGTATTATCTGGGCTGAACTTCATGGTAACAAAACCATTTGAAGGTTCAGGTTGCCAATAAGACTCGCCTTCTTCGGGTTCTACCACTGCCCACCAGGGCGTTTTAGTTATATCTTCAGGCATAATATTTTGCTCTTTTGAGGCATGAAAAATCGACTTAAGCGCCAATGTCTCATAGCGAAAAATGAAAAAACAATAGAAACTTAACCACCATATATGAATGTAATCTATATGATTTATACATCAGTATTACAGGGAGTTAATGACCTTTGCGAAACGTTTGATATCAGTATGTTTAAAACCCGCCAAATTAATTCGTCCATCGGGTGACATATAAATACCGTGTGTGGAATTCAATTCTTTAATTTGAGCTTGGCTAAGGGGTAAAAGAGAAAACAAACCACGTTGCTGTTGCAAAAATTTGAAATCAGCACCTAGTTCCGCAGCCAAAGTTTGCCGAGTATTAATAATACGCTCACGCATAACGTTAAGTTCAGCTAACCATATACCTTTCAATTTTTTGTCACCCAAAATAGTGGCAACGATTGCAGCACCATGGTCCGGAGGCATCGAATAAGAGTGGCGAGCGAAGCTGCAAAGATTATCCTGTACTAGCTTGGCAGTACTTTGATCCTTGGTTAAGACGAAAATAGCACCTGTCCGCTCTCGGTATAGACCGAAGTTTTTCGAACAAGATACTGTAACAATCGCCTCTTCCACGTTTTGCAATATATGACGAATGCCTTGTCTATCTTCTTCAATTCCATCACCAAACCCTTGGTACGCCATGTCGACCAATGGAATAAGGCCTTTTTTATTACAAATAGCAGTGATTTCTTGCCATTGCTCTAAGGTAAAATCACTACCGGTCGGGTTATGGCAGCAAGCATGAAGTAAAGCTACATCTCCAGCATTTGCGGCTAGCAACGCATTGACAACAGATTCGAAATCTACTTTTTTCAAATCTGCGTCGTAAAATTGATGAGACTCTATTTCAATTCCTGCGGCTTGAAACAAAGGCCCGTGATTAGCCCAAGTAGGTAAACCAAATAGGATTTTACTGGCCTGCGATGTATATCTTATCAATTGAGCCGCTAACCCAAGCGCGCCACATCCACCTGGAGTTTGAATACTAGTCAGGCGATGGTGTTCTGAAGAGATATCCCCAAATGCAAGGTCTCGTAAATGATCTAAAAATAGCTTATCGCCAACCAGTCCAATATATGCCTTACTATCTTGTGTTGTATGAAGTATTTGTTCTGCAGACTTAACCGCTTCCATTACCGGTGTATTACCAGCATCATCACGATAAACGCCCGGTCCTAAATCAATTTTATTGTCCCTAGGATCAGCTTTATATTGCGCCATTACAGCCATGATGGCATCGGGTTTTGTACTCGCTAACTGTTCGAACATTTGTCACACACCTTAGAGATATTTCAATGGATTTACAGTTAAGTTTACTGCGCACCTAGATCATTAATTTGCATTGAACTTTGGCATGCTTGAAAATAAAAAGAAAATAGATAATTAAAGTCTTGCTATAACTGGAAGTAATACCACCAGACGATTTTTTAAATTGTGTACAAAACCACTTTCATCTTAAATAGACCAATAATGTAATAACGTTTATTGTTGGGACTATTCCGTGAGCAAACAACAAATAAGTCCGCTTTCTACAGAAGAGCTCGAAGAATATTGGGCCACAATCGCTGAAAAAATTGAGTGGTTTAAGCCATACAAACAAGTAATCGACAAATCGATTGTGCCGATTCCACAATGGTTTGTGGGTGGACAGATGAATACCTGCCACAATGCGCTTGACAGACACGTTAACGCTGGCAGAGGAAAAAATATAGCGTTGATTTACGATAGTGATATGACGGGTGAAAGACAGCAATATAGTTATCAAATGTTGCTCGAAGCTACAACAACATTTGCTGGAGCAATGGCAAGACAGGGCATTGGCAAAGGCGACCGTGTCATTATCTACATGCCGATGATCCCACAAGCAATAATCGCTATGCTAGCATGCGCTAGAGTTGGTGCCATTCATTCCGTTATATATGGTGGCACGGCAGTCGAAGAACTAGCCAGCCGAATGGAAGATACGAAGGCCAAACTTGTTATTACAGCCAGTTGCGGATTGAAATCTGGCCAAATAGTGGAATACAAACCAATTATTGATGAAGCTATAGATCAAACTATACATCAACCTGATTTATGTGTCGTATTACAGCGTCAACATGTCAATTCGCCACTTAAGTTTGGTCGGGACCACAATTGGTTTGACTTTATTGCAGATGCAGTACCACAAGATTGTGTTCACGTAGAAGCAACAGACCCGCTATACATTATATATGCTTCTGGCGTCATGGGAAAACAAAAAGGGTTAATTAGGGACAATGGTGGCCATGCTGTCGAACTCAACTGGACCATGACATCTATATATAATTTAGAACTGAATGATGTGTTTTGGGCGTCATCAGATATTAGCTGTATTGTGGGTCATTCTTATTTAGTTTATGGGCCACTATTCAACGGGGCTACAACTATTTTATATGAAGGTAAGCAAGGCAACTCCTTAGACGCTGGAGCTTTTTTGCGGATTATCGACGAATATAAAGTAACTTACTTACTTACCGATATAAAAGCACTTGAAACAATCAAAGCAGAAAACTTAGTCGCCGAAAAACTTCAAACACATAATTTTTCGTCGTTAAAGTCTATTTATTTAACGGGTGACAAGTGTAAAGAAAATACACTGTTGTGGTACAAAAACACATTAAATATTCCCATTATTGATCATTGGTGGCAGACAGAAACGATTTGGCCAATCGCAGCTGTAAACAATTTAGACTGTGGAAATTTTAAACCAAATCCCACCGCTGTCAGTCGCGCAATTCCGGGATGGAACGTACAAGTCCTTGACAGCAATGGTATACCGACCAATGGGGGAGAGACTGGGGAAATTGTATGTCGTTTGCCACTTCCTCCAGCTTCACTTGTTAATCAGTGGAATGCTGAGACCTATTTTATTGAAAGTCACTTTTCTGTATACCCTGGCTTCTATAAAACAGGTGATACGGGTTATGTAGATGATAACGGCCAAATTATTATTGTTACTCGCTTCTGTAACATAGTAATCTAATTTAAAATTATGTGTTCATTATCACAAATATAAAATCATATTTGATACTAAGGAAATGTGACTACAGTTCTCAGACTAATACATTGAATATAGACTGAGAACTTAACAGGTATAAGTTAGGATTTAACTTGTTTGGCAGCGCAACGACCTGCTATTTTTCCTAACGTTGTCGCAGTCACAAGGCCATTTCCAGCCATATATCCAGACGCACCAGAACCTGATATACCTCTAGCAGCACCACCACCAGCAAACAAATTCGGAAAGGCTTTACCTTCTTTAGTTAATACTCTGGCATCGGCGTTGATTGCCAACCCACCTTGAGTATGAAATAACGCACCAGTTACTTTCGCTGCGTAAAAAGGAGCAACCAAATTAGTTGTTTTGCTGAAGTCTCTTCCAAATTCGTCAGAGGCTTTTCCTTCGATACAGTTAGCAACAAGTAATGCAGTATTTTTTAAACCATCAGCAGAAATATTAACTTTCGCAGCTAATGAATCAAGACTATCGGCTTGCACAATAGCTCCTGCTTCAACAGCATCTTTAAAATCTTCAAATTCGATCATTAGTTCATACAATCGTTGATCAAAAATACTCCACGCAACATTACCCTCTTGGGCGATGACATTGACAGCTTGTTCTGAGTATCCCTTGGTTTCATCAGAGAAGCGTTTACCAGCACGATTAACTTGGTAGCCCCCCTCCATAATCAATGGCCATAATATTGGAATACCATGACCATGGGCTAATCCACCATGTCCTTGATATGCATCCATATCACCTAATGCTGCGCCCATTTCTTCTCCCCACTTTACCGCATGACCTTTATTACCGGGGTGCCCATGAAACGTTGCGTTGGCCATTTCTGGTGTGTATTTGGCAACCATTTCTTCACTACCAGCAAAACCGCAACAGGCCAATATTAAGGTTGAGCAACCAATAACATCACTTTCTCCATCAGGTCTAAATACTCTGACACCTAAAACATTGTGCTCATTGTCTACAATCAAGTCTTCAACTGACGCTTCAGTTAGGATATCTACTTGATTTTCTAAAGCTGCGGATTCCAAACCTGCCATCAGTTCAGCTCCACTTCGACCAGGACTACCAAACATTCGTTGCACACTATGCCCCGGATATAAGAATCCAGTCACTAAAGATAAAGGTAACTTATGCTTTGTTTGTAACCATGAGATAGTCTCTGCTGATTCTTGAGCTACTTTCATGACAACTTCTGGATCTGCACCATTTTTAGCTTTACGTTGAATGTCTTTAGCGAAAATTTCTGCTGAGTCTGTTATTCCCGCCGCCAATTGTTCTGGCGTACCCGCAGCAGGAATCAACCCTGTCGACATGACAGTAGTACCCAAAGGTGACTTGTCCTGCTCCAAGACTAAAACATCTAAACCTGAATCGCTTGCAGCTAACGCCGCAGATAACCCACATGCTCCAGCTCCTATGACAACGACAGGATATGTAATTTCAAATGCTGGGGCTGACTCTACAACTTCTACTTTCATAGTTAATTTGACCTATATTTTACTGAAAACATACCGTTTCTTAATTATTAGTTGACCAGGTATATGTTTTCCTTGATTTTGTACGTACCAATCAACCAGTTATTCGCACGTAGTCACCTGACAACGATTTAACGTATTCGATAAGCTCATCCGGAAACACGAGGATGCAAGCTCACATTCTTTATTCTGCAGCAGCTTTATTCACATATTTCCCCTTAATCTAGACACTATTATTCAAGGGAAGTCTTATATGAAAGCAAGCAGAAAACGTAATCATAAATACAATTTATGAAGCTAGCATAGATCCCTAATTAGTTCTATTGAGCTAGTTTCATGGATCTATACTTAGAACGCATAGATGATATATAGGCCTTTAAAGATCGAACCTAGAGTAGAAATCAAAGTCTAAGTACAAGCTAAAAATGATTGGTAAAAAAAAGGATTCGATGAAGTAAAAAATGCGAATGAAAGAAATGAAACTCGCAATTAGCTTGCGAGTAAATTCAAAGATACTTTGCTGAAGTGTAACTTCAAAAATCAACAAATTTTAATGAAACCGCTAAGCAGCGGCTCCATTAAACGTATTTACTAAAACTTATATGAAGCATTCAAGCCAACAGTTCTGCGTTCTCCATAAAACAAGTTGTATAAATCATTAAAAGGAGATATCACTACAAATGCATTAGAGGTGTAAATTTCATCCGTTGCATTTTTCGCCCATACATTCAAACTAATGCCATTATCAAGGTCAATACCAGCACTTAAGTTAAGTAATGTTCGACTAGGTATAGTGGCAACGTTAGCGGTAGTGGCATAAAACTTACTTTGCCAGCTTAAATCACTTCTTATGTAGTAATATCCACTATCTAATGAGCCTTCCCATTGAATACCTAAAGATGCCTGAGATTTAGGCGTTCTTTCCGTGTCATTACCACCCACTTCTCCGTCGGAATTACACACGATATCATCACATGGCGTACCGCCACCAACAGAAGGTCGAGCCAAACGTTGATCCTTCGTGCCATTCTTGTAGGTTGAATCAGCATAGGAAAATGTCGCATCAACAGTTAGGTTATCAGTGAGTAGATAAACTGTATCAATTTCAAACCCAAATACTTCGGCATCACCCAAATTAAGCGTGATAGCCGAATTCTGCGGACTATCCGAACCTGGATCAGCAGATTGTACTTGAATGTCACTCCAGTCTATGAAATATACGCTTCCATTTAAAACTAAATCGCCGTCCAAGAAAGTATTTTTAGACCCTATTTCAGCTACCCAATTTGTTTCTTCACCAAATGTCTGATCTTCAACGAAAGTTGCTGAACCATTAAAGCCGCCACCCTTATTACCTTTGGCTAAAGATGCAAATAATAATGAATCGTCATTTAAGTCATGCTCTACTGTGAAACGTGGTGTTACCGCATTAAACTCGGCATTAAAGGCTTCTCCTGAACGATTGTTAAGTAGGTCAACTTCAGTTTTTGCATAACGCACTTCTGTGCCAGCACGGGTTGCGCCATCTTCCGATGTCCACTGTAATTCACCGAATATTGAATTCACGTCAGTTTTAGTCAACTCATTTGCTAACGGAGAATTAAAAGGCCCTGGATTCAGGATATAACTAGGCACAACCTGGTTAACTAAAGTCATATAATCATTTGGATCGGTAATTGGCGCGATATTGAAACTAATAAATCGATAATCATCTTCACCTGAGGATATATACCCTCCAAAAGCAGCGCTTAGCTTGTCACCAACAAAACTGAATCTGAGTTCATGAGAATCGTATTCAATTCCACCGATGGGAGTAGTTTGAAAATTACATAAATCAGCAAAGCCAAGATTAGCATTTAAAATAGTACCGCAATTAATGGGGTCTGGCTCACTGCTTGTTCCGATATCTGTGTCACCTTCAATCTTTCCATACAAATAGCTAACGCTCCACATATCTGACAGAGCATATGAAGTGCTAAAACGAATTGTGTCAGTATTTGCATGTACGCCATAAGCTCTAGGGTCAACTATGGTTGTCTCGTCAGGGGCTGGAATTTCACCACAAATTAACAGGTTCTTACCAAATTGGGTATTACCACAATTAAACTCCTCAGTATTATAATTGTGATCATAAGCTCGTCCGGCGCGGGCTTCATTTTTCACTTCATAATTATAATAAGCTAAATCAAATTTCCACTTCTCTGTAGGTTCCGCAGCCAAAGAAATTGAGTAAGATGTGTTATCCCGGCCACCAACATTGCCATTGGTACTGCGATCATCACCAATATCTAAATCTGCGTATGGGTGACTATTTTCCCAACTCCCATCAAATTCAGAGGTGTTGTATGAAGCAGCAATAGCAAACTTCTCCGAAATAGGAATCTGAATAAAGCCACCGTAATCGACTCGCTCATCAGAGCCAAAAACAACATCGATGTTACCAGAAATCTCATCGTCACCGACTGCAGCTTTAACTGGAATATAATTAATAGCACCAGCGAATGCATTACGTCCATAACGAGCGCTTTGTGGACCCTTTACAATTTCAATTCGTTCTACATTGGAAGTACCAATGTCAATTGCCCAAGAACGGGGAATATATAAGCCATCAAAAAAGGTGGCGACGTTTTGTTCAAGTGCAGTCACACTTGTTTGAGCTTGTCCGCGGATAATTGGCGTAGCAAAACCACCTGAAAAATCCTCAAAACTAAACCCTGGTGTAAAACGCGCAACATCATCCAATTCGGAAATTGAACGACGTTTCATATCCTCTTGGCTAAATGCCGTAATCGATAGAGGTACTTCTTGGATAACCTCAGGACGTCCTCGAGAGGTAACAGTAATAAGTTCTATCTCAGACTTATCTGCTTCTTGGGACTCAGTTTCCTGGGCTTGCAACATATGTATGGGAGTTATGCCAAGTGCTATTACAACGACACCTATAAAAACAGGCTTCAGTTTCAATGTGTTCATTTTAGTTTTTATCATTATTATATTATCCTCGAAAGGTTGGGCAATTACGCAAGTTCCTGCGTTAATTTAGATATAACCGTAATATCCCCGAGAAAACAAATAACTATAAGTTGCATAACGATAAATTCTGCGCATATCTTATTGCAATATAAATAAAGATAAAAAATAACATATAATTTTTATACACTTAAATTAAAACTGATTATTTAAACAGCAGGATTTATTTATCTAAAATTAAGTATTTTTTATAATCTTCGAGCCCAGAAGCAACAACTATGGCCCCGAAAAACATCAAAATAGGAGGAACCAAAGCCATTGAGTAACTAATTAAATTAGGATCACCAAACCATAGGTCGGTAGTTATAGCTACGCCAGTTGGACCCAAAGTGAAACCTATTAAATTTGCGATGAGTAAATACATAGCCACAACCTGAGCGCGCATTCTATTCGGTGCAATTTGCGGTAAAGTAGCAGTTCCAGTGCCAAAAGGCATTGCCCCAAAGAACAACAAGGGAGCGAGTAAAATAAGAGAGCTCTTTGCACTCCCTATTATTGGAAAGGCGATAGCAATAGGAATACAAATCAAAGTAGCAATAATAGGCACTAGAAAGTTGCTTCCTAGAATACCAGATTTCGTTATTCGGCTACTTAGCCACCCTCCAGTTACTACACCTGCAGTACTAAATATTGCTGCAATAATTCCAAACCATGTACCTATTTCAGATGGAGTCCAACCGTAAGTTCTAACAAAAAAGCTAGGAACCCAAGCACCAATTCCAAATTGAGCAGATGCCATTAACGTAAATCCGATGAAGATAGCAAAGAATATTCTTCTATTCGTAATAATGTACTGAAGTACTTCCTTTAGTGGGACATTACTTGAATCGACGTTAATTTCACCAGTGCGCGGCGGCTCTTTTACCAACCCCATTAACAAAACCAACAAAATGCTAGGTAAAGCTACAAGCATAAAGATGAACTGCCAGCTTTGGACATCCCCCAATATTGGTAAAGAAATATCACCCAAGACCATCACTTTATCTATCACGAATGCACCTAAAATAAGCGCAATACCAGATCCGACAAAACCAGCCCCAGTAAACACGCTTATAGCAAGTGGGAGTTTTTCTTTAGTGAAGTAATCGCCCAATAAGGAGTATCCCGCAGGTGATAAAGTTGCCTCACCGGCACCGACGAATATTCGCGCAATAAAAAGACTCCAAAAACCGACCGCTAACCCACAAGAAAATGTTGCCATAGACCAAATTATGATGCCAATAATAATCACTCTAACCCGATTGCCAGAATCTGCGACTCTGGCAATTGGAATAGCGAGCAAGGCATAAAACATTGCAAATGAAAAACCTTGTAACAAGCTAATTTGAGTATCACTGATACCTAAATCGAGCTTGATTGGCTCAACCAATAAATTAATAATCTGTCGATCAACATAGCTCACTATTGCTGCTAAACTTAGTATTCCAACGACAAGCCATTGATACCATTTGTCTTGCTTTCTTATATTTACTGAAGCTTCAATCATCGGTGATTTCCAAGGTCAATAGACCCATTTTGGTAAGTTATTTAATTTGAGTTTCGGAACGGCGGTGCATAGATTTCAAGCAACAGACAAAGATCTAATCTGACCAAAAATAGCAGCATCTATAAAGTTCAAACCGTTAGTATGAACCTTCCTCAATTTCTTTGCATGCCCTGCGTATTCCTTCGAAGAAGGGCGCTAACAAAGGCCTACCAGCAATATCTTCTCGATAAATTAGTCCAAATTTACGACTAATAGGTGGACCTTTAACTTTCAGTTCAACTAGATTGTCATTTACTGAGGAATCATGAATTAGGTGCCTTGGTAACACACTAACAAAACCACCTCTTTTTAGCAGTGAGTGGATCAGCTCAAGGGAGTCTGTACGCACAAGGCTTGCTGGAGTAACCATACCTTGAGACGCAAAAAATTGGGTAAACATTGCGGCTGCGTGAGGTTGATCTACAATCACCCAGCGAGCAGCTTCTAAATCTTTAGAATCACAAACGTCTTTCTCGGCTAGCGGATGATCTTTATTAGTAACGAAACTAACATGCAAATCACTAAGGGGCTCAACGATTAATTCTTCAGGTACATTAACTGACGGTAAACTGGAAAACACGACATCCAAGTTTCCTTCTACTAATTTGTTAATTAACCCCTCGAAAAAACCAACTGTAATCCCCATACTTAAACTGTCGTGGGTGGTAGCAAGTTGCCATACAACATCGTCAACGATATGTTGAGCAAATAACGCCCCAACACCAATCTTCAAATTACCAACAACCCCTTCGGCGGCAAGAGGAACATCTGCTTTAATCTTTTTGACTTCATTGATAATTAAATGCGCATGACGATATAATAAGTCTCCAGCTGGTGTTGGAATAACGCCTCGAGGTAGGCGCTCTAATAAATCCACACCAAGTTCATGCTCAAGATTTTTTAAGCTGCGAGTTAGTGCTGGCTGAGTAATAAACACAGAGTCTGCAGCAACACTCAGTGTTCCTTTCTCTATTGCTGCGACTAAATAACGTAATTGACGAATTTCCATAACTACACTTGACCCACGCTTTTAATATAGAAGATTTAACGTTACCCGTTTTTTATAACACACTCATCCATAAAAGGTAAGATAACTTTGTGCTCTAAAAACTGCAAACAATCTATTTTTTTAACTCAATTGCTCCTCAAGATTAAATAGATAGGAAAAACAAACACTTAAAATAAAGTCATATACTTATCTTTACGTTAATTAAGCGAACGCGCAACGGTTAAAATCTTCTACACTATAAAATGACACAAACTACTTTTTAGGCTTACCTAATTCACCTCGATTTTCTTTTCCTTTCAAGGTTTTAAAAGTGGCATATTCGTTAACACCTTCCATTTCTCTTTTAGCCCAAGTCGTAGCAAAACCTCGAGGGAAATTTTCATCCGAATCTTTTTCACCGCTTTTCGACCATAAAACTGGAAAGTGGCTACCCATTGGTTTTTCACCTTCAATCATTTCATCAAAACTAACACCTGCTAAGTTTACACAATCTGGTCTAGGAGCCCATCGTATATCATCACCGAAAGCTCTAAATGAGATAGCAACTCGCCAATCATCTGCACTATTACCAGATGAATAATGTAGCGCTCGTGGGTGAACAATTAATAAATCACCGGCGTCCATGTCCCAACTTAAAAACTTTGTTTTACCATCATTACGACGAGATTCACATTCAGGATGAGGCATTCTGTCGTCTGGCTTAATCATTTTTCGTGCGTTAGGTGAGAACAACCAATAAGGTACATTCTCATGGTGAGAGCCGGCAATAATTTCTAAACAGTTTTCTTTTTTCACTTGTGTTATTGGCAACCACAAAGAAGGTACCATTTCACCGGTTGTCGGCCACCCCATGTGATCTGTGTGCCAAATAGTTTTAGCATCTGATTTTGGTGGTTTCGCAAATATTTCATCAAAGAAAAATCGTATTTCATTCGATTCCAATATTTTCCCACAAGCTTCAGCAATGGGAGATTCGAATACCATTTTGCGAAATTCTGGAATGCAGCGCGACATATAACGACCTGGAATTGCAGGTAACAAGCCAAAATCTTCTTTTTCAATAACCAAACGTTTCGCGATAGGTAAAAGCGTTTTGATCCATTCGCTATTTAATACGCCACGCAAGCATACAACGCCATCTCGGTTATAGGTGTCTATATCTTCTTGTGTAATAGGGTTCTGTAGTTCTGTATTTAAAGCCATAATTAGTCCTCTATTCGATTTAATCTAATGACGATGAATACAATCTAAATGGATTAAAAAAAAGGATCCAATGAGTGTTGATATATCATCAATAGATAATATGCATATCAGAGATAATTAACCGTAATAGATTAGACAATTGGCATTTATACAGAATTGATGTTACTTAGTTGCCACCACTGGCATCTCAGTGCGATAAATCACTTGTTTTAAAGAAAAACTAGACTCTATATTACCGACACACGGTATCGTCGTTATTTTGTCAAACAGAAATTTTTCATAACTCTCCATATCAGCGACTAACACTCGTATTAGATAATCTGATGAACCGGTCATTAAAAAACACTCCATCACTTCTTCATAACCACTAACAATAGATTCAAATTGTTCTAGTGCGCTGCGACCTTGCGTTTTAAGGCGTACGGTCAAAAAAACATTAGTCCACATACCCAGCTTAGTGGGATCAATGATACCCACATAGCGCTGTATTACACCGCTATCTTCTAATGCTTTGACTCTTCTTAAACAGGGAGATGGCGATAAACCTACTTTATCAGCAAGTTCTGCGTTACTAATACGACCATTTATTTGAATACACTCCAAGAGTTGAACATCTAGCTCATCCAGCTTTATTTTTGGCATATATAACCCTGAATATGAATTTTATTGATAGATAATACCTTATTATGCAATTGTTTAGAACTTGAATGTAATGTAGCTTCGTCAAATAAAGCTGAATTTATGAATTTAATGGGAGAGAGTGTGATGACAGAAATATTGAGCGATTTATTAGTCGAAGATAGAAAAGAGTGGCTAGAATCTATCGATTACATTCGTGATCACTTTGGTAATGATGCAGTTAAAGATTTACTAAGAGACATGCAAGACTATGCACTTAGTAAAGGTATTTCTGTTAATGAAGCAACTTTAAATACATCCTATATCAACTCAATTCCATTGTCTGAGCAACCGGTTTATCCGGGTGATATTGAACTAGAAAAGAAAATAGAAAACATTATCCGTTGGAATGCAATGGCAATAGTACTTCAAGCCCAAGATCAAGGTACAGGGGTTGGAGGGCATATTGCAACATACGCCTCTGCTGCAACCATTTTAGAAGTTGGATTTAATCACTTTTTTAAAGCTAGTTCGAACACCTATGGCGGTGACACTGTCATGCCCCAGCCTCATGCAGCACCGGGTATATATGCTAGAGCATTTATTGAGGGCCGATTAACAGCGCAGCAATTATCAAATTACAGGCGTGAACTAGGTGAAGGTGGAGGACTATCTTCATATCCTCACCCACGTTCTTTGCCTTCTTTCTGGCAAATGCCAAATGCTTCAATGGGACTCTCTACTCCCGCGGCTATTTACCATGCTCGTTTCTCCAAATATTTAGTTAACCGAGGATTAAAAGCGGATACAGGGGGAAAATATTGGTGCTTTATTGGTGATGGTGAAGCAGATGAGCCGGAAGTACTTGGCACCATTAATATCGCCTCCAGAGAAAAATTAAATAATTTAGTGCTGACCGTTAACTGCAACTTACAGCGTTTAGATGGACCAGTGAGAGGGAATGGAAAAGTAATCCAAGAACTTGAACGATCATTTAGAGGTGCTGATTGGAACGTGATCAAAGTAGTTTGGGGATCAGGATGGGATGTATTACTTGCTCAAGACAGCAAAGGCATACTACGTAAACGAATGGATGCTTGCTTAGATGGCGATTACCAACGTTACTCTATACTGCCAGGTGGTGTGCAGCGTGAACACTGGGTTGAAGGTAATGCTGAACTAGAAAAAATGATGAATTCTTTAACCGACCAAGAACTCAAGCAAATAAAACGCGGTGGTCAAGATCCTAAAAAGATTTTTGCAGCCTTTCAACAAGCCTCGTTAGAAACAGATAAACCTACCGTTATCTTATTTAAAACCGTAAAAGGTGATGGAATGGGGCCTACTGCAGAGGGTCGAAATACCGCTCATCAGAAAAAAGATCTGAAACATGAAGAGCGCATAGCATTAGCCAGAAAATATGGAATCCCCATCAGTGATGAAGCGGCAGCAAAAGCTGAACTTTATCGCCCCAATGAAAACAGTGACGAAATGCGTTATTTACAGGAACATAGGCAAAATCTAAACGGCTATTTGCCAAGTAGAAACGTCAATTGTCCATCTATTCCCACACCCCCCTTGGCATTTTTTGCCGATATATTAAAAGGGTCAGGAGATAGAAAGTTATCGACCACTATGGTCACCGTCAGACTATTAGCCAAACTACTCAAAGAGAAAGAAATTGGTAAATATATAGTACCAATAGTGCCTGATGAGGCAAGAACCTTTGGTATGGATGGTTTGTTTAAAGCTGCAGGTATCTATTCTCACGATGGTCAAAACTACACCCCCGTTGATGCAGATACTCTATCACCTTATAGAGAAGCCAAAAACGGTCAGATTTTACAAGAAGGTATCTGTGAAACAGGCGCAATAGCCTCTTTTATGGCTGCGGGTAGCGCATATGCGTTACATAATTTACCAATGATTCCTTTTTATGTGTTTTATTCTATTTTCGGCTTTCAACGTGTCGGCGATATGATCTGGAGCTGTGGCGATATGATGTGTCGAGGATTCCTCATTGGTGGAACAGCCGGACGCACAACATTAAATGGAGAAGGCCTACAACATCAAGATGGCCACTCACATATTTTAGCTCAAACTGTTCCCAATATGGTGAGTTATGATCCAGCATTCGGCTACGAGTTAGCCATCATCATCCGTGACGGTATCCAACGCATGTATACGGAACAACAAGATATATTTTATTACCTAACCGTGTATAACGAGAATAATGTGATGCCTGCACTTCCGGAAGATAAAGGTATTGCAGAGAATATATTGAAAGGTGGTTACCTCTTTAAAAAATCGACTAAACAAAAAGGAGAGTTGATCAACCTGTTATCTAGTGGCTCAATTATGCAACAAACTATTGATGCTTATACGCTACTTGATAAGTTGGGGTATCGAGTAAATATTTGGAGTATTACCAGCTTTACCGAATTGCAACGAGACGGAGAAACCGCAGAACGTTGGAATCGTTTACATCCTACCGAGAAAGCTAAAACGCCTTTCGTACAAACATTATTTAAAGGCCAGAAGGGTGTCTTTATTGCCGCAACTGATTATATGAAAAGTTATGCCAGCAGCATTAGTCGTTGGATACCAGGAAGATATGAAGTACTTGGTACAGATGGTTACGGCTTAAGTGAATCAAGGGAAAACCTCAGGGATTTCTTTGAGGTCAGTACAACCTATATTGCCCATGCAGCAATTTCAGCATTGCTCCAAGATGAGCGAATTAGCAAAGAACAATATCAGCAGCATTCCGAATTGTTAAATGTAGATTTTAACAAATGTGACCCTCGCACTCGTTCATAGGAGACTGACATGCAAAACCATTTAATAATCCCTAACTTAAGTGAGAGTGGAGATGATATTCAAGGTACGATTGTCGGTATTCTTATGGAGGTCGGAGATGTCATACAAGAAGGTGATACTGTACTGGAAATTGAAACTGACAAAGTAACGGTAGAAATACCTTCAACATATTCAGGCACAGTAGACTCCATACTAGTCAATATTGATCAGGAAGTATCAGAGGGGGTTGAGTTCGCGACTATTACAGCGTTAGAACCAAAAGTAGAAGAACTCAAAATAGAAGAACCCAAAATAGAAGAACCGACAAAAGACGTTAACGTAACTTTAGCCATCCCTAGTGAAGAAAAGTCAGTAGATAAAAACAAATTGCAATCTTCTTCCGATGAACAAACAAGGGAGGCAATTAACACAAATACCTTGCCAGCAAGCCCAAGTACTAGAAGGCTAGCGAGGAAGTTAGGTATAAATCTCGAAGATATTAAGCAAGCACCAAACACAAAAAGAATTTCCACGGATGATGTGAAACTTCATGCTAAAAATATTATTTTAAGACAGCCAAATGTTAACGATAGTTCTTCAGCCGTTCGTCGTCCATTGCCAGATGTAGAGGCTTATGGCCCTATTGAACGTCAAAAGGTATCTAAAATGACCTTCGCAACTAGTGCAAATATGACTTACGCCTGGTCACAAATTCCACACGCTTGGCTGCAACAAGATATCGATATTACAGACCTTGAAAACTGGCGTAAAAGCTACAAGGAAAAAGGAGGCTCTCTAACAATTACGGTGATTTTAGCAAAAGCGCTCGCGGCCGCGCTTCGTTCTTTCCCCAAATTCAATAGTATCTATGATGAGGAAAATTCCGAATTAATATATAAACAATATTATGACGTAGGTATTGCTGTAGATACTCCTCAAGGCTTAGTCGTTCCGTCATTAAGATCTGTAGACTCAAAAGGGTTAGATGAGTTGTCTAGTGAACTCAAAACACTAAGTAAAAAAGCAATAGACAGAAAATTGCTCGCAAAAGATATGCAAGGAGCAGGTATCACCCTTTCTAACCTAGGTGGAATTGGGTTAACCTCAATATTTCCTATCGTTAACTGGCCACAAGTTGCCATTTTAGGTATTGCTGCTAGTGAAGAATTACCTAAATATATTAACGACCAAATATGTAAACGACGCATAATGAAAGTAACACTTGGTTTTGATCATCGTATAATTAATGGTGCAGAAGGCGCTAGATTTTTAGTGCATCTGAAAGATATAATCGAAGATATTCGGTTGTTACTTGTGTAACGTATTAACTAATCGTTCAGGTTGAGGGTAACGGTTATTTAATAATGCTGATATCTAACCTAGATTCTGTTGGCAAATACGTTTTTAACGAGGCTGGAAACATACCCAGCCTCTATAAAGCGTTTCAAAAAACGTTCTCAGCTCCTAATTAAACAAACCTTTCAGTTTATCTTTAGCTTTTTCTTTGAGTTTTTCTTTTTCTTTGTCTAGCTTTTCTTTTGCTAGTTTTTTAGCTTCTTCTGCTAACTTTTTCTTAGCTTCAGATTTCGCTTGGTCAATAATGTTATCTAACATAGCATTGACGATGGCCATACCCGCTTGATCAGCCGGAATACCGTTTGGCTGTCCGATGGGACCAGCGTTAAATGTAGGTAGTGTAATCTCGTAAGTTTTTTGTTCGATTTCAAGCTCACCGGTAGACAGTTTTTCAAAATCGAGTTTAAGACGAACGTTACTGACAGTCACATTTTCAACAATAATAAGCGGGTTTGCACCTGGCTCAGAAGAAGGTTGGCTTTCAGATTTAGGTAAATTAGCAGCTAGGTTGTCTTTAATAACAAGTAAGTTTCCTTTACCACTTTCATCTACTTCATAAAGTACTTCAGGAGCATTGATACTAACCGTCTGAACAACATATGGTTCGCTTAATACTTCGCCTAAATCGAGTGTGATGTTTTCGACGCTAAAGGCATCTTCATCACTGAACCCATCTGGATTCTCAACGTCAATATCGCTGATGGTCAAACGACCGTCACTAAGTGCCAAATCCACATTAAAAACAGATACTGGTGTACCTAAATATTTAGAGCCTTGTTGCTCCATTTGTACTCGAATGAAGTCTCCTGCGCCACTTAGTAAATACCAAGCACCGCCTGCAATAAGCAAAATGATAATTGCAAAAACGATTAATCCTTTTTTCATTAGTCTCTTCTCATAATTTAATGTGATGACAGGCTGTTAGCCCTTTAAAAACACACAATATCACCATTCAAAACTGGGTCAACCATGTAAAGTACTTGAAACTCGCGACAATATCCTCGATTCCCACCTGAAAATTACTGTTAGCCATAGTGATATACAGTATATATAACAATTTGGTTCTATTTATTTTGACTATGCTGAATATTATAGTCAACCACTGAGATCTTTACTGATAATCGCGGGTGTCCCCTTGTAAGTTGAAACATCCACCGCAATAATCCTATTACAATTCAATGACTCGGTAGGTATTATGATTCCGATTTCCATATTAGATTTAGCGACCATTGGTGAAGGTCGCAGTGTTTCTGACGCGTTAAAAATGGCTAGGGAAACCGCCATTACCGCAGAAGCCTATGACTATAAACGCTATTGGTTAGCCGAGCACCACGGCATGAGAAGCGTCGCTAGTTCAGCTACCGCGGTATTGCTGGCAAACATTGGCGCGGCCACGAAAAACATTCGCATTGGTAGCGGCGGCGTAATGTTACCCAACCATGCCCCCTTAATTATCGCGGAGCAATTCGGAACTTTGGCAGAACTTTACGGTAATCGTATTGATTTAGGCCTTGGGCGAGCTCCTGGCACCGACATGCAAACGTTAATGGCCCTGCGTCGACAAAGCGGCTCGGGGGCAGATCAGTACCCACAAAATATCCGTGAATTACAAAGTTACTTAGGTCCCCAAGCTCAACCAGTGCTGGCTGTACCTGGCCAAGATACGAATATCCCTTTGTGGTTATTAGGTTCTAGTTTATACAGTGCCCAACTGGCCGCAGAATTCGGACTGCCCTACGCTTTTGCATCCCACTTTGCCCCAGATCAATTACATCAGGCATTAGACAGCTACCGAGGGAACTTCAAAGCAACCGATGAAAACCCAGAACCTTATTCAATGGCAGGGGTTATGGCGGTAATAGCGGATACGGAAGAAGAAGCAAATTATTTGTATACCTCGGTGCAGCAAAAATTTCTGCAAATGCGCACCAGCGCTAATACTCCCTTCCCTAAACCAGTGGATAAAATCCATTGGAGCATTGCCGACATGTATAATGTTGAACACGTTTTACAATATTCATTAGTTGGCACAAAAGAATCGATAAAACCCAAATTGGCAGATTTTATTGAAAAAGCCGGTATCAATGAATTGATCATGTCCTTCCCCATACATGACCCTGCCGCCCGACTAAAAAGTGTAAAATTAATGGCAGAACTACGAGATAGCATGTAAAACAATATCAACACTAATGCCAAGCTCAAATTGATGGAGATAGCTTTGCAACAAATTGTCGATGAAATTGCTGAAGAAATGATGAACCTTGAGGATAAAGGTGAGGTAGCACACTATATTCCTCAATTGGCAAAAATCGACCCAAATCAATTTGCCATTAGCGTGGCCTTAACCAATGGTGAGATTTATCAGGCGGGCTGCGCCGCCAAATTATTTTCAATTCAAAGTATATCGAAAGTCTTTACCCTAACCTTGGCACTGGGAAAGTTGGGGGATAGTATCTGGCACAGAGTCGGTCGAGAACCCTCGGGAGACCCGTTTAATTCCATAGTGCAACTTGAACACGAACAAGGAAAACCCCGTAACCCCTTTATTAATGCAGGGGCGATAACAATTGCTGACCTCATTATGCAAGGTCACCAACCTAAAGAAGTATTAGCCGAAATAATACAATTTATGCGTTATATCGCTGATGATGACAGCATAGCGATTGATGAAAAAGTGGCGAAATCTGAGTTGGAAACCGGTGCAAGGAACGCCTCCCTAGCCTATTTCATGTCTTCATTTGGTCACTTCGAAAACCCTGTAGAGGAAGTCTTGGGTACCTACTTCCATCATTGTTCAATTGCCATGAACAGCACACAACTTGCCAAAGCAGGGCTATTTTTAGCCAACAATGGGGTAAATCCAATAACTGGCTATACGGTTGTTTCTGCACAACGGGCAAAACGAATCAATGCATTAATGCTTACCTGCGGTCATTATGATGGCTCTGGTGAGTTTGCCTTTAGAGTCGGACTACCGGGCAAAAGTGGCGTAGGCGGAGGCATATTAGCTGTCGCTCCAGGAAATGCCTCCATCGGCGTATGGTCACCCGGACTAGATGCCATCGGCAATAGTAAACTGGGTACAAAAGCATTGGAATTATTGGCCTATAAAACTGGTTGGTCAGTGTTCGGTAAATAACCCTAGGCTAGATAACCCGCTTCACAAACAACTAGCCATCATTCTGACGAGTAGACTAAGCTTCCCTATCGCACCTTAAGGCCGTGACAATTTTCCTGCATCTCATTCATACCGTATATCTTCTAAATATTCAGTTCTAAATAATTCATTATCTATATTGCTTTTAACGAATTCTTGAGTAAAATGCTCGAAAATTACAATGTAAATAAGAATAATTTCTATTTACATAAAAATATCCAGAGTATCGGAGTAAAGAATGAATCAATCAAACACTTGGCGTTTAAACCTACTAGCAAGTGCTTTGTTAATTACATTTGGGGTTGTTGCAGATGATAATGCGACAAACACAGAGGTTGAACAAATGCATATTTTTGGCAGTAAAAACCCAATAAATACTGTCCCTGGTAGCGCTCATTTAATTAGCCAGGCTGAGATTGAAAAATTTAAGTACACCGATATTATGCGTACTTTGGCAGCCGTCCCAGGTGTATATATTCAAGAAGAAGATGGTTATGGTTTACGTCCTAACTTGGGTATGCGAGGCACAGGCCAAAATCGCTCTGAAAAAATAACGATTATGGAAGACGGTGTATTGGCCGCTCCTGCTCCTTATGCTTCTCCCGCAGCTTATTACTTTCCAACATCCGGTCGTATGCAGAGTGTTGAGATATTAAAAGGTAGTTCTACAGTTAAGTATGGCCCCCGCACCACTGGTGGTGTCATCAATATGCTATCCCGTGAAATTCCAGAGGAAGCTTTAGCGGGTAAAATTGATGTGGCTAAAGGTCAAGATGGCTTTGGCAAAATACATGGATATGTAGGTGGTCAAGGTGAACGCGTTGACGCAGTAGGCGAAGTGTATCGTTACCAAGCCGATGGCTTCCGTGATATCAATGGTGTGGGGGGCGACACCGGTTTTGTTAAAAATGATGTTATGGCAAAAATTCGTTTTAAATCTGACAAATCCGCTAAATATCAACAAATTGTTGAACTTAAACTGAAATATGCAGATGAAGTCTCAAACGAAACCTATATGGGGTTAACGGATGAAGATTATGCAACAAGCCCCTTTATGCGTTATTCAGCCTCACAAAAAGATCAGATGAATACTGAACACAAACAGATTCAGTTGAATCACATAATTGCCTTCAATCCAGATGCAACAGTTAGCACCACGGCTTATTACAACGATTTCCATCGTAATTGGTATAAAGCCTACAACATTGATGGTGACAGCTTGAGTGGTGGCGGCATTCAAACCGCGGCTGATTTTGACCAAGGTTTAATCACTGCGCCAATAGAAGTCGATGTTAAAGCCAATAACCGTGATTATTTATCACAAGGCATTCAAACGGAACTTAACTACTACCTTGATAATCATGAGCTTGCATTTGGTGTGCGCTATCACGAAGACGAGATGGATCGTTATCAATGGGCTGATACATACCAATTAGATACAAACCAAATTATGACTCGCACCTCAAGTGGCATACCAGGCACAGATTCAAACCGGATTGATAGCGCGGAAGCTTGGGCAATGTTCGTTCAAGACCGTTTCACTATAGACAATTTTGCAGTAACCCTTGGTCTTCGTTTTGAGGATGTCACCACTAATCGTTTAGATTGGGGCAAATCCAACCCAGCTCGGGACGGGGTTGCTGATACCGATATCGAGAACAGCTTTAGCTCTGTTTTACCTTCACTATCGGCAACCTACCAGGTTAACCCATCTCTGATTGTATTAGCAGGTGTGCAAAAAGGGTTTTCCCCAGCAGCACCAGGTAATGCAGATGGGCAAGAAGAAGAAAGCTGGAATTACGAAGCGGGCTTTCGCTATCAACAAAATGCATTTAGTTCTGAGGCAATTGTATTTATTGGAGATTACAGCAACATGCACGGTAACTGTACCGCTGCACAAGGTTGTGACGATGACAATATAGGCAACCAATACAATGCAGGCGAAGTGGAAGTGAGCGGTGTAGAGTTAAGTTTAGGTTATGAGTTTAAACAAAATAACCAACTAAGCTTTCCGGTTAAACTGGCTTACACCTACACTAATGCAGAATTTGCTTCAGACTTCTCATCAGATTTTGAAAGTTGGGATGACGTTCAAAAAGGGGATTCATTAACTTACTTGCCTGATGATCAACTGTATCTTTCTGTTGGAGTCCAAGCTAACTCTTGGCAACTAATATTAGCCGGGCGTTACACTTCGAAGATGCGTACCAAAGCAGGGCAAGGTGTTATCCCGCTTAATGAGTTAATTGACGCGAGAACCATTATTGACTTATCAGCACGTTACTTTATCAATGACGCTTCTGAACTATACCTAACAGTAGATAACTTACTCGACGAAACCTATATGACCACGCGAGTACACGGCTCAGTATTCGCCGGTAAGCCACAGTCTGCAACCTTAGGTTATACTTACAACTTCTAGTTGTATTGCCAGTTTTTTATTGAAAGGGCTAACTTTGTTAGCCCTTTTTTGTGGTTTAACCACTAATAAGCCATGTTTTCCATTTTTTGTTGAGTCCGACTTTGTTACTATTTACGCCAATTTTTATCCCGCAATACATTATATAAAATGAAAGGCGGAGTGCGATTACCGCGCTCTTTTTCGAAAGTCCCTAAACTGAGATATACACTGCAATGCTCACCTTTTTTATCTGTATTACTATATTGGTCCTGGGCTATAAATTTTATAGCCCATTTGTTGAAAAACAGGCTGGCATAGACCCCAATGTTGCCACACCTCAAACACGCTTTAGTGAAGGTGTTGACTATGTCCCTGTTCATCCTGTCCGTGCGTTTTTAATTCAGTTTTTGAATATTGCCGGTGTAGGACCTATATTTGGTCCTATTCTTGGTGCTTTATATGGGCCAGTGGCATTAGTCTGGATTGTATTAGGTAATGTATTAGGTGGTGCCGTTCACGACTACTTTTCGGGTGTCATGAGCATCAAAGAAGACGGCAAAAGCTTACCAGAAATAGCAGGGCACTATTTCAACATCATTTTTAAAGCTTTGATGCTTATCTTCACCGCCATGCTACTGTTTTTTGTTGGGGTGGTGTTTATCATGAGCCCCGCAGGCCTATTGAGTAACCTCGACGCGTTCCAAGATACCTTTTTGGCCAACAATACCTTCTGGGTACTGGTCATTTTAGGTTACTACTTCCTAGCAACACTTTTACCTATTGATAAGATTATCACCAAGTTTTATCCCATCTTTGGATTATTAATGATCGTAATGACAACCATGATTGCCATTGCCTTGCTCATTGATGCCCCACACCTACCGATGGCGGGTGATTTTATGGCTTATTTTGAAGCTGACCATGCCCACGACTTTTTGGCACCGAATCCGGACGGTTTACCTACCTGGCCATTGTTGTTTGTGACTATTACCTGTGGAGCAATCAGTGGTTTCCATTCAACCCAAGCCCCAATTATGGCCCGTTGTTTAACCAATGAAAAATACGTAAGACCTGTGTATTACGGCGCGATGATGTGTGAAGGCATAGTAGCTTGTGTGTGGGCATTGGCTGGCATCGCCGCTTTCCCAGAAGGCTATGCAGGACTCAAAGCCATGCTAGATGTTGGTGGCCCGGGGTTAGTGGTAAACCACATTGCCAATAGCTACTTAGGCTTATTTGGCGGCATTATGGCAATTGTAGCGGTTGCCGTATTCCCTATCACCTCTGGCGATACTGCATTTCGCTCGTTACGACTGACCATAGTAGATGCATTTAATATCCCCCAGAGCATACGGAATCGCTTATTACTTGCGTTGCCCATTTTAGCCATTGCCTACTTTATGACTAAGTTGGACTTCTCAGTGATTTGGCGTTATTTCGCGTTCTCAAATATGCTGTTATCCACCAGCGTATTGTGGTTGGCAACAAAATACTTGCTTGACCGCGGTACTTTCCATTGGATCACCAGTATTCCTGCGGTCATTGCTACAGGGGTCACCATTTCCTACATCATGACCGCGGAAATTGGTTTTAACCTTTCTCCTGACTTAGGTCGACCTATTGGTGCAGCCGTTGTGCTTCTTGGCTTAATATTCTTGGTATATCTAAATAAAAGTCACAAGGCAGCATCCGTCTAATCGATGCAAGCATGACAAACAAATTGATTGCCCTGTTAAAATAACGAAGCAAGGATTTTAGCACTCAAGTGACTTGCTGAGGTCACCCCTACTTGAGGCCCTGCATAAACATTTTATTTACGGCTAAAAAATAAAAAACCTCAATTAAGAGGTTTTTTTAGGTTAACGAGAAAGTGACAGTTTACATGTGACCTTCGTTTTCATAACGTTCATGCCAGCTAAGGGCTTCGCTAAGTAAATGTGGTGTGTGCATGCCACGGCCTGAATGTAATGCTCTTTCATAATAGTCTTGCAACGCTGGGCGGTAACTCGGATCTGCACAGTTGTTTATAATCTCTCTAGCTCGCTGACGAGGAGATAAACCACGTAAATCAGCCAAACCATGTTCAGTTACTATTACTTTCACATCATGCTCTGTGTGATCCACATGGGATACCATAGGCACAATAGAAGAGATAGCGCCGTCTTTTGCGATTGAAGGTGATACGAAAATAGACAAATAACCGTTGCGGGCAAAATCACCAGAACCACCGATACCGTTCATCATTCGAGTTCCCATTACATGGGTCGAATTCACGTTACCGTAGATATCTGCTTCAATCATACCGTTCATGGCAATAATACCTAGACGGCGAGCCAATTCTGGATTGTTACTGATATCCTGTTGGCGCAAAATAATTTTGTCGTGGTACAAATCAATGTTTTCGTCAAATTCTTTCAGCCCTTCTGGACTCAATGAAAATGCCGTTGCTGAAGCAACACCCAAGGTGCCCGATTTCAACATTTTTAACATACCATCTTGGATAACTTCAGTGAAAGCTGACAGGTTTTTAAATGGACCTGCATCTAAACCTTCAAGTACCGCATTAGGAATATTGCCCACACCAGATTGGATTGGTAATAATTCTTTCGGTAAACGACCTACTTCAATTTCACGCTCGAAGAAGTCTAGAATATGTTGAGCAATTTTTTGCGAAACAGCATCAGGTGCTTTGAATGGTGAGTTTCTATCTTCGGCATTGGTTTCAACCACTGCAATGACTTTCTCAGGAGGACATTCAAAATAAAACTCACCAATACGGTCAGCAGGATCAGTTAGCATAATAGGTTTGCGATTTGGTGGTAATGCAGTGCCGTAATAAATATCGTGCATACCTTCAAGCTTAATATTCTGTTTGCTATTCACTTCCAGAATGATTTTATCCGCTTGTTCGATCCAAGTTTTATTATTACCAATTGAAGAAGAAGGGATTAATTTACCGTCCTCACGTATTCCTGACACTTCAATAAGGGCAATATTCATTTTGCCTAAGAAGCCAGACCATGCGTATTGTGACACCTCAGAAAGATGCAGGTCCACATAGTCCATAGTGCCGGTATTAATTTTGTTACGGCAAATAGGGTCACTTTGGAATGGTAATCTCATTTCAATACCATCCACTTCGGCTAACACCCCATCTAGCTCAGGAGCGGTTGATGCGCCTGTCCATAAACTAATGCGAAAGGGGTCATTTCCCTCTGCGTTTACCCGTTTGATACGTTCGGCTAATGCCTTTGGTACTGCTTTTGGATAACCTGCCCCTGTAAACCCACTCATGCCGATATTAGCACCTGCGGGTATCAATTCAGCGGCTTGTTCTGCACTCATTACACGCTCTTTAAGTGTCGGACAAAGAATTCTAGAAGTTGCTGACATTGTTGGTTCTCTCTTGCAGTAAAGTATATCGGTTGATGTGTATATCAGAATACCAATAAAACGCCTCTAATTAACTCGTCTGAGACCAAAACGGATCTACGACTTTAGTCTTAAATTCAATTTAAACTTAATAAATACAGCAAGTTAAATGAAAACAAAGATAGCCGAGTAAGACGTGCTAAATTTGTACATGAAATGGAATTTCATTCCAATTTTTACAATGGTGTTAATGAGGTGAATATTACGTAAACGTGATAGTTTATATTGATCAGGTTGATGTTGGTTCCCCCAAAACCACTTATCAAAAAAAGAAAAACGTTAAGGAGGTCTGAAATGCTAAAATTTGATTTGGAAAAATCTGACATTAAGCAGTTCATATTGCTGTTCGTATTTGCTCTGATTATTTGGATATTCTATGAATTAGCAGGGTTTGCAGTTACAGGGGGAACACCACAAATAGATCAAAGCATTATTCTTGCCTTTCGTGACACCAATGACCTATCAGATCCCATTGGCCCTAAATGGGTAGAAGAGATGATGAGAGATATCACCGCGTTAGGTGGAGTGGCCATTCTGACTAGTTTTACCTTATTCGTGACTTTATTTTTACTTATTGAGAACAAGCCTAAGATAGCGGCTTTATTGGTCTTAGCGATTACCTCTGGAATGATAGTTAGCTTTTCATTGAAATATGGCATTACGCGTCCACGACCTGACTTAGTCCCCCATGGCAGTTATGTTTATACCAGTAGCTTTCCAAGCGGACACGCCATGTTATCAGCGTTAGTTTACTTTACGTTAGCAGGAATGCTCTCCCACTTGCCCGTTCGTCGCAGGGTAAAAAGCTATTTCTATATGATTGCAATTCTATTTACTTTTTCCATTGGTGTGAGCAGAGTGTATCTTGGGGTGCATTGGCCAACTGATGTGTTAGCAGGCTGGTTAATGGGAATTGGCTGGGCGCTTTTAACCCTTGTGGTAGCCCGATTTCTGCGTATGAATGGGCACTTTTCTTCGGATTAGAAATTAGTTAACGACAACGCAATAAACTGCATAAGTTATTGTGAAAATCCAAGCTCTGAAAGACAAAAAAAGCCATGGTTAGACGTAAAAGTCCACCATGGCCATATATTATAAAACCCTAATGACTAGTGGTCATGAGCTTCTTCAGCTATACCTAACCAAGAAATACTGGCCGCGGCAAAACCTAACTCAATATCGCTTACGACCTCTATAGTTTCTAAATCAATTTGCAAAACATGTTCTGCAATTGGGTCAGATACGTACACGTAATTACCGTTTTGCGCTACAGCCATGCTAAAAGACATTCCTTCTGGCATATTGGCAACATCTTCATCGGTAATATCGAAACTTTGCTCAAGTTCCCAATGTGTTTCGCCGTCATGGTCATGGGCACTTAGAATATTCAAATAACCTTGACTATCTAACACCAAAAACATGTCGCCTTCGTAAGAGAAACCATAAGCTACAGGGCTTGCATCACTTTCTGGTTGCCACTCTAGGGCTTCCATTTCACTGTCTTCAGGGGCAATTTTAATTAAAATTGACTCACCACCATTATGGCCAGCAGCTATGCCGATAAAAGTATCATTTTCTTCGTGTCCGTAAATAGTACCGATTCTCAAGCCGTCCAATACGTCAATATTGGTAATTTTTTCAGCTTCATAATCACCTTCATGCTCATGGGCAGTGAGTACCCCGTCACCACAACCAAATACAGCGTGACTTTCATTGATAGCACTGCCATGCAAATCAGGACAAAGTACATCAAGCACTAGCTCTTGTTCATACTCACCGTCGTGTAAATGATATAGTGCCACTTGGTCAGGAAGAACTTTAGCTACAGAAGTACTTTCAGCATCGTCGCGACGAAACGTAGACAGTAAATACTCACCTTTCGGTTCAACGGCACCGTGCATGTTTACCGAGTAATTCAAAGTAGGCAGGTCACTATTTTCACCGCTAATGTCAGTGTCTGTAGCAACTTTTACAGATGCCGGTGTATTTGATTCTGCATCTCCATCAAAGAAAATCGCCATTTGACCATCGTGTTTTATAATATGGGTTGGCAGACTACCGGTAATTTCATAGTCGCTCATTGCTGGAGCTTGTTCATAGTCATGCAAATGCTCACCATGATCTTCACGCCACATACCACTATCTATAAAACCTACATAGTCATCAGAGCGACTTGCTATTACTGCGTATCGATAATCCGCTGATGAAGTTAGTGTGCTAGATGCATAAGTTAGCGAAAACGTGTCCAACTCGTCACCATCGTCCAAGTCGTATATAGCGGCGCTGCTGTCGGCAGTTAATACTGCCAAACGGCCCATTGATTCAATTAGATATTGGTCATCACTGTGATCATGATCATCTTCAATCGAATCATCCACTTCAATCGACTCTTTTTCGAGAATGGTCGTTTCTGCATCTCCACAACCAGTAAGCATCAAAGCCCCGATTGAAGCTGCAAGGAAAGAAAGTTTGCGAGTGCTTATCATTGTTAATTCCTTAATGTGTAATAATTGATAATCTAAATTAGAAGTTGCCTCTTACACCCACAGCAAAGCTGCGTCCTGGGCGTGGAGCTATATCTTTAATAAATGAGGTGTGTACTCGGGCTTCCGTATCGGTCAAGTTAGTGCCTTTTAGATACACCATAATGTCTTGACTTGAGATAGGTAAATCATAGGAAACACTTACATCCAACATGGTGTAGCCGTCGGTGCTAGTCTCATCTTCTGCAACATGGTCTTGGCTTTGATAGCGAGTCACATCTAAATTTGCAGTTAGATTGTCATCAATATAAGCGAGTTGTGTTCCAAAACGCATTGGAGAAGTACGAGGTAAATTGCCACCGTCTTTTAAACGAGCGCGAACAAAGTCAGAAAATACTGTTGCTTTAAAGGTGTCTGTGGCTTGCCATGCTACTTGCAATTCAAAGCCGTTTAAGACGACATCATTAGCAGCAAAGATATAAACAGGTAGCTCGTCAAAGTGCTCTTCTTCTTCTCCTTCGTCATGGTCATGGTCATGGTCGTGATCATGACTACTTTCAACATAAAGCCCAGTAGATGTTTGATAGTAGTAATTATCAACTTGGTTGTAGAAAGCGTTAAATACGAAAGCCAAATCGCCTTGAGTTTTACGTAGGGTTAGATCGATATTATTAGCTGTTTCAAGATCAATGGTTTGGTTGGATAAACCGATTTCTTCGCCATCTAAAGCGAACAATGCACCTACTTCATAGCTATTAGTTCCAATATGTGGACCAAAAGATAGAAGTTCAGCCGCTGAAGGCGCACGTTCCGAGCGAGATACTGAAATACCAAAGTTATAACCTGGTACGAAGTCCCAAACTAACCCAGCCGACAAACTAACGGGAGTGAATTTATGGGCAACATCAAACACTCGCGTGGCAGTTTCTTCGTCACCGTGGTCATGATCATGGTCGTCTTCCGCCTCTTCCTCATGGTCATGAGCTTCAAGAGCAGGCAATAAAACGTTATCTGCATCTATAGTAACACGCTCAATACGCGCACCAAATTGCAACAATACGTCACCAAAATGCTTTTCTTCCATCGCTGCTAGTGCAAGAGTTTGTGACTCTGAAGGGGGAGAGAAGGCTTCTTCACCAACAGCGGACATATCATTGTTTTTAAAATGTATACTGAAACCACCGTTCCAATCTGCAAAGGGGTTATGTAGTAAATCAACTTTTAACTCTTGGCCATCATTTTCAAACAAGGTCCCAACTGAACCACTTTCTATTTCAGCATGCTCATAGTTAGTAATACCACCTTTTACACTCACCTTGTTTAACCATTGTGACTGAACGTAAATTTCACTAAGCACTTGCACTCTAGTTTGCTCTAAGTCGGCGAAAACGCTGACATCACCATCATGGGAGTGACCCGGGATACCGTATTCACGATTAAACTGCTCGACTGCAACACCTACATAGCCTTCTTCGAACAAATAACTAGCGCCTAAGGTGAAACCATTGGATTTCTCAGCACTATTTTCAACCACATAATCATGACTTTCTTCTTCATGATCATGTTCCTCCTCTTCAACCTCAGCTTCTACAGGTACGTCATAATCTTCAGATTCGCGCCAGTAGCCATCAGCGTAAAAACCAAAAGATTCGTAACCAGTAGTGACATTGAACGTAGCCAGCTGCTTTTCGTCTGCGGAATTAGTTTCTAGCAACCATTCGCCTCGAGTAGTGTTATCTGTAGGTACACGTCCATCGACGACATTGACCACACCACCAACTGCACCGCTACCATAAAAAAGCGTTGCCGGACCACGTAACACTTCAATTTGTTGAGAAGTAGATGCTTCCGTTGCTACCGAATGGTCAGGTCCAACTCGAGACACATCACTCACGTCTAAGCCATTTTGCGCTATTAATACACGGGGTCCGCTAAGGCCACGAATAATAGGTGTACTCGCCACGTTGCCGTGAAAGTTAGTTTGTACTCCAGGCAATTTTTCTAAGGTGTCACCTAAGGTTGAAGCTTGTTGACGACGTAAATTTTCCCCAGATAAAACACTTACAGGAGACGCTGACTCCATCACTGACATATGAATTGGCGAACCAGCAATGTCGATAACTTCAATTGGAGAGCGAATTAGGGTTAATGCTAAGCTTTTCACACCAGCTTCAGTCAATACGATATCTTCATAAAGATGAGCATATCCAGACGCTGAAATATGCAGCTCTGCCGACCCAGCGCTTAAATCATTAAGTAAAAAGCTTCCATCACTATTTGTGACCGTTTTAGCGCTAGTCCCTTCAACGGTAACAAGCGCACCAGCAACAGCATTACCGTCGCTACTTTTAATTACACCCTCTATCGATTGTGCCATTAAGCTAGCAGGTATAAGCCCGCTAACAAGTGCCACTACTCGTGATATTTTATACATCCCAGCCTCTTTAGTTACGTTATACTATCTCACTTAATATTGTTATGTTATACTGTATCAAAATGAAAAACAATCCTGATAGAGTAAAAGCAGCGTCGCGAGTATGAGCAAAATATGAATCTGTACTTATTATCACCAATTAAAAAACCTTATAAAAATCAATACCTTTAACAAATTATGGTGAGACCCAATCACGTGTAAGGTAAAGACAATGAAGTTTAATGAAACGAAAAATTTGATATCAGTAGCACGACTAATTTGCGAAGAAACAGGAAGCCGCTTAACGGAAAAGCGTCAACATGTATTGGAAGTGTTATTCAAACTTAATACACCGGTTTCAGCTTATGAACTTACTGAACACTACAATGCTATTATTGGGTCACCAATTACTCCCATGTCGGTATACCGAATTTTGGAGTTTTTAGAAGCCGCTAATTTGGTTCATCGACTACACTCTATTAATAAATACATTATCTGTGCACCTACATTTGGGCCTTGGAAACACCATCCTCCTTTATTTTTAATCTGTAAGTCTTGTCAGTGCGTAAAAAAAATAGAGTTGGGGAATGATATGATTGAAACGCTGTCTCTACTCACTCAGAAACATGGTTTTTTGACCACAGGCTCACAAATTGAGTTAAATAGCACCTGTGAAATCTGTGTTTCGGTAACGAAAAAAAGTCATTCTTCTGGAGAAGCGAATGGATAAAATTCAAGAAATAGGCGACAAAACTGCAGTAGGGTTATCTCTGCTATGTGTAGTGCATTGTCTGCTATTTCCTATTTTACTTATTCTCATGCCTCCATTATCTGGTTTGCTGTCAATAAACGACACTCTATTCCACCGTTGGCTATTGTTTGCAGTGCTTCCAATTAGCGCTATTGCCTTGGTAACGGGCTATTTTCATCATCGCAGCCGCAAAGTATTTTTACTGGCATCATTAGGACTAACATTGTTAATCGCCACTGCACTTGTAGGGCATGATCTGTTGGGCAGCATTGGGGAAGTGGTTATGACGGTGATTAGTTCGAGTATTATCGCCTTTGCCCATATTCGAAATTACCAGTTGCAGCGCAGAATTAAACGTCTAACGCCGCACACACTGGAAACATCGAAATCACAAGTAGAGTGAAATAATCCAAAGCCTTTAGAAAGTAGGGCATTAACTGCGCGTATTAGAAGATATTGAGGTTAACCCCAAACAAGCCTCTAACATTTCGCATGTTTGCTGTGCTAGCAACTTATCTTGAGTAAGAAATTCAATGCGTGAATCTTTGGCGTTATCTATTTTAGTCAGGCGTAAAGCCCCATCACTATAGTTACATCCAAAAACCCCTTGATCAGTAATGAACACTGCCTTTAAACGTTCAACATCAACGCCACTTAAGGTATTAACGATATGTTGATGCTCAAATATGGTTGAAGGAGCGCAAATCCAACCGCAAGAGAAATACCCTTCGCCACTATTTTCAATTTTAATTGAGCCCTCTTCAGGAGTTTCAATACTGGGGGTCAAAATAGAGTGTGCGGGGTGGTTATGTTGATGCACATAGATATTTTCCGCGTGTTGAGACTTTTTCGAAAGCAACATGGGATCAACTTTGCCTTTATCTGCAATTACCACTGGGGTGTCAGAGACCCCAATTTCTGATAAATAACTGCGCATTGTCGATGCTAAATCATCAACATAAAGATCTGATTTAGTTGCCACAATATAATCAGCAGTTTGCAGTTGTTCTTGGAAGGTTTTATGTTCTCGCCAGCGAGGATCCTCCAGTTTACGGGCATCGATTAGGCCAAAGGTAGCATGCACATCTAGCACCCCCTGATAATCCTCAGAGGTGAGTGTGGCTAACACTTCTTTAGGATGACCAAGACCCGTTGGCTCGATAAGCAAACGCTGGGGCTTGGCATGTGCCAGCAACAGGTTCAAGGTCATTTTCATGGGTAACCCGGAGGTACAACACATGCATCCCCCAGGTACTTCTCGAATGTATATACCAGTTTCTTCTGGACGATTTAATAGGGCACCATCGACGCCAACTTCACCAAACTCATTGACTAATACCGCCCACCTTTCATCTTTAGGTTTATGTTCTAACAAAGATTGAATCAATGTTGTTTTTCCGACTCCCAGAGCACCGGTTATAATATTTGTAGGGACATTTTTAGTCTTATGCATAGAGTGACTCCCAAGGACCCCGTATTGCCAAAGTAACAGAGGGAGAATACAGATTTACAAACAACACTGAACCATCTGCCGAGAAACATGCGCCTGCTGGTTCGGTTTGCCAACGCACTTTAGCGAAGTCGTAAACTTGACCTTGAGGAGTCACCCCTTTTAGGTGATTATTTACAATGTCGGAGTACTGGTCTTCACATACGATTAAATGGCCGCTTGGTGCTACTGCTAAATTGTCACCAAAGTTAAAAGTCGCTTTATTTGGACTTTCCACAAACAAACTCAAAGTACCTGTCTGTTTTTTCAAGTCAGAAGAAGGGCGGTAACGCATAATTTGTCCCAGTTTAGCTGCTCCCCCACTAGTGCAGCAAAAATACATTTCTCCTTCTCCAAAATGTATTCCCTCACCCCGAGCAAACAACGCAGCGCCTTGTTCAAACCCTCTTAAACGTAAATCGTCCTTCGGGCTTTCCACATCATCGAGATCTATCCATTCGCAAACATACTCTTGATTCATCTGCATTTGTGGCGCTTGCCAATTACGCGTATCAAATTTGGGTTTACCTTTAATGACCAAAGCCTGAAGCTGTCCGCCGGCTTTTAAATCACCTTTTATTTTAGGAATATATCGATAAAACAGACTGTCTGAGCGATCTTCTGTGAGATAAACAATTCCACTAATTGGATCGACACAAGCAGCTTCATGATTAAATCGCCCCATCGCCTTTATAGGTTCTGGTTTAACCAATTTCATTGTTTTAGATGGCACTTCAAATACGTAACCATGGTCTTTTTTAATATTATCTGATGGAGTTGCAACTGACTCTTCACAGGTTAACCAACTTCCCCAAGGCGTAATACCACCAGAACAATTACGAATGGTGCCAAGTAACGACATAAACTGGTATTCGACTTTTTCGGTTTTTAGGTTATAAACAATATTACTGGTTCCACCAGGCAGCGGATTGCCCGCAGCGTCAGTGTCATAAACGGTTGTGCTATCAAAGCTTTCATCCGCTAGCTCTGCAGGTTTTCTTAATGGCGTCAGTTCATGATTACGTACCAATACAACCCTTTCGTCATCTAACTCAAAGCAGCCCATACCGTCCGCTCGGTCAGGTACAGTTAATCCGTCGTTCATTAGGTCACCGAGATGCGAAATCTGCTGATAACTAAATCCTGGTAACAAATCAATAATACCTTTGGGATCTGCAACCAAATTGCCCAAATCTCTTGGGCCAGCAGCCCCATTAGATAAATTGCCAGAGGCAGAAGAAACAGTCGACAAAAAGCGGGTTAATTCGCCGCCTTGTAAATGGGTAGCAAGACCACTAAATGCAACCGCGATAAAACCTCGATTAAACTGTCTCCGGGTAACCATAAAAATTCCTATTCTAAATATATGAGTTGGCATGACTCTAGCTGGTGTTTATTCCAACCAACAAATGCCTGCAGCATTTTGGCAGTGTTATTATTGGTCAATATAAATATGCTTCTATGCAGACATATGACAAATTCTTAATAGCAAAGTTTCAACCCATTCAGGCCGCTATTAAAGTGTTTTGAAAACAATAAAAAAGCCACTGAAATTAAATAACTATCAATCATCTGCGATGACTCGGATATGTTATACTATATCAATTAAAAAAGTAATGTTATATTATCGCTATATGTAAGTGATATCTCCATGTGTAAAGACAATGAAAGATTTCAAAAATGATCAAATTAACTGTAAATAATTGAGATGGGGTAAAAATGAAATTATCCATTTTAGGTGCACTGATCTTTGTTGGTTGGAGTACGGCTTTGCAATCTCAACAACATATCCATGGACAGGGATCGGTATTTATCGTTCAAGAAGATGACTTATGGCAAGTGCAATTTATCCTTCCCGCTTCGGACATACTCGGTTTTGAAAATCGCCCCGAAAATCAACAACAACAGCAGTTGTTTGAGCAATTTGAAGAGAAACAAAAGCACTTTGAAAACCTAATTAAATTTGATTCTAAATGCACTCAGCGTAACAACATTCATGGGGCCTTTGAATTGGGTGAGAGCGAGCATGATGAAGAACACGGTCATCAGCATAAAAGTGATCATGAACACAATGACATAGATATTCTATATCTGATCGAATGCCATGATGATGTATCTCAGATTTCGTTTCCGATCTTAAACCCCAGCAATAATTTGCAAAATTTAGAAGTTCAATGGAGCACCCAAACTGGACAAGGTTCAACCATGATAGACGCGAATCAGCGCCAATTGAGGTGGCCTTAACCAACAACATGCAGATAAATATCGCAACTTTGAATTAGCAATACTGGCGAGGCTTAAGGGTAAATTTAGTGTTTATATTTTTCTTAGAAGTAGCCTGTGACAACCACGCCAACTAAAATATTAACTAGGAATCAAAATGATTAATAACAAACTACTTTCCCTTGCTGATCGTTCAGCCATTACCTTATCCACTTTATGTGTTATTCACTGTCTACTATCACCGGTCATTCTGTTTTTATTGCCGACCTTAACTAGCCTAGCGATTTTTGACGACGAACATTTTCATATATGGCTACTTTATGCGGTTGTTCCTATCAGCATTTTTGCCATTACTTTTGGATATATGCACCAACGTAGCTTGCCTGTTCTGATTACAGCCTTAGTGGGAATCGCAATTTTAATCCTAGTCGGTGTACTTGGTCATGAAGTTTTTGGTGAAACTGGAGAGGTAATAGCCTCCGTAGTCGGTGCTGCATTGGTTGGTTTTGGACATGTCCAGAATTTAAGACAACGCAAGTCTGGCTATCAAGCTTACCAAGCCGTTAGTTAAACGAATTGGCCCCTACAAATAGTGCTTCTAAATCAGATTAAATGAGGTTTCCATGCAAGCAGCTACAGCATTAAACAAGGATATGAGTGATGATCTGATTCGCCACTCAGTATGTTCAGATGATATCAACGTATTGACTCAGATTTACGAACAAGATGTCAATATTGCTATCTGGCAACGTCAACTATCCACAGCAGTAATAACTGATGTTGAAAACCTGCTGCAAACCACGTCGTCATTAAACAAATCGGCCTTTATCCACGCTAAAACAATTAACGAGGATATTCGTGAAGCGCTGACTCTGCAAAGCGTAGGGGATGCTTTTATTGATTATACGGCGGAATTGGTAGATATATTTTGCACCCTATTTGAACTGGACGAAGTAGGTTTTCGGTTACGCATACTCGATGCCCCCATGTGCCCCCGTTTTCATGTAGATCAGGTTCCTTGTCGCCTAGTCACTACCTTTGCAGGAAAAGGGACCCAGTGGCTTGAGCATGACAAAGTAAACCGAAATAAACTGGGCCATGGCAGTAAAGGCTTAGAAGATGGCGTTTCAGGATTATATGCCCAGCGAACTGACATCAAAAGTATGGGTACCGGTGATGTGGCTCTACTTAAAGGAGAAACATGGATGGGCAATGATTTAGCGGGTGTCGTACACCGCTCCCCAGCTTACAAAGCCAAGCAAAATCGTTTGTTACTGACCCTAGACTTTCTAAATTAAACACCTTAGTGGCGTCGCACGTCATCAGGTTGGCCGTTAAACGCGGCAATGGAAATTACATCTAGTCGGTATGCAGACGTTCCCATGGGATCTTCAAACAATCCCAATTTAATCTCTCCAGTTAACGTATAAGCTTGGTTTAGCTCCAAGCTTTTAAAGCCAGCCTCTAAAGTTGCAAATATGATTTGATTTGGCGGCGGTGGAGGGAAATGCAAACAGGCACCAAAATAGGGTACTAAAAACATATTCTTGACCGTTTTATCTGGGTAATAATCAATAGGAACAATAAATCCTGAGATGGCAACTATTTGATCTTGATAGGCTCCAACAACGTTTGTTGATTGCAAAGCCGCTTTGTATTCTGGGTCAGTAGCGGCCTCAATTGATCGCAAGATTTGTGAACTCATATCAGCACTATCTTGTGATTTAATACCCTGATATTTGGTAATCACATCTAATTCATTTGATGGCAAAAGCGACTGCCAATCCAATGCTGTCACTTTGGCTTCTTGATACTTTTCTAGTAATAATTCGTTAGAGCTAAAATACTCCTGGGATCCAGAAAAAAGAGCATCTTTAGTGGACGACCATATGTCTGTGCCCAGCCGCCCAACAACAAGTCCTAAACCTACGCAGACCGATAGGATGAGCAACAATTTAAACTTTGCAGATATTGACGCTATCAAAACTGTCTTTTCATTGGCTGAATCATTAACAGCAACTAGGGAAAAATAAGCGCATTTTTGCGACTAAATTAATATTCATACTCTTCAATATTATCCAACGCCATGGCATAAGCCGATGTTCCGGTATCATTGCTATTAGTTTCAATATTAATTGTCCCTTCAAACCAAAAAGCCGCATCAAGTTGAGAAACTTTTATTCCTTCTTTAAAGGTACCGTAAATAATTTGATTAGGTGGCGGTGGAGGCATGTGCAAACAAGCGCCAAAATATGGAACGATGAAAAACTCCACTACACGATGCTGTTCATCGGAACTAAGAGGAACAATAAAACCAGGAATTCTTATCTGTTTTTTATCGAAGCTTTGGATAACTCGAGTTGAAGTCAATGCTTGCTGAAATCGCTCGGCATTTCCACTCTTCTGCTCCATACCCGACAACGCTTCTACAGAGTCGAGGTCACTACCGTCTTTGATTTCGACGAGAAAGTCAGGAGGATCGAGAAGAGCATCAAGATCACTCTTGGGCATTAATTCAATCCATTCGATTTCATCGTAACTTGGGGTACTCGCCGCTTGGGTTGATGTAAAGGCAAGCAAAAGTAGTAAAATGAATCCACAGCTATAATGACGACTCAAAGTATTTTTTCTGTTCAACTTTATTCCCACTCTTAAATTTAGTTAGTACAAATTTTCAACTCGAAGTCTAAGAATGTTATATCATAATAACAGCGGTCTAAGAAAGAATAGATAATGGTTAGTTTATAATTTGCGGTCGTTAGTTTATCTATTGCGACCAATTGGCACTTTGAACGCTGCTGTTCGCTTTCTCATCGATAAAACTTGACCGTGACAGGATTATTTTGCTAGTTTGATAGACGTTCATTTTGGCAATCAAGTATATTTTTGTGCCAAAAACTCCTTTAAAAAACGCTGACTTACTCCTTTTTTTCCATGCTGAAGTCGACATGAAAACCAGTTATACGTTTTAACGAATCTCACATTCAACTGACAAATTAGGCATTAAAATGAAAAAATTAACTCTTTTTCTTGGGTATTGTTGCGTATTGTTCTCAGCATACAGCTTTAGCTGTCAGTATCATGACTACGGGACAAGTAAAATTCCTTTGTTTCCGCCATTATTACCTGAATTACATCCAGTGATGCTCCAGCATTTTAAACCAGCAGAGGGCGCTCCTTTGAAGGTAACCTTGTCCACTGATGAAAACGCCTCAGCCAAAGAAGGTGCTTTTACTATTAGCTATTACATTCACCCTGATTATCATAATGTAAAAGCAGAAGTGGTGAGTAGCAAAGGGGTAAAATTATTAGGAAATAGCACTATGTATCTGACTCGGATCCAAGGCAACCAATCGGTTAAATACCAATCTCTTTCCGGTGACACCAAAAAAGTACGCGTACGCATCTCTGCTGTACGTCGAGATATGCCAATCATAGTTGAAAAACGTATTACCCTCTCGTCTACCTAGATCTAAACTACCAGCGAAATTACACACCCAAAAAATCTGCGGGGGCAGAGTCAATGATATTATCTAAGATGTCTCAAACCTGCGGGTGATTTCATGGGAACTAACCTCGCAGATTTTGGGATTAAATGGAATAAGGCTGATCCTAAGTTGGGTAAAATCCGTAAAAACCAAATTAAATTGTAAATTCATTTCCTAAAAGGGTAATGTGTGGCCTCTCGGGTAAATAAAGAGCCCTGATTCACAAAGTAAAACACTCAATTTGAACCTAGTTCTGGTTTAAATTAAGAAGGGTAAAAGTTGCGGTGTATAATCTAACTAAGCTGTATCAAATCACCTCTGATAACACATTATCAGATTCTGAAAAAATGATTTCTTTATTGAGATTTGGTGCTGATTATTTCCAATTAGAATTAGGTATCATTAGTGAAATAGACAACGATATCTACACTGTTAAATATGCTATTTCCCCAGATGACTCATTAATGCCTGGCACCACTTTCGATGTAGCAGAAACCTACTGTTTACACACCTTAGAAACCGATCAAGCTCTATCATTTTACCATGCCGGAAAAAGTCGCATTGCCCAACATCCATGTTACCAAAACTTCGGCCTAGAAAGTTATATTGGGGCACCTTTAATCGTTGAAGGCAGACGTTTTGGTACAATTAATTTCTCCGCAAGCGCTCCCCGTTCAAAGCCGTTTAGCCAAAACGAACATGACTTTATCGAATTGCTGTCCCATTGGGTAGGCAATGAAATTGCTCGTTTTGAAAAAATAAAATTACTGCAAGTGCAGCAAGTAGCCATGGCTCGCCAACAAAACATTTTAGAGCAAATGGGCCAAGTAGCAGATGTTGGAGCATGGGAGTTTGATTTAGTCGAAAATAAGCTTTATTGGTCTGAAGTCACAAAAAGAATCCATGAAGTAGAACAAAGGTACGAACCGACCCTAGAGTCTGGGTTAGATTTCTACAAGTCTGGTGAAAATAAACAGAGGATTACATCACTGATCACAAATGTGATTGAAAATGGAGGGCATTTTTCAGGAGAATTTGAAATTGTTACTTTTAAAGGCAATGCCAAATGGGTAACAGTCAAAGGTAAGGCTGAGCTATATCATGGGGAGTGCGTAAGAATAGTGGGTGCTTTTCAAGACATCACTGTGCAAGTAAAAAATAGAATTCAATTGGAAAGTAGGCATAAAGAACTTTCCCTCGCACTAGAAGCACGTAGTTTATTTCTAGCTAATATGAGTCACGAAATTCGCACACCTATTAACGGTGTACTGGGAATGCTTCAAATACTCGAAAGTAGCCCCCTAAACCAAGAGCAAATGCGATTTATTGGCTTGGCCAAAGATAGTGCAACTTCATTGCTTGGGATCATCAGTGACATTTTAGATTTCACTAAAATAGATTCAGATAAACTATCTTTAGAAAAAGTGACTATAGACCTCAATCAATTGCTTAATAATTGTGTCGATATCTTCAATCCAAAGGTTCAAGATAAACCCATCAAGCTGGTTAAAAACTTCCAATCAACGGATAATGTCTTTGTGATTTCTGATCCAACGCGATTGCGCCAAATCTGTTCCAACCTACTTTCGAATGCCATAAAGTTTACCTCTCAAGGCAATGTAACCATATCTAGCCAACTCTCAATGCAAAGTAATAACCAAGCTCAGCTCTCTATTACAGTAGAAGATTCAGGAGTAGGTATTAATAAAGTTCAATTGCAGAACCTGTTTTCTCCGTTCAATCAAGCAGATGCTTCAACCACTCGAAAATTTGGGGGTACTGGTTTAGGACTTTCTATTACTCGGAAGTTATGTCAGTTAATGGGAGGTGATGTGAGTGTTGAAAGTGCACCGCATATAGGAAGCAAATTTACCGCTAGCATTAATGTTGGAATTGTTGAAAATGCAGAACAAGCCATAGATGCTGCTGAAGTTAAACCGACGAAGATTAGCCTTGAACATTTGCGGGTTTTAATTGTCGAAGATAACGAAATTAATCAAGTCGTAATTAGTGAAATGCTAAAACAACAAAAGATTAAATTCGATATTGTGAAAGATGGAATTGAAGCCCTTGCCATACTCAAGCACGGAATAAAATTCGGTCACGATTATTCATTAATTTTAATGGATTGCCAGATGCCCAATATGGATGGCTATGAAACCAGCCAGCATATTCGACAACTACCAGCTCCTGTTAACTCAATTCCTATCATCGCTTTAACGGCTAATGCCATGTCTGACGAACGTGAAAAGTGCCTCGCCTGTGGAATGAACGAATATATCTCTAAACCTATAGAACAAGGGAAGCTATATTCCATGCTAGATAAATTTTCTTAATTTATCTGCTTTATCGATTTAAAACCCACTTTGCTACCCAGCTCACATCCAAGTGCCTAACCTATTTAGCTTTGCTAGCTTTAATCTTTTTGGCAATTTCCTGAAACTCGTAAGTGGGGTAAAACTCAGTTGTAAAAGATCCCCAAGCAGATTTTTCTACCGCCAAATTTAAAGTTCGCAGATCTTTAGGAGAAACACGCAAAGTAATCACCTGTCCTAACCCCATTGCCACATACCAAGACTCAATTTTCATACTCTCGGGAGGAAACGATTGCCAAAATTCGTTTTTGTCTTGGATAGCTTGTAGTTCTGACAAACTTTTGTCTTGCTGGTGTTTTAGGATCACGGTAACTAAAATGCTGTCACTATCAATACTGTAATCTTCTGCATTAGCAGCACTACTAAAGATTAAAACTAGGGTTACTAAGAAATACTTCATAATGCCTCCAAGACATGGTTAATTGCAGATTCAAAATCATCTTTTGTAGAATTAAGAATAGCAACTTATCATGCAGGGCATTGAAAAAATCGCGATACCCAGTTATTTAACTGAAATGACTAATCCCAACGCTGTTTATCTTCTTCAGAAGCACTTTCTTGGCACTCACCGACTAATTCAGTTTTATTGCGCATTTGCGAATAATCTAATTCAATATAACCATGTCGACAATAACCGGTCTCGGTCAGTTTCAGTTCTAACAAATCCATTATCTCTTGACGTTTTTCTTCATCCGAACCACCTTCATTACGCTGAACTGAACTCACTTGCGAAGAATCTTGATCAGCGTCCGGCCGTCCGCGTCCTGATTGACCTTGTCGTGATCGTCCACCACCTCCGCCTTTTTTGCCTTCACGCTTTCCTTCGCCGCGGCTGCCGCTTTGCTTATCTTGCTGATACACTATTGCGACAATAAAGCGTTTCGAACCATCGGAATGTATTTCAGTAAAAAAGTGTTCTTGCTCTTTCTGTTCCCCCTTATGTCTGCCAGCACACGCTGACAAACCAATTATTAAGAATACAATCAGAACATGATAGCGGTAGGACATAAAACGATTTCCAAAAAAGAGAATTTAAGCAAGTATGTCTGTGACCCATACCATGAAGATAGGTTCAACCTAAATATCATCTCCTCTAATCGCATGAGTAAAGCTCGTCTGAGTATGCATACCCTGCTTTAGTCTAATAGATTAACCCTTGATTTAAACTACAATGAATCTTTTTCAAGGGAAAATTTTTGAGCTTAGAATTTAAAAATGGTGATTGAAAGCTAACCCGCTGAAAGTTTTCTTCGATTACAATGTTCCTAACTAATCGGGTAAGACTTCTAACAAAACACAAACTTATATCTGATTTACATAAGAACAAAATAGGTTAAAAAAGTTGTTCTGAAAATTACCGCTTTCAAGCTTTTAATTCGCTTTCTTGAAGACCGAGGTTATGGTTTGTAAAACATTCACTATTCGAATTAAAAATAAATTTTTTACTGGGTTTTTAAGGTCATAACGATGTCTACCGCAAAGCAATTTAAGACAGCAATTCTAATTAGTATCGTGGTTGGAACAATACTTACGCTAATAAACCAAGGAGAGGCATTTTTTGGAGAAGCAGAAGTCGTTTGGTTTAAGGTAATTCTTACCTATATTGTGCCTTTTTGTGTTTCAATGTACTCAAGCAATATGGCGCGAAAAGATGCAAAATAAACATCAAAATTTAAACTTCTGGATAATTCAAATCGCCCTTTTAAAACTGGAAAGATAATGGATATATTTAATAAATTTAGTATCAATAACCGTCTACTTATTGGCTTTAGCGTTGTTATTTTACTGATGGTAATACTCACAATGGTTGGTATATATCGAGTGAATATGATCGGTAGCACCCTCACCACCATGACCAACGTCAATGTGGCTAAACAAAGGTATGCAATTAACTATCGCGGTAGCGTCCATGACCGTGCCATCGCGATTCGCGATCTGGCCACAGCTGACAATACTGATTTGGTCAAAGGCCTAATAGATGATATTGAAAAGCTAGCTGAATTTTATCGTTCATCCGACCAAAAAATGCAAACAATGCGAGCCTCTGGAACGGTTTTTAGTGGCAAAGAAAATGCAATATTGCAACAAATTGATACTCTGCAGGAGCAAACTGAAAGAGTAATTCAAAGTGTTATAAATACTAAAACAGCGCAAACAAACGCTGATGGTTTAACGTTACTGAAGAATGGCGGTAGCCAACTTTTTGTTCAGTGGCTGGCAAGTATCAACGAGTTTATTGATTTACAAGAAGCAAAAAACATATCCGCGACTCAAGAAGTTTTAAAAAATGCCTCCTCTTTTAAAACCACAATGTTAGTTCTTACCTTAAGTGCATTAGGACTGGCTATTCTAGTTGCCTATATCATCGCCAATAGTGTTAAAGCCTCACTTGGCACTGAGCCTGCCATTGCTGCAGTGTCTCTTGAGGAAATAGCCCAAGGCAATTTAGTGCAATCATTCAACACTAAACATGAGTTTAGTATGTTGGCAACAATGGCGAAGATGCAAGAACGTCTACGCAAGATAGTACTTGAGATAGCCGGGGCTTCACATGACTTAAAAGAACAGTCAACAGTCGTCACAAAAGGCTCAAAGGAAATCGTATTGCTTGCTCAAGAACAAGATCAGTTAACCGTTAGCACTCGCACCCAATTACGCGACATTAAAGAAAATATCTTGGTAGTTTCTGAAACTGCGTCCAATAACAAAGTGAATGCCAAGAAGATGGTGGAGCGCGCTAACAATGGGATAGACTCCATGTCATTGAGCGTAGAGGCCATGCAAAATGTGGCGACCACAGTTTCTCAAGCGGTAGATCAAATTAGTAAGTTAGAGGCGCTAACTAACCAAATCGGTGGAATTACCAATGTGATTAATGGCATTTCTGACCAAACTAACTTGCTTGCTCTAAATGCAGCAATAGAAGCCGCTCGCGCAGGTGAATCAGGCCGAGGATTTGCTGTGGTTGCCGACGAAGTAAGACAATTAGCGTTACGAACCGGCGAAGCCACTAGTGAAATACAATCAACCATTGAAGAAGTTCAAAGAGAAACCTCCACTGCAGTATCGGTGATGCAAAATACCTTACCGAAAGTCGAAGATGGCCAGTCAAAGACGCACAATGCAATGAATTTATTGCAGGAAATTGAAGAGAACGCCAACAATTCATTTAGTAACGCGACCATTGTTGCTGACACCGCTTCAGATCAGGTGGATGTAATAGGCACAATAAACGGGGTCATGGCACAAATTGATGAAATTAACAAAAAAACAGTGTCCTCATTAGAGCAAAACGACGCTGCAACCATTGTCTTGGATAGGCTGGCAGAAAAACTCAATAAAGAAGTCGGTTTCTTTAAAACCGCTTAACAGTTTTCGAAGCGAATGAGGCTCTTCAAGGAAAGATCTAAAAAATCAGTTAACTTGATTGGGATTCAATCCCTTAACCAAGTTAGTTGCTGTCTTGGGGGTTAACTTTTTTAATAGCCTGACGAATTGCTGTTCTAGGTACTTCGTCCAGATTCAGTACATAAGCATTGCCGCCAACACCTCGAAAAGACTCATCAGTGAATACAACAGTATTATCATCTAAGAAAGTAATCGCTTCTTTTTGGGTGACAATACCTAAATCGATGCGTGAAATATCCCCTGAAAAAAACTTATCGTCTTGATAGTTCTCGAATAGCCAGATACTGGTTGAATCCAATAAGGCTAATTGTTTTCTGTTGGGGCTTAATGCGGCAGATGTTATCCAGCATAGTTTCCCCATAGTTGTACAAGTTTTAAAAGAGCCAATTAGTTCTGCGTCAAAATTGGCCGCATGATCACCCACTTTATAAACATTGGTAATACCATCGAAAGGTTCTGTTCTATTCTTAGTAAATAAATATAAATGCCGATCAAACTCCACAAATGCTTCTAAATCGTAGTTTCTTTTATCCGGCGTTACAGGTGTGTCGTCTAATTCAGGATAGGTAAACTTAATGATTTCCGCTTCTGTAGTGTTTCCCTTTATATCAATGGGGTTTTCTATCTTGTAGATAGTCAGCCATCTACGGGAATTATCGTTATTGCCAAAATCTCCCAGAAAAAAATGACCAAAGCTATTTTGGGTCATATCTTCCCAATCAATGTTCTTGGCATTGGTTACTAAGATCTCTTTGGCAATAGAACCGTCTGCTGTAATTTGGTAGAGCTTCGGATCATCTCCACTATCATTTATGGCCCATAAACGCCCTCTTTTATCTATCTCAATACCTGAAATCTCATGGAGTTTAGGATCAATATCAATATGTTTTTTACTGTAGAGAGTGTAAATAGATGAGCAAATTATTATTACTGCAATGATTACTGATACGGTAATCAATTGCCAAATACTACGTTTCAACATGAATTTTTTGCTATACCTAACAATATTTTGGCGCAAGTATCACCTATGCGTGATACAAAAAAAAGCAAATTACGCTATTCCTAATTATTCCACTACTGTTGCACTGGAAAAAGAGTTGGAACGAACCTCAACAGATCATTTAGGTTGAATTCGCCACTCTTCCCCACATATCTATAATGATGTGGCATTTATGTGTTTTGCGTGCTAGTGGTGAATCCTCGAACACACAAAGAGCCCACTAAGGCTAGTAGATAGAGGAGTAAAAATGACTGTATTAATATTGCTAGGCGTTTTGTTAATTAGCCTGTTGGTTGTAATTCCACTGCTTGAACGTTCAAATTTCAGATTATCTTCGCAACAAATGTCTAAAATGAGTCGCTGGATATTGCCTTTGTTAGTGGTGATGGTAGTGATTCAGTTGATAATGTATTACACATAAAATAAGCAATAATAGCTCTCCAGCTATTGCCATTGTTGCAACTCCGGCTCATAGTAAAAAGCGATAGCGGCAGTTTAAAATTCAATCTAGTAGCCATGAATACCACTTTATAATTCTTCAAAAACTCGTACTGAGTCAAGCACTCAAGTATATACCCCTCATCAATCAAGGTACTGTCAAAGTTAATTTTTAAAGACAATTTTTATGTCTATTTGTTCCATTATATTCACTATCAATCCACAAATAGGAATTGATATCATTCGCGTTTGTGTTAACATCCTCTTCCACACGATTTAGTTAAACTATTTTTTCAGGACTTTTCATGCAATTTAACCAGATTTTCATTGGCGTTAGCTTAGGGCTAATGTCACTATCAAGTGCAGCTCAGACACCGGACTCGAGCAGTAGTGAAAACGATCTTGAAATCATTAGCGTAAATGGTACTTACTTTAACGACTACCAAGTGCAGGATGCTTCTGGTGCTATGCGCAGCAACATTCCACTATTGGAAACCGCGCAAGCAGTAACGGTCATTCCCGACACTATTATTAATGAGCAGTTAGCTACTACACTGGGTGAAGTGCTTAACAATGACGCAAGTTTATCTCCAGGTACTAAACAGCGTAATCGTGAAGTTTTCAGTTCTAGAGGGTTTGAATTAAGTTCATCTACTGGTTATTTGCGTGACGGACATCAGCACTGGTCTCATTATCAACAACCAATTGAAACCTTATCCCGTGTGGAAGTAATCAAAGGCCCTTCAAGTATTTTATACGGACAATCTGCACCAGGTGGCCTGATCAACATGGTCACTAAACAGCCAACTAAATCACGTTTTCTAGAAGTAACAGCGGATACCGATCAACTTGGTTCTACTCGCTTCATGCTCGATGCTGGTGGCGAAATCATGGCAGATACTAACTACCGTGCAGTTATCGTTAAACAAGACGTAAACTTTGATCGCGATTATCAAAATGCTGAGACCCGTGAACGTGACCGTTTCTTAGGTTTCCTTGTGTTAGAACATCAGTTTAGCGACGATTTTGTACTTAATGCCTACTATGATCGTACCAATGATAAAGCAGGTTTAGACACTGGCGCATGGCTCGATAGCAATGGTGATATTGTTAGCGAAAAGCACACGATTAATGACTTTTCGTGGGCATTTACTGATATCACAGTAGAAAATATTGGCGTTAAGTTAACCTATTTCATCAACCCAGAATGGGAAGTAAAACTTGGTTATAACGAGCAAACCTTTGAACGTCAACGCTTCGAATCATCACCTAGTTTACCCTCAGGTTATCAAACAGGTGATAGTTATAACTCGAACCCTTACGATCGTTTTGATGACTGGCAATTTAAAACGGCATTTATCGATTTAAATGGTGAAGTGAACATCGGTGGTGTTGAACATAATCTATTATTTGGTGCTAACGGCTTAGATTATTACTACGGTCAATTAATTGAACGAGGCGACGCTCTTACCTTCACGCCAGGTGATATTGAACCAACAGTCCCAGATCTTGATTATCACAGAGATGAAACTCTCAGTACCACTGAATACGATTATTATGGGGTTTATTTCCAAGACTTAATGACCTTTAGTGAACAATGGCAAGTAGCCATTGGCGGTCGTTACGACAAACAAAACCGAGAAGGGGCTGATAACGAGTCATTATTACCTAAAGTTGGTGTGCTTTATCACCCAGCTGAAAACAGTACTATCTATGTTAATTATTCAGAAGGTTTTGAGCCTCAATCAAGTGAAACTATTGAAAATGAGTTAGATAGAAACTTCGGTATGGAAATTGATGCAACCACCTCTAAGCAAATTGAGATAGGCGCTAAGTGGGAAGTATCAGATCGTTTGTTAATCAATACCGCTATTTTCAATATTGAAAAATCAGGTACGTTAATTTCTGAGCAATTGAACGACGACCCAGATTATGAAACTGTGACTACCCAGTCTGGTTTGCAAACACATAAGGGCTTTGAAATATCTGCCCAAGGAGCGGTTACCGACAAGTGGTTTGTAATGACTTCTGCAATGTATTTACATGCTGAATATGAAGTTGATGAAACTTTTCAAGGTAACACTCCTGCCGATGCGCCAAAATGGTCTGCTTCAATTTGGTCTCGTTACGAAGTGAATGAAAAACTCGCGCTTAATGCCGGTGTTTTCTATCAAGGCGAACGTTTTGCCAACAATGCCAATACTGTAAGCAAAGATGGTTATGCTCGTGTTGATGTAGGTGCAACTTACCGCACTCACTTAATGGGTAAAAACGTCGATTTTCGTTTGAACATTGAAAACCTTTTAGATGAAGATTATCTAGCAGGTGGTGGCACTAATAACGTCACTATCGGTGATGGTGCTACTGCAAGACTTGCAGTTAAAGCATCTTTCTAAACTAAAAACACTTGCCCTCTTTGGTTGAGCTACGCGGTTCAACTAAAGAGAGCGATCAATAGTTTGTCAATACAGCCTAAAAGCCCATCCTTTTTTTCCATTTTAAATATCTGTTTATAATAGTAATTTCATTTTTTAAAAGTTCATTGAATCGAATTTGATTAGCTTGTAATCTAAGAATCGATTGTTCGAGTAACAAACCTAGAATTAGCTACTACCTAAGTTGATATCAACTTTTCCAAAGCAATTTAATGATTAAAACTCAAGTTGTAACCCTAAAATGAAAAGTTATTATCTACTATCAATTTTGCGATCCTTTTGCTTGCTCACAGTACTTTTTGGCCCCGCGTCTTTTCACAGTTATGCAAAAGACAGTTATCAGATTAACGCAAACCTAGAAGAGTCAATTAGGTGGTATACCGGTGAAACGGGAAAAGTGGATGATCCTAAAACTAAAACCGCACTTGGCAGATTGAACCGAATAGAACGCTTAAATCGATAACAAAGCACTAAGCCAAGGGTCAAAAACTACTTGGCCGCGCATAAATTGTTTAATCATTTAAAGCTGCCACTTCCGCTTTTAATTTAGGTGCTGCAAAATCGAGAAAGCTTTTCATTTTTTGTGGCATATATTTTCTGGTTTTATGAAGCAGATGCACAGCTAAGCCCAGTGTGAATGAATAAACGAAACTGCAACAAATCTGCCCCGCAGCATAAACCTGCGGGGTCAGAGCCACTGCTTTTAGTTAAATCCCATCAGCTTTCGCAGATACCGTTTTTTCACTTACATTGTCAAAAGCTAAAGGTTTAGCCTAGTTCGCAATCATGCTGGCGGTTTTTGGGTTACTTAATAACTCTTCAAATACTTGCCAACGTTTATCGATGTTGGTTGCCGTACCTCCATTTGATATTACATAGTCCGCCACCAAGTCTTTACCAAGGTTGTAATTGATAACATAACTTCGATACTTGTCGATAAAACGGGTTCTTTGCACGGCTTTTTCTGGTGTGTACAGCTGATATCTTTGCATTAACTTTGCAGCTTCATCTCTGGTAAGCATGCCATTCAAGTATTGTCTTGCTGCTTCATTTCCAGCATAAGTTAATTTTCCATATAGCTCACTAACCTTGTAATACAAGTCAGCCTTACTTACATCCAAACCAGCCAATGGAAACAGCACTTCTTTTTCATAGGTAAGTCGAGACTCTCCTGGAAAAGCAACCTCAATCCCATAGTTAGCACTACCTTCGGCAATCAAAGACTGAGGCGAAAATAATTGATAAACAGAAAATTCCATCCATTGATTTTCGTTCACTAATTTTTGCTCTAACAATGCATTGTATACATGATGCCCTGGGTAACCTTCGTGGGCCGCCAGATCAATGGCACGACTGATGTAAATGGGCAAATCGGTGTTAATTTGGATAAGACTTTGTGCGTTACCTTGATAGTAATTATATCCACTCCAGGCTTTATCGGTGACAAATTCCAATTCAAAGTTTTCGTTTTTAGGTAAAGTGATTTTCGTTAAAGTACGTTTTCGTGCCTCTGCGATAGCGGTTTTAAAAACGATTTCTAACTTATCTTTGGGGATAATAAATTGGTTAGTAAAATCTGTATAACGCTCACTTAAAGTCCCTTCTCCCGGTAATAAACTGTTCAACTCAGTAAGTAAAGTATCAAAATAGGCGAGCTCAAACTTAGGTGGCGCAGCGTCGTATAACAATCTAGCTTCTTCATCGAAACTATACTTCACTCCAGCTAACATATTTATCTTAGTTTTGATTGCAAGCAGTTGTTTTTCTAACATTAATTTGCGAGCTTGTTGATCTTTTGGTACTGCATTGGGTGCAAGTGCTTCAAGTTCGAGAATTAATTTTTCGGCTTTAGCACTGAGCTCGTCGCCAGGAAAACTAGCACCTTCTTGTAATGCTTTCGGCTTAAGCTCTTCTGGTCCGTAATAGGCATCAACAATATCACCGTCGAACTGTCCTGCTTGCAATACCAACTTCACATAATCTGTCGCGATACTGTTTAGATTGCGTTGTACCGTCATATTTTTTACATCTTGGTTAGTTTTGGTTGAGTTGTTTTCAGTGGTGGAATTACAGCCAAATAAACTGGCGATGAGAACAACCAGAATGAATGATTTTTTCAATCTATCTTCCTTAAATCAGTGAGGTACGTAAGCAAAAATGACAATTAATATCATATTGCCACAAGTAGCTTTGTAAATTGTTGAGATAACAGAACCTGAACCACTACAATATAAAAGTGAATTTAACCAACAAACGGCTAGCAAAGCAAAACCTTCACATAAAATACAGCTTACAGCGTTTTATGCCATCGTATGTTTACATTCCCACAAACAGCATAATTTTCAGTGTCTTAATGGTTGGCTTTGTCGCCCCAAATTTCTTCTAATCGTTGATCTCGACCGCAATTCCAGCGATATATTTTATAACGTATAGGGCTCTTTTTATAAAAATCCTGATGGCCAACTTCTTTCCCTTTAATGGGATAAAACTGCGTAGCTGCTAATATGGGAGTCACGACTTTTTGCTCGGGAAACTTGGCTTGTACCGCTGTTTTCGATTTTTCAGCAATGGCTTTTTCCTCTTCATTTGCCACAAAAATGGCACTTAAATAACTGTGACCTTTATCACAGAACTGTCCTTGAGCATCGAAAGGATCTATATTCACCCAGTAATGAGCCAAAATTTGTCGATAGCTAACAACATTGGGATCATAGGTAATTTTCACGGCTTCATAATGGCCATTATGATTACCGTTGTAGGTGGGATTTGGCGTTTCACCGCCGGTGAAACCCGATACTACATCGCTTACACCATCCAACTTTTCAAAATCAGACTCCATACACCAAAAACAACCACCAGCTAAGATGGTTTCATCAGCTTGTACATTAGCGCTAAAAATCGACACACTGAATATCAGCGCAGACACAAAAGATTTCATAGACATCCTTAAATTAACAACAACACGCCCACTAAAATATGACGTTAGTGAATAGAGAACGTGAAAGCAGCATATTAATTTCATGAACATGTGGCTCGAAAAATCGAATTCACAAATGTTTTATTGGAAAGACAAAAGAGTGCTCGGTTAAACTTGGGTAGCTAACTTCAGGGAAAAACAGATACACAACAATTAAAGTAGACGGTTAATTTAACGTTCACTTAAAACAAGTCTTAACGCTAATCCGGCAAACACCGTCCCTGCAACACGATTCATCACCACTTGCGCTTTACTCGAGCCTTTTAACCAGTCTCCTAGAAAACCTGCAAACCAAGCTATTAGGCTGAAAACAACAAGAGCGGTAATGATAAAAACACCGCCAAAAACTATAATCTGAAGAGTAACTGAACCTCGATTGGGATCGGCAAACTGAGGAAGAAAAGCAAGAAAAAATATCGCTACTTTAGGATTGGTGATATTCATAATAATGCCCCGTGAATAAAGTTGTTGCCAAGCCAACTTGGTATTTCCTTTTGCTTCGAATCGAGTTGAGCCAGCTCGAAAAGCCTGAAACGCTAAATACAATAGATAAACAGCGCCGACGATTTTAAGAATATTGAATGCCAGTGCAGAAGTTTGAAAAATAACAGCGACCCCCAGTGAAACTGCTGCTGTATGAACAAATAACCCAGTACACAACCCTAATGTCACTAAAATCCCCGCTTTGCGACCATTTAAGGCAGATTGGGTTAACACAAAGATATTGTCTGGGCCTGGAGCAAAAGAAAGTGCCACAGAAGCAGCCAAAAACATCAATATCGTTTCAATGGGTATCATCTATTCTTTCTCTCTCGCGCCATCAGCATCACATCCAGACTAGAGTACCTAGACGTTCCAATACTGTAAACAGGAACTGAGAATTCTGCGGGGTCAGAGCCGTTAATTTCACTCCGTAACTTGCTCAACCAGCGGGATCTGACCCCGCAGGTTTTTTAAGTTTTGAACGGGTTTAGCGATTTACGCTGTGGCAATTGGTGCAAGCTCCAGACACTTTGCCAGCCAAATAATAGCTAGGTTTTTCTAAAGATGCGGCAACTCGAGCATTGTCTACTTTACTTACAAAGTCGCGCATATAGTCTTGCAGAAAAGGGTGACTGGCTCCTGCATCTCCTGCGCGCAATCCAGAAGCTATCTTTTCAATCTTCTGCAAAGTCGTTAGTACTTGCTGTTGTTGCTTAGCAAAACCGACACTTTGTGGCTCATGTTGCTGGCTTAACGCAAACTCCAATATACGCATTTGTTGCGCCAGACGATCCATATCTGAACGTAGCTGCGACGGCTCCACATATTTGAAATCAGGTGGGTAGGTTACTTTTCTGAGATTAGCGGCCATCTGACTGGAGCAGCCCTGAATCAACATCACACCCAAAAATAACAGGGAAATAGAGAATACAAATAACCCTTTGTGCATTTTCATTTTTAAGCCGCCTTTTCTTGATTAAAAATTAGCAAACACTAAAGTGCCTTTTCAGTCGCGTTTATTTGCGCAAAAAGTTCATCTTTTAGTATCACTCGTTGTTTTTTTAATGTTTCTAAATAGTCATCTGATACAGCCTCATTCTGTTCCTCAATATGGTGGATCTCTTTATTCACATCATGGTACTGGTCAAATTGTTTCGCAAAATGACTATCGTTCATTTTAAGATGACGAATAGTGTGTTTATGCTCAGGAAAATCGTTATTAAGAGTATGTTTTTCTAACTGCATGCTAAATCTACCTTATGTTTATCGCTCTAATTGGATAACTTCAGTGTACTGCTTAGGTAGTCTTACATATTGATCTAGGTCAGGTTTAGGGTGATAAAACGCTGAACTTAGAGCGCTGCTAATTTCCTAGGTATGCAACCTGCTTGTGGCAATGACATTTGATTTAATTAATTGTAGTCGAATTATAGAATAGTGCTGGTGACAACTGAATTTGACCGCCACTACGCAGTGCCGGAAATTTTATCTACAAACAACAGGTCTAATATATTGATAGTACAAAAGCTATTAGGGTGACAACTTACTCATAGCTAACCAATTGACACTGTCCTATATGCATGGAGTAACCAAATATTGTGAACAATACGGAGATTCAAATTGGCTTACCATGCGTATATGAGCAATTGTGTTTTTGGTCTGGAGTAGGAATCGCTGCTTTATTTGTTGGCATAATAGCGGCAATCGTTGTTTCTGTTTGGCGAGATAAAATAAAACAGCGGAAAAAGCGCGAAAAGCGGTTAAGGCAACGAAAAAGCATGTTGCAATAGTTAACAGTGCGTTTTTCTGATCAACGAGTTTTCCGCCACGGTTTTTCAGGTTACTTAAGTGCTGGTTGTAAATATACAGTACCTTCTTTCATCACAAAAACAACGTTCTCAAGTAAACTGATGTCATCTAATGGGTTGCCTTTGATCGCGACTATGTCGGCCATTTTCCCTTCTTCGATGCTGCCAAATAGCTGTTCTTGCTGGAGAAGCTTCGCCGAGTTGATAGTAGCTGCTTGTAGGGCTTGCAATGGTGTCATACCAAACTCTAGCATTCGCGAAAACTGTTTGGCGTTGTCACCATGGGGGTAAACCCCTGCGTCGCTGCCAAATACCATATTGACGCCCGCCTTTACTGCTTTTCTGAAGTTTTCACGCTGCTTTTTACCTACTGTACGTTCCTTCGCTAAACTTTCTTCTAATATGCCTGCGTTTTTGCCTTCACTTAGAATAAATTCAGTAACGTAGATATCCATAGAAAAGTAAGTTCCGTTTTTCTTGGCCAAAGAAATAGCCTCATCATTTATAAAGCTAGCATGCTCTATTGAATCCACTCCTGCCTTTATTGCACTAATGATGCCTTCCGTACCGTGTGCGTGAGCCGCCACTGTTAATCCGCGCATGTGCGCTTCGTCGACTATGGCTTGCATTTCTTCAAGCGTATATTGCTGAACGCCGACTTTGGTGCCTTTAGATAACACACCACCTGTAGCGCAAAACTTAATCACCGTTGCGCCATATTTAATATTCTCACGTACTTTTTTGCGCACTCCCCAAGGACCATCTGCTACGCCATCGGCTGTCACTTTATATTCAGCAGGCAACAAATTGTTGTCACAATGCCCACCGGTAACACCCAAAGAGCTTCCTGCGACAAACATCCGTGGCCCTTCAATGTCGCCATCATTAATCGCGTCGCGCAGTGCCACGTCAGAAAAACCCGGTGCGCCTAAGTTTCGTACTGTGGTGAACCCTGCCAATAAGGTTGCTTTAGCGTGTTTAACCCCAACCAATGTCACTCGGGGTAAAGACGACGCTAAACCAGCGTAACCATGTTTTTGCGGGTCGATAGTAAGATGCACGTGCATATCAGTCAGTCCGGGTACCAATGTATGACCGCTCAAATCGACGGTATTTTGCGGCAATGGGGCACGCTTATTGGCAGTGATTTTGACAATTTTACCGTCTTGAATTTCTAATAACGGACGCGTGACCAGTTTACCGGTTTTAACATTCACAAAGGCATCTGCATAAACAAACTGAGTGTCTGCAATGGCCAGAGTATTTAACGAAAATACGCCAAAAACAGAAAATAACATGCTGCGAATGAGCTGAAATCCTTTCATACCTTAGATCCCTTTTATGAGTGTGATTGTACTTTTACTATACAATTTTTTATGAAAACAATACAAATGGATAATTACGAAACGCCAAATAGCCTAACAGATTCTGCTTACTTTCTTTTTAATGCAAAGTGCTTATTTCTCAATTAAATAATCAGAATCCAGTGACCAAACGTTATTTCCGAGTCTTTTCAACGGCCGTTCTTTTGAACCAGGTTCGGCATTAAATAAGACCAGGTTGATAAGGTCAGAGCCGTTGATTTCACTCCGTAACTTGTTCAATCAGCGGGATCTGCCCCCGCAGGTTTTTCAAGTTTTGTACGGGTTTAGCGATGTTATTAGATGCTATTTAGTTTAGTCAAAAATCAGCAAAGTACTGACTGTATTTCGTAAAAATCTCAATGGCTTGATTTGAAGTGGCTCAGTTGAATTAATTTAACGTGAGCCACATTCACATAATATTAGTCGTCTGTTTTTTCATCGACTAGCGCATTTATATTCCCCCCGTCTTTGTGCTGTGGACTCAAATTGACCGATTAATTACAGGTAATACATTACTGAATTACGCTATTTGTAAGCCTTATTAAGTTCTTTTCAAATTGCAAAACTTCTTTGCTTTTGCAGTCCATGGTTTTAATTGACTGGTCAAGACCAGCTAGGATATGCCCGCTCTTTTCCAGTGTGAGGAGGCTATCTAAAAAATCGGCAAACTCACCACTAGTAGGGCCGCAGAACCTTTCACATAGTTCAACAAACTCAGGGTTTACACGATACACCTTGCCTATTTTAATGCCGCCAGCACTACCCGCGTAGTTGCCCATTTGGTCTTGATAGTCGATCACGCGAGTTGTAGTGCGGGTATCGACTACTTTGGTTCCTTCACGAAAACAAGCATCCTGACGATTGCCTGTGAGTTTAGACTTACTTATCGCGAAGCGACTAAAGTCATAAATGTATTTGCTGATCAAAAGTATTGGGAACTTCATCTTTACATCAACATTTTTGCCACCATTGAATCCTGCCTCAGCAGCCAGGTTAAAAAACCGTTGAAGCTCGGCAGTTCCCGCCTGTTTGGCATACTCAGCTTCCAATTGTTGATTTATTTGAGCAATCTTTTGAGTGTCGTAGCGATATATAGCATCTAGATACACACCTCCGAGCATTGAACAATAAGGTGAGGAGTCACAGGTTCCAAATACTCGCTGATTAATCTTCATGCGTGCATATGATTTAGCTTTTTTGCTCATATTATGTGAAGTGATGGATACCGAGCCAACATAATTAAGACTAAACAGCATGGACTCCCACCGGTTAACTGAACCTCGTTCATAAAAATGTAGTTCTACAGCCATAAAACGTTTGCAGTGCTCGCGCACTCTTGGCATCACCTCTTGACTAACAAATCCTTCAAATCCAATTTTATCATTGCCTTTATAATTGGCCTTAACCCATTCATCACGCTCATCTATGGTGCTATCGAACTCTGCATCGACGTGAGCTATAGAGCCGTAACAAAAGGGATCATTGTGAGGATAGAGCGTGATAGGACCGATTTTGCCAAGGACTTTATCTACGCGGTTTAGCTGTTTTAGGGGTGTTAGTGCGTCAATACCTTCCTCGCCGAGTGCGGTACGAGCGGCACCTGACGGATTGTACTGGGTGCGAGTGACTATCCCATCACGATAGCGAAACACAAAGTTATCAAAGTCGTAGTACCCAAAAGAATCTGACCAATCTTGCATAGACAGGCGAATGTTATAGTTTGTCCGAAAACCTTCTGCTCCAGAGCATGCTTTTTCGATAGCAGGGATAACCTGTTGAAGCACAAATTGTTCGAGATTCGGTTTGAACAACTCTACTCGTTGTTGCGGGCTGAGCTTATGCTCTACCCGCACAGGGATCGTTTTGGGAAAACGTCCTTTATTTTCCAACTTACACCAACCGGACAACGAACCATTATCGTAAGGCATAAGTTTTAATTTATCAGTTTGGAGAAGAATGTGTTCAATAGCTTTACTCTGGGCGGCAACGAGTGCAGGAAATAACAGCAAGAAAAGTGAAAAGGCCATAAGGAACTTTTCAGTTCTGATGGCGCTATGCCTTCCCAAACCATACTTTTGTGAACTATTTTGAGAGGTTGTCATGGGTTAGGCTCCTTGAAGGATAAGGACTTCAGTTGCTATATAAGGAATAGCAGAAAACCCCTGATTGGTCTAGCCGCGTACGGTTCAAGCTTCAAATGACAATGAGTAAAACGCAATGGCAAATAAATATTGGATGCAATTATGCTTTGAGCAAGAAGAACACTTTGGGGGACTATTAACTCATATTTGTTTGTTCGACATTGCGAACATTCCTAGAAATCTGCCCCGCAGCTGGGTTAGTTGGCCTTATTTTTTAGTTTGATTGCGCCTATCAGCTTTCTAATTATTCCGTCGCCAAAGTACTAATATCCATATATTGTTGCTGTCGAAAAGTTCGAATACAAATAAATAATAGTGCCATCGTGTTCAACCCGGCCTGAGTGTTGATGTTTTCATTCGCTCGCGCTCTCACCTTTGTTTTTCGGATTCGCATTAGTACCCTGAATTCTATGGGCACTAATACAAAATGCGAACAATAAGAGCAGCGGGTTGATAATAAAGTTGCGGTTTTATTTTACAAATGAAGTTAAAAAGCGACAAACCATGGCGCAAGCACTGCCTGCTCCATTTTTCATGAGCCTAGTGGGCAATAGTGGATTAAACTGAATATTGTGTTTACAGAGCTGAAACAAAACTGAGAGACGGCATAGTGCCAATTGCGGGCCTTGGTTACTAGTTTCTTAAGGGCTGCAAAGACCTTAAGCTGACGTAAGAAATCTAGAAAAAAGCTGTCGTTTAACCTTGTTATGACCCTGATAGTTGAGTGTTGGAGGTTATATCAAAGTGTTAATAAAAACGGCTCTCAAAGGAGCCGTTTAGATAGGTTACTTTACTATCTTATCTGGCAGATTTTGTTCTACGACTTAATCCTAAGCCAGCTAAACCAAGGCCAAATAAAAGTAAACTAGCTGGAGCTGGTACAGATATAGAAGGTCCATTTACAGCTTGAGAAAAATTGACAACATAATCACCGATATCATTGATGACGGTAGGGCCAAATTCTGGCCCAACTAAGCCAAGTCTTTCAGTAGTAGGTACTGGTAAAATTCCCCAATCGTTGTCTATAAAGTCAACCGCATTATTGAAATCTAAAATGTTTTCGAAGGCGGCCATATTGTTATCGCCTACTGCAAAAAAATAATCTCCAGCAGTAAGAGAAAGTGTTAAACAGCTATCTAAACTACCTAAAGATGTGATTATCGAGCAGCCCTCACTATCATCATCATCACCTGCAAGGCCTTGACCCAAAGAATTAAAAACAATGAGGTTCATATCTAATGCGCTGCTAACTTCTTTAACTTCAATTGTAAAAATGGAGGCTACATCTAAGGTAAATTTGAACAGGTCCGTATCTTGTGAGTCGCCAATTGTTCCATTAATTGAAGTTGTACCAGCCGCTAACACCATAGCAGTTGGCATGGTATTACCAGCATCGGTAGTTTCGGTGATAAGTGTGGCTGAGGCTTGTGACGACAGCAACAAAGTAACGGCTAATAATTTTTTAAGCATTTGTATTTATTGCACCATAATTATTATTAACGAAATATCAATTGCTTATGACTAGCTTTAATTATTGAAATAGGATTATGTAAAATATTATGACAGTGATATAGGGGGGATTGTTGCTAGTGTGGTATTCAAATAATGTTGGAAAGCCTAGTTAGGCATTTGAAGGGCTGTTTTACAAATAAAGTTAGAAAGCGACAAACCATGCAGCAATCACAGCCTGCTCCATTTTTCATGAGTCTTGTGGGAAATAGTGATTAAACTGAATACTGCGTTTATAGAGCTGAAACAAGACTGAGAGACGGCTTAGTGCCAATTGCGGACAGTCACAACTCATTATAAATTTAGGGGAACAGTGTTAGAATAAGTAATCTAAAACGCTAAGGAAGTATGCTTGCCAAAGGGAAAATCAGTTAGAAAACTCAAATTGTTCCAGCAGGGAAAATCAAACTTGGAACAAATATTAAAGTGTTCCAGCAAGGCTTACTGTTGCCCTATTTGCGGAACTTTTAAATCAATCGATGAACTGACACTGGAACACGCACCACCTAAATCAATGGGAGGAAAGGAAATAATTCTTACCTGCAAAGTTTGCAATAATGATGCTGGTAGTAAAATAGATCTTAACATCGCGCATCAACAAAATATGAATCGGATATTAAAAAGTTTGGCAAGCCAGAAATTTCAACAAACCGAGAGAGCAAAAATCAATATTGGCGGAATGGACATTAAAGTAGAGTTAAATAAGGAAAGTGACGACACTCCCTTAAACATCTCTATTCTTGGGAACTGTAACAACCCCCATGATATACAAAAAGTAAAGGACTACACTCGTGTGGTTGCTGAGTCTGGAGGCAGTTTTAGCTTTAAGTTACAAAGTACAGATAGGTATAATTACAATGAAAGGCTCGCAAAAATAGGTCACCTCAAAACAGCCTTTTTGATTTCTGTTGCCGCACTAGGGTACACATTTGCTTTTTCTAAAAACCTAAGAGAATTCCGCAGGCAGATTTCCACACCTTCATTCCAAATAGTAGATTTTTATATAGAGTATTTTGAATCTACATCAAAGGCTGACTGTTTATTAGAAGTACCTCAATTGGGAATTATCGCTGTTTCATTTTCTGGTGTAACCGTTTTATTGCCTCACCCTTTGCGCAGTCTTGATTCTTATTCAAATACTTTGCGCTTAATACATGATGGGATGCTTCCAAAAATTACAGGACAAGAAATCACATGGCCAGAGGATTTCAATGCTGTTATTGATAATAGCAATCAGTTTGACTTTCAAGTTGTTGATGATTAAGCCTTCATAAAGTTAAAGCTATTGAACCAAAATAAAATTTTCATTCTACGTCTGCTATTCGCTCGAAGCCGACTAACAGCTATGTGCTATATTTAGTCAGCCAAACCTTAAAACACCAAAAAAAATACTATAAAATCAACACCTTACTCAACAGTAACACTTTTTGCCAGATTTCGAGGTTGGTCAACATCTGTGCCTTTAATTACGGCTACGTAGTAGGAAAGTAATTGTAGGGGCAGTGTGTACACTATTGGCGCGATGGCGGGTTCGCAATGAGGCACATTAATAACTCGCATGGTATCGTCACTTGTAAATTTAGCTTGTCTATCGGCAAACACGTACATAATACCGCCACGGGCGCGGACTTCTTCGACGTTGGATTTTAATTTTTCTAGTAGTTCGTTGTTTGGTGCAACCACTATTACTGGCATTTCATCATCGATCAGTGCCAAAGGGCCGTGTTTGAGTTCACCAGACGCGTAGGCTTCGGCGTGAATGTAAGAAATCTCTTTCAATTTTAGCGCCCCTTCCATAGCAATGGGGTACTGGTCGCCGCGTCCAAGGAATAAGCTATGTTGCTTGTCGGCAAACTCTTCGGCTAAGTCTTCAATACCAGCGGTTAAACTTAAGGTTTCTTCCAATTTGGCGGGAAGACTATGCAGGCCACTGATAATCGAACTTTTGTCTAACTCAGACATGCCATTGTATTTACCCAGGGCAAGAGTCAGCATCAAGAAGCCGGTAAGTTGAGTAGTGAAAGCCTTGGTAGAGGCAACACCAATTTCAGCACCTGCTAAAGTCATAAATGCCATATCAGATTCACGCACTAACGATGAACCTGGTACGTTGCATATGGCTAGGCTCGACATATACCCCACATCTTTGGCTAATCTGAGGGCCGCTAAGGTATCCGCGGTTTCACCAGACTGGGAGATAGTAACCAACAAACTGTTGGGCAACACCACTGATTTGCGATAACGAAACTCTGAGGCAATTTCCACATTACAAGACACATTGGCATATTGCTCTAACCAATAACGGGCGGTCATGCCAGCGTGATAACTTGTACCACAGGCAATAATTTGCACATGTTTAATGTCTTTTAGAATGGCTTCAGAGCCCGTACCAAAAATACCTTCGACTAAATCTTTTTCGCCCAAGCGGTTTTGCAGTGTATTACGCACAACCGTAGGCTGCTCATGAATTTCCTTGAGCATATAATGACGATATCCGCCTTTGTCTCCAGCATCATGCTCTATGTCAGAGTCAAACACATCACGCTCAACAGCTTCGCCGTTACTGTCATATATTTTAACCGTTGTACGAGTAATTTCGGCTACGTCACCTTCTTCTAGGAACATAAAACGACGGGTAACCGGCAATAACGCCATTTGGTCTGATGCAATGAAGTTTTCACCAATCCCTAAACCGATAACTAATGGGCTACCTGAACGAGCAACAATCACCCGTTCTGCATCCATTTTGTCCATAATCACAGTGCCGTAAGCACCGTGAAATTGGCCCACTGAATCTTGTACCGCTTGCAGTAAATCTTTACCTTTTTTAAGCTCTTCGTGCACTGTGTGGGCAATGGTTTCGGTGTCGGTATCTGAACCGAAGGTATAACCTTTGTTTTGCAAATCCACACGCAACTCTTCGTAGTTTTCGATGATACCGTTATGTACCACCGCGATACGTTCGTTAGAAAAATGTGGGTGAGCGTTGTCTTGGGTTACACCGCCGTGGGTAGCCCAGCGAGTGTGAGCAATACCAGTAGACCCTTTCACAGGGTTAGCTTTAATGGCATCGCTTAACGCTTTGACTTTACCTATTTGACGCTCGCGGGTTAAATTTCCTTTGCCGTCTAATAGCGCAACTCCAGCAGAATCATATCCGCGATATTCGAGTCGTCTAAGTCCTTCTAATAAAATATCAACCACGTTACGTTCGGCGATTGCGCCTACTATCCCACACATAATCTTCTCCTAATGTGTTTCAAGAGTTGTAGCGCAAATCACTTTTACGCCGTGTTGTTCAATTTGATGTTTGGCTTGTTCATCAATGCCGTCATCGGTAACCAATATTGAGATTTTTGACCAAGGCAATTCCACATTGGGAATTTTGCGTTGTAATTTCTCTGACTCAGCCATCACAATCACCTCTTTAGAAACTTCAGCCATGGTGCGGCTCAATGAGGTTAACTCGTTAAATGTTGTGGAACCGCGCTGAATATCTAAACCTGCAGCCCCTAAAAACGCCTGATCAAAATTGTAGGCTTTGAGCATTTGTTCAGCCATTTGACCTTGAAAAGAATGGGATTGTTGATCCCAGGTACCACCGGTCATTAAAACTTGTGGTTCGTTTTCGCGCTCTAATAAGTCATTCGCCACTTGCAGTGAATTGGTCATTATGACTAAGCCGCGCTTGGCTGGTAAATGGGGTATTAATGCGGCGGTAGTACTGCCACTATCAATAATAATACGGTTATGATCTTTAATTAGCGTTGCCGCAGTAATGGCAATGGCTTTCTTTCGATTCGAAAGTTTTTCATTGGTTAATTCAGAAGACTCTGAAGGCAATAATACTGCTCCACCAAACTTTCTGAGTAATAAACCGTTACTTTCGAGTTCAGATAGATCCTTTCGAATAGTGACTTCAGAAGTAGAAAAAAGCTTAGATAGGGCATCTACAGCCACTTCTCCGTGCTCATTTAGTCGTTCGATAATGGCCCGACGACGTTGTTGGGTATTGCGTTTTTGCACGATTAGTCCACTCATGAAAGCTCTTTAATTTCAAAACGAAAGAAATAATAGACCGTAAATTACGTTTTGCAAGTATAAACTTTCATACGTGGGTATTTTTTGTTCGATCTTGTGATTTTCTGGCTAACACCCTGGCTTTGTTAACTAACTCTCGTCAACTGTATCAATACCAAGATTGTGTTTGAGCAACGCTTTAGCTTGCTCACTCAAAATTGCATCTTTGAGCATTTCCTCTAGCGCCGCTTCATCAAAATTGCCCGCTTGGAAAGTAAGACTAATCTCGCTCATTAAGTTGGCTTCAAACAATGTTGCCGATAGAGGTGAGAGTTCTGAGATGTTCGAAATGGAAATCGTTTGGTCTTTTACTACATCAATGATTAATGAAGGCATTTTCCATATTTTCATTAACTCAACACTGAGTAACATGGAACGTTGACTCAAAAACTTCTTGAACACCAATGAGTCCTGTTTGAAGTCAGGGTGACTTTTTTGAAATGCTTCCACCATAAATTGGAAAATAACGATTTTGCCAAGATCATGCATTAGCCCAATAATATAGGCGGCATCGGCATTTAAATTTCGAGCTTTTGCTAGATACTTTGCAAGGGTTGCCACCTCTTGACTGTGCAGCCACACTTTTTCTCCAAAGGCTTTAAAATAAATAGGCTTTTGGTGACATAGTTTTTTCACAAAGCCATTTAAGACAAACTCTTTTATATCTTTTGCCCCCATTAACATAAAGGCTTTTTGCAGATCAGTGATTTCATTCTCGCCACGTTTGTAAGCTGGACTATTCGCCACTTTCATTAGTTCACTGGCAATACTTGGCTCCTGCTCAATCACTTTAATGAATTCGGTTAAGTTAAAATCAGGATCGTTTAATAAGTTAGTAAGAGTCAGCACTGACTGCGGCAGAACAGGAAAATGGGTTAACACATCCTGTGGATTTTTAAGGGCATGGTTAACCCGAGTTAATATATATTGTTCTAACGGGTTTAGGGTTGTGCTGGTTTCAGAGGGCCCTAATAAATAGTCGTAAAACAAAAACTCCAAAGGATTAAACGAGGCAACACTTATGGTGATGCTTTTCGATGGAACCGGAATATCTGGTAAGTTAGATTCTGCAGGGGCGGCCTGTTTTGGGGTTTCCGTTAATTCACGTTTTGTCGCAGAAATAACAGGCGAACTCTTAGCTTGAGGTGCATTACCTGAAGACGCACTAGTTGTAACTTTAGGTTTAGTGCGCTTAAACAAGCGAGAGATTAATTTTTCAAACATTTCCGATTTGATATCCAATAATTTGATTTACAGGCCTTCTTTAAAGCCTGTAAATACTCTGCATTAACCAAAGTTAACCTCTTTGTATTTTTAATTAGCAATTGAATAATTTTGAACTGCTATTAAAAACTTAGTGTCGAGTCGCTTAGGTTTTTTTAGTTGGCCGCGTCCAGCCCTGAATATTTCGCTGTTTACTGCGTGCAACAGCAAGTTCATGGTCGTCTACATTACTACTTACTGTAGAGCCTGCGCCCACGGTTGCCATCTTACCGATTATTACAGGCGCTACTAGCGCACTATTTGAACCAATGAATGCGCCATCGCCAATAGTGGTCTTAGATTTGTTCACACCGTCATAATTACAAGTAATAGTGCCGGCACCAATATTCGCGCCTTCACCCACAAAGGTATCGCCTAAATAAGTTAAGTGATTGGCTTTTGAACCTTTACCTAATACGGTTTTTTTCATTTCTACGAAATTGCCAACCTTAGACTTGTCGTGCATCACCGCACCTGGTCTTAGTCGACCGTAGGGACCAACATTACAGCCATTATGCAATTCGGCTTGTTCAATTATTGAGTTCGCTTCAATTACCGTATCGTCACCTATTTGGCAGTCAATCAAAATACAATTAGGGCCAATTTTTACATTGTTTCCTAATACAACCTTGCCTTTGATAATCACGTTAACGTCAATGCTACAATCTAATCCAAATGATAATTCGCCGCGTAAGTCAAAACGATGAGGATCTAAAAGATATAGACCTTCCATTAGCAGGTTTTCGGCAGTTTCTAGTTGGTAAGCCCGTTCAATCATAGCAAGCTGTTTACGGTTATTAATGCCTTCCACTTCAACGGAATTAGTAGGGTGAGAAGCTTTAATCACCTTGCCTTCATTGGCTGCCATTTCAATCACGTCAGTTAAGTAAAACTCACCTTGGGCGTTATCACTATTTAATGCTGACAACCAACGTTTCAGGTCAGCGCCACCCATGATCATCATGCCGGTATTAATTTCTTTTATTTGTCGTTGTTGCGCTGTTGCATCTTTATGCTCAACAATGGCTTTAACGTTTTCGCCATCACGAACAATACGCCCCATACCTGTAGGATCGTCTAACTCTACAGTCAGCAGAGCAAGATCCGATTGCTGTTTAACATCAATGAGTTGTTGTAATGTCTGTGCTTTTATTAAAGGTGCATCACCCACTAAAATAAGTACATCCTCATCATCTTTGATATGAGGAGCTGCTTGCTGAACAGCATGTCCCGTGCCCAATTGCTCTGCCTGTAGGCACCAATTGAGTTGGTTATGTGCTAATGTGGATTGCAGTTGTTCACCACCATGACCATAAATTAGATGAATGTTTTCAGCGCCCAGCGTGTTCACCGTATCAATAATATGTTGCACCATAGGTTTATCGGCTATGGGATGAAGCACTTTGGGTAACTTAGACTTCATGCGAGTGCCTTTGCCTGCAGCAAGCACAACTACTGAAAACGTCATAAAGAGTCCTTAATTCTTAAAATTCTATTTATTCTAACTAAGCTCACAAAAAGGTCTAGTAATATCATTCAAAGCAGATATTATTTGTCTGACTAAAACGTGTTCTAATTTTATTCGTAGAAGTATAAGCTGCTTATAGTTAAGATAGCACCTTGAGTTTATTAAATGGAAAGTAGGTTTCGTTGAACGCCTTTAGAACATTACATCGTAGTATATTGATTTTATTTGCCGTAGTGGTTATCTCAATAGTGACCCTTGTTCACTTCACTGCGTCTAAAATTGTTGCCGAGCAAAGCAGAGCCCAACAGCAATCCATTTCCCCCGCTATCACGCTGATCATCGATCACCTATTAGAACCTCTGCACGTGTCACAAACTCTAGGCCAAGCCAAAGAGTTACAAAATTTAATGAAAAACAAAGATATTGACGAAAGTGCAATGTTTTCGATGCTTGAAAGAATAGAAAAAGAGTTCAACATGGAATTCTTTATCGCTAGCGAAGGCAGCCGAACTCAATATAATTCTAACGGTACTAAACTGGCCCTAGTAGAAGGGGAAGTTGATTGGTATTTTCGCTATAAAGAAGCTCCTAAAGATGCAATAGCCGATATCGGCCAATGGCAAGACCCTCACTTTTATATCGATTTGAAAATATATGATGATGACGGAGCGTTTCTAGGGTTCTTCGGGATCAGTAAAAGCCTTGATAGTTTTGTGGACATTTTTGACCAGTATAAACGCCAATATGGCTATGATTTCATATTTGTTGATCAAGATAACAATATCGCCCTGTCTTCCGACCCTGACTTAATCGTTGAAAACGCAACCTTTAAGACCTTAGAGAGTTTAGATTGGTATCAAGACATAGATTTAGACCGTCTGCCCGAGGGGTCACTCAATAATTTATTAGTAAAGACCTCAGGAATGGACGCTCTGATTGCTGAAGTGAAAGTCGATCCTTTTGGATGGACCATGTATTTATTAACGCCTTTACAAGAAAGACAAACTGAAATCAGTCGCAGCTTTATCATCAGTATCGTGACCTTGTTGGTGATCATATTTGCATTATTCATGCTCATTTATCATTTGCTTTATTACTTCAAGCAAGACATGCAGAAGAGCTTTCAAACAGATCCGTTAACACGCTTACCTAACCGTAATAAAGTGGAGTTACGTTACGCGGAAATGCTGGATAAGGGTCAGCAAGTTGGGCTGATTTTAATAGACATTGATCACTTTAAAGCGGTTAACGACACTCACGGCCACAATGCCGGTGACAATGTACTTAGACAAATTGCAAACATGTTGAGTAACCATTTACGCCATGGCGATGTAGTAGGACGATGGGGTGGCGAAGAGTTTGTACTTTTATTGCCTGATACTAGCCCTGACCAAGCTTTTGACGTTGCTCAAAAGCTTCGTGAAACTATGTCGAGCATGACAGCTTCTACCGGCTCAGCGTCTTTACAGGTAACGGCTAGCTTTGGAGTATCACACACAGATACACCTCGCCCCTTAACGGAAGTGGTTGGATATGCCGACGATGCCTTATATCAAGCTAAACGCGACGGGCGTAATATAGTTAGGTTGCAATTATCTAAGACAGAGTAGTAAGTGTAAGTGCTTACTACTTTTGAATATATCATCTAAGCTAATTTCAGTTTAAACTTTATAACCCCCGTTGTCAGACTCACACCAAGTAGAATTAACCCAGCTCCCAACAACATACCTAAAGTGACGGCTTCTTGTAAGAATACCGCTCCCCACAGCACCCCAAATACCGGTACTAAATAGGCTACGGTAATGGCTTTAGATGCACCTATATTGGCGATTAATCTAAAATACAAAATATAAGCAAAGCCGGTACAAGCCACGCCTAACACTATTACTTGCAACCACGCATGGGTTGAAGGCATCTGTTGTGGCCAAAGTGCCACGGCAAAGGGTATTAAGGCGAGGGTGGCAAACACTTGGCTGCCAGTCGCAATAGCGAGGGTATTTATGCCAGTAAGATGTTTTTTGGTATAACAAGCAGCGATTCCGTAAGCGAATGTCGAGCCTAACGCTGCAAATATGGGCAAAATAGACAATTGCAAATCAACGCCTGTGCGCACCAAACTGATAACCACAACACCACCAAAACCGATAAACAACCCAAACACGGCCAATTCGTTCAAACGTTCCTTTAACCATAAAAATGCCACAATGGCACCAAACATAGGCGCAGTTGCATTTAGAATAGAGGCCATGCCAGCGCCTAACAGCACTGTGCTATAGCTGAACATGACGAACGGAATGGCGGTATTCACTAAACCAACAAATAAAATGGGACGCCAATACTGTTTCACTACCGAGACTTTTTTACGCATAAAGAGTATTGGTAACAAACACAGAGCCGCAATACCCGTGCGCACCGCCACAAGTGCAAACGCGCCAAATTCAGGGGTTGCTGAGCGCATGTATAAAAAAGAAGATCCCCAAAGCGCTCCCAAAATCACGAGTTCAAGCATATCTTTTAATCGCATTACATCATTTACCTTACGTCCTAGTTATTTATTGCGTACCCTAACTGCCAAGGTTTACGTTTTTTACTCAGCACCCTGCTCAAAATCTAATAACCAAGACTTGCGGCCTAACCCACCAGCATAACCCGTTAAAGTGCCATTTTTGCCAATGACTCGATGACAAGGGATGACAATAGACAGTGGATTTTTCCCATTAGCCGCCCCAACTGCGCGAACCGCCTTGGGGTTTTGTAGTTGATTAGCTATATCAGCATAACTGCATGTTGAACCATAAGGAATAGTAGCTAGCGCCTGCCAAACTTGATGTTGAAATGCTGTTCCTTGTGCTGCTAACGGTAATTCAAATCGAGTTAACTTTCTTGCAAAATACGCTTTAAGTTGGGCTAGTGCCTCTTTAGTAATGGCATTGCTTGGATATGTACCTTGCTGGAGATCAGAAAAATATATGGAGACAAGCTCGCGACTATTGGCGCATATTTCAAGTTGCCCAATGGGTGTGTCAAGGTAACTGTAATTTAAATCACTGATTTCATTCATGCCATATTCCATAATTGAAAAGTAAGATAACTCCTCCACGGAGCCGCTTCATCGGGTACTAGCAGGTGGTTTTGAATTTGCTTTTTTATTATCAAATCGGAATCTAGCCAAATGTCTGGATTTGATTGCCCACGCATTGCCGCATAAGCCACCGTCCAAGGGCCAATTCCTTTGATACTTTGCATCTCGTCCAACACACCATTTTGGCAGTAAAATTGAGCTAGATCTCGCAAACATTGTCGGCGCTTTTCGGGAATTTTCAGAAAACTTAAATCCGATTCAGCTACGGCTTCTGGTGTAGGAAAAAGACGTTGTTGTTGGTAACGTCCCCCCAATTCTTGGGCTAATTGTGAAACCAAGTTTACCGCGGCTTTCACTGAGATTTGTTGCCCTAAAACAGCTCGACAACTAGCCTCAAAAACGCTCCAAACACCAGGGATCCGTATACCTGAAGCAATAACGTCTTGGGGTAAGCCGGTGGCCTGTAAACAAGCATCAATCACCTGTGGATCGCAATCTAAGTCTAACAAACGACGAATTTGTAGAACAACTCCCTGAAAATAGCTTAAATCATTGATACTAAGTTCAATATCAAAACAGTGTTTAGTCGGGTTTAAGCTGGCAACAAAGTACCCTTTTGCATTGCCGTAAACAAAGCTTCTGCCATAACTATTTTCAGTTACCGTCTCAATGTCTGCTATAGCCCGAAGCGTTAAAAAGTCCCTAAAGTGAGTCCAATTATAAGGGGCTCGATAAGCTAGTTGAATTTGCAAGGAAGCAGAACCTTCTCGATTAACTGAAAGGGGTTTATTTGCTCCATTCTTGCGGATCTGAGAGGGTGTGAGCTGTAAGTTTGAATGCAAGTTCGCTTGTAATCGACGGGCGCTGGAAAACCCACTCGCGATAGCTACATCTTCAATACTCAAATGGCTGTTGTGCAATAAGTTCTTAGCAATTAACAGCTGATCAAATAATCGAAACTTTTTGGGTGATATGCCTAATTTTTGTTGAAATAGCTCCCGTAGATAACGGTCGCTTACCCCTAATTTCTCGCAAATATCGGTCACTGTCAGTTCAGGGTGAGCGCGTAACAATTTTACGCCTCGCTCAAGAGTCGTCGTCGTGCCCTTCCACGCATAGGAACCGGGGGCACTATCAGGTCGACAGCGCAAACAAGGTCGAAAACCTGCTTGCATAGCCAAAGGGGCTAATTGGTAATACTCAACATTTTCTTCTTTTGGTGTTGGTGCGGGACAAATTGGCCGACAGAATATGCCTGTACTTTTCACCGCAACATAAAACTGGCCATCGAAACGAGGATCCCTTGATTTGCGCGCTTGTTGATATATTTGCAGTGTATTCATAACCAATACTTTTAGCTTAATTAGGTTCAGTTTACCTACAAAAAATGAATAAAACGCGCTGAAAACGGAACTGATAGATAATTACTTCATTCAACCCGTGAACTCATTTGTCAGTTGTGTCGCTTTCTTTCACCTAGTATCCTTATAGGGATGAGATGTTTAACGTTAATTTTCCTTGTTTGCTTAACCGTTATTAGCTGCCCACCGGCTTTCGCCGAGGAAGACAAGTGGCTGTACGATTTTGCCTCAAAAACCCAAGCACAAGCTATGAAGCACAATGTGCCTGGCTATATTCTTGTTTTCGTGCGTAAAGGTGAGCCAGCCAAGGTAATTAGCTATGGTTTGACTGAAAATTTCGGTGAAAAAATTGATGGCGATACGGTTTTTAGATTAGCCTCAGTTTCGAAAACCTTCGCCGGGGTGTTGATGGCTAAAAAAGTCGCTGAAAAACAATTCACTTGGCAAACTCCCCTACTTGAAATCGTACCTGAATATGGTTTTAACCGTTTAGACCCCAACCCAATCACCCTAGGCCATTTACTCAGTCAATCAAGTGGTTATATTCCCAATGCGTACGATAATTTAATTGAAGCTAACTACTCCCTAAAACGCGTGTTGGGTCAGTTGGCAAAGTTAGAACCATTATGTTCTCCTGGTAAATGTTATACCTACCAAAACGCCTTATTTGGTGTACTTGAAGACTATTACATTAACCATAAAAGTAGTTATGGCAAAGAGTTGAGTAACAGCATATTTAAGCCATTAAAGATGCCCCACGCCAGCACAGGCAGACAAGGGCTACAGAGTTCACCTAAGTGGGCAAAACCCCATGTAGCAATTACTCGTTCAAAGTGGCGTGAGACCAAAGTCCAAGATGATTATTACCGTTTCGGCCCTGCTGCTGGTGTAAATGCCAGTATTGCAGATATGGCTATTTGGGTTCGTGCAATGTTAGGGGAGTATCCGCAAATTATTCCCCCTGAGATAGTACAAACCGTTACTTCAGAAAGAATTAAAACGAAAAGAGAATTACGCAGACGAGATTGGCGCCGATTTTTAAAAGATGCCCATTATGGGTTGGGTTGGCGGATCTACGACTTTAACGGCCACAAACTAAATTATCATGGTGGCTGGGTGAAAGGATATCGCGCGGATGTATCCTTCGCACCAGATCAGGAAGTTGGCTACGCCATGCTGATGAATGCTGAATCAAATTTGATCAATAGCTTTACCGCCAAATTTTGGCAAGCTTACTTTGAAACCTACGAAGAGCATCAAAAGCAACAACTGGCAAAACAGACGGGGAAATAATCACTGGGCAGCGTCGAAATACTGCCTAATGAACCTCAACTAGGATGTTTTTAAATAGGTATAACCTTTCAAACAATTTTCGTAGAAATCCGTCCATTTTACACCTTCACGAGGCTTAATTTCACCTTCAGAGATTTTTGCATCAATCAATTTTTTAACCGATGCCGCCATGAAGGTCGGATTATATTGCATGATCGATAACACGCTATCGACAGAGGAACCGGTAACAACTTCCTCAATATAAAAATCAAGGGGATCGTCATCATGACTGAAAATATGCACTTCATTTAAACGACCAAACAAGTTGTGCATATCACCCATTACATCTTGATAAGCACCGGTGAGAAACATGCCTAAGTAATAATCTTCATCTTTGTTTAATTTATGCATAGGCAAAACATCTGAAATACCTTTACCTAACACAAATTTATCGATTTTACCGTCACTGTCACAGGTAATATCCACCAATGAACAATTGACATTGGGTCGCTCATTCATTCTCGAAAGAGGCACTATCGGCAAAACTTGATCGATAGCCCAGGTATCTGCCGCTGATTGGAACACTGAAAAATTACACAAATATTGAGATGATAAGTTGTAGTCCAACTCTTGCATTTCTTCCGGTACAAAGTCTGCGGTTTGCATACGTTGTTGCAGACTGACCATAATTTGCCAATACAGGGTTTCAATTTTGGCAAGCTCTTCAAAGCTAATGACTCTGAGTTGAAATGCTGATATTGCTTGCTCTTTATACTGGGATGCATCATTAAAAATTTCTTGCAGGTTTTCTTGGGTTTCCAATAAACGTATTTGATCGCGCATATTGGTCACTAAGATATGCTCGTGCTCTTCAAAATCGGTTTCCATTTCCGCACTATTGGAGCGGATCTCACCAACGATTTCAGCGACAACACAGCTATGGTGAGCAGTAATCGCTCTGCCACTTTCGGTTACAAGAGTAGGATGTGGTACATCTTCAAGATCACACACTTCCTTCATGCCAAACACAACATCAGCAACGTATTCGGCAATGGTATAATTGCGTGAGGAATCATTAGTCGATTTACTGCCGTCATAATCGATTCCAAGGCCACCGCCCACATCAACGTAATCAAGTTTGAAGCCCATGTGGTGCAATTCAGAGTAAATCATAGCTCCTTCGCTTATGGCGTCTTTAACTGCTCGTATATCCGTTAATTGACTACCGATATGGAAGTGCAGGAGTTTAAAACACTGTCCCATGCCTTCTGCTTCAAGATAACGGGCAGCTTGAATAATTTCTGTATTGGTTAACCCAAATTTAGCTCTATCACCACCAGAACCTTCCCACTTGCCTTGACCTTTCACGGTCATTTTAGAACGTAGGCCTATAATGGGCTCAATATCCAGTTCTTTGGCTAATTTGACCAATAACAACAGCTCGGAGTATTTTTCAATTACCACAATGATTTTACGACCAAGTTTACGGGCCATTAACGACAGGCGCATAAACTCCTCATCTTTATAACCATTCAAAATAGTAAGTGAATCTAAATTGGTGTTGTAAGCTAATACCGTGAGCAACTCAGCTTTAGAGCCCGCTTCTAAACCATAGGCATATTTACTTCCGGCATCGACAATTTCTTCAACCACTTCGCGCATCTGATTTACTTTTACCGGATAGACACCACGATACTGTCCTTGGTAATCGGCATTTTTAATGGTTTTAATGAAGGTTTCATTTAACAATGCAACTTGTGAGCGCAGAATGTCATGGAAGCGAAGAACCACAGGAAACTGAATGCCTTCTTCCTTAATTTCTTCAATTACATCTTTGAAATCTATGCGCATTTCAGCATTTGTTACATCAGGGGTAACATGCAAATTTCCGTTAGGACCAATTTCAAAATAATCGCCACTCCAGCGTTTAACGCCATACAATTTTTCTGCGTCTTCAATTGTCCAATTATCGGGTTTGCTCATTTATCTACTCCGAAGTTTGCCAGTATTTGAAAAAATGGGGCAATTCAAAAGGAATTGCCCCATTTCTAATATTGTTCAAACAACTTAAATTCATTGTTAATTGTCAGCATTATACTTTGCTGCAGTTCTAAAAGGGTACTAATTTATTTAGGTTGATATTGAAAAATATCGTCAAGATGGCATTCAAACACTTCGGCCATTTTGAAGGCAACTTCCAATGAAGGTGAATACTTACCTTTTTCGATTGCCATTATAGTTTGTCGGGTGACGCCGACTTTATCCGCCAGTGCTTGTTGCGTCATTTCATCGGCGAAAAAACGCTTTTCACGAATGCGATTAGTAATGGGTAAATCTGCCACTTTTAATACCCTCTACGATAATTAAACAAGGTGACAGAAAAGCGAGCGACTTCGGACAAGATAAAACTAAACATCAATATATGCGCCGTTAACAAGGGTATTTGCATAGAACTATAGTGGTCTGCAAATTCAGGGTTATATTCAATGGTAATAATTCGCCCGAGGGTAATGACCACTCCAACCACTAAAACCGTATACCCCACTTGATTACCCCGATACTCAAATAGTTTATCTCTTTCATCTGCCCCCATTTCAGCCGCCTTATAGTTAGTAGCAGCCAACATACTGTGTAGCACTATCTCTACAATAATACTCAACGCAATAGCTTGTATGAGTAGGCTTTTTGCAACATCTCTGGCTTCCTCCGATGGAACACCTTCAAGCATGACAATATTGTAAAAATAATAGCCAAATATGCAGACTGTGCTGAGCAATGAAATCCAGTGACTTTTTTCTTTAAATGACATATCCATACATTTCTCTCCAATAGTATTTGGATTAAATGTATACTAAAACAAACCCCATGTCAACAATTATTAACTTTAAGTTAATCTAAAGACACTTAAAGTTATTATTACCATCTACTCAGTACCTATATCTTCGTTCCATAATTCGGGAGATTCAGTAATAAATTGCTCCATAAGTTGAATACATTTTGGTGCCTGCAGCACTTCTAATTCTACCCCTCGGCTTTTAAGCAATTGCTCTTCGCCCATAAAGGTTTGATTTTCGCCTATGATAATTTTTGGGATTTCGTATAACAGAATCGCACCAGAGCACATTGAGCAGGGTGACAGAGTTGTATACAGGGTACATTGCCGATAAACACTGGCGCTTTGGCGCCCAGCATTTTCAAAGGCATCCATTTCGCCATGTAAAATGGGACTGCCTGATTGCACTCTGCGGTTATGCCCACGTCCTATGATTTGGTTTTGATAAACGATAACAGAGCCAATTGGAATACCACCTTCTTGTTTTCCTTTGATTGCTTCGTCAATGGCTGCAGCCATAAATTTATCCATTTAGATCTCCGTGACGGTTGTGTCCGTATTGAAATAAATTACGAACAGATTTAACGATTTTGTTCGCTTTCAAGGGATAGATATACTGTACTGTGATTCACCAATTTAGCATAAATTGATATACTGCTTGTGTATAGTTTTGCAATCTACTCCGAGCATTGAATACAGAGCTTGGCAAACAAGCCCTGTCATGGACGCGCAACATCAATAGGTTATAAACTTGCTCTAAGTCATTGGCCAACAGGCAACTTAAATATCTTTCTTACACCGCGAATCGGTTTCATTTAAGCTGTAACATTTCTAAAGGAACATAAACCAAATGAAAATACTTGTAGACACCCACTCTCACACCATCGCCAGCACTCATGCTTACAGCACAGTGAACGAATACTTTGTTGAGGCGAAAAGAAAAGGGATGCAAATGTTTTCATTAACCGATCATGGCCCGCAAATGCCAGACTCACCCCATCCTTGGCATTTTGGTAACCGTAACGTTATTCCCAGACTCATTGATGGTGTGGCCTGTTTGAAAGGAATTGAAGCCAATATTTTACCGCCAGAAGGTGGGTTAGATGTGCCCGCAGGAATGAAACCTTACTTAGATTTTGTGATTGCTAGCTTTCATGAACCTGTCTTCCCTCCGGGAACCCAAGCGGTCAACACTCAGGCGTTAATTAACACCATCGCGACGGGAGATTGTCAGATTATAGGGCATCCAGGAAATCCAAATTTTCCCATCGACTATGAAGCGGTGATCATCGCAGCTAAAGAGCATAATGTGGTGCCGGAGATAAATAACAGCTCGTTTATTCAATCTCGACAAGGTAGCGAACCTAACTGTATCCGCATTTTGGAATTAGTGGACAAGCACGATTGGAAAGTGGTGTTTTCAAGTGATGCTCATATAGCCTTCAATTTAGGCAACTACGAACAGTGTATTTCCCATGCAGAATCCATTGGCTTTCCCATCGAGCGTATCGTTAATCGTGATGCTAAAACCTACTTAGCTTTTTTAGCCGAGCATAATAAGCCGGTGTGCGAAGAACTAGCCCAATGGTGTGAGTCACTGTAACTAGGCAGACCGGGAATTAGTTAGCATTCACTTACTTTGGTGATGCGCCAACCCAGCGCATCGCCACATCGCATCTTTGATAACTTTTTCCATACTTTTCCATAATTTCACGATCATGCTGGAATCCATTCTTTTCATACAAATGAATGGCAGCTTCACATTTGCCATTAGTTAATAAAAATAAACAGTCCAATGGCAACAATTGCGCTTGAGCAATCACATGCTGTAAGAGTTTCTCTCCAACCTTCAAACCACGGGCATTCTCTAACACTCCCATTTTGGTAAGTTCGAATGCACCTTCCCCCTTATTTAATAATGCACAGGCCCCAACAATGCCAAGTTGTGAATGTTTAGCAAAGTAAATTTTGCCGCCTTTGTCGATAATGTTTTCCTTAGGAGAGCCTAACACTTGTTTGTCGACGTCTTCGAGGACAAACATACTCTTGATCCATTGACTGTTAATTTGCTCAAAAAATGGTGCTAAATCAGGTTCGAAATCTAAAAAGGTGAGGTTATTTGCTAACATGTCAGTATCCACAGTATGGGCAGTTTTTAAGGAATCTAATTGTTCGAAATGATCTTTGCTGCGTTCAAGTAACGAACGTTTTTTTAACGCTCGCTCGAAGGTTCTTAAGGAATCGTAAAAATGATTTTCAAACTCATGGGATAAGTCTTTAGCGGCTTTGTCTACAGCAGTCCATACAGGTCGCATTTCAGTGACTTTTTGCCGTCCTAAAGCAGACAAGCTTAGTACCCTTTTTCTCGAATCTTCGCTGTCTAACCTAATATTAATGAGTTTTTTAGCGGCCAATTGTCGACTAAATTGACTCAGTGCAGGTTGGGTTAAGCCTAATAAATTAGCGGCCTGGACAACACTAACCTGTTCCTTTCTATCGAGTAACGCCAGCAAGGTAAACCATTTAGGCTGAATATTCATATCGAAATGCTGATAAACCGCCGCAGCATCAGCCATCATTCTTTCGCTTACTCTTTTTAGGCGACTGCCTAATGCCAGTTCACCCAATTCATTTAAAAAATCTTTGTTCATACACACCTCAATATAAGCATTTATATAACCACTTATACATAAACGCAAGTAAATAGAAGAGTAAAAATAAAGGAATTTAAATTAACTGGGAATTAAGCCTTGGTTTTATGGCTTATCAGATCGAGTTAGAACTCGTTCAAGGCAACAAATTTTTACTAAGGCAATTTGTAATCAAACACATAAAAGTGCTGACCATCTTCAATTTCGATATCCATAGTGCCAACAATTCCTGTCAAATCACCGCTACCGGAATCAGGAACCACAGTAATCTCTAACGACTGTTCTGATTTGTTCATAACACCTTTATGCAATAGAACAAAACCACCGGTTTTTCCCTCAAGGGTACCAGTAAAAGTTTCCATTGCTACATAACCCGCAGACCCTTTCACCTCAGTCATATGACTTAGCATTTGGCCTTTTGACTTGCCTTCAAGCTTGCCATGATAGCTTTTATCCAAGGTCATTCTGCCCATAGAAAAATCTACGTCTGTTTGTGGCTGCATGTTAACTTCAAACTCGCCTTTTACCTTTTCCATGTTCAATTTGGGATCTCCTGAATAAACTACTTGCGCATAAGGGACCACAATCAATCCTAAAATACAGAAACTCGCTATTACTAAAATGGTTTTAAGATTGTGCATGTCCATGTCTCTATTAAAATCCAGCAAATATTATAACACCAATCTTAAAACTGTATATAAAAACAGGTTTAAGGCTTTGCAAAAGTTTTTCAAAAAAAAATGTCAGGAAATTTTAGTTTGTCTCGACTATCTAAGTAATTCACTAAAAAGAGAGACTTGATATGCACTCTGCAACATTAAAACTAAATGAAAAAACGACTTCTTTGCAAAGCCTTAGTTGGATAAATCAAGGACTGAATTTATGGTTAAGAGCCCCCTTTAAACTGTTTTTTTTGCTCTTAGCAAGCATCATTATTGAAGGTGTAATTCAATTAGTCCCAGCGCCTGTAGGAATGATCTTATCGAAGTTAGTAATGGTTATGCTTATTGCATCTTTATGGCCAGTGTTAGATCTGATTTCACAACATAAATCATGTTCATTACAAAGTATCCGCACCTACAATGGCTGGGCGAAACTGCCTTTATTAAGTCTACTTTTATTGCTTCCTACTGTAATGCAAGTGCTCACAGCCATAGCCATACTGGGAGGCAGCGGAATTGATTTATTGGTATATGGGCAAATGGTCGATGTTACCCCTGTGCAGTTATCGATTATATTTGCCTCAGCAACCCCATTTAGCATATTGTTGATGTTTATACCCGCCTACCTTTTGTTAGAAAATGAAAGTATAGGGACGTCAGTAAAAAAGGGACTTAGCTTAGCCCTTCAAGCATGGCAACCCTTAACGGTTGTATTCATTATCAACTTATTAGCAATTATGGCTGTCCCCTTCACACTATTACTTAGTGCAATATTGCTAGGCCCTTGGCTGCTATGCATCAACTATGTGGCGTTTAAAAATCTCACCGACAATCAATAGGACGAAGCGTGACGCAAGCAACAGGAATTGACGAGATATTACAACAATACGCGCCCTTGTTGGCGCGTATTGCTGCCACCTACGAAGCAGTCTTAGGGTTAAGAGAAGACTTAATCCAAGATATTAGTTTGGCCGTATGGCGGGCTTTGGAGACATTCAGAGGGGACAGTAGTGTAAAAACCTTTATTGCGCGAGTGGCACATAATCGCGCGGTTGATCACGTATTACGGGAAAGCCGACACAATAAAAACCTTTCAAATGAAGATATTGATGATGTGCAAATTATGTCTCCAAATGTCTCTAATCAAGACAAACAACTGGACCTAATGTCAGCCTTGCATCACTTAAATCTGAAGTATCGACAGATTATTACCATGCAATTAGAAGGTTTTACGCAATTAGAAATCGCCAGTGTTTTAGGTTTATCAGAAGCTGCCGTAGCTAAACGCGCCAGCAGAGCCCGACAGCAACTCGAACAATTGTTATAAGGAAAGAAAATGGATCCGCAATTTGAACAATGGCAACAATCGTTTCAACAAAGTACACCTCAAGTGGATGCACAAAAACTGGTATCTCAAGTATCCAAAATGCATAAACGGGAAACCTTAAAAGCACTAAGCGATTTAATTGCAGGGGTGATGGTCAGTGTATTTTGTGCGTACGTGATTATCTATCACATTGACACCACCATAGGACAGTTATTTGTAGCAATATTGGTTCCAATCCCTTTGGCTTTTAGTATTTGGGCATACAGGTTACGTAAATCTGCGCCAGTAGAGTATAGCCTCGACATTCATCAACTGCTGCAATTTAAACGGCAAAAGCTAATCAAACAAGTTCAATATTGGCGAGTAAGTGCATGGGTGGTAATTGGCTTATGGTTAGGTTTATTCGTGGTTGCTAGTATTAATTATATGTTCAACGGTTATGAGGGGCTTTGGTCAATTCAAGTAATTATTCAGACAGGAGTGGTCATTTTAACTTGGGCTCGCTATCGCTTTGTAAAACAACAACTCCCCAAGCAGTTGGCAAAAATAGAAATGCTGGATTAACTCAAATTCGAGGGAGTTGGTTAGGCTGATTGTTTTTTAACGACATTTAAACTAGCTGATTTCTCTCGTTGTTTTTTGCTCGACGAATGTTACCGCCTTGTTTTCCCCTCTCGCTGCTTTTTACTCTAGGTTAATTTTGCTTTTATTGTTATGCCGAAAGTTTCCGCTTTTTATAAATTAATATTGACTAAAATATGACCTCATGGTCAACTAATTTACCATACGCCATTGAAATACCCTATGTGCTCTGCAACGTTTTGCAGTCAAACAACACTGTTTTAGCTTACCAATCAGGCAAAGAGGCAGAACAATGAAAAAACTCAGTATTTTATTATTTAGTGCATGGCTAGTTCCACAGTTGGTATACGCCAATGTAGACAATGGCGCTTTTGAGGACTGGTCCAATGGCTCTGCAGATAGTTGGACTACTGTTGATAGTGGTATTGCAGTAAGTGAATCAACCAGCGTGGTTAAAAGTGGTATTAGTTCCGCCGCAATTAACGTCACTACAAGCACTCAAGGTTCTACCGATTTTCGTCAATCCGTTGCTGTATCCTCAAGACAATCCATTGAATTTAGCACTTGGGTTTACCACACCGAAGGTGGAATGCGCGCGCGACTTTATGTGGATGGCTATCGCGGATATTCAGATGCTAGTGTCACCAACCAATGGCAACAAATTAGCTATAACTTTACCCCAAGCTCTAGCGGCAATATTGAAGTGGGTTTGAGATTCTACGATGTCTCCGGTTTTGATGGTTCGGAAGTTGTTTACGTAGATGATTTTGAACCCCATGACGGTGTTGGCAATGGCGGCGGTTCAGGAGGGGGAGAAGGATGTGTAACAACATCAGGTAGCTTTAACCTTACAACGGACAACTATGCCTCAGAAACCAGCTGGCAAATTGAAAATGCTCAGTCGGGAGTTGAGGCTTCGGGTTCTGGGTTATCGAACAACACCAGTTACTCTGAGGATTTATGTTTAGACGATGGTGACTATACACTTACTATTAATGATTCATATGGTGATGGCATTTGCTGTAGTTACGGCAGCGGTTCTTACGAGCTCGTTATCGACGGCACCAGCCTGACTAGCGGTGGTAACTTTGGCTCAATAGAGACCTTTAGTTTCAGCATCGGCAGTGGTGGTGGAACAGGTGGAGGTGGAACTCTTCCAGATTTAACTGGATATTACGCCAATGCCTCTGGACTTAGCGGTTATAACTTAAAGTCAGCACTGTACGATATTATTAAAAACCATTCATCTCAGGGTTACAGTGGTTTGTGGACCTTCTACAGCAGCTATTCGTTAGATCAATATTATGAAAACGATGGCAGCATTTTAGATATATATGCAGAACGACCAGCGAGTAACGACCCTTACACTTATTCTGCCGGCAGTGACCAATGTGGTAATTATTCAGGGGAAGGGAGTTGTTATAACAGAGAACATGCATTCCCCCGTAGTTGGTTTGGTGGCGCCATAGAACCCATGAATTCAGACGTACATCATATTTTCGCCACCGATGGTTACGTCAATTCTAAACGCGGTAGCTACCCCTATGGCGAAGTAGGTAGTGCGAGTTTTACCTCTCAAAATGGCTCACTGTTAGGCTCCGCACGCTCGGGGTTAGGCTATTCAGGAACGGTATTCGAACCCATTGACGAATTTAAAGGTGACTTAGCCCGAGCTTATTTCTATATGGCAACCCGTTATGAAAACGTGATTGCCGGTTGGGACTCTAACAGCAGTTTCGTTGACGCTGTGTTAAACGGTACCGCCAATCAAGTTTTTGAGTCGTGGTTTGTGGATTTAATGAAAACTTGGCACAACCAAGATCCAGTGAGTCAACTTGAAATAGATCGCAATGACGCAGCCCATTCTTATCAAGGCAACCGTAATCCATTTGTCGATCACCCAGAATTTGTTGCAGAGATTTGGGGAAATTGACAGCTAAGCATAGACTAAAACGATAACGGCTCCTTGTGAGCCGTTTTTTTGTTTGCAATACTGTCGCTAGATTCCTCTTCACTTTAACCCTAACGTATCCATCATAAGGAATAAATTTTGGACAACCACACGCCAAGCGCCCTTCAGCAAGAATGGACAACATTACAATATCAGTACGATAGCTATGAGAAGTTTTCTTTGTTGATTAAGTTAGCGAGTGGGATCTTATGCAGTTTATTGCTCTTTCATGTACAACTTGATTTTATCGTGCCGCTTCTTTGTATCGTGTTTTGGATGTTGGATGGCATTTGGAAAACTTTTCAGGGCAGAATAAGCGATCGTCTTCTAATTATTGAAAAAGCATTGTTGAATCCAATGCAAGACAATGGCATGCAATACAATAGTCAGTGGGAGTTTAGCCGTCCTAGCAGCATGAGGTTAGTGGCTAGTTACCTAAAAAATGCGTTAACACCGACGGTTGTCGCTCCACATATATTGATAATTGTTATCGCGGTAATAGGTGCTTATATATCTTAGTTTAAAAGCTGGATTCACTTACAGTAAGTGAATCCAGTCATATTGAAAACTTAAGCGGCTTTGCTTAAATAGATTGAACGATAAGAAATGTACATGGATGTAAATAGTAAAGGAATAACAACCAACAATCCTAAAGCGAGCGGGATTGCTCCTAAAATGTACAGTACCAACATCACAATGCCGTAAACTAAAAATGGCATCACATTCTTAAAGCAGCCGATAAAGCTTTGTTTCATCGCAGCAAAAACCGGCATGTCTTGTAAAACAATTAATGCTGGAGCAAACCACACCGCCATGACCATAGGTAACATTAACGCCATAGCCACGAGAAATGATAACCAAAATTGCGCGCCCATCATTTCCGGAGTACTTTCGCCTGCGAGAATATCCATATAGACAGACCCCATCGCGATAAACATCACCACAATACTAATAATCGCTCCAATAGCCGAAAGACCGACTAATCTGCCTGTATGATTTGAGAACCCAGCAAACAGATATTTAATATCAAACGGCTTACCTTCTGCAGCAGCCTGACAACCTAACATTAGTCCACCAACCCAAATATAGGTTAAGAACATACTAATAAGGGAACCAACAAAAGGAATGATATTGATAACGATTGCGACAATGAAGCCAACAATCATAGTTACAATCCACATTCCTATATCTTGTTTAAATAAACTAAAACCTTCAGATATCCACGCCATTCCATCGCCGACGGCTTTATTTGATGGACCCGTATAAACCCACTCTCCAGAAGGTGCGTCCGTTGAAGTGAGATCAGACTCCGGTGCTTGATAAGGGCTATTTTCGTTATTATCCATTTTTTTATTCCTATGTAGATTCCCAACACCACTAGAACAACTAATTTTCTAGTGATTTTTATAACAGCAACGAAATTAGCATTAGACCCCTTATAAACACAAGTTTTATGCAGGTAATACACCCCATTTTACACATACAGACTTATGAAATTGCATCCCTATTGTAGGCGGGTGCTTTAGCTCCGCGAGGGGTTTGGCAATCGTTTCCACGGGCTAAAGCCCGTGCTACAGAAAAAAGATTAACCTGTGCATCACCTGTAGGCGGGTGCTTCAGCCCCGCGAGGAGTGTAGCAATCGTTTCACGGGCTAAAGCCCGTGCTACAGAAAAAAAGATTAACCTGTGCATCACCTGTAGGCGGGTGCTTCAGCCCCGCGAGGGGTTTGGCAACCGTTTCCACGGGCTGAAGCCCGTGCTACAACCTTTTTGGGTTTGGTTTATTTCCATGGCCTATTCCCAACCTGTAGGCGGGTGCTTCAGCCCCGCGAGGGGTTTGGCAACCGTTTCCACGGGCTGAAGCCCGTGCTACAACCTTTTTGGGTTTGGTTTATTTCCATGGCCTATTCCCAACCTGTAGGCGGGTGCTTTAGCCCCGCGAAGGATTTGGCTACCGTTTCCACGGGCTAAAGCCCGTGCTACAGAAAAAAAGATTAACCTGTGCATCACCTGTAGGCGGGTGCTTTAGCCCCGTGAGGGGTTTGGTACCGTTTCCACGGGCTGAAGCCCGTGCTACAACCTTTTTGGGTTTGGTTTATTTCCATGGCCTATTCCCAACCTGTAGGCGGGTGCTTCAGCCCCGCGAGGGGTTTGGCAACCGTTTCCACGGGCTAAAGCCCGTGCTACAACCCTTTTGGGTTTGGTTTATTTCCATGGCCTATTCCCAACCTGTAGGCGGGTGCTTTAGCCCCGCGAAGGGTTTGGCAACCGTTTCCACGGGCTGAAGCCCGTGCTACAACCTTTTTGGGTTTGGTTTTCTCCATGGCCTAAAGGCCATGCTATAAAACGAAGGTTATGCTGGCGAACAAGGTTCTAGGTAATCCTACAAAATAGCGGTATTTACCAAATGAAATATCAGCCCGTTCTGCATAATCGCGATTAGTTAAATTATTGAGTTTCAATGACAAGGTCAGGTTATCGTTCATTTGCCAACTTGAGTGCAGGTTAAATAAATCGTGTCCCGCGTAAGTGGCCGTATTTTCTGGATCTAAATAATATTCATCCATGTGGGTCCATTCAAGACGGAAGTTAAAAGCGTTAACGGGTTGCCAATGCAATCGAGCGCCAGCCAACACTTTAGGGGCCGTATCAATATAATTCCCTTCAATATTTATAGCCGACAAAGTTAAGTCAGATTTATACGTATGTCGCCCCCAACCAACGTTGGCATCAAGCTGTACATTGTCAGCCAGTGCTGCGCGGAAGTTAAACTCCAGTCCCGCATGCATGGTTTTGCCTTCACTGATATTTTGTTTTTCGGTGTCTTGGAAAATCACATTTTCTTTTTCCATCTGATAAGCAACGGCTTCTGCCTGAAACCCTTCCCACGATGCTTTCCACCCTAACTCAACTGAAAGCACTTCCTCCGCTTCTAAGTTCGCAAGTTGTTGACCACTTTGTAATCGAAATAGTTCGCCGGCTTGCGGAGCTCTAAACCCGCTGCTTAAATTAGAAAAAATGATTTGATTAGGTGTAATTGAATGTAATACACCTACACGCCAAGACCACTGTTCAAAGTCTACATTTTGATCAGAGGGACGAGTAAAACGACAATTTTCAACCCCCTCCTCACATACATCACCATCGCTTAGGTGATTATCGTAGTCATACTTCGTCATATCGAAGCGCGCACCAACACTTAGTTGGGTATTTTCTGTAATACTCCACCTTGTATGCACAAAAGGCGAAATAAGTGTCGCGTCCACATCATAATCATAGTGAACACCTTTGGGAATTGTCGCCGAAAAGTCTTCTGCTTGAGACTCTGTTAGCTCACCATTGGTAAGATCAATGTCAATTCCTGAAATGAATTCCACATCGTTAAAGTGTTTTTCATATTGCCCCTGAACACCAACACTTTGTTGACTGTTCTCTTCAAGTGCTTGCCAAGGTAAATAATGTTGTAAAAAACGCATATCAGTCCAACGAACGTAAGGGGTTAGTTTAAAAACGCCTTGTTCTAGTTCTGTTTGCCACTGACTATGAGCTCGAAAACTCTTAGACTCTCGAAAGGCTTCTGGATTCAGATTCATACGTCGCATAGCATCGTCTTTGTAACTCAACTCACCCTCAATGAAGCCCGCCGTCTCTTGGTTTAAGTTGGCATAACTAAGGACGTTTTTAACCTCCCACCGACCTACAGATTGCTGATGAATCAGATCAATTTTTTGCTGATTGAAGCCACTGTCGTTTTGATAGCCGTTATCGTCAGTGATATTCCCTAGCAAGGCAAAACCAGCCTCTTCAGTACCCTGACTAAAGGTACCTTTGAGTCGATTAAAACCATATCCGCCTACGTCAGCAGAAACTGTATTTTGTACATTCTCAACATCAGCACTAATAACGTTAATCAACCCATGAACTGCATTCGAGCCGTAAAAAACACTGTTAGGGCCTCTAACCACTTCCACTCTGCTAGCTTGTTCAGAGTTCACATCGAACAATTGATTAGCGTTACAAAATCCGGGAGCCCTCAAGGAAATACCGTCTTGAGCAAATAAAAATGCTCCACAACCACCAGCACCGGTAAAAACAGGGGAACGAATAGCGGTTAAGTGCTCTTGACCATTTCCTCGGCTTATCCAGCCTCCAGGTACAGTATTAAATAACTGATTGATATGCTGATGACCAACTTCTTCAATCTCAATTGAATCAATAATACTTACGCTACTATCGGCTTGCATAATCGCAAGGGGTTGACGAGTTGAGGTTACCGTAATTCGTTCATCTATAGCTAATGAATCAGCCAAACTGACAGCAGATACTCCACTCCCAGCCATAGTGAAAATACTGCACCAAATAATCTTAAACTTCTGACAATTCATTTTTTCACCTTGTTTTGTTTGTGCCTAAATGTCTTTAGTGGACCAAATTTCTAACCACTGTGGAAACCAAAACCCTATCTGAAACGCAGGTTATTGGTGCTCAATTGTTGAATGTTTTTACAGCCCATCAAACGCATATCTCTTTCAATTTCAGTGCGCATTAAACTAAGGGCTCGTTCAACACCAGGCTGTCCCGCTGCTGCCAACCCATACAGATACATCCGTCCGATACCAACGGCTTTAGCACCAAGAGAAAGGGCCTTCAATACATGGGTTCCTCTTTGAACTCCACTATCAAACAGCACATCAATTTTATCTCCCACTGCGTCAACAATTTCCGCTAGGTGATCAAAAGAACTTCTAGAACCGTCAAGCTGCCTACCACCATGATTCGATACCACTATGCCAGTACAACCAATATCTACTGCCTTGCGAGCATCTTCTACATTCATAATTCCTTTAAGGCAAAACTCGCCTCCCCAAAACGCCACCATTTGCTCGACATCTTGCCAATTCATTGAAGGATCAAGCATTTCAGTAAAGTAACCACCTATGGAACTGGCACCACCTCTCATATCGATATGCGCCTCTAATTGCGGTAACGAAAATTTTTCATGGGTAACATAGTTGATTCCCCACATAGGCTTGGATGCAAACTCCCAAAGCCCTTTTAAATTCAATCTAAAGGGAATAGAAAAGCCAGTACGCAAATCTCTTTCACGATTTCCACCAGTGATAGAATCGACCGTCAACATCATGATTTTGATATTGGCCTGTTTCGCACGCTCCATCATCGCCTGGTTTAAGCCTCGATCTCTGTGAAAGTAGAATTGATAAACTTGCGGTGCGCTGAATTTTTCAGCGATCTCTTCCATACTGACCGTACCAAGAGAAGAAACACCGAAAAGAGTTCCAAATTTATCAGCGGCGGCGGCAACGGCGCGTTCACCTTGATGATGAAACAGGCGTTGCAACGCCGTTGGCGAGCAATAGACAGGCATAGGTAATTTGGTGCCCATCACCTCAACAGACATGTCGATTTCTTGAACCCCTGATAAGACACTCGGAATAAGGTCACATTGATTAAACGCTTGAGTATTACGTTGCATAGTTACCTCATCATCAGCACCACCATCGATGTAATCAAAAATGGGGCTAGGTAAACGTTTTTTTGCAAGTTTTCTAAAGTCGTGAAAATTATGACACTGACTTAATCTCATTCACTTTTTTCCTATATTGAAGCTAAGGTTTAAATAACAAATTTTTGAGCTTTGTAATGATTTACTCACTGATGTCATCTACATTTTTTAACGATACTGTCATTGCTCTAAGAGCTGAGTCACTGATGTCACCTTCAGGCTCTTCGGTTTGTTTAATGGTATAAAACTGATTAATCGAAATATTACGATGAATACTTTCAAACTGCTCAGCCCCAGGCCAAACAATACGAATCTCATTAACAATATCAGCACCGGCTAAACCAAAATGTAATTCAGATGGGGAGCTAGAGATAAAGCTTCCGCCAGAACGAACTTCTTGTAGTTGGGTAATACCATTTGCAGTGACATAAACTTTTGCACCTATGGCTTGAGTATTTTTAGCCAACCCTTGCAGGGTCAAATGAATGAAACCTTTGTCTGCAGATGAAGATGCATTGTTTTTATATAACAGCAACCTGTCTTGATGATTGCTAACAAGAATATCCACATCACCATCTCGGTCGTAATCGAAGCAAACAACACCTCTCCCAGAGAGCCTATCGGTAATGCCCAGCTCTGCACTTTGTTCGCTAAAACTACCGTCTTGGTTAGACATAAATAGACGACTAGGGGTGTTTTCAAATTCCCGCATCGAGCGTTTTAACTTCATATAGGCATAGGGGCTACCCAAGTGTTTGCGTAACTCACTATCCAAATCGAAGCCATTTACGTGAAAGATATCGAGCCATTGGTCATTGTTAAAATCGGCAAAGCAAGCACCCCAAGCCCACAAGCCTTCGGCAACCCCAGCTTCGTCCGTCACATCAATAAATTGTCCATCAATATTGTTGTACAGACGGTTTCCTTCTACTCCCCAGTTTCCTTCAGCTTTACCGTTAGGATCAGATACACTGCTGACAAACCAATCCAGATCGCCATCATTATCATAATCAGCTACAGCACTACCCATACCGTTTTTATCGGTAATCTGTGATAAATGAGTGGTATTTTCAAAGTGACCATTACCAGTATTTTTATACACCTGACTAGTTTCAAAATCAGCTGCCATCAACAGATCTGGATATCCATCTTCATCAATATCAGAGAAGGTACCGGTAAAGGTAAAATCAGTGCTGCCAATCATTTCCATTAAATGCGCTTTTTTATCCGCAGCAACAAATTCCAAAGTAGTGTCGGTGCTAACATTTTCCCACAAATGATTGGGCTGCTTACCACCCAACCCAGGACCTCGCCAGTGAGTTGTTAGTGCATCTAAATCACCATCCAAATCATAATCGGCAAACGCAAATGACCAACTGGTTAACTGCGCAGCAATACCTGAGTTTTTAATCGGTATAAATTTTTGGTTGTTATGATTAATGTATAACGTGGGATTCTGGCTATGTTGATTACCTTTTAACTCACCTGATATAGAAGACAAATTAGGGTGAACCAAATTCGAGATAATAATATCTAAATCGTTATCCCCATCAATATCGACCATGGCGACGCCATTCGATAATTCTTTAGAGGTAATTCCCCACTGTTTGGATATGTCAGTAAAACTGCCATCTCGGTTGTTTCGGTATAAAACGTCTGCCGAACCATCTCCGGTAGGTTGAAAAATATCTGGCCAACAATCCCCGTCAACATCGCCTGCGGCAACACCACCGCTAAAAATTAGGCGTTGTGCAGATTGTAAATTATAAAGTGGCCAAGTAATGTGGTGTCGCTTGGTTAACCCTGATGTTAAAGCCACTTCTTGGAATTTATGTGGTGTATTTTTAATCTCGTCTACCTTTGCGATTTCGCAACCAAATAAATTGGATTTAAGCACGATGGCTTTTATGCGACCTGAAGCTTTGACCTTACTACGGGTATCATTGATTAAAGTTTTGCTCAGACTAGCCAAAGGTTTAGGAGGAGGAGCAAACTCGCCAATTTTTGCATTTAAACGCAATGAGTCAGGTGCTACTTCATTTTCATTTGGCACCCAAACCGCTAGGCATTCTTGATTATTTAAACATGGGTCAGTTAACGCACTGAGAAAAGCAGCAATAGCATCCCTTTGATGGCTATTAATATTCACATTACTAGGCAGTTTACTCAGCCCTTGCTGTTGTTGTTCTAATAAAAATTGAAGGGGCTTTTGGGAATGCGCTTCGGCCTGCGGATTTAATTCACTGACATACTGCATTTGAGGGTTATTGGCAAAACTAAAATCGTAACTTTTAATGGATTTAACAGGATCGATATGATGAGCAATAACGTCCTGCAATTGGGTAAATGCCCCCGAGTGTGTATAAGGAGCAGTAGCTGTCACGTTCAGTAAAGTGGGTGTCCGAAACGCGAATCTATCCTGGTCTTTTTGAGTGACCCCTCTACGCCCAAAGTCTTCTCCATTGGGCTGCTTGCCCTTACCAAATTGGGGAACAGCGATATTATGGAATTGTTCATCAGAAAAAATTGGCGGGGTGTGACAAGCAACACAGTCAGCACCGCCTTGTTGTGACTGGTTGAAGAATAGTAACGCACCTTCAACTTGCAAATCTGTTAGTGCATCTTCATCGCCTTTGATATAGGCATACCAATCATTATCAATTAACACTTGGGTCGATTGATAATAAGAAATGGCTTTTTCAATATTGCTAAAATTTATCAATGTTTCAGCATTCGCATCAGGTTCACCAAATGCGGCACGAAACAATTTTAACCATGACTGATTTTTATCATGTTGTTTCATTCTTGCTACAAGTGCGTCACGTATGCCTTCATGAGTTTGTGCAGTGGCAAAACTATAGCCGCGCATTTCGTCATTTGAGACGACAGGAAAACGGGTCTGACTGGCCAGCAAATCATTGCCTGCAGCAATATCACCTAACCATAAATTACTATCAGGTGTGCGATGGTTTTGGCCCTTTCCGCCATTCTTAGAATCTTCATCTAAAACAAAAACACGACCATCGTAAAACATTGCACGATTGTATAATGATGAATTAAAAGTGCTTTGTGCGTGACGCGGAACATTTGGTGCACCATCAGCATTAGGATCAGCAGAAGACTGCCAATCATGCCAACGACCGGGACCAAGCAACTCGGGTTCATAAGCTGATTCGCCAACTGGCAAGCTAAGTTTATCTCCGCCCGCTAAGTACGGATGATGACAACTAGCACAGGCAACATCTTTATTGCCACTTAACGAACGGCTAAAAAATAATTCTTTGCCCAACCTAAAAAGCGGGGATGATATTGGTTTTTCATCGACGCTGGGTAAAAGAGGATAAGTTTGTTCTAGCTTATCCAGCACTGCTCTGAGCATCACTCGATCAGCGTCTATTGTTGCGTGAGTCGAACTTTTAGTGCCACTACAGCTGATTAAAAACAAAAAAGCAGTAGCAAAGCAGAATAACTGCTTCACCACTGCAACGTGCCCAAAAGCGCGCGCTAACACTTTATTTTCCTGCACTAACTGACGCACAGGTCTCACCGCGCAGGTAAGTGTTATTAACAAAACGAATTTCGAGCTTTCCGTCCTTTGCGTCAATCTTATTTATCTTTTCTTTACCTTGATAAATATGTGACGACAAACCTTTTTCACTGCCAATGTTCATGCAATTTGGACTGTAGATCGCATTATATTGCTGCTCACCATCAATTTGCTTTTCAAAAACCGTCACCACACCTGTACCACATTGAGCCATGGCATAAATGTCATCACTTTTATCGTAAACCTGAACATGTTCTTCGGTTTCTTCATCAATCCAATGAATGTGTTTATCAGGTGTTCTTACGAAAAAACCACCATTACAATTCACTCCGGTGATGGGCTTCGCTGCGGCTGACACAGTTGTAGATACAGTAAGTCCCAAAAGCATTTGCGAAATAACAATTAAACTAATACTGACTTTTTTCATAATTCACTCTCTTTGGTTATCGATTAAGTAGTATTTGACTCACTACCAATTAATTTGAATTAACCTGTTTACCGACGTGGCTTACCAAATCCAATCCAACTATTAAACTCTGCGGCAACTACGAGTTCATCGTTTTCAGCGGTTAATGCCAAGGCAGGTAATTTTCTTGGGGCAGGACCAGACACTACTCCACCGCCTTCTTTGGGATTAAAAACTGACTGATGGCAAGGGCACATATAGTTTTCTTCCTCTTTTACCCAACCAGTCACTGGGCAGCCTGCGTGAGTACATATGGCGGAGTAAGCAACTATGCCGTCGGCAGACATTTGCTGTGTTTCTGTGGATAGCGATTCTTTAGAAAGTTTTTGAATCAGAATTTGGTTGTAACGAGAGCCATCCCGAACTTCCCCGGTTTTTGGATCGACAGGCACCACTAGCACTTGCTTATCCGATTTGGCGAGATCAGATATTTTAATTAAAGGTCCCTGTAAACGCTTACTAAAATAAGTAAAACGATCACCCACTTGTGGCGGCAATTTACTTTCTGGCGATTTTTTCTTGATTGCAGCTAATGCTGTATTGCCAGTAAAACAGTTCACTGCCGGTATCGCTAAAGCAAGATATTTCAGCAAATTGCGTCTCTTGCTATCTGTAATGTGATTTTGATTGGTTTGGGCACAACCGCAGCATGCTTCTTGCTCGATATCATCATGCTTATTATTTATTTTTTGTTTCATTGCTACACCTCGAACTTCAGCAGGCTAAATAGACTTTTTATTTTATTGGTTTATGAAAGTCAGGGGAGACACTCGCCTCCCCTTATAGCTTTTTAAGCGTCAGGTAAAGCGAATACCCAAATAACGCCACCTTCAGGCACATCTGATATCCACTCACCACTTTCGTCTTTTGCTGCCAAAACACCATTGGTCCAATGAGGATCAACACCGTAGCCAGCGGTTATAGCTATGTATTGCTTACCGTCTACTTCATAAGCGACAGGTGGTGCAATAGCGGTTGAGTTCAGAGGGAATTCCCAAAGTACTTCGCCAGTTTTGGCATCGAATGCTCGCAACATGCGATCATTGGTACCGGCACTAAATACAATGTTGCCAGCTGTAGATAGAACAGGACCCCAGTTCATAGTTTTGCCGTAATCGTGCTGCCATACTTTTTCGCGCTTGTTCACGTCCCAAGCTTGCATCTGGCCAACACCTTTGTTTTGATCAGCTAAGTACACATCTAAGTCAGGAATATCGATACCAGCCCAGAATTGACCTGAAGCAGGTTCAACATCATCTTGGAATTTACCTTCGAAGGAATTACAAATGTTGTCGTTTGCGGGGACATACATCATCCCAGTATCAGGGTTGTATGATTCGTAAGGCCAGTTTTTTCCACCCCAAAGACTTGGGCAGTAAGAAACTCGTTTGCCAGTAACCGGCACGTGGTCGTAGTCATAGGTTGGACGACCCGTTTTAGGATCCAAAGATTTAAACGCATTGTTCGCTACGAAAGGTTTACCTTCGAGATATTCAATCTTGCCTTTACCATCTCTTTCTAACCAATACATGTAACCGTTACGTTGCGGAGAAACTAAACCTTTAACCTTTTTGCGACCGTCTTTAAGGCCGTCAATTAGCATAGGTGCGTTCATCGCAGCCCAGTCCCAAGAGTCGTTATAGTGGTACTGGTAGTGCCCTTTAATTTTGCCCGTGTCAGGATCCATCGCGATAGAAGATGCAACATACAAGTTGTCACCTGGACGTTGATCACCCAACCAAGGCGAACCGTTACCTACACCCCAATAAAGAATATCTTCATCAGAGTCATAGTTGCCTGGCATCCACATACTGCCGCCACCATATTTCCATGCATCAGGGCGTTTACCTTCTTTCTTCCAGGTTTCATGACCAGCCTCACCGGGGCCAGGTACGCTGTAAGTTTTCCAAGCAGTTTCGCAGGTTTCTGCATCCATAGCTTCAAGGAAGCCACGTACACCATATTCGCCGCCTGAAGGACCAACTAAAATTTTACCTTTCACTGGAGTGGGAGCTGACGTGATGTATGCACCTATGCTCCAATCGCCAATTTGGCTTTGACACAAGCGCTCTCCGGTTGCTGCATCCAACGCGTTTAAAGTTCCATCTAAGCCAGCAACATAAACTTTATCACCCCACAACGCTACACCACGGCTAGTATTATGCATAACACTTAAATCATACGGATTATCATGCTTATAACGCCAATACAGTTGCCCAGTTTTGGCGTTTAACGCAAGTACGTTGTTGTAAGGCGTAGATACAAACATAACGCCATTGTTAACTTGTGCAGGTGCTTCATGACCAGAATCCAAGTTCGTAGAATAAGTCCAAACCGGTTTAAGCTTACTGACGTTTTTAGAGTTTATTTCTTTTAGCTTACTGTACATCCAGCCTTCGTAATTACCTTTAGGCAACAACCAGTCTTGGGGTGCTGCTTCAACTAATCGTTTGTGCGTAACCGGTTTGTAGTTTTCAATTTTTTTGTTAAGCGTTGTCAAATTCGCTGCTGATACTGAATAAGCGGATATCAGTCCGACAGCGCCAATGCAACAACTAAGATATTTCATTTTAAATACTAAAGATTTCATTATTATCCGTGCCCCTGTTTGATTTTTTGATTGGCGAACTTACAAATCAATTAACATGCCAATAACATATCGAACCAGTAATTTTCCTAACCCACTGAATAATAATGATTTTTCATTTTTCACTTTTAACGTTTTAAAAACACTATTTTTAAATAGTACACAGGTGTTGCAGCACAAATGCGAAAATGAGACACCTAAACTCTGCATATAATAAACTTCTCAAACATTTGTCAAAAAGTTGTTAAAAATTTAAAAGTTCAGTGTTATGGTGAAAAGACTGGTAAAAAACAGGCTCAAATAACTAGGGCAAAAAGAGTATCGTTTTACTTTTTATTCTGGGAATTTAGTAGTGTTGGAGAACGGATAAAATGAGACAAACACCTCAGCTCAGATCAACTAATGATGTCATCGCTTTTATGACCGGAAATTTCCAAATCCGAGATATTAGTCCAAGCGAAAAAATCGTAAATTCCTGGCAGAGAAGTATCCTTAAATATGGCCTGGACCCATATAAACAAAAGGAAGTGGAGATTCTTTCTAGTACTGAAATGCAACAACAATTGCAACGACAAGAAGAGTTTTTGGATATCGCAAAACATGGTGTTACGGGTCTCTCAAAACGGATTTCCAATGCCGGATTTTCTGTAGTTTTAACAGATGAAACAGGCCTCACTTTAGACGCGAAAATTCCCAGTAGTATGCGAGAGAAATGTCAGAAATCTGGACTGCGAATCGGAGCTGGATGGTCAGAAAAACAAGTGGGAACGAATGGAATTGGCACTTGTTTAGCCGAAAAAGAATCAATTATTGTTCATCAACACGAACATTTTTTCGCCGAACAAAGCCAATTAAGTTGCTCTGTGACACCTATTTTTGATCCAATGGGTGAATTGAGGGGGTGTTTAAATGCCTCTTGTTTAGGTGCCTCGAAAAACAAAGAAAACCAATTTCTTACCTTACAAATGGTAATGATGTACGGAAGAATGATTGAAAATAGTTATTTTCGACAGGCTTATCGAAATCAAATCACCATGAGTATAAGGCCAACAGAGAGCTTTGCAGATCTTATTCAGGAGCAGTTGTTAGCAGTTAATGAACGAGGGATTATTGTTGGCGCTAATCGCTCAGCTTTTACTGAATATGATGCTCTACTGCAAGCTGACCAACAACTGCCTGGTAGTCAAATAGAGGATATCGTTGGACAATCTATCGATGAACTCCTGAGCAAAAGTAAAGGTGGAGGAGTAGTCGTCCGCTCCTTTTCTCCTAAAATGCTCGAAGAAATAGAAATCGGCTTACGAGTTCCATCAAATAAATTGAACAGTGTACACGCTGTTGCAGAACGTAAACCTGCGGAAAGCGTAGCCATGAACGCTCACCCTAGCTTGCAACAACTAGCAGGTGAAGATGCCGTGGCTCAGTCGCAAATCAAACAAATAATGCGGGTTATCAATAAAGATATTCCATTTCTAATTACCGGTGAAACGGGTACTGGTAAAGAAGCTTTTGCCCGGGCAATTCATCGAGCCAGCGACCGTGCTGACGGTCCTTTCATTGCGCTAAATTGTGCAGCCATTCCTGAATCTCTAATTGAAAGTGAATTGTTCGGTTATCGCAGTGGCACTTTTACCGGTGCGAACAAGAAAGGTATGAAAGGTAAATTGGAATTAGCCCACGGAGGTACAATTTTCTTAGACGAAATTGGAGATATGCCGATTCAACTGCAAACTCGCTTATTACGAGTTTTAGCTGAACGAGAAACTATCCCACTCGGTGCATCAGAGCCCACTCACATTGATATTCAGGTCATCTCGGCTACCCATCAAAATTTACAGGAACTAATTAGTCAAAAACTGTTTCGAGAAGATTTTTATTATCGATTGAATGGTATGTCTATCGAATTACCAAACTTAAGAGACAGAAAAGACAAGGATTTTATAATTAGTTACCTTTTGAACAATCTAAACTCTGAGCAAGAAATCCAAGTTTCAGAGCAGGCACGGAATGTTTTGCACAGTTATCATTGGCCTGGAAATATCCGTCAGTTAGTCAGCGCTCTAAAGTTCGCTGAAGCCTTATCTGAAGATAACAAAATCGATTTAGATTGCCTGCCAAAAGATATAGTAAGTACCAACGTACAAATTGAAAAGAAAGAGCCGGTTAAAGAGTCAGCGGAACAAAATAAAACGCTTTCAAATTATGTCGGAAATCAAGAAGGACTCCACTTATTGGAAACACTTAAAAAGTATCGCTGGAATATCACCCAAGTGTCTGAAGAACTGAATATTTGCCGCTCCACTGTATATCGAAAAATGCGCAAATATAACATCGTTCAACCTAACGAAATTTACTAGCAAACGAACTATAAAATACTGTCTTATTGCACGGCTTAATTGATCTAATTTAGTCCCTTTCAAAAAAGCTAATGCGTCTTGCGTTGGCTTTTTTTTGCTCCCTCAAATCCGCTCTTAGCATGTTTATCACAGGTATCATTCAGTTGTCGCATAGCTAATGCAACATTGCGACATAAGCATCACTTTTAGTTTTTATAGAAAAAACAACCCATTGTTTTTATTGCATTTATTTTGTTACTGAAATGTAAAAAGCATGGCATGCGAATTGCGAAATAGTCGATGGCTAACCGTTCACAGGCCACAATACAATGGGAAAATAATCATGAAAATTAAATTTAAAAAATTAAAAGTCGCATCAGCGATTCTGACCTCTTTATTAGCTAGCCAAGCCTTCGCTGCTGATACAAGTAAAATTCAATTTAGCGGTGCCGTTATGCAGTCTTGGCAGACAGGAATGGAAGTTGATGGAGCCGCGGTAAATCCAGCAGATGCGGAATCTGACTCTGGCTTCCATCGTTTGCGCTTTGCATTGAACGTTAACGCGCAGGTTTCCGAAAAAGTGTCGATATTTGCCGAGCTTGCAGAAGAACCAAATGATTGGAATAACGGCAGTGCGGCTATCTCGCAAGATTTGGCTTGGATTCAATTTGATATGAGCGATACCATGGGCTTGCGTTTAGGTAATCTCATTTCCACAACTCAGACATTCTTAAGATATTCAGATGGTGCCGCGGTACAAGCTAACCCATTTGTAGGAAATGGGTTAGTTGACATGATCACCGCTGAAGAAGGTGTTTGGGTTTACGGTGTTCATGATGTCTCAAACGACACAAACATCACCTGGGATGCAGTTATTTCTACACCTGACTTCTTTGCTGATTTCAGTGACGGTCGTGGTTATAACTATGGTTTAAGAGGGACGTTGAATTTCAAGAGCGGACTTTCTTTCGGTGCGGGTACCTTCAAAACCAATCATGATATGGATGCGGTAACAGGTAAAGCATTTGGTTCCGCAATAGGTTTAGGTGATGGCGATAACTATCAGTTCGCCAACACGCCAGTAAGTGCTAGAGGTACTCACACATTAATAATACCCGGTGTCGATGCCTTCATCTGGCAAGCTGATATTCAATACAAAACGGATAACTTCATGATCCATGGGTTATACGGTAAAGCCACCGACGATTTCAGTTGGGCAGATGGTCAAGGCAGCTTGCAGACCAACTATATCGAACAAGAATCGGAAATGGCATTCTGGTCAATTGAAGGTAAATATGATCTAACCGCTAGTGCCTACATAGCGGTGCGCTATCAAGAATCTACAAACGATAGTGAAGGAATTGAAACGGAAAATGATGCAACAAGGTTGCAGGTTGGTGCCGGTTGGTGGATGAATGACTCAACCTTATTTAAAATTGAATATGTGAAACAAGAAGAAGAGCAATTCTCTGGCGGTGGAGCTACCGAGTTTGGTGCTGCTGGCGGCGCTGAGTGGGACGGTATAATTGCTGAAGCTTCAGTAACATTCTAAATGGTGTTGGCTATAGCCGAAGAATAATTAAATAATCAATTACAAGGGCATACCTAATATGCCCTTTTTATTAAGCAAAAAGCCAAATTCAGAGTTAGTTTTTTACTATATAAACACGATACAAATTAGATAGTTCTGCGGGATTAATATTGCGTAGCGGTAACTGGTTTTTAGGAATGCTATTTTGTATAAAAAATGAAGCTATTTCGATACTTTCAAAAATATTATTTTCATAAATGGATATAGTCGTGGGATGTCCTTCTGGTAATAAAGCTAAATCATTGAAGGTTTTTCTATCAAGGTAAAACATTGCACTTTCATCAACAGCTAAGATAGCACTAAAGCTCGCAAACTCATCACAGATTGTAAACTCATCGCTACTATTAAAGCCTGTTTTTCTTTCTAATGCTGCGCTCTTATTCTGGTAAGTTTCCTTACTGCATTCAACAACATGAACACCTCGATTCTTAAGTTTTCGTTTTAATCTTTCCATGAAATTCCATTCCACTTTGACCTTAATTTAGTGAGTCTCGTCAAACGAGACCCACTTAATAAGATTAAGACTGAATATAGGCCACTTGAGTGCGCATATACTCATATAATCCATGTCTACCGTCGGCTCCTCCAACACCTGATTTACGTGCTCCAGCATGAAACCCTTGCATCGCTTCAAAGTTTTCACGGTTAATATAGGTTTCTCCGTAATCTAAACCTCTGACCGCATTCATAGCGAGACTTAGATTTTGTGTATATACAGAGGATGTTAGTCCATATTCAGAAGCATTTGCATAACCAATGGCCTCATCTAAATCGGCAACAATTTGAACCGGTAACACAGCACCAAAAATCTCTTTTTGCATGATTTCCATGTCACTATTACAGCCAGTTAAAACCGTCGGTTGATAATGAAAACCTTGACCTAAATCAGCAACTTGGCCTCCAGTCACCACTTCAGCTCCTTGCTTCTTGGCAAACTCAACCATTTTTGCAACTTTATCCAAACCTACTTTATTTACCAATGGTCCCATATCAATATCAGACTGGGCCATAGGGTCACCGTATCTTGTGGCGGACATAGCTTGGCTTAGTTTTGCGATAAACTCTTCAGCCACAGAAGCCTGAACATAGACGCGTTCAGCGCAATTACAAACTTGTCCTGAGTTAATGACTCTGGAATCTTTAATCGCTTGCGCTGCAAGGTCTAAATCAGCATCAGCCAAAACAATTGCTGGAGCTTTTCCACCTAACTCCAAATTAAGCTTGGTTACATTAGGCGCTGCGGCTGACATAATTCTAGAGCCCGTTTCGACACTCCCAGTAAAGCTGATCATATCAATTTTAGGGCTTGTAGAAAGAGCATTCCCCACTTCATGTCCTGTGCCACAGACAACATTAAATACACCTGGAGGTAAATCTGTTTCGGCAACAAGCTTAGCGAACTCAAAGCAATTGTTTGGCGTCTCTTCACTAGGTTTAACGACAATTGTATTACCGGTAATGAGTGCTGGCGCCATTTTTCGAGCAATTAGGAAAAAAGGAAAATTCCAAGGTAAAATACCGGCCACAACACCCAATGGTTTTCTAAAAACAAAGATGTTTTCTCCGGGTCTATCACTAGTGACCACCTCACCTTCAATTCGACGTGCCCACTCAGCCATATAATCAATATAATCAGCAGTAAAATTAACTTCTACGTTTGCTAACTCTTTTGTTTTTCCCTGCTCTTTTACGATGACAGTAGCCAGCCTTTCAGCATTCTGCCTTACCTTATCGGCGATTTTCTTTAAAAAACCTGCGCGTTCTATAGCCGGCTTTTGAGCCCATGAAGACTGGGCTTTTCGCGCAGCATGAATAGCTTGTTCAACTTCCTCAGCTGAAGAATTAGGAACCTTAGACAACAAACGGCCATTTGCAGGGTTGAACACCTCAATGGTGGATGTTGGCTCAGCGCTAAACTCACCATTAATATAATTACGATAAACTGGTATATCAGACATGCTTGAATTACTCCCACGTTTTAATTTCAAGTCGTTTATAAATCATTGCGCCGTGTCTTCATGAGACTCCTTTCAAGGACTGTATCGGCTCGGAATACTCTAATCCGTTTAAACAGAATGATTGTTGATTACCAGGCAACCTTTTAGCTTTGTAATATGACCAGGTAAAAAAACAACACTTAAGACTTAGTGCAAGCGTCACACCAGCTGTTATAACTATCGCCACTTTATTGTTAAGCCAATGTTATAAAAGTGTTTTTTTATTTTAATGGGATAAAAATGGCAAAAGCTATGCAGACTTGAGCGAACTTAATAAAGGAGAAAAAGCATCAAGTGTTGCATGTCCAAGTGTCGCAGATGATACAGTTTGGTGATTTTTAAGACAGTTGTAACATGGCTGATCTTATTAAGATGAACACACACTAAAGCATCATTAGACTCAATACTATCAACACATCCAGATTAACCTTAATTTTTTCAAAGGAATATAAAGCTCTGTAATCAAGGCTATGGTATGTATATTGCTGTATCTAAGGCTACTATTAAAACAACTAAGCATGACTGGCAGCTAATGATTATGAGCAACTTACAATGTTTTACAGCAATTCTAATGTTATTCGGATACACATCCAGTCTGCATGGCTTCGAAAAAACAATTTGGCAGCATAAGCTCGATTATATTGCTATTCAAGAAGTTGAAAATTTACCAACAAAAAAGCAACCTGCAGCACAGATTTCACAATCCCAATTAGCCTCTGCTTTATCTGAAATTAACATCGAGCCTAAATCTTCAGACAGCCTGTTATCTTCTTGGGTAAGCAGTGATGAGGTCAAATCAGTTTTTACAGAACGAGAGGTAAAGGTTTTATCTGAGGGTTTATTTAACACCTTACAATCCCTTTCCGGTAATCAACTATTGATATTTTCAGTGTCTGATAGGCACACTTCGTTTCTTGGTATAGGCGCCGATACATTGTATTCCAGTGGTTCTGTGTATGTTAGCGGAAATGATCTGTATTTGCTGTTGGCAGAAGCTCAGGTCGATATTCAAAAAAAGTACATTAGAGCTGGAAATAGTGTCAATAACTCACGCTTTGCCACCAATTCAGAATTAAAGGGATTTAAATTATCAAATGGCGATTACAGCTCAGAAGCTGATCACTCATGGCAACTCCAGTTGTCCGATGGTGTAACTCAGGTTAACCAACGAAAAGACTGGATAAAAATTGCATTAGATACGCCTTTACAGCAAACAAATTCTATCGCAAATACTCTCCAACAAACTCCTACAACAACAAATCAAACTAATGTTAATCAAAGCAACTTAACCTTCAAAGCTGCAGAAAAAAAAGCAAGCTCAAGTCAACCTGACCAAGCAAGGCAAACAGACATCGAAGTACGTTTAGAAAAGCTCAAACAGTTGTATCTAAATGGAAAGATTCCTGAACAAGTTTATTTGCAGAAAGTGAGCGCTATAATTGATGAAATTTAACGTACCACCCTGTAGGCGGGTGCTTTAGCCCCGTGAGGGGTTTGGCAACCTTTTCACGGGCTAAAGCCCGTGCTACAACCTTTTTGGGTTTGGTTTATTTCCGTGGCCTATTCCCAACCTGTAGGCGGGTGCTTCAGCCCCGCGAGGGGTTTGGCAACCGTTTCCACGGGCTGAAGCCCGTGCTACAACCTTTTTGGGTTTGGTTTATTTCCATGGCCTATTCCCAACCTGTAGGCGGGTGCTTTAGCCCCGCGAAGGGTTTGGCAACCGTTTCCACGGGCTGAAGCCCGTGCTACAACCTTTTTGGGTTTGGTTTATTTCCATAGCCTATTCCCAACCTGTAGGCGGGTGCTTTAGCCCCGCGAGGGGTTTGGTCATCGTTTTCACGGACTAAAGCCCGTGCTACAGCGGGGAATTTAACGGTTTTCTAACCTGTTGTAGTCTAACCAACCGGCTTCGATGGGGTTATCTTGCATGAATATTTGATTGAGCTTTTCACTAAATTGCCAAAAGTCTTTGGAGGTGCGTCGCACGGCAAAAGCGTCAAGAAAACTAGCGTAATCTTGCTCTGTTTTGATTTGTTGAGCCAAAGCAACCATCCTTGCTAACTCAGTTTCTTTGACCCGCCAAAATGCGTCGGGATAACTTCCCAACAACCCATGCACTAACGTCACGTTATCATTTTTTGGATCACGGTTCGCATTTTCGGAAAATAAACTATTCACGTTAAAATGCGCACTGTTGCGCACTAGGGTGAATATTTCCTCTTTCTTACCATCTTTAGGTTTAACCATAATCATGGTTAACTCAGGTAAGATAGAAGCGCTGGTCCCTTTAATCTTGCCTAGTTGAGCCAGCAACGCCTTAGAATTAGTTGTTAAATGACTGTCCCTAACCTGGTAGCGCTCGGGCAAAACTTTCTCGACGTGTTGAGTGAAGATATCAAATAACTCTTGTTTGTGATTTTTGGTTTTAAATTCCATGCCACTTGGTTGATCAAAAATACTCACTTTGCCTTCGAAAAAAGAGGTGAGCTCAGGACTAGATTTTTGGTACCAAGAAGCTAGTTCTTTACGGCGGCTATCTGGCGGTAGGAATGCCAAAAAGTTGCTTTCACCTTCCATACGTAAAAAGTCCATATACAAGCGGGTCATCAATTGATGGCCATAGTTACCATAGACATCAAAGCCTGCCACCAACAAGTAGTGAATACGTTCTAACAACGCATAGTCAATGACCCAAGCGGTTTTCGGCTGTTCGCCCACTAACCCTTTAATCACAGTGGCATTATCAAAATGGCGAAACACCGTTAAGGTGGCGTTTTGATTTTCGCCATCACCATCCCAAATATCGTCAGGGTTAAAGTGATGGCCCTTGTCTATTTCAGCACTCATGAAGTTTTGCCTAGCCCGCATGTAATCACCTTGGCGTGAGGCATACTCAATCCAAGTTACCGTAAAAGCGGTACTTTCTTTTTCTGCAGGTAGACGCAAATTATCTTTTTGGGTTTCATAAAATGTATTGATCTCACTTGAAGCCGCCACTTCAGGTTTAACAAAAAACACCCAGAATCTATCATTGATTACATTCAGTGCCACTTGGCCACGACACACTGGCCCTTTGATATATCCCATAATGGTATTTTGCGCTCGCTCTAACATAAATCGATAGCGCGCATTCACCGGCAGTTGAGTAAAAGCTGTTAACGGGTTTGCAGCCACTTCAGGCTGGTAACTGGGCATGTCTGTCACTTGGTAATCAGCATCCACAAACCACTGTTGCCATTTGTCGGTCAACGCTTTGTTAATGGCATAGGGCTGATGGGTTTTATTCACAATGGTTGAGGTAACGGGGTATAAACGGTAATAGACCCTAGTCACCTTTGGATCGTCAAATGGGCGACGACTGGCTATTATTTCGACGGGCTGACCTGTAGGTGTGCGGGAGCGCACTAGATTATAAAATTGCGGTTGCACATCAGCTTCACTTAGCTCACTAAAAAATAGGTGAGCGCTAAATAGATGTTCGTAGATATAACGGGCACTCAATTGCACTTTTAAACTGTCGGCATTCAAAAACTGTTCTAACTGATCAACGGCCTTTTGTTGTGCTGCAGAAATCGGTGCCGGAGATGGCATATACGCACCGCTCTGGATCCAGCTAATTAAGGTATTGTGCTCATCATCACTTAATTCCGGCAACGCATAAGGCATACCACCAAATGCTTGGCTTTGGGCATAACCTTCAAACTCTTCGATTGTGGGACATTGTTGGCTGCGGTCAATACTCACATCAAAGCGCTCATCCAAAACTTTGTCATCAGGTAAAGGATTGGCCTTTTTTAAGGCTAGCATTTTAGCTAAAACCGAAGCCTGGGTGTTAGCCGTTGCGGTTTGTTCACGCTCGTTTAATACCGGATAAAAGTCCCGCTCTCGCCATTCGCTAGAGCTTTGTGCATCGATCATCAAACGATTAGGTGTCGCGGCAATAATTCGCGAACCGTGATAAACCCTTTCTTTGTTTGCGCCTCGCTCGATGCCATCTGGATGAGTCATTTTCAACTGGCAAGGAGCATCGTAACAGGCATGACAAACGACGCAGCGGGCATTGATAACTGGGGCAACTTCATTTTCATAGAAAAGAGTCGCTGTACTTTCTGGAGTGGCAAGAGCAGCGATTGCATAGGCCCGGTTATTGGTGTCTTCTTCACCGTAAAGTCGATTTAAATCTAGGCTTGCTATAGTTGCGCAGCCTGAACATATGAGGATGACGCCAATGAACAACTTTATCCATCTGTTCTGTTTGTATTGCATATTAGTCCAATCGGGCTAATAGACACGCCCTAGATAAAGGTAAAAAAGAAGCGAAATTTTAAACTAACTTAGTTTTGTTAGCTAAGGGTAATTACTTGTTACCACTAAAATCTACTGTAACTTGATAAAAGCCTGTTGTGCTGGTTTTTTCATAAAACCAATCATGATGACTGACAATTTTCTCGCTTAATTGCAAGCCTAATCCATAGCCGTATCCAAAGGCGACTTTGTCATCTTGTGAATCTACCACTGAAGCATTACTATCCGTTGCGGTATTACTATTAATAATAATTACGCGACTCCCTTGTTGCTTGATATGCACTTCACCTTGTTGCGTATGCTGGTATGCATTTCGAATCAGGTTATTAATAACAATGTGACAAGCTACCGCAACAACTTTCACCTCGCAGTCATCGGTATCCACTTTTAAGTCTATTTCTTTACCACTAAGCAAATAATTTAGATCACAACAGGCTTGATTAATTTTCTCCCCTAAATTGACAGGTTCCGGGGATAACTTTATTTCCTCATTTCGACTCAACCAGAGAAAAGTATCGGTTAAATTGGTCATTGTAAGGCCCGCCCGCTGTATGCGTTCCAGAACTTGTTTTTGCTTTTCACTGGCAGGCATTTTTTCATTTATTCGTTGTAACAAATCCACATTACTTCGAATGACCGCAATGGGCGTTCGCAACTCATGACTCGCATAACTCAAGAAACGCTGCTCTCGTTCTAAGCTTTGGTGGGCTGAGGTTAAGCTGTTTTGCACCAAAAAAGCCAATTCATTGAGTTCGCTAAAGGTGAAGTCCGGTGGCGGGTTTTGAAGGTTATGCTGACCTAAAGACTTTGCCCAATTTTTTAATGATTTAATTGGCTTAGTAATTTTTAGCATTATCATAATCAAAAGCAATGCAAATAATAAAATGCCGATAACTGCCAATATCAGTGTCCAGACTAACCGGTTAGTCGGATGAATATCTGAATAATGTGGAACAAAATCTCTTTCGAGTAAAACCTTAGATATGTAACGGTCTTCCCCTTTTAGATCATGATACAGCACCACGTAATACAGATTTTTAGGCATGGATAAAATAGTGCTTTGGTCTTTTATCTTTAGTAGTTGGCCAACTTCTGTGGGGGGATTTGGAAATTTTTGCTGGATTAATTCAGGGGTGTCCTGCCAGCGACTGGCAATATGAATACCGGCTATAATTTTAGGGTGCTGATCTTCAACATCTGTGGTTTGAGCGATCTCGCGCATAATCCCATTTAAACTTCGATCGAGTCCGTCGACAAAGTAGTTAACACTTAAAAACGAAAAACCGATTACCATGGAAGAGCCAAGCAATACAACACTCAGGAAAAAATGTAGTTTGAGGCTTGGCCTGTTTATCATGCTTGTATTCCTTCATGATTCACTTTAATGGCAAAACCCACACCTGATACCGTCTCCAGTTTAACGTTGCTCTGCTCAACATCTAATTGCTTTCTAACGTGATGAATATGTACCTTGAGGCTGTTGCTGTCAGGTTGTTCATCTCCCCATACTTGTTGGATAAGTTGTTGCCGACTCACGGTTTTTGGACACGCGCGCACCAACACTTCCAATAACTTAAATGCAATTGGCGATAGCTTCAAGGCAGTTTGTTTCAAACTAGCTTTATGTTGGGTTACATCCAAACTTAAATCACCGGCAGATAATTTTTTAACTTCACCGCTACGGCGTTTCGCCAGTACCTGAACTCTAGCCACCAGCTCTTTCATGGCAAAGGGTTTGACTAGATAGTCATCACTACCAGCTTCAAACCCCTGTAACTTATTTTCTAAACTATCACGGGCGGTTAACATTAAAATAGGAATATCCATGCCTTTTTCGCGCAGCGTACTGCATAGGGTTAAACCGTCCATTTTGGGCATATTTATATCGAGAATAATCATTTGGTAAGGGTTACTTTCGATTAAATTCAATCCCATCAACCCATTACTTGCGTGATCACACTCAATAGACTCAATTTCAAGATAGTCAACAATGGTTGTTGCAAGGTCGATATCATCTTCAACTAACAATACGTTCATGATTGCTTAACTCTTCCTACTTTTTCCTAATAACCACTTGCAGATATCCCCAAGGACATAACTAACATTCAGATATTTTTACGAAGCTTTTTCTTCTGCTAGGCCACCGCCTAACACGCGATACAAGGTGATCCGGTTTTGCAAATCAGTCTGTTTCGTTGAAATAAGGGATTGATTAGCCTGATACATAGTGCGCTGTGCCTCTAAAACCCTTTGGAAATTATCAATGCCACCTTTATAACGAGCAACGGATAACACATAACTGCGAGTAGCGGCTAATACTAAGGACTTTTCACTGTTTAGCTGAGCTTGAATTGTTGCTCGACGCGCTAGCGCATCAGCCACCTCAGAAAAGGCACTTTGAATAGTATATTCATAAGCCGCTAAGTATTTTTGTTGCTGAGCTTCATTGTAGGCCAAGGTGGCATCATTCGCCCCACCATCAAATATCGGCAGAGTAATACTTGGCGCTAACGTCCAAATTGAGCTTGCTCCACCGCTAAATATATCGGCAAGCACCGAGCTGGCAAGCCCACCAGTTGCAGTTAAAGAAAGGCTGGGAAAAAAAGCGGCTCTGGCAACACCAATATTGGCATTTGCCGACTTTAACGTATGCTCAGCGGCTAATACATCTGGACGCTCTAATAACAGCGATGATGACAAACCAGCAGGCACATCAGCCACTAAACTGTCACTGGTTGGCAATAAATCAGGCAGTAAACTCTCGTCAACTTGCTCGCCCACCAGCAATCGTAAAGCGTTTATATCTTGATTTACTTGGGTTGTGTAACGTGCAATATCAGAGCGGGCGTTATAATAGATAGTTTCAGCACTGGCCACATCGATTTTTGAATCAATACCCATTTCCAAGCGTTTATTGGTTATTTCCATGGCTTGTTCAGCATTGCTAGCGGTTTCTTTAGCCAATTTAAGTTGGTTTTTATCTGCCGCCAAGGTTAACCAAGCATTGGAAATCTCGCCTATTAATGAAATTTTTGCTGCCTTCGCCGTTTCTTGAGTCGATAAATAGGCTTCCATTTGTACTTCGCTTAAACTGCGATTTTTACCAAAAAGATCGATTTCATAACCACTTAACCCAGCTTCACCTTGGTAAATTGTGCTTATAGTACCAGACGAGGACTTAGTTCGATTACCACTTAAGCCTGCATTGATAGTTGGATATAAGTCAGCGTCTTGGATTCGGTAAGTCGCGCGCGCAGCTTCGACATCGGCCAAGGTTTGGCGCAAACTTCGGTTACTGTTTAAAGCAAGTTCAATCACTTGGCTTAGGCGCTGATCTTTAATAAAACTTTTCCATGACACCTCGTCGGCCCGTTGTTCAGATACACCTTGAGTTTGTTCTAGAGGCGCATTATCCCAAGTCTCAGCAACAGGTAAATCTGAACGAGAATACTCAGGCGCTAAGGTACTGCACCCTGCCAACACCAATGCTCCGGCCATGGGTAGTAGCCGAGCCCCCCAGTTTTTAGGTAAAGAGAAATTAAACATCCGCTTTCTCCAATTTAGTTTGTTCATCGTTAGCTAGGCCATTGGCATCGTCACAAACCGGCCGTCTTTTTGGAAAGATACCGCGGATTATCACGAAGAATAAGGGCACAAAGAAAATCCCCAACACAGTAGCAGTAAAGGTTCCACCTACGATACCGGTACCAATGGATATGCGACTGTTCGCGCCGGCTCCCGTTGAGATAGCCAAAGGTATGGTGCCAAAAATAAACGCCAATGAAGTCATAATAATAGGTCGTAATCTCAACTTAGCGGCATGCACTGCTGAATCAATTAGTGACATACCTTTCTGATAAGAGGCCTCGGCAAACTCCACAATCAGAATAGCATTTTTTGATGCCAAACCAATGGTTGTCACCAGCGCTACTTGGAAATAAATATCATTTTCCAAACCTCTTAGTGTTGCCGCCAATGCTGCTCCTATGACCCCAAGCGGGATCACCATAATTACCGAGAAAGGCACAGACCAGCTTTCATATAAAGCTGCTAGGGCTAAGAACACTACTAAAATAGAAATCGCGTATAAAATAGAAGACTGTCCACTGGAGAGCTTCTCTTGATAAGACAACTCACTCCAAGAGTAAGCTAGCTTTCCCTGTCCCACTTCTTGAGTTAAGCGCTCCATCTCGGCCATCGCTTGACCAGAGCTCACACCGCTGGCGGCAGCACCCTGAATTTGATACGACGCAATACCATTAAATCGAGATAAACTTTGCGGTGCATCCGACCATGATGTAGTACTAAATGCAGAGAAAGGCGTCATGCTAGTTTCACCATCGACATTGGTGCCTCGCACATGCCATTCCCCCAAGTCTTCGGGCTTGGAACGAAATTGCGCATCACTCTCAATGTACACTTTTTTGACTCGGCCATTATCAATGAAATCATTGACATAAGAACCCGCCCAAGCCGACGTTAAGGTGCTAGCCACGTCCGATAGCGACAACCCCAGGGCGGTTGCTTTGCCATTATCAATATCCACTTTCAATTGTGGCGTATTACTTAATGCTCCTTCGCGAACGCCAACCAACAAACCACTTTGCCGCGCTTTTTCGAGTAACTCATTTTTCAACTCGGTTAACTCTTCACGACTTGTACCTGCTGCAGCTTGTAATTCAAAGGTAAAACCATTGCTTTGACCTAACCCTTGAATCACTGGTTGCGACATGGAGTAAACACTCGCATCGCGAATACTAGACAGGTTTTTATTCATGCGACCGATGAGAGCATCGGCACTTTGATCTTCATTAGGACGTTCATCCCAAGGGGTCAGTGCAACAAATCCCATACCGGCATTTTGTCCACTACCGGCAAAGTTAAACCCGGAAATAGAAAATGAGCGAATAACAATGTCAGATTCATTTTCCATTAGGTATTGCTCTACCTGCTCTGCCACCGCTCTTGTGCGTTTGATTGAAGCGCCAGGGGGCAAGTTAATTTGGAACATAGTGCTACCCTGATCTTCTTGAGGTAAGAAACCAGTTGGCAAACGCACAATTAACAAACCAAGGACCACAACAATTCCGCCGTACACCAACATCCAGCGTACCTTGCGGGTAATAATGCTTTGCACATGCCCAGTGTAAGATTCCGTTAAACTGTCGAATTTACGGTTAAAACGAGCGAAAAAACCTTTCCCTTCACTACTGTGATTGCTTTTCTTAAGCATGCTCGCACAAAGGGTAGGACTTAGTGTTAACGCCACTATAACGGATAAGGTCATGGAAGAAACAATAGCGATGGAAAACTGTTTGTAGATAACCCCGGTTGAACCGCCAAAAAAGGCCATGGGCAAGAATACCGCGGAAAGCACAACGGCAATCCCCACCAATGCCGTACTAATTTCTGACATAGACTCGATGGTGGCATCACGAGGCGATAGATTCTTTTCACGCATCAAACGTTCAACGTTTTCAACCACCACAATGGCATCATCCACGAGTAGACCTATGGATAACACGATACCAAACATGGTGAGAGTATTAATTGAGAACCCAAATGCTGACAACACCCCAAAGGTTCCCAACAGCACTACAGGTACAGCAATGGCTGGAATCAAAGTAGCTCGCCAATTTTGCAAAAACAGCCACATAACCAATACAACTAAAATTACCGCTTCGATTAGGGTTTGAACCACTTCACTAATGGAAATCTTGATAAATTCGGTGCTGTCACGGGGAAAAGTCACTTCGTAACCATCGGGCAGGTTAGCTGACAGCTCAGCCACTTTATCTTTCACTCGGGTCGCAGTATCAAGGGCGTTAGCACCTGGTGATAACATAATGGCGATACCCGACGCAGGGTGACCATTCAAACGAGGGATAGCACTATAATTTTCACTACCAATTTCCACCCGCGCAACATCGCCTAAGCGTACATTAGCACCCGTTGAATTATATTTGATGATGATGTCGCGAAACTGTTCAGGAGTAGACATCATCGATTGCGCAGTAACTGTGGCGTTTAGTTCTTGATTGGCAAGAGTAGGTACAGCGCCAATTTTACCCGCCGGAACCTGCACATTTTGCGCACGTAGAGCACTGCTGATATCCGAAGGCATCAGCTCATAAGCCGCCAACTTATTGGGATCTAACCATATGCGCATGGCATATTGTGAACCAAAAAGTTGCACGTCACCCACACCTTCAACACGGGCTAAAGAGTCTTGTAGATTTGAAGATATGTAGTCAGCAATATCAAAGGCTGTCGCCTGATCGGTTTTATCATATAAAGCGGTAACCAGTAAAAAGTCAGAGTTTGACTTGGTGACGGTTACGCCTTGGTTTTGTACCGACTCTGGAAAGCGGGAATTAACCTGTTCAACTTTGTTTTGCACCTGTACTTGGGCGTAATCGGGATCTGTACCTTCTTCAAAGGTAATTTTCACCGAGGCAGAACCATCAGATGTACTCGAAGATGAAAAATACAATAAGCCATCTAAACCCGTTAACTGCTGCTCTAGAATCTGGGTAACACTATTCTCTACTGTGGCGGCATCTGCGCCTGTGTAGTTAGTACTTACACTAATTACAGGCGGAGCCACACTTGGATACTGGGCCACGGGTAAAGACAAAATAGAGGCAATACCTGTGAGCATGATAATGATTGAGATAACCCAAGCAAAGACAGGGCGATCAATAAAAAAGCGAGCAAACATTTACTAACCTCCCACTTGTATAGAAGAGGTACTTTGGTTTTGTTTAACCACGGTAATCATGGTTCCTTGCTCGTTCATTTCCACCAAAATAGGTTTCACTTCGCTACCCGGGCGGATTTTACCAGCGCCTTCCACCAAGAGTTTATCGTTTTCTGATAAGCCGCTTGAAATTAACCACTTATTGTCAACGGCATTTACCGTTTCGACTACGCGCTTTTCCACTACATTATCTTCACCAATCACATAGGCATAAGCCTCGCCTGAAGCAGAGTGGAAAATGCCTTGTTGAGGCACTAATATTGCGTTTTTATTTACCGCTTCATTTACCTGAGTACGAACGAACATGCCTGGCAGCAGTAAACCATTTGGATTGGGAAACTCAGCGCGTAACGTTACTGTACCCGTTGATGAATCCACGGATACTTCCTGCATTTTTAGTCGACCTTTGTGGTCATACTCAGAGCCATCTTCCAAAGTTAGAGAAACTTCTGTTGAGCCCTGAGTAATACCGTTAGAACCCAACATTTGACGCAGTTTTAGCATCTCCTTACTGCTTTTCGTCATGTCCACATAAATTGGGTCTAGTTTACGAATGGTCGCTAACTCGTCAGTTTGTAAAGCTGTTACGAGGGCGCCTTGCGTAACGTTAGAAATACCAATATGGCCAGATATAGGAGCTGTCACCTTGGTAAATTCAAGGTTAATAGCAGCAGTGGCTAGTGCAGCTTCATATTTTTCGATATTAGCTTTTGCTTCTAGGTAAGTGGCATGGGCATCATCAGCGTCTTGTTGAGACACACCTTCAAACTTTAATAAATTTGCATAACGTTCATCTTTTAACTTTGCTGTTTCAAGGGCCGCCTTAGCACTGTTCAAACTTGCTTTTGCTTCGTTATAAGCAGCCTGATAAGTAGCAGGATCAATTTGATACAACAACTCTCCTTGCTCAACTGTATTGCCTTCATTAAATAAACGTTTTTGCACAATACCGCCAACCTGTGGGCGTACTTCTGCAATGGAGGAAGCCACAACACGGCCTTGCATTTTCGTATCAATTTTATGTTCGCCCGTAGTCACTGCAACATAAGAGACGGCAGGAACAGAAACTGTTTGGGTGGGCGCGCTTTCCTGCTGGCAAGCACTTATTAGCAAAGTTAGTACCGCGACTAGTCCCACTGTGCTGATTGAAGATTTCATAATTAAGCATTCCTAATTAAATACATAAAATAAGATGAAGCTAAAGCCACTTTATGATTGCCTAGTGCACGATGCATAAAGTGTATTTGCCGATAATTGAGTAAAGCTTAACAAGGTGATGGTTAAGGTAGGGTTAACGTTTAAAAGTTACTTATAAAAAATGATCAGGAATGTTTATAACTTAAGAGGGGAAGCCAGCATAAGTTGGTCTAACGCGGCTAAATACTCGAAATCGCGAAACCCGAATGGGTATACCTCGGGCAATTTCTTTTAATCAGTAAAATTGACTAAACCGTTCTTAGCCAAATCCTTTAGATCTTTAACAGCTTGAACGGCGTCCTTGATACTGACAAAAATATGATCGTGGTAATAACCAGCAACTACATTTGCGCTGATATTGGATTGGGTCAGCTTTTGAGAAATGGCGGCAGTTAAACCAACGGCATCCAAACTCGAATGTACATTCAAAGTGATACAGTTGAAAACACCGGAATAGGGGATCTCAGCCTCATCAGCAGTGTCTTTTTGAATAATCGCAGTCATGCCTTCTTTTTCTAAAAAGGTGCCAACGGGTTTCAATCGTCCTAAACTTGAGTAATCGTAGCTTGTAAAGGTGGTAAATACATACTCGTGTTGTGACAAAACGGGCTCCATGGAAGCTATCAGTGTTGCTAAGTCTTTTTCTCCAGACATAAATCTCCCCTTGTTGATGTTTGTATTTCCACAAAACCCTTAACTGGCTATTTTTAATCCTATCACCCCTAAAGCAATGATGATAAGGCAAAACAATTGTGCAATTGAAAGGCTTTGCTGGAAAAAGTAATGATTAATAATTGCAATGCTAGACGCGCCTACAGCCAACCAAACAAGGTATGCGTGAGTAATGGGGATGTCTTTTATAGCAATGGCAAACAACACTAAGCTTAGTGTCATAGATATTATGGCAAGTAAAACGTAAGGGATATGCGTAAATGACTCAGATTTTTGAATACCAACTAACCAGCCGGCTTCCAAAAACCCTGCAATGATAAGAATTAACCAAGACATAAATACACTCTTATTATGTTGGGGTCGTCCCCATTAATAAAAAAGAGCGGTGAGGTCGTCCTCACATCATGTTTGCTGTTTGCATCCTAGCAACAGCCAATTTAGAAAGCAATCCCTCTTCCTTTAAAAATAAAATTACTCAACAAAATCAACAGCATACCTTAATGGCGTCACCCATTTTTTTATTTCCCCAATTTTTTTGATGGTTTTTAAGCTGCTTTACGCTTCTTAGATTAAGTCAAAGACAATATATGGGCTGTTTTGATTGCAAAGAGTTAAGCTAGAGATTTTGAATCAACTTCGCTATTCCCCTCTTATTTCTGGCTATTCATCGCGTTGAATAGAATCCAACTCGCAAACTGTGTAATCATATTGATACACTTCTGGAATTCTCAGCCACCCAATAATTATGTTATAACATTTCATTTTATAGTTCATTATTGTAAGCTCAATTTAAGAATGATTTGATCTCATATTTGGGCTTCAAATCTGCGTTGTAAACATCTTATTTTAGAGGTGTTTCTAAAATAATAATAACCGCATGTCGATGAAAGTTTAGATTAAAACTCTGCTCACATTGCAATTTTTCTATACAATAATCAGGTAACACAATGTTTAAACCATTCTTTATGGTAGCCCTGCTATCATGTTTTGCCATTGGCTTTGCAAATGCAGCAATTAATCAAACAAAAGGCGATTTTGAAGATAAATTTCGTCAGCTAGATGAATCTCTGCCAACTCCCAATGTGTATCGTAACGCCGCAGGTGAACCCGGTCATGAATATTGGCAGCAGCAAGTTGATTATCAAATCAAGGCTAAATTAGATGAAGAAAAGCGTCGAATTGAAGCCAGTGAAAAAATCACTTACCACAACAATTCACCGGATACGTTAAAGTATTTGTGGATGCAATTAGAGCAGAACAAATTTCGCAACGACTCAATGTCGGCCATGACCACAACCTTTGGTGGTATTGGTAACCGCGGTCCAGCAACGGCTTCTGCATCATCGGACAAACCTGCACAACTTAGTATAGGTGCGTTGCGTCGCCAGCAATTCACCGATGATCATGAATTGGGTTTCGACATTCAGTCAGTGACCGACAGTAGTGGTAACAAGCTTAAATTCACCATAGTGGGTACCAATATGCGTATCGACTTGCCGCGTCACCTCAAGCCTGGCAAAAAGACCGTATTCAATATCGACTACGCATTTAACATTGTAGAAGAAGATGCCGTAACAGCACGTTCTGGTTATGAACACTTCCCTGATGATGAACGTGAAGGTGGCAACGATATTTTCTTGTTAGCCCAATGGTTTCCTCGCTTACATGCCTATACAGATTATGAAGCATGGACTAACCGAGAGTTCATTGGCCGTGGTGAATTTACTTTAGAGTTTGGTAATTATGAGGTTGAACTGACCGTACCTGCAGATCATATAGTCAGTGCTACCGGTGAATTACAAAACCCGAAAAAAGTACTCACTTCCACCCAACGCAAGCGTTTAGAACAAGCTGAAGATGCAGAACGCATCGTCTTCGTAGTGACAGCTGAAGAAGCACTAGAAAACGAAAAAGAAGGCACTGACAAAACTAAAACGTGGGAATTCAAAGCCAACAATGTACGTGACTTTGCTTGGGCTTCATCACGTAAATTCATGTGGGATGCCCGTGGCCATCAACAAGGTGGAGATGATCAACCTTTAGTCATGGCCATGTCGTTTTACCCAAAAGAAGGCGGCAAATTATGGGAAAAGTATTCCACTGAATCAATCATCCAAACCTTAGAAGTATATTCTCGTTTTTCCTTTGATTATCCCTACCCTGTTGCACAATCAGTGAATGGTCCTGTGGGCGGAATGGAATATCCGATGATCACCTTTAACGGTCCTCGTACTAAATTGCAAAAAGATGGAAGCCGCACTTATTCACAAGCTGAAAAGCGTTTCTTAATCGGCGTGGTTATCCATGAAATTGGTCACATTTATTTTCCAATGGTAGTCAATTCAGACGAACGTCAGTGGACTTGGATGGACGAAGGGTTAAATAGCTTTTTAGACGGTGTAGCCGGTCGTGAATGGGATCCTAGTATTCCTTGGGGTGTTGAACCGAGAGATGTTGTGGATTACATGAAGTCATCAAACCAAGTACCCATTATGACTCAATCAGACAGCGTTTTACGATTAGGTCCTAATGCTTATACAAAGCCTGCCGCAGCCCTCAATATTCTGCGCGAAACTATCCTAGGCCGTGAATTATTCGACTTTGCATTTAAAGAGTATGCGCAACGTTGGAAGTATAAGCGCCCTACACCATCAGACTTTTTCCGCACTATGGAAGAAGCCTCTGGGGTTGATCTAGATTGGTTCTGGCGCGGTTGGTTCTACAGTACTGACCATGTTGATATCTCCATAGATAAAATCTATAAACTACGTTTAGACACCCATGATCCAGATATCGATTTTGCTCGTCAGCGCCAAGAAGAGTTGGATAAACCTAAGTCGTTAACAGACATCCGTAACAAAGCGGAAGGACGCAAACTTTGGATTGAGCGTTTCCCAGATATTACCGATTTTTATGACGAGAATGATCGTTTCACGGTAACCAACAAAGAACGCAATGCTTATCAGAAGTTCTTAAGTAAGCTTAAACCTTGGGAAAAAACAGCCTTAGAGCGCGCGGTGAAAGAAGACAAAAACTACTATGTATTGGACTTTTCCAATAAAGGTGGTCTAGTCATGCCAATTATACTGGAGCTAACCTTTGCCGATGGCAGTGTTGAAAACCAATATATTCCAGCAGAAATCTGGCGTCGTACCCCTAAAGCGGTTAGCAAACTGATTATCACTGACAAAGACAAAGAGCTAGTTAGTGTGACGGTTGACCCCCTTTGGGAAACAGCTGACGTGGATATAAGCAACAACCATTATCCTCGGAAAATTATTCCGTCGCGGATTGAAGCTTATAAAACCAAAAAGCGTAGCGGCAAGGTTTATCGGGATATTATGCATGACATAAAAACCGAAGTGAAAACCTATGATGAAGACAATATTGACGAAGACGACAATAATTAATCATGAATAATTTCATCAAACTAGCTTTAGGGGCGCTGTTATTAATAGCGTTTTCCCTAAGCGCACATCAACAAAAAACCTCCATAAGCACAGTGTTGTTTAATCCGCGCACTGAGAATATTGAAATCATGCACCGCTTTAGGGTTCATGATGCCGAACATGCAGTAAAAGAAATATTTGGTAAGGATGCGGATATACTCGATTCAGAAAAGACGCAAAATGAGTTTAGCGACTATGTAAGCAAACGCTTTTACTTGTTTGATAGTCAGCAAAAAGCCTTGCCTCTAAAAGTAGTTGGTCATGAAATAGAGGGGAAGTTTTTCTGGGTTTATCAGGAAACTACACAGCCTGCTAAGTTAGAGAATCTAAGTATACGTCATGATGCCTTACGCGATTTATGGCCACAACAAGTCAACACCATTAATGTTGAAGGTAAAGGTGAGTTACAAACCCTTACTTTTTCAGACTCTGTGGAATTATTACAAGTCAGATTCCACTAGCTCTTTCTTTGCACTGCAATATATAGAGTTTGCTTGGATTTAGAATTTTTTAGTCCAACTGAAATTTCAATCTAAACTTGCTCTGTCGAAAAGCCCGTAATACCCATTTTACGGGCTTTTTTATTTACTTTTTCAAGACCAATCACCATGCATGTTGACTGTGAATATTTTGCAAAGGTATTGAATCAAGTTCACAGAATTAAACTTAAAAAATAGAATTTCACCTTAAATTCATGAGGTTACAAGTTGGTAAAGGTTTTGCACCTATAGCTTCGTTGAATTAAAAAGAGGAAATATCATGTCGAACGCAGTAAAAACAATTAATCCCTTTACTGAGCAGGTACTAGACGAGTTTCAACTTTTGAGCTTAGAACAAGCCAATGCAGCCGTAGATAAAAGTCATGACGCATTTTTATCTTGGCGAAAAACACCTAAAGATAAACGCGCGGAACTGGTATTAAGCTTGGCCAACACAATTCGCGAAAATAAAAGTGAATTGCTCAGATTAATGACCGAAGAAATGGGCAAAGTGCGCGCTCAGGGTGAACAAGAAATTGAACTTTGTGCAGGCATTTGTGAATACACTGCCACTGAAGCGATAAAAGCTCTAGAAGACGAAGAGCGTGAAATTGAAGGTGGTAAAGCGATAATCAGCTACCAACCTATAGGGATTATCTTGGGTATTGAGCCTTGGAACTTTCCTCTATATCAGGTAATTAGATATAGCATCACCAACATTGTGGCCGGCAACACCACAGTGATGAAACATGCTTCCAACGTATTTGGCATGGCTGTAGAAATTCAAAAGATGTACGAAAAGGCAGGCTTTCCAAAAAACGTTTATCAATCACTGATCATCAAAGGGTCGATGGCAACCCAGCTTATTGAACATAGCAAAGTGCGTGGTGTTACGTTTACAGGCAGTGACGGTGTAGGTAAAAAAGTAGCTGAAACAGCAGGCAAACATTCAAAGAAAACCGTATTGGAATTAGGCAGTAACGATGCATATGTGATACTTGATGATGCCAATATTGAAACCGCGGTACAAGCCTGTGTTCAGGGGCGAATGATTAACAATGGGGAAACCTGTGTGGCCGCCAAACGTTTTGTTGTTACTGAAGCGAAATACGACGAATTCAAACAAGCCTTCGTTGAGCAACTTAAAAATATAAAAATGGGTGATCCTAACGATAAAGAAACAGACATAGGCCCTATGGCACGAGAAGATTTACGAGACGAATTACATGAGCAAGTTAAAACGTCCATTGATAAAGGTGCGAAAGTTTTGATTGGTTGCGAAATCCCGGATATGACAGGGTATTTTTACCCGCCGTCAGTTCTTGAGAACGTAACATCAGGTATGCCTGCTTATGACGATGAATTGTTTGGTCCAGTCGCAGCGCTAATCAAAGTCAAAGATAACAAAGAAGCAATGGAAGTTGCCAATGACTCCAGATATGGCTTAGGCGGCGGTATCTTCTCAGCAGACGAAGACAAAGCGGTAAAACTAGCCGTTGAAGAATTTGATACCGGGATGGTTAATATCAACGGTTATGGATTAGCACAGCCAAATTTGCCTTTTGGTGGCGTGAAATCCAGCGGTTATGGCAGAGAACATGGTGGATTTGGCATAACTGAGTTTGTAAATATTAAATCAGTGATGATCAATAAATGATTAGACTGAGATATATATTATAAAGAGCAGTTTAATAGGTTTTGAAAGTCAAAAGAGTCGATATTGTATCGGCTCTTTTTTATTGTGGGTTGCGCTAGTTCCGTAGTTGCTTTAATCAGTGCTTTGAATTTTAAGCCCAGTAGTGATTAGCGAGATTATTGTTGAAGGGGAATAAAGTAATATTAGAGAAACGAAAAAGTAAATATAAGGACGGCTGGCAATGGTAGTTAACTGCGGCAATTTGGCTTTAGTAAAAACACCGATTGCCGACCTAAACTGACAATTTAACTTAAGGTTAGTTTTGATGAGTACCAGGTACTGGATAGTCTTTATCGAACGCAAATTCAATCCCATTAACTAGCTGTTCTAAATCAGGACGAATGATAGCCTCGGTAAACTGTGGCAAGCGACCATCTGTCAGAGGCTTAACTTCTCTTTAAATTTACGTATTTCATCTTGCTCTGCTGATTGACTGGCAGGTACTTTCGTCTTACTCACCCAAAAATAGAGTGACTTATCCGATATACCTAGTCGTTTGGAAACATTAGGTACGAAATGGCCTTTTTCAACTACTTGGCAAACGGCTTCTTGTTTAAATTCATCAGGATATTTTTTTCATAACACTTTTACCTTACTTCGGTTTCTAAGTAAAAAGTGTCTACAAAGTTAGGGGAAGATCAACCACTAAAACGACTAAAATTGTCAATCAATATACATATGAATAGTAGGTAACAGATGTATAAATTAGTTTGTTTAATGTTTGAATTTAAGGCAACCTTAAAATCAATAGCTTGGTTAGATTATAAAAAAAGAAAGTTTCACCCCTAAAATCAAACCTCAACCAACAGAGGCTTTATGAATAAAGTTACAAGCATATTATTTCTGGGATTTATTCTACTCGCTGTGGCTTGCTCAGATCCTGTACCAAAATCTAATAGTGCATTGACCTATGGGAAGTTGGAAGGTGAAAAGTTTGAAGAGCTTACTAAATATGACGTAAGAGCTCACTATTTTAGTATCGATATCGAAAAATTGAACGAGTGGAACAGCATCAATATGGCTTCTAGTGAAACTATGGAGTTTGGTTTTAAAATGAGGCTTAAAATGGGAGCAAGCCTTTTAGAAATAATTATTGATAAGATAAACAGTTTTTCATCAAACGAAAATTACACATCCTATATGAACCAACACCTTAATTTAGACAGTAGAAGAAAATACGCTAATGATCCACTTTCTTTTGCTATCAAAACCGCAGATTTGGCGGCTGTAGAAGGTAACTTCACTATTAAGAAGTTGGTGAACTTTGCAATACTTTATAAATATGCAAAGAGGGAGATAACAAAGGAAGAATATAATTCTGAGGTCTTTTACGACAGAATTAAAGATGACACCGAGTTACTCACAGAATACGGATTTTATATTTTGCTTCGTGCAATAGAGTTTTCAAAACTTGCAGATTTAATAGCTGAGTCTACATTGCTCACGACCCTACCACACGACAATATTTTTGCTTTTGAAAAGTCGAAGGTAGGAGTGGTTGTTTTCTACAAAATGAAATATGCCCAAATTGGCTCAATATTTGTTTTTCCAAATGAGAATATCGAAAAAGCTAAAACTCTTTCTATTGCAGACGCCAGAATTATGAATTTTGAAAGTTTTTCCCTCTACTCTAATGCTGAGTGAACTATTCATAATTAAAAGGCAGATAGCAATGGTTAACGCTTACCACAGAATTCAAACTACACTTCAGCACAGCGGTTGGCAGTGCGCATTTAGCTGGCAAATACGAATCACTCTTGGCAGGCTCCTAAGTAAGTTTACAGCGGCTCTAAAATAACCAATAAAAAAGCCTGAATATCACTATTCAGGCTTTCGTTTCAATGGTTAGAGCTATATATGTAGAGTTAAAAAACTACTACATCATGCCGCCCATATAGGGTTTATCTACTTGTTTTTAATAGATTAGTTATATGGGTATTAGTAGTGATACCCCGCTTTATCCCCTAGAAAGCTGCGTACAAACTACCCCATTGAATTAAAATTATTTTTCACAGCCCGAAGAATGATATTCAATATAAAATCAAAGATCTAAGTTATTCTATTCATTAAATTTATACCCTAGCGCTTTATAACCTTTTTCTCGTTTCTTCCACATCAGCTGTAATGTTGGGAAGTCATCAATAAAGTCGTAAACTTGAATAACAGTTTTACTACTCCATTCTCGCTGAATTCGTCCAGCGTATTGCGCTAAAATGCCTTTCCAAGCTATCGGTAGTGTTATAAATAAAGTATCTAAATGTGGTAAATCAAAACCTTCACCGACGTATTTTCCTGTCGCTAAGATAACAACAGCTTTATCATTACTTGGTTTACTGGATAAGAAAGTTATTCGTTCTTGTCTTTGCTTTGTTGAAATACCGCCATGCAGTTCAACAACCTTTATTCCCTTATCAGCCATCAACTTAGCAAGTAATTCAATATGCTCTTTTCTTTCGGTAAGCACCATGACAGATCTGTCATTGTTTACGGACTGTTTGATTTTGTTAACGATCATTTCATTTCTAGCTTGATCACAAACTAAGTGCTTATAAACTTGAGATATATGTGGTTTAGTCTCAGCAATTAACCATTCTGAAGGAAAACTAGTATTAGTCTTAACCATCTTCACATGTTGTTCAAAACTACTGGCAGTAGTTGCAGCCTTATAAACAACAGCGCCTATTTGGAAGTGCATTAATTTTTCTAAACCATCTTGGCGTTTAGGTGTTGCCGTAAATCCGTGAATATATTTAGCATGTACTGACTTTATCAAACACTCATAGTTTGATGCAGGCAAGTGATGGCATTCATCTATTAATATTTGCCCATATTTTTCAATGGCAGGTTTAATATCTAGTCCATTACGGCTAACTAAACTTTGATAAGTAGCAACATCAACTTCATAAGTTAGTTTATCTTTCCCTCCCAACAATGAGCCTACTTCCACATGAGTTAAGAAGACCTTTATCCGTTCAAGCCATTGTTCTGCCAATTGCCGGTTATGAACTAGGATTAATGTATTCACTTTCCTTTTTGCGACAAGTGCTAATCCCGTAACGGTTTTACCAAAGCCCGTCGATGCAACAAAAACACCATTTGTTTGTGAAAATAAAGCATCAACAGCTTTTTTCTGCTGGCTTTTAAGCTTACCAGTGAATTTTATTTTTTCTAGTTGGCTACCTTCAAATCGTTTATCGGTGTATTCAATCTCTATTGTTTGGCCTGATATGATGCGAATGGCATCGGCTAAACAACCTCTAGGTAAGATTAAATAACCATTCTCTATATGTGCGGAACAAATATATCGACTTGTACCAATCGTTGATAAGCGTATGGCTTGTCGTTTGTAGAACTCTGGATTAGAAAATACTGCGCAATGCTTTAACGTAGAAGTCAGCTTGCCGGGTAAATTAGCGATCGGAACATATAGCTGATCTGCTAGCGTTAATGTAAGACTCTTTGGGCAATCGTTGATCTTAATATTGTCATTACCGTTAAGCTTATTCCATGGCTCATTCTTTTCAATATCCTCAGGCGCTATTTCAATATAAGAATTTAGCTGATTCAGCGTTGATTGAAGCTGGGGTTTAGTCACTTTTTGAGTAGCTGCTAATATTGACCACTGATCATTATAAGGTACGCCTTCATTGTCAATGAAAACACTATTGTTATCTTTTCTTGGCTCTAGCTGCAGTGGTAAAGCAATCAGGTTACCAAAGCCACCCTCTGGCATAATATCTTGATTAGGAAATAATCTATCGAAGCAATCAAATGATAATAGTGGATAAAGTTCCATCGTTTTACGCAGTAAACCATTGCCTAATCGACGAGCATCACTAGCCGCTACAGCTTCCGAGAAAAAGATCCATATATGGCCACCGTTACCACTTCTTGAACGCTCTAATAGATAGGGAATATTGAATGATTCGCAAGTCGTTGCAAATGCAGATGTAGCCTCAAACCAGTACTCTTTATCAAAATCTGCTGCAAGTAAATACGTCGAATTATCATTTAATAGAGGATAGATACCGATGGTTTGAGTACCTTTTAAATGTCCGTAGAGAGCTTGATGGTCAGGTACTTTAAAGTTCTGATTTTTACATTCAGTACAACTGATTTTTGGTTTATTGTAAATTTTTGGCTGCCATTCATTCCAACAAGCAGGAGAATAACCACTGTGACCATTTTTCGATTCCCACCTAAATGGGTAAACATCATTACGGCCTTTAAAATAGGAAAGAAAAAGGTCAATTTTAGCTTCAGGAGAGGCGTGTAGATTGAAATTTTTGGCTAATTCAGTTTCATGTTGCGTGATTAACGTTTGGCGTTCATTAAGCAAAGCCAAGCGCTCTTCATTTAATAATTGAAGACGAGCATCTATTTTGGCAAGCTTGTTAATATGACTTTCTGGCATAATTATATTCTCACCAAAGTCCGCTCTATTTTTTTAATCATTAAAAATGTTTTGAGGGATCCATACGTTGATGAAGAATACGAGCAACATCAATACCGTTAACACTGACTCGATAGAACACTATATGTTTTTCTACAGGAAAGCTTTTAGCATCTTTATAAATTTCATTTCTTTCTCTACCAAAATCAGGATATTGAGCAAGTTTTATTAATGCGGCATCTATATTCTGTGCGTACTTTTTTGCTTGCTCATTACCCCATGAGTTAATTGTCGTAGAGATTATTTTATATAAATCATCTTCTGCTAAAGGAGAAAGCCTATAGGTTGGCATTGTCGCCCTTAGTTTCAGACTGTTGATTTACTGAAAGAGAGGCTTGCTCAAATATATCCATCACGCTGTTGTTTGACGATTCGCCCGCAGCTAGCTGTTCAAAACCTTTAGCTACTTCTTCGCGTAATATTTCAAGCTGCTGATTTTTAGCAGCATCTTTTTCAAACAATAATCTCAACCCATCACGGATCACTTCACTCGCTGAGGTATATAAGCCATCAGAGACTTTCTCTGTGATTCTTCTTTCGAATTCTTTACCTAAGGTAATATTCATAATTAACACTCCAACCACTTAATGTTCACATTATGCGCACTATATGCGTGTAATTCAAGTTTAACTATAAGAGTGTAATGAAAGTAAAGCCAGTTGATTACTTTCATGGCTTTATTTAATTGATATGAACACGCAACTTAAACCGTTATATGCCGCCCATAGATGAAGTATCACTTTGTTTTTATTGAGCTAAATATATGGGAGGCATTATCGATCCCCCACTTTATACCCTTAAACTTTTATATCTTGACGAAAAATACAAATAAAAAAAGCCATAACATCAACATGTTATGGCTTCTTAGAAAAGCGATTTAGGCTGAAATTTACTACATCATACCGCCCATGCCACCCATTCCACCCATGCCGCCCATATCAGGCATTCCAGGTGCTGCTGCGTCGTCAGCAGGTGCGTCAGCTATCATCGCTTCAGTCGTGATCATCAAGCTTGCGATTGATGCTGCGAATTGAAGAGCTGAACGAGTTACTTTAGTTGGATCTAGGATACCCATTTCAAGCATATCGCCGTAAGTGTCATTACCGGCGTTATAACCGAAGTTAGCATCACCATTTTTAACAGCGTTAGTTACTACTGATGCTTCAGCACCGGCGTTAGCTGCGATCTGGCGAAGTGGCGCTTCCATAGCACGTAGTGCTAGTTTGATACCGTGAGTTTGGTCTTCGTTTTCACCAGTAAGGTTGCTAACTTTAGACGCTGCACGTACTAGAGCAACACCACCACCGGCTACTACGCCTTCTTCTACTGCAGCACGTGTTGCGTGAAGTGCATCTTCAACACGGTCTTTTTTCTCTTTCATTTCAACTTCAGTCGCTGCGCCAACTTTGATAACTGCAACACCGCCAGCTAATTTAGCAAGACGTTCTTGAAGTTTTTCTTTGTCGTAGTCAGAAGTAGAATCTTCGATTTGACCACGGATTTGCGCAACACGACCTTGAATAGCTTCTTCTTCACCAGCACCGTCAACAACAGTTGTGTTGTCTTTATTGATAACAACACGTTTTGCAGTACCTAGGTCTTCTAGTTGAACTTTTTCAAGTTCTAGTCCAATCTCTTCAGAGATAACAGTACCACCAGTTAGTGTCGCGATGTCTTGAAGCATAGCTTTACGACGGTCACCGAAACCAGGAGCTTTAACAGCAGCAACTTTAACGATGCCACGCATGTTGTTCACTACTAGTGTTGCTAGTGCTTCACCTTCAACGTCTTCAGCAATGATAAGCAAAGGCTTAGAGGCTTTTGCTACTGATTCAAGAGTAGGTAGTAATTCACGGATGTTAGATACTTTTTTGTCAACCAAAAGGATGAAAGGGCTGTCTAATTCAACTGTGCCGTTTTCTTGGTTGTTCATGAAGTATGGAGATAGGTAACCACGGTCGAATTGCATACCTTCTACAACGTCTAATTCGTTTTGTAGAGATTGGCCTTCTTCAACAGTGATAACACCTTCTTTACCTACTTTGTCCATTGCTTCCGCGATAAGGTCGCCTACTTCTGAATCAGAGTTAGCAGAGATAGTACCTACTTGCGCGATAGCTTTGCTGTCTGCACAAGGTACAGATAGTGCTTTTAGTTCTTCAACCGCAGCAACGACAGCTTTGTCGATACCACGTTTAAGATCCATTGGATTCATTCCCGCAGCAACTGATTTCAAACCTTCAGTCACGATAGCTTGCGCTAGTACTGTTGCAGTAGTTGTTCCGTCACCAGCTTCATCGTTGGCTTTAGACGCAACTTCTTTAACCATCTGTGCGCCCATGTTTTCAAACTTATCTTCAAGTTCGATTTCTTTAGCAACAGATACACCATCTTTAGTGATAGTAGGTGCGCCGAATGATTTGTCTAAAACTACGTTACGACCTTTAGGGCCTAATGTTACTTTTACTGCGTTAGCTAGAACGTTAACGCCTGCAAGCATTTTGACGCGTGCGTCATCAGAAAAACGTACTTCTTTAGCTGCCATGTTTAATTTCCTCTTAATTCTATCTTATTGATTATGCTGTTATTCAACAACCGCTAGGATGTCGCCTTCGCTCATGATAAGCACTTCTTCGCCATCTAGTTTTTCGGTTTTAACACCATATCCATCATTAAAAATTACGACGTCGCCAATTTTAACGTCAAGCGCTTTTACTTCACCATTATCTAAAAGTCGACCATTTCCAACTGCAACAATTTCGCCACGAGTTGATTTTTCGGCCGCAGAGCCAGTTAGCACGATGCCACCAGCAGATTTACTTTCTTGCTCTTGGCGTTTAACGATAACGCGATCGTGTAAAGGACGGATTGCCATTTTCAAATCTCCTGAAAATTCCAATATTAAAGTTAAAGTTCCCGAACATCGGGGGATTGAGTTGCGGCTTTCACCTCAACTCGAATGAGTGTCTGCGAGGAAAGATGGGGATAGCCTTACTGACTTCAAGGGTTTATGTTAAAAAAAATCTATTTTTAGGATGATTTTCGTTTTTTATTTGCCGTTTTTGTAGGAATTGGGAAAATTGTAGCGATTATGAGCGATATAGGGTTTTAATCAGATGGAAACCAAATTGCGTTTTAACAGGGCCATAAATAGTTAAAACTGGCTTCTTAAACACCACATTATCGAATGCCTTTACCATTTGACCGGGTTTCACTTCTCCCAAATCTCCGCCTTTTTTAGCCGAAGGGCATTGAGAATGTTTTTTAGCGAGTTGTTGGAAATTTGCCCCTTTTGCAAGTTGACGTTTCAACTCTTCGGCTTGTTGTTTATCTTTGACTAATATGTGACATACGCCTGCTTTCATTTTTTCATCCTTAAGATCTCGCCAGTTGCTCGAAGCTCTGTCATTATAGCCTCGATTTCGTTACTACATAAGTTGTTAATTAATGAAAAAGCTATTGTCTTTATCCTTTCAGGGGCTAGCCGCGATTTTACCCTTATCATTGACCCTGTATTTTATTTATTGGTTTATGTCAGGAGCAGAAGCGCTGCTGTTTCCATACGTTTCTCAAGCATTTTACTTTCCTGGCATGGGAATTTTAACCGCCTGCGCGCTTATTCTCCTTACAGGTCTGTTAGTGAATGTATTTTTTGTCCGTTGGATTGTATCAACAGCAAATCGACAAGTTGAAAAAATTCCACTGGTTAAATCGGTATATGGCGCAATAAGAGATACTTTAACCGTATTCCAAATCAACGATAAAGAAAACTCTAAAGCCGTTGTATCAGTGGAAATTAAACCCGATATGCACTTGATTGGTTTTATCACAGCCGACCAAGTTGCCCTCGAAATTTTCCAAGATGAGGATAAAGTGGGAGTTTACATTCCCCTGAGCTATCAAATAGGGGGTTACACCTTATATGTAAAACGTCAGCAAATTACTAAGTTAGACATTGGCGTAGAAGAGGCTATGCGAGTTGCTTTAACCGGCGGGGTTAAAGCAAAACAAGATTAATCCAATAACCTATAGAGATTAATGGTCTGATGGTGAGTCAATTTTAGGCCGTTTCTCAACCTCATCTTTATCAACATACTCTCCCTCGATAATATCACCATCTTGCTGATTTCCCCGTTGAGAGTATGTAGTTTCAGAGTAAGTGGTATGAGAATAAGTATGTTGTCCTTGGCCAGGTTGATCCGCTACAACGTTAACAGCGAGTTGCTTAAGTAAGCTTTTCGCAATAAATGGACGGCTTATGGGCAGTGACAGTAAAAAGCCCAATCCATCAGTAATAAAACCTGGCGTCACCAATAGCACTCCAGCCAACACCAGCAAAAGACCTTCGGCCACCTCCTGTCCGGGCATAACACCTGATTGCATTTTTGATTGTGCTTGCATCAAAGTTGCAATCCCCTGCTGTCGCACAAAATAAGCTCCGATGATTGCAGTAACAATAACGATAGCAACTGTATTCCAACCACCAATTTGCTCGCCAATATTCACTAACAACGCAATCTCAGCAATGGGTAAGATAGCGAACAAAATAAACAATTTACCAAACACATTATGCTCCTCGGTCAAACAAGTAATCTGGGGACAATTTGCAATTTCACAAGACTATTTTACAAAGGAGCAAGTATAAAATTCTATACAGTGCGAATAGATCCAATCTCTATCTTTTGAAAGATATCTTTTATTATTAAGGTCAATTATGGCCAGAGTACAAAAGGTATATTAATGAGTTCACAATTTTGTATAGTATTAACGACTTGTCCGACTAAGAAGCAAGCCGAAAAAATAGCAAGTGAGTTGGTAAACCTTAAGCTCGCTGCTTGTGTGCAGATATCTCAGCCGATATCATCGTTCTACCATTGGGAAGATGAGGTCGTCACCGACTCCGAAATGCACTTAATTATTAAAACCATGTCGAATAAGGTAGAAGACGCATTTAAGTTAACCTTAAGCATGCATCCATATGATGTTCCTCAATGGGTAATTATTGATAGTGCCTCCGCCAGCGACGCATATTTAAATTGGATTAAAAGTAGCCTTACATGAATTTTAGACGTCTTATATCGTTAACTGTATTTGTATTATTCTCTTGGGCAAGTTTGGCTCAAAGCAATTTAGCTTTTGATGATTTGTTTGCCGATGAACCGGAATTTTTACCCGTTGAGCAGGCATTTCAATTTGATTTTGATCAGAAAAATGATCAGCTACTTTTGCGTTTCACCATCGCAGAGGGATACTACTTATACAAAAACCAATTTAAGACTGTCGTAAAAAATGGCGAGATTAGTCAACCCATATATCCCGAAGCAATCATCAAAGAAGACGAGTTTTTTGATGAGCCTCAACCTGTTTTCTATGATCAAGTTGAAATTCACTACACCGTTCTAAGCTCAGAAAAAGACGCAGTAGTGAAACTGCAATATCAAGGCTGCGCTGACGCTGGTTTATGTTACCCACCAACGGTACAAGTGGTGTATTTAGACGAAGTACGTAATACATCCCCCCCTAAGCAAGTTACTGAAGCAGAGCAACCAAAGGATGCAAACCAAGTTACCGATTCAGCACCGGTGTCACAACAGTTCGAGCTAGCTAATTTACTCAAAGGTGAGCAAATACTAATTCTTAAATTAGCAGCCTTTCTATTATTAGGCATAGGTTTAGCCTTTACTCCCTGTGTATTTCCTATGTATCCCATTTTGTCCAGCATAGTGATAGGCCAAGGTAAATCAATCAGTACCTCTAAGGCCTTTAGCTTATCTTTCATATTTGTGCAGGGCATGGCAATTACCTATTCCATATTAGGATTAGTCATTGCTTCAGCGGGAGCTCAATTTACGGCTTACTTGCAAAACCCATATATTTTAGGGGTTTTAATTGTGATTTTTGTGTCCCTTGCCTTAGTGATGTTCGGCGCATATGAGTTGCAATTGCCATCTAAATGGCAGGAAAAGTTAAACGGATTAAGTAACAAGCAAAAAAGTGGCAGTTTTATTGGTGCCTTTATTATGGGCATTATATCCGGATTAGTGGCATCTCCTTGTACTACAGCACCTTTGACTGGCATTTTGTTATACATTGCCGAACAAGGTGATCAACTTCTAGGTTTCTTTGCCTTATATACATTGAGTATTGGCATGGGCATTCCGCTAATCTTATTTGGTATTACAGGTGGTAAATTACTGCCCAAAGCAGGCAACTGGATGAATGTAGTTAAGGTTGCCTTCGGCTTTATGATGCTAGTGGTTGCACTAACCTTCTTGGAGCGTTTAGTGAGCAATATTTGGATTGAGTATATTTGGTCTGCGCTAGGCCTGATTGCGTTTACCTATTTCTACGTGATGAATATAAATACCCCCACCACGTTGTGGAAAGGAATACGCAGTTTAATTATTTTTGCCGGATTAATAGGCTCAGTGTTATATGGTTATCATCAGTTTAAACAGTCACAGTATCAAACCCATTTAGCTGATACATCATCGTCAAAGGCCGATGTCAGTGCTCACCCCACATTCTTATTGGTGAAGAACTTACAGGACTTTGAGGAAAAGCTCAGTGCAGCCAATGCACAAGGCAAAACCGTAATGGTGGATTTATATGCCGACTGGTGTGTGGCCTGTAAAGAATTCGAAAAATATACCTTTCCAGATCCGCAAGTAATGGATGCCCTTTCTGATACTGTATGGATGCAGATAGATCTTACTGACAACACCGCCACTAACATTGAATTTCAAGAAGCGTTCGACATATTAGGATTGCCCACTATTCTATTTTTTGACGAGCAAGGTAAGGAATTGTCTTCTGTCAGGGTAACTGGGTTTATGAAAGCTAGCCCTTTTGCTAACCATGTGAATCAGATATTTAATTAGGGAGCTTTAAGGCAGTGCTAAGTCAGCTTGGATTTAGATAGCAAGAAACTGACGTTAATCCTTAACTGCGTATTCATTATAACTGCTTTTAAACAGGCAAATTCGGAACATTGCCTGTTGCATGTGTTGGAAACCCTAAATCACAATGATGAACAATTAATTTCCTTTATAGCAGCCAACTTTTCGCAATTAATGCTGCGGTTTGCTCTTCTGGCACGGGCTTAGAATAAAAATAGCCTTGCAGGTGGTTGCAACCATGCTGTTTGAAGAAATCAATTTGCACTTGTTCCTCAATACCTTCAGCAACACAATACATTCCAAGGCTTTCAGCCATACGCAGAGTTGTTAACACTAAAGCTTCGTTACTTTTATCTTTACCAATATCATCAACAAAACTTTTATCAACTTTAAGCACTTGAATAGGAAACTCTTTTAGATATTTGAGTGATGAATAACCCGTACCAAAGTCATCTAAAGCAATGGTAAATCCACGTTGGCGCATGGACTCCATATAATGGAGCGCGCGTTCATAATCTCGCATCAAAGCACTTTCAGTAATTTCAAACCTTAAGGCTGATACAGGCAAACCGTGTTGTTCTAACAGCAACACGATATGATCAATTGAGATTTGACGTTCAAAATGTCGTGCTGAAAGATTAACGGATAAATACACTTCCCGCTCTCTAGTTTGCCATTCACTCAATACTGGCATGGCCCGCTCTAATGCATCCCACGTCATGTTTTCAATTAAACCTAATTCTTCGGCAACGGGTATAAATTGCTCTGGTGGCACCATGCCATTGGTATCAGGCCAGCGCATCAGTAATTCAAATCCGCCCACTAACCCTGTTTTAGTATTGACAATTGGTTGGTAATAATTAATAAACGCTTTGCTTTGATGGGCCTTCTTGAGGCGATTTTCCATTAACAAACGGTCTTGGGCTTTTTCATTCATATGTTGAGTGAAATATTGAAAATCACTACGACCTTGTTCTTTGGCGTGATACATTGCCAAATCAGCATTTCTCAACAACTCTTCTGGCGTATCGGCATCACCAGGATAAATCGCTATACCCACACTTGAAGATACGCTGACGGTTTGGTTCCCCAGTTGGATAGGCGCTTCAAGGATCTCAATAAGTTGCTCAGCCAAGATACTTAAACGATCAGGATGTTTAACTTCCTCTACCATTACAACAAATTCATCTCCGCCTAAGCGCGCAACAGTATCATCTTTTCTCAATAGGTTGGTCAGGCGCTGGGCGACGACTTTGAGTAATTCATCTCCCGCTTTATGCCCTAGGCTGTCATTAACTTGTTTAAAGCGATCTAAATCGATAAAAAACACGGCCAATTTAGACTTGTGTCGGGAAGCGTGATCAATCCCGTGTTTAATCCTGTCGAGTAGTAAAGTGCGATTGGGGAGATCAGTCAGACCATCAAAATTAGCCAGTCGACGCAGTTCGTTCTCTGCTTCTTTTTGTTCACTAATGTCCGACATAATCATTAGATAATAATCTATTTCCCCCTGAGCCCGCATACTAGCAATGGAAGTCATATTAATGAGTACATTTAAGACTTTATCATTGTGAATATCTAGCTGCTCTTCTCCTTTCCAGTGCCCTGTCACGCTCAATTCGGATAGTTTCTTCCAGAATCGAGGAGGATAATCAGCATTCAATTTAAATAAACGAGTTAATTGGCTCTTTAAATCACCATTCTCATTAATCCCAAATGCCTCACAACAAGCAGTATTTACCGCTACTGGTACCAGATCTGTATTGAAAATGACGACCCAGTCTCGTGTATGCTTGAAAGCCTCACCAAATAACCTGACTTTTTCTCGATCTGCCACGGTTTCAGTCACATTGCTGTAGGTACCTGCGACAACACTTTCTAGCCCAGTTTCATCTACTACTTCATTACCCACATCACGGTACCAAAACCAATCCCCCGTACGCGAACGTAATCGATAAGTTACGTCTAAACCGTGGCTATTTTTATCGATAAAAGCCTGCCAATTAGACTTAAATAAAGCTTTATCATCTTCATGGATGAGATCCATGTGCGCATCAAAGCTAAGTAAGTTATCGTCAGACTGATAATCTAATTCTTCGGAAACTCTAGGTGCGTAAAACTCGTTACTATCCGAGCGCCACTCCCACACATTACTGTTACTCGCACTTAACGCTAAGGTTAGTCGATTTTTACTCTGCAAAGCTTGAGCATGTGCCGACATCACCTGATTATTTTGTATATCTCGTCGATACCACCAAAACAGCACCAAAGACACAAATATAAAAATGTAAATAGTATAAGCTGCAGGCGATAACCAAGGTGAATATTTAACAAAGATATGGACTGAAGCAGGTGGACTTTTCACTCCCGTCATAGGGTCAAAAGAAATGGCTGAAAACACATACTCCCCCGGATCTAATTTGGGGAAAGTAACCTGCGAATCCGTTGTTGCCGGATAAATATAACTGTCGGTTCCATCAAGCCTGTATTGGTATTGAATGGTATTTTGATGTTCAAATGCAAGTGTAGAGAATTCGATAGTCAAACCGGCATCTTTGTGATCAAGTAACACCACTCTTTTGTCCAAATTGACCAATGGCATTTTGAGTGTACTGGAACTGAGTTTAATGGACGTTATTTTTACTTGGGGTGGTACGCCATCATCAGTTTCAAAAGATGATGGATCAAATATGCTCAGCCCCTTTTGTGAGCCATAGACCAAACGTCCATCCTGTAAAACGATATGCGATAAACCATTGAACTCTTTTCCGTCTAGTCCCTGAGAAATCCCATATTGTTGTAAATAAGGGCCTGCAGGGTCGAATTTCAATAAACCTGCATGAGAGCTCATCCAGATAAAGCCATTTGCATCTTGGTTGATCCCATAAATCATATTACTCGGCAGCAAGTTCTGCTTGTCGAAGCCATATTTCGGGGTATAAATGGTCGCATCAAGTCCCACTAAACCCGCTCCCGGATACGCAATCCATAGGGTCCCATTGTTGTCTTCAACGACACTCTCAGGGTAAACAGGTTGTCCCATGCTGGCACGCTCGAGTCGATGGACACTTTGCAAGCTATCGGTTTTCGTGTTGTAAGCCCATAATTGCTCTCGTTCTGCTATCCATAATAGATCTTTGTAAACACGGCTTCGCCCCAGAAATCCGTATGACGCGCTGGCATCAATTTGTTTATTTAACGTTTCGACTTCAGACACGACACCAGTTTGTGCGTCATATTTGTAGAAGCTTTCCAAGTTACTGAACCAGTAAAAGCCGTTATTACCTTTGGCAAAACTGTCTAGCCTGCTACTCAGTAATTGGGCAACTTTTGAATCAACGCTCGCTGCCAGAGCATAAGTATTGGTAGTAGTGTCAAAAGACCACAGGCCACCATCGGTATTTAACAATAAGGTGTTGTCACCGTAAGTTTCTATATCTCGAATTCGAGCTCGTTTGGCCCCGACTATATCTTTAGTAAACCAATGGCCGCGCAACTCATGTTGTTTAAGGTCATAATAATTCAGGCCATTACTCGTGCCGATCCACAAACCATCATCATTGAACTGGGCGAAAGACTTCACACTGTTGCTACTTAACTGGATCTCATCGTCTTTATTTTGACGAACGTTTTCGAATTTCGTGCTTTGTGTTGACCAATACAATACACCGTCAAACGCGGAACCCAACCACAGGTTACCTTTACTATCTACATCAATTGCGGTTACATCGTCTGATGTTATGTAAAGCCGACTATCGGAGGGATTTAAATAGTCTTGAAGCTGTTCCGAAGAAGGATCGTAACTAAATAGACCTTCTTGCGAGCCTATGTATAAACTGCCATAGCTCGTTTCATATATATCTAAAATTGGAATACTCAACGCATGATCAACCAGATCAAATTGATTATTCTGATTCAGGGTGATGCAAAACAGGCCTATCTTACTGCCAATCCAAATAACGTTATCGCTGGCTAAAAACAATTCGCTGATGGGTTCCTGGTTTTGCTGCCCTAGTAGTTCAATTTGACGTTCTTTGCCGCTTTCTAAATCAACCTCAAATAACCCATCACCTCGGCCAATTAACAGTTTATCCCCTAAGAAGAGGGTAGCGTTGATTTTAAACTCAACCACTTGTTTGTGTTTAGGCAGTTGATATAACAGTGAAGCTTTGCCCAAATCAGGGCTAACGATATAAACACTTCGCTCCGTGCTTACAATAATTTGGTTATTTGGCAATTGACTGATACTTGTGACGCTATCCGACCAAGTACTGCCGCCGACGGCGAAATGTTCAATAAGGGTCGTTTCTCCGGTTTTGGTCTCAATCTTAAAAAGACCTGAACGACGTGTGCCTAGCCAAATGTTTTGATTGTTGTCTTCAAAAATAATTTCAATGGAAATATCGGCCAGTTGCATTTCATTGCCATCAAAATGCTGCACACGATAACCATCAAATCGATTCAGACCAGCCCGAGTTGCTACCCATAAAAATCCGCTGGAATCGATAAGTAAGTCATTAATTGTATCTTGTGACAATCCTTGCACAGTAGATAACTGCACAAACTTGGGTTCGCTAATTAGCGGCGCTGCAGAAACATGAAATCCCCACAGAATTGAAAAACAAGCAATAGAAATAGCGCTACAAAACCGATAGATATAACTCAATCCATAAAAAACAACGCTATTTTTGAAATTTTCAAGCAAAGTTGGTAACACTCCGAGGTTATACTCGTTCTAGCCAAGCATGTTGAATAAATAAACTAAATGTGCAAAATTTAATTATTACTCAATATAGCTCGCTTACCAACTCTTTTATATATTACTCTTAAATCGGCGAACAATGTATTTAACCAAACCCTAGGCAAAATCACTAATATCAACGTGTGCCAAATATTTTATCTCCAGCATCACCTAGCCCTGGCAATATATAACCTCGGTGATCTAGCTTGTCATCAATAGCCGCCACATAAATATCAACATCAGGATGTTTTTTAACGACCTCAGCAATTCCCTCTGGCGCGGCGACTAAAAAAAGGCCAAGTATTTTTTTACATTGTTTCTGCTTTAACAGGTCAATGGTGGCAATTAACGTTCCACCAGTTGCCAACATAGGATCAACAATCAGTGCAGTACGTAAATCAACATCTTTAACTACTTTGTCGAAATAAGCCACAGGCTCGAGGGTTTCTTCGTTGCGATAGAGCCCAACGACACTTATTTTAGCGTTTGGAATTAATTGCAACACACCATCCAACATGCCTAATCCAGCCCGTAAAATGGGTACCACCGTAATCTTCTTACCCTTGATTTTTGCCACTTCAATTGGCTCTCCCGTCCAACCAGGAATAGTCACTTGTTCGGTTTGTAAATCTCGTGTCGCTTCATAGGTCAGCAGATTACCAACTTCGCTAGCCAGTTCACGGAAATCTTTACTGCTAATACCATTAGCTCGCATCAAGCCTATTTTATGTAAAATCAATGGGTGTTTAATTTCATGGACGGCCATAATTGATCCTTTAATCTAGTTCAACTGTTTGCACATAATGTATGAGTTCGGGATAGAACGCCAAAAAATCTTGCTCTATCTGCGCATGATATGAATTCATGAATCGATATCCATCCTGTGCGAATTTAATTCGCATATTCAAACGCTTTTCAATTTGTTGATAAGCCCCTAAGCAGCTTTTCCGGTCTTCATAGTTTTGCAACCACTGATGTTTTAGCAAGCCAGCTCGCACGGATGCAAAATGTTGACTAATATTAGGTGGTTGTTGTTTCAATTGCTGGTAAAACTCAGACAATACTAGGGGTTGAGTTTGCGTTGTAAAATTTTGCCAGTGTGTGGACAGCAAATGATCAAAATAAATATCGATAATAACGCCAGAAATGCGCCGCAAATCTGGGGAAAACTGTTCTCTCAATGATTTAACAACAGGATGGTTATCAGTGTATGAATCAATTTTTCGATGTAAACGCACGCCGTTCTGTAACGAAATGGGAAGGTGTTCTAAATTACTCCCTTTTACAAAGTCTCCCAAAAAATTACCCAACAAGCTCGTTTGGGAAACATGAGCAAGGTGGATATGGGCTAAATAATTCAAAAACGTTACCTTTTGAGCTAAAACTAAAAAAAGATGCAGTAAACTTCGCTGATAAGACCAGTATTTTGCTGCTAATTGGACACTATTCTCTATAATTAATCTAAACAACCTCTGATTGGTTGATTTTTATTCGGTTCTCATTTGACTTTTATCAGATTTACGTTAAGAGTATCGCAACGATGAAATTTAAAAGAAGATAGCGACAAATTCGTGAAATTTTTATTATTAAACGGTCCTAACCTTAATATGTTGGGAAAACGTGAACCAACGATATATGGGTCAAAGACGTTACAAGATATTGTAGATGAATTAACAATTCTAGCAAATCAAGAAAGCATTGAGCTGCTTCATTTTCAATCTAATGCTGAACATGAGCTGATAGAAAGAATTCATAATGCCATGGGGAATATTGATTTTATCATTATTAATCCCGGTGCATTTACCCATACAAGCGTTGCTATTAGAGATGCATTATTAAGTGTTAGCATTCCATTTATTGAAGTGCACCTGTCGAACGTGCACGCCCGTGAAGAATTTAGAAAACACTCCTATTTATCAGATATTGCCAAAGGGGTAATTTGTGGATTAGGGGATTACGGTTACGAAGCGGCAATTATTGCTGCCAAACGCCACTGCCAAATTAATTTAATGAGTAACTAAAGAGAGCTTAAATGGATATTCGTAAAATAAAGAAATTGATAGAACTAGTTGAAGAGTCTGGTATTTCGGAACTTGAAATTACCGAAGGGGAAGAGTCAGTCCGTATTCACAGAGCAAGCGCAAGTTCACAAGCTCCTGTGCAATATGCGCCAGCTCCGGCACCCGCTCCGGTAGTTGCTGCTCCAGCTGCTGCGGCGGCCCCAGCAGCAAGCCCAGAAATATCGGGACATGTTGTAAAATCACCTATGGTTGGTACTTTTTATCGTTCAGCGTCTCCTACTTCGCCTGCATTTGTTGAAGTTGGTCAGAAAGTAAATGTTGGTGATACATTGTGTATTGTTGAAGCAATGAAAATGATGAACCAAATAGAAGCCGATAAGGCAGGTGTGATAAAACAAATTTTGGTAGAGAACCAAGAACCTGTTGAATTTGATCAACCAATGTTCGTAATCGAATAAGCGAGCGAATTATCATGCTTGATAAAGTCTTAATTGCGAACCGGGGTGAAATAGCACTTCGAATTCTGCGTGCATGTAAAGAGATGGGGATCAAAACCGTCGCTGTACATTCTACCGCAGATAAGGATCTGAAACACGTTTTGCTTGCAGATGAATCTATCTGTATAGGTAAAGCTTCAGCCACAGAAAGCTATTTAAATATCCCCCGAATCATTGCCGCAGCTGAAGTCTCTAATTCAGTTGCTATCCACCCTGGATACGGTTTTTTAGCTGAAAATGCAGAATTTGCAGAAGCAGTTGAAAAAAGTGGGTTTATTTTCATTGGTCCAAAAGCAGAAACCATCACTTTAATGGGTGACAAAGTGTCGGCCATTAAATCTATGAAAGAAGCGGGTGTGCCTTGTGTACCTGGTTCTGATGGTCCCCTGAACGACGACCCAGAACGCAATAAAAATATTGCAAAGCGAATTGGTTATCCGATTATCGTTAAAGCTGCTGGCGGTGGCGGTGGTAGAGGCATGCGCGTTGTGCGTAAAGAGTCAGAGCTAATCGAAGCTATTTCTATGACTCAGGCTGAAGCTGGTGCTGCTTTTGGTAATGCGACTGTATACATGGAAAAATTCTTGGAAAATCCTCGTCACGTTGAGATTCAAGTTTTATCCGACGGTCAAGGTAATGCAGTTCATTTAGGCGAGCGCGATTGTTCTATGCAACGCCGCCACCAGAAAGTAGTTGAAGAAGCCCCTGCACCTGGCATTAATTCTGAAACTCGTGAGCGTATCGGTGAACGCTGCCGTAAAGCCTGTATCGAAATAGGCTATCGCGGTGCAGGAACCTTTGAGTTTTTGTATGAAAACGGTGACTTTTACTTCATTGAGATGAATACCCGTATTCAGGTTGAGCATCCAGTAACAGAAATGATTACCGGTGTAGATTTGATCAAAGAGCAGCTTCGTATTGCCGCTGGTCAACCTCTATCAATCGAACAAAAAGATGTGCAAGTTCGTGGTCATGCCATTGAGTGTCGAATTAACGCAGAAGATCCCGCTACCTTTATGCCTAGTCCTGGAAAAATCGATATGTTCCATTCGCCAGGTGGTTTTGGTATCCGTTGGGAATCTCACATCTATGCAGGGTACAGCGTCCCGCCGCACTACGACTCTATGATTGGTAAGTTAATAGCCTATGGAGAAAACCGTGATGTGGCTATAGCTAGAATGCGTCATGCGTTGGATGAACTTGTTGTAGATGGCATTAAAACCAACATATCTTTGCAACAAAGCATCATGGCAGATGAAAACTTCTTTAATGGTGGAACAAACATCCACTATCTAGAGAAAAAACTGAAGCTCTGATAGCTGTAAATACTCATCGGAGGCTACCTAGTCAAAATTAGGTAGGCTCCGACTCTTATCTCTCACCCGATTCAAGCATTTTATCCAATCCGTTTTATCTTCTCCCTGCGACTTCCTAAGTGCTTTTATATATTTACGCTTTTAAGCTTGAGCTTGTGACATTTACTGTAGTAAATTTCCATACTATTCCTATTCAAATGGTATTTTTGTGTCCCTCACATCGCGTCTTTTAACCTTAGCTACCCTCTTTCTTAGCTTCCCCTCTCTTGCTCAAGTAGATACATCTATGGACAACGATTACATCAAAAAACCACGTTGGGAAGCGGGTATCGTCGGCGCAGGATTTAGCACGCCTGAATACCCAGGAGCAGCAGACAATCATCACAATGGTTTCGTTTTACCTTTTTTCATCTACCGTGGAGATGTTATCAGAGTAGGCGATAACAGTGTGATACGAGCAGTGGCCGTAGAAAAGAGCTGGATAGAAGTAGACCTATCCCTTGATGCAGCATTTAGCGCAGACTCTAACGAAGATTCGGTACGAGCAGGCATGCCAGACCTCGATTTTGTGTTTGAGGTAGGTCCGCAGGTTCGTCTCAAATTGTTTGAAAGTGGTAACAAAGCTATAGGAATTCAGCAAATACAATTTAAATTGCAAAGCCGAGGTGTATTTTCCACCGACTTTTCTTCTATTACCCATCGTGGGTATGTATTAAACCCTGAATTAACCTATCAATACGTAGGTGCGTTCCAACCTGAAGATAGATTCCGGTTCAGTGTTTCACCTGTTTGGGCCACAGAAAAATTACATGACTATTTTTATCAAGTGGATACCCAATTCGCCACTCAACTAAGGCCTGAATACGATGCAAAAGCGGGCTATCTTGGCCTTACCTTATCTACCGGTTATATGGTTAACGTTACTCCAACTGTACGCATGTTCATGACTGCATCTTATCGATTCCAAAATAACGCGGCCAATAGCGACAGCCCCTTGCTGGTGGAAAACAACAATTACGCTTTTGGCGCAGGAATAGTTTGGCAAATTAGAAAAAGCAACGAATACCAAAATTAAGCACCTATACCTGCTTGCACTCACTGCTTTTTAGGGCTGTATTATAAAACTTTGATTTACATCAATCTTTTGAATCTTTTTGGTTGAGCCAGATCAATATCAGAATAATTCAATTGGGTAAGCTTTTTCCATCAAATTTAAACACATTATATCGATGGAGAAACACATGAAAAAATTAGCAGCTTACCTAGCGGTAGCAGTCGCTCTTAGCGCCACTCAAGCACAGGCATATACAACTGGCGATATGATCCTACGTGCAGGTGTCACCACCGTTGCCCCAGACGAATCAAGCGGTAATGTTTTTATTGGCGGAGCAGATGTTGGTGTGGGAGTAAATGTCGATAACAACTCTCAATTGGGATTAAACTTTGCGTATTTCTTGTCACCTAATTGGGCAATTGAAGTATTGGCAGCAACCCCTTTTGAACATGATATTGGTTTAAACACCGTTGGAGCCTTAGGTTCTACAAAACATTTACCACCAACTATTTCAGCTAATTATCACTTTTTAGACGCCGATAGTGCGTTTCAACCCTATGTTGGTTTAGGTATTAACTACACTATTTTCTTCAGTGAAGAATTCACTGCGGCTAATCAAGAAGCAGGCTTTGATGATTTAGAGTTAGATGACTCTGTTGGTTTATCTGCGCAAATTGGTTTTGATTATATGTTGGATGACAATTGGTTTGTTAATGCTTCTGCACGTTACATTGATATCAGCACTGAAGCGACATTTACTAATGATGGTTCAGCTGGAACTGTTGATGTAGATATCGACCCATTTGTTTATTCACTCACCGTTGGTTATAAATTCTAAACGGACTAAAATGTTATAAAAAAATGGGCACTTCGGTGCCCATTTTTATTGGCGCATAAAAACAACCTTGCTAAAAGAGCTGCGTTAAGATTACTTTAAGGTAAACTTCTTATAATGGTAGAGACGATCACAATACAAATTGTCATTCAATTAAACTATTGCCAATATGCTAAGCCATTGCTGCAAACGAAAAAGAACCCACTATTATGCGTATTTTATTAGTCGAGGACGATCTCGCTTTATCTGAAGCCTTAAGCAAATCATTGCGCAAGCAGGGTTATGCGGTTAATTGTGTTTTTAACGGCAAAGATGCCATAGCGGCTTTGGCCTCAGATGACTGCAATTTAATGATCCTTGACCTTGGGTTGCCCGATATGGACGGATTAACCTTACTCGATAAAATCCGCAAACAGAAAAACAACATACCAACATTAATATTAACCGCACGGGACTCAACCTCCGATAAAATACAAGGTTTAGATAAAGGCGCGGATGATTATTTACCTAAACCATTTGAAATGTCAGAGTTGCTGGCCCGCTTACGGGTAATGGAAAGGCGCTTAGGTACTTCTCAACAATCCCTAGTATCCTGCGGTCCCGTGAGTCTCGATATTACTCATCATTTAGTGATCATAAATGATCAGCCGGTAGAAACTTCCCGTCGAGAGTTCACCCTGCTGAAGTCATTAATGGAAAACCTTGGGCGTATTCAATCTAAACAACAATTGGAATCCAAGCTTTACGAATGGGGCGATGAAGTGGCAAGCAATACAATTGAAGTTCATATTCACAATTTACGTAAAAAATTACCTAACGAATTTATTAAAACGGTTCGTGGTGTAGGCTATAGCATTAATCAGCGAGCTTACCCTGGATAAATGGATTCAATTCGTAAATACCTGACCTTTCTGCTTATCAGTGCTATTGCGCTGATTAGTTTTATTGCGGCACTACAAGGGTATCGTTCAGGAATGCAGATGTCGTCGGTACTATTCGATGCTGAATTGAAAACTCTCGCCCAAAGCATGACTAACTTACCCAAGCAAATTAGCGAGACTATTGCCGCTTCAAATGAAGATTTAGCCATTCAAAGTTGGTCTGATGAAGATTTGGTTTTACGCACCAGCAATGTGCCTTTAACTGCCATTGCCCCCTTTGAAGTAGGGTATTCTGACCAGAACTTTAATGCGCAACGGTGGCGGGTTTATGCCAGCTTCAATCAACGAACCTCTGTTTGGGTTTTTGTCGCTCAACCACTAAAAACAAGATTTGAACTAACCGAAGAAATGATGATTTCGGCGATGACGCCATTTTTTCTCGCCATCCCCGTTTTAGCCTTAGCCATATTCCTACTAGTTACCTACGGTTTAGCGCCCCTTAGGGAACTTACCAGTCAATTGTCTATGCGCCGAGAAAATGATTTTTCTGCCATTGCTTTGTCACGAACCCCTGAGGAGTTGTTACCCACGGTGAGCACACTGAATAGCTTGTTGAACCGTTTAGATTCGGCCTTCGAGCGGGAAAAACAATTCGCAAGCCATGCCGCCCATGAACTAAGAACTCCCCTGAGTGTACTGAAAATAAACTTGCATAATTTACAGCAGAGCCAAGGCTGTGAATACGAGGAGATTCAACAGCTACAACAAGACACAGATAGAATGATCCACGTGGTCAATCAAATTTTGTTACTCAGTCGTACTAACCCTGAAATTATCTCAGCTAACTTTGATATTTGTGACCCCTACAAAATAGCCCAAAAAGTTATTTCCGATAGCTATGTGAATATTGATAGAAAGAATCAAAGCATCGAACTCAATGGTGAGTCCTGTGAATTTAAAGGCAATGAATTTGCCCTATATACCTTGCTACAAAACCTCATTAGCAATGCCAATAAATACACACCAGAGAACAGCGATATACGCATAAACTTGAGCCTTGATGAGGGATGGTTACGCATTCGCGTTGATGATTCTGGCCCAGGAATTCCACAACACGAACAACAAAAATCCACAGTGCGCTTTTATCGAGGTCAAAGTCATCAAAAGAGTAAAATTGAGGGCAGTGGATTGGGTCTATCCATAGTCGAACAAATCGTCGCTATGCACGAAGGCAAACTCACGCTAGGTAAATCAGACTTAGGTGGTTTGAGAGTGTTTGTTGAGCTTAAATCTGCATGAATAATGTGCGCAGAAAAATGCTTGAACACATCATGCAAAAATTCATGATGCTAGTGTTACTTGCCCTGTCATTTAAAGCCTGTGCTATCGATGAAATTACTATCACCATTCGGAATCATTTATTTTATCCGCCGGAAATTGATATTCCCCAACACAAAAAAGTTAAAATCACCTTTATCAATCTGGATGACACCCCTGAAGAAATTGATAGTTTTGACCTCAATAGAGAAAAAGTCGTATTTGCCAAAAGCCAGTCGAGTATCTATGTAGGCCCTTTAGATGCCGGAAGGTATCGCTACTTTGGCGAGTATCATCCAAATACAGCTATTGGCTTCGTTAACGTAGTACCCGTTGAGGAGCGTCAAAATGCTAAGTAGTACAGTGGTGCTGTTCCTAAAAGATGCTTTGCCGATATTTTGGGCCATAGCCATTTTAATAGTGTTGATACCCAATTGGCGACACTGGTTACCTCTGGGTATTGGCTGCGGAACTATTGTTTGTTTACTGGTGTTCAACAACATCGGTTTTATTTCCCAATTCACCGATGGTTTGGGGTTTGAGTTTCTTAAAATCCTGTTGCTGATCATCGGTTACCTTATTGCCGGTGCCTTTTTCGTGAATCATCAACTCAGGTACAATTTCACAGCGCGGCTTTTAGCCACTGTGTTTGTCACCTGTATTATTATTCTTAATGCCAGCAACTTACTGCTGTTTTATGTCAGTTTCTGGCGTGTGAATGAGCAGAGTCATTCGCTATTTTTAGGGTTAATTTTAGGGGTTGGTATCTGTACCAGCATTGCAACATTGCTGGTATTGCTATTAAAACCGCTACAAAAAGTGAAGGTAGCGCGCTATCTGTTTTTAGTCTTTGTTGTGGGTCAGTTTTCCCACATTGCCTACCTGCTGCAACAAACAGATTTAGTCACTTCACAACAAATTTGGAGTAGCAAACAATTCATTTCAGATGAAAATGAAATAGGTCAGTTTCTTGCCACATTAATAGGTTACGAGTCATCTCCCACAGGATTATATATTTTGATCTACTTAGTCGCGTTAATACTGCCTGTTTTGCTAAGGCGCTTCAGCAACTCAACTAAAAAAGTAAATAAGGAGCCAAACCTATGAGGTTTTTCAGCTTTTTAAGTTTACTCGCCAACTTAGTGCTTTGCCCGCTAACCTTCGCCGATGAAGGCTCAGTAGATAAAGTCTACCACCCCTATGTTTTGCCCAATGAGCGGGAAGTGGAATGGCGATTTGCTTCTCGCCAAAATGATGATGGTAATCTGCTGACCCAACGTTTCGCTTTTGGAAAAGCAGTTTCAGAGCATTTGATGTTAGAATTTTATTTAGTCGGCGCTAGAGATGAAAACGATGATTTTGGTTTAGCATCCTATGAAATCGAGGCTCGCTGGATGCTCACAGAACAAGGGCAATATTGGGCTGATTGGGGCGCGTTGTTTGAAGTTGAAAAAGCCCATAGCAAAGATCTTTGGGAAGCCACGTCTGGCCTCTTGATTGAAAAAGAGTTTGGACAAACCAGTTTAACCACTAACTTTTTACTGACTTATACCTGGGGCAACGATAGAGACATTGACACTGAAAGCGAGGTTATTCCTCAATTCAGACTAAAATACAGATATCGTTGGCACCCATGGTTACAACCTTCAGTGGAAATCTACACGGGAGAAAAGTTCGTTGGAATTGGTCCAGCATTTATGGGGATTCAACGTTACCAAGGCCAAAAACAATTAAAATGGGAATTAGGTTTTATCTCTGGCTTGAATGGCGACAATAAAGATCATACTTTACGCTTCGTTCTTGAGTACGAATTTTAATACTCATACCGTAAACCAGCCACTCAGGAAAAAAACACACCGCATTCCTTTAGCTTAAGATTCCCTTAAGGTTGATAACTTACTCTGTAAGCATTGTTGTTTAGAGTAAGTATTTTATGCGTATTTTACTGTTAACCTTACTGTTATTAGTGCACTTACCATCCAGTGCTATACCTGCGCCTGACTTTCGATTGCAAGACATTCAGTTAAGTGATTACAAAGGTAAGGTAGTATATTTAGATTTCTGGGCCTCCTGGTGTAAACCCTGCCGCAAGTCCTTTCCTTGGATGAATGAAATTAGCAATAAATACGCCTCTGAGGGATTGGTGGTGTTGGCTGTAAATTTGGATACAGATGCCAAACTAGCCCAAAAATTCTTACGCAAATACCCTGCGCAATTCAATATTGCCTACGATCCCCAAGGCAGTTTAGCCAGCCAATACAAAATTCCAGGTATGCCGACCAGTTATTTGATCAACAAACAAGGTGAACTTGTGGTCGCTCACAAAGGATTTCATTTAGATAAATCCACATCTTATGAACAAGAAATCGTCGCGCTACTAAAACAATAGGAGAGCCGAGAAAATGAAACGAAAAACCATAGTTATGATTACCGTTATGGCCGTGATGCAACTTGCAGGCTGTGCAAATTTAGGTGTGCAACCCTGGGAGCGTGATTTACTCGCTAAGGATGAAATGGCCCTTGATTCTGAAGGGGTAGACATTGGCCTAGATGATCACATTTATTTTAGTAAGGAAGCCACCAGTGGTGGACGTTCATTTGCAGGCGGAGGTTGTGGATGCAACTAAAACAAACTAAAAACGTCAGTGCTATTCTTGCCGCAGCTTCATGCGCATTGTTAGGCACATCTGTTCAAGCTGAAGACAACAGCGAAGAATGGAAGTTTGATACTGCTATTTTGTACTACGGTGAAACAGATCGAGTACAACTAGTTGAAGGAGTATTTAATGCCAACAAAGACTTCGGAGATGAGCATTATTTTAATGGCAAACTGGTCATCGATACGCTTACCGGTGCTTCTGCCTCAGGCGCTGTTGCCCAATCTGGTGTGCAAACATTTACTCGTCCTTCAGGTAACGAAACCTATACCGTTGAAGCAGGCGAAACACCCCTAGATGATACATTTCACGATACCCGTGTACAAGCCAGTGGACAATGGACACAGCCTATCGGTGAAAATTACCGAATTAGCGGTGGTTTACAAGCTTCCAAAGAATACGACTATTTATCCATTGTGGGTAATGGCTCACTGGATATGGATTTTAATCAGAGAAATACCACCCTATCGGCGGGCGTTTCCTATGCATTTGATAGTATAGATCCCGTGGGAGGTCGCCCCGTAGATCTTTCTAGCATGGTAGTTGATAACGGGCAGTTCGACAGTTCAGAAGCTTATCAACAAGCCTTTGATGCCACTCGTCTACAAGGCAGTGAACAAAAAGATACGGTAGATTTACTGTTGGGTGTCACCCAAGTGATTAATCGTCGTATGTTAATGCAGTTTAACTATAGTTTGTCCATGTCGGATGGTTATCACAATGACCCCTACAAAGTGCTTAGTATTGTGGATCAGCAAGGTTTAACCCAAGATGTGGTCTATGAATCTCGTCCCACAGAACGAACCAAACACAGCATGTATTGGCAAACCAAGTATGCCCTTGATCAAGGTGTAGTCGATTTTTCCTATCGTTTTGCTACGGATGATTGGGATATAGACTCCCATACAATTGACTCTCGTTTTCGATATAACCTATCGGAGACCAGCTACATACAACCACACATTCGATACTATCAGCAAAATGAAGCGGAGTTTTACAATCCATTTTTGTCTCAAGGAACCCCACTTCCTGAGCATGCCAGTGCTGACTACCGGTTAGGAAAAATGACAGCAATTACCCTAGGGCTAAAATACGGTATGCAATTGGAAAACGGTAACGAGTTAGCATTTCGTTTGGAATATTATCAGCAAACCCCAGACAATGCCGGATTCGAGCAACCTGGGACATTAGCAGATGAAGATTTATATCCTTCTTTAAAAGCGGTGATAGCACAGGTAAGCTACAGTTTTTAGCCCCTTGTTAGAGTATAACAAGATATGCAAAGTTCTGAATTGCCTTTGTCCATAGAAAAGCGTAGCGACCATATTTGTGGTCGCTTTTCTGCGATGGCCAGCCCCTGTGAGATTTTAGTGGATAGTGGGGATAGCGAACTCGCAAAAGAACTGACACAAGTCGCCTACCTAGAATGCAAACGCATCGAAAACAAATACAGCCGTTATCAGCACAACAATTTGATGTTCGAGATAAATCAGAGCAACAATCAAGCTGTCACTATTGATGCAGAAACCGCAAAACTGCTGACTTTCGCTGATACCTGTTATCAAATTAGTGATGGATTATTTGATATCACCTCTGGGGTATTAAGAAAAGTTTGGAAATTTGATGGTTCTGACAAGATCCCAACACACCCACAGATAACCGCATTGCTGCCATTTATTGGTTGGCAACAGGTATCATTTACCAGCAACTCAATCACCTTGCCCACAGGTTTTGAATTGGACTTTGGCGGTATTGGTAAGGAATATGCGGTTGATTGTGTTGCTAAAGCTTGTCAGCAATTAGCACCGAATGTATCGGTTTTAGTTAACTTCGGTGGTGATATACAAGTAACACAAGCCCGCAAAAACCACCCATATTGGCAAGTGGGTATTGAAGACCCAAGTAATCTTTCTAAGGGCTTAGCCATGGTAAATATTGCCACCGGTGGACTTGCTACAAGCGGTGATGCAAACCGCTATCTATTAAAAGACGGTGTGCGCTATGGCCATGTTTTAAACCCTAAAACTGGCTACCCCATACAACAGGCACCACGTTCGGTGACAGTTGCAGCCCAGCAATGCATTCAAAGTGGTTTACTGGCAACCTTGGCATTATTGCAAGGTAAAGACGCCGAGCTATTCCTTAAACAACAAGACTGTAAACACTGGTGTTTTTGGTAGTCGCCTTTTTAGCCCAACCTATTTACTCCTTTACCATTTAATGGAACTCTAAAATACTGCTTTGTGAAGCAGAAAGGAAAAGCCTAGAGAATAATTCAATCGGCTTTATAAAATATGGACAGCATAGAATATGGGCAGCCATCATGGCTATATTGATAAAACTTAGGCAAGTGAATGAATTGCCTTTTGATTTCAGGCCCTAGTAAAGTAAAGTGATGCAATATAACTACATAGCCTTTACGATTAAATTAGCCGATTGAGTTATGTCCCGAATTACAAACGCTTTTAATAGGATACAAGAATGACAATAGGTGCAATTTTACCTTTGAGTGTTAAGGGTAGTTATGATGTAGATGACTTAGGTAGAACTGAAATCTTGTTTAAAACCCTAGATGCATTCTGCGAACCCGGTTTATTCTCTAAGTTTTTGATTGTGACGCCCCCTGACGAAGTACAAATAGTCACTGAAAAAGTACAGCGTTGGGCTCAGTTTAATCCGGTAGTAATGTCGGAAGAAGATTTGGTTCCAGAATTGAGCCAACATAAACACATGCGCGGCTGGCGTAAACAACAAATTGTAAAAATAGCCGCACACAGCCAATTTACAGATGAGTTTTATATTACCTTTGATGCTGACGTGATCTGTTTAAAACCTTTGTCCATAGAAAAGCTAATTGACCAAGGTAAAGCCCTGTTGCAATACGAACCCCGCAGTTTTCACCCTAAATGGTGGAAGTCATCTGCCCGTTTATTAAAAATGTCGGCAAATGTGGGAGACACATCAAAAGGAATGCATGTCACCCCAGCAATATTGTCCACTAAGTTGGCTAAACAGTTAACGGAGGAATTGAGCACTCTTTGGAAAAAAGATTGGGTAAAAGCCGTCTGTTCGTTACATAACCCTAAAGATCCAAAAAATTGGCGGGTTTCACGATTCTTGATGCTTAAATGGACGGAATATTCACTTTATTATTTATGCGCCATGAAAAAACAAAATCTCGATGACTTTCACATCACAGCAGGCACGCAGACTCACCCTCAACTATTGCTGATACACGACTCCCACCCCTATGAAACTTGGGATACGCAAAAGAGTTTTTCTAAAGATTGTCCGGGATTATTTTGTGTCGTGGGCAGTAAGTCACGCTTAGAACCAGAGGAAGTATGGCAGCGCATTAGCCCATTTGTACCGGTTAAAGAAAACCGTTAATAAGTGCAAATAACCTAAAAAAAGACAATAAAAAAGGCAATCATATGATTGCCTTTTTTGAGTTTTCTATCAATTCGTCAGACAAGTCTGACGATAAATTGAATTAGATAACTTGAATGTTCTCAGCTTGAGGACCTTTTTGGCCTTGGCCGATAGTGAATTCAACTTTTTGACCTTCTTTAAGAGTCTTGAAGCCGTCACCAACGATTGAACGGAAATGAGCGAAAACATCAGGGCCGCCTTGCTGCTCGATGAAACCAAAACCTTTATCTTCGTTGAACCACTTAACAGTTCCTACTACTTTATCAGACATATTATATCTTCCTGTAAAAATTAAATTGGGTGCCAAAATTGGCAGGTTTAGCATAAAAAGAGACCGAACTTAAAAACAACAGGACGAAGAACAACGATATAACAACGAACATGTAGATATTTAACGAGGTTTTCTTAGCTAGGCGAAGCATACCCTACTTTGAGATTCTGTCAAATTAAATATGTAAATTAATCCAATAAAATCTGGCATTTAATTTGTTATTGTACATTTTTAGTACAGAATCATTAGCATTCTCGAATTCGATTTTCACACTGAAATCGTACAATTAACGTTCTATTTGAAATCGCTAATTTTGAGTTATTGGCATCGATTTACCATTAGCATAGCGATTCTTAAGGTAAGCGAGTATTAACCATATCCAAATCTGATTTGGTTGGGTAAAATGTTTATCAAATAACATTTTTCAATAAAAAAAGATGGCAAGTAGAACGATATGAAAAAAATAATACTGATCCTCACCACAACGTTGTTTTTAACCTTGAATGCGGATGCGAAAGAAGAATCCGACAAAGAAATCAAGCAAATTCCTGAAGCACAGATGAGCGTAACCGAGCATAAAGGTAAATTTAATGGCACCAGCATTAAATATAAGGTTAGCGCTGGTGATAGTCATCTTTTAGATGCCAAGGGCAAACCTAAAGCCAGTATTTTTCATATCGCTTACACGCGCACAGACGTGAAAAATTCCGAATCTAGACCGCTATTATTTGTATTCAATGGTGGACCAGGCTCGTCATCTGTATGGATGCACATGGGCTTGTTTGGTCCAAAACGTGTGGTGTTACCTAGTGATGCAGAACAAGTAGGCGCTGCACCATTTAATCTAAAAGATAATCCGTTAAGTCTTTTGGATGTTGCAGATTTAGTCTTTATTGACCCCGTCGGTACTGGATTCTCAACGCCTCTTGGTGAGTATGAAGGTAAAGCGTTTTGGGGCGTTAAACAAGATGCTGAAATACTCGCTGAGTTTGTGCGCGTGTACATTACTGAAAACAATCGATGGAATTCACCTAAATATTTGGCCGGGGAAAGTTACGGTACCACTCGTGCTGGGGCTATGGTTAAGGAACTCCAAGAAGGTTGGGGGTCGATTGATTTAAACGGAATCTTACTGATATCTTCGATAATCGATTTTCAAACTGGTGACTTCACCGAAGGCAACGATCTACCTTACGTCACGTTTTTACCAACCTACGCTGCCACGGCTTGGTATCACAATAAAGTCCCGAATAAATCTAACTGGAATAGTTTGCAGGAATTCGTTGCTGAGACACGAGATTTTGCGCTAAATGAATACGCAACAGTGTTACTCAAAGGTGCTCTGGCTAAACCCGCAGAAATTGATAATGTTGTAAATAAACTGCATGCCTATACGGGGCTCAAAAAGCAGTACATTACACAATCTAAACTGCGCATTAATGAATTTTTGTTTATGAAAGAATTGATGCGAGATGAAGGTAAGGTTGTAGGTCGATTGGACAGCCGTTATCTAGGCGAAGACGCGAACATTGTCGTCGACCAGTTTGAGGCTGACCCAGCATCTTATGCCATTGATGGAGCCTACACAGCGGCGATACAACATTATTTTGCCAACGATATTAACGTTAAGCGTTCTGAGCCTTATCACGTATTGAGCGGCGAAGTATTTGTTAATTGGAATTGGCTATATGGTAATTCAGCGCGCAGTCAGGGATTTATTAACGTCACGCCGTTTATATCCAAAGGTATGCGTCAGAATAAGGACTTTAGAGTATTCGTTGCCAATGGCTATTATGATTTGGCTACACCATTTTTTGCCACTGAACACTCGATGAACCATCACGGAATAGATCTTAACCGTGTCACTATGAAATATTATGAGGCTGGTCACATGATGTATATACATGAACCATCGCTGAAAACCTTAGTGAATGATATTCGAGCTTTTATTCTTCCTTAGAAGAACCAATCGACGGATACCCAGTTGAAACGGCAGCGTTGTAGAATTGATATTTTTGAATTAGATGCGCATATCTTTCAGAAGAAAAATACACTACCAACGCTTTATCGAATTGTTCTTGAATTGTTGGCTCGATAAAACCAACACGATAGAGACTAGGTGAAAAAAGCTGATGAATGACCACAGGTTGTTCATCAACTTTACCTAATAATGTCCTATTTAAATGATTGAAGATATTTACATCCAGTACAATCGCTTGGGCTTTTTTGCTAAATAACAATTTCAGTTGGCGCGCCTGATCCGGTACTTCTCTGTAGTTAGGATTAGCCGAGGCCATTTTCAAAAAGCCATTACCTAAAAGCCTAAATGCCGACTGAAATCCAACGATTGATAAATTAGACATGTCTTGCACGTCAGTTAATTCGATTTGGGAAGCGGCCAATGTAACAACGACGTTCTGATATTGAATATAGGCTTTGGAAAGTGTCATTTGCTTGGCTTGACGTTTACTACTCAAAGTTGCTACGGCATCAATATTGGGCATATTAAGGGTGTCGTATGAACGACCGTAAGGAATTTGAATAAATTGAGCGTCATAGCCTATGCTTTTAATAACATCTCGTATCAACTCTATTTCAAACCCAGTTCTAGCATTATTCATCACATAAGGAGGCTTATCCCACCCTACTGCTACGAATAAGTTTTGCTGGGCTGCTACAAAGTTCGACACTATTAAATTCGTCAGACAAAACAGCGCTATAAAAATTCTATGGTTAACCATTAAAAGCACTAGATTCCGATTTAGTTGAAAATTAACAAGCCGATCTTTGTCTACCTTGATACTATTGTAAAATGACTTTATAGGAAACCCCGATGCCTTGGATTCAACTAATAATAGACACCCACGCTGAAAATGCGGAACAGATTGGCGACATGTTATCGGCCAATGGTGCGCAAGCTGTAACCTTTACTGACGCCAAAGATACACCAATGTACGAACCTAAACCTGGAGAGGTCATGTTATGGCCAGACACTCAAGTGATAGGCTTATATGACGCAGAGTTCGATATGCAGCGTGTTGTATCGCAACTTGAGAAGTCTAAGATTTTAGGAAAAGGATTTTCCCACAAATTAGATCAACTTGAAGACAAAGACTGGGAGCGGGAATGGATGGATAATTTCCACCCAATCCAGTTTGGCAAGCGGCTTTGGATATGCCCAAGTTGGCGAGACATCCCCGACCCAACAGCCGTAAACGTGATGCTTGACCCTGGACTTGCGTTTGGAACCGGTACTCACCCTACTACCTCTTTGTGTCTACAATGGTTAGACGCCCTCAGTTTGGAAGGTAAAACCGTGGTCGATTTTGGCTGCGGTTCGGGCATTCTGGGTATTGCCGCATTGAAATTAGGTGCAGAATCTGTAGTTGGTATAGATATCGACCCTCAAGCTCTTTTAGCCAGCAAAGATAACGCTGGGCGCAATGATGTGGCAGATAAAATAAGCGTATTCTTACCTAAGGATCAACCAGATTTGCAGGCAGATATCGTACTTGCCAATATCTTAGCGGGTCCGTTGAGAGAATTGCGCGAAGTGATTACTAACTATTGCAAATCAGGTGGCCTGTTAGTTTTATCCGGTATATTGGCCAACCAAGCTGAAGAAATAGACCAACTTTATTCGGCAGACTTTGATATGGAACCTATCGCCATCGAAGGTGACTGGGCCAGAGTATCAGGTAAGAAAAAATAATTTATTTAGATCAATTGAGGTTCAAGTTGGTTTTTAGCTAAATTTGAGCCGCAGCAATCCCTTTTAATCCCCCCTCGGGTTTCAAAAACGACTTTTTCAAAAATTTTTTAAAAATAAAATCAGACCGATTAGTCCACCCGAAGGATTTGTAACAAAACTTCACAAATTGATATGAAATAACATAAGGTTTTGTTTAACAAATAATATTTCTCCAAATCAATAGTTTAAAAAATAACTCAAAGACTGGTCAGTCCATGGAAAGCTATGTCTGTCAAGGCCTTGAACGCAAATAAATTATACTTTTGTTTAAAATTTAGCCTTTTCAAAACGTTCAAAAAACCGTAACATAGCGCCCGTTTTGACTAGCCGAACATTTATTGTTCAACAAAAGGGCCTATTAACTCATGCAGATTGGTCAATATGTATTAGACAATAATCTCATGTTAGCACCTATGGCAGGTGTTACTGATAGACCCTTCAGACAAATGTGTAAACATTTGGGTGCTGGGCTTGTGGTGTCAGAAATGCTGTCATCCAATCCTAAGGTTTGGAATACAGACAAATCAAAGCAACGGATGGATCATACGGGTGAATCAGGCATTCGCTCTGTACAGATCGCCGGCGCAGATCCACAGCTTATGGCTCAAGCGGCACAACTAAATGTTAGTAATGGCGCTCAGATTATTGATATCAATATGGGGTGCCCTGCTAAAAAAGTGAATAAAAAGATGGCTGGGTCTGCTTTATTGCAATACCCCAAATTGGTTGAAGAAATTATTCAATCAGTGGTTAATGCTGTCGATGTGCCTGTTACGCTGAAAATTAGAACGGGTTGGAACCAAGATAATCGGAACGGTGTAGAAATCGCGAAGATTGCCGAAAACAATGGTATCCAATCTTTGGCAGTGCATGGACGTACTAAAGCCTGCATGTACAAAGGCAATGCGGAATTCGAAACGATTGCTAAAATAAAACAATCAGTTTCAATACCTGTTGTTGCAAACGGTGATATCACCAGTGCTTTGAAAGCAAAAGAAGTACTGGATATGACCAATGCGGATGCATTGATGATAGGTCGTGGAGCCCAAGGTAACCCTTGGATATTTCGTGAAATATTACATTACCTGAACACCGGCGCAGAGCTTCCCGCGCCAACTATTGACGAAGTTCGTAGTGTTTTGCTTGAACACGTCAGTAATGTTCACCAATTTTATGGTGATTTTATGGGAGCCAGAATAGCCCGCAAGCATGTGGGGTGGTATTTAGCAGATCACGACAAGGAACGTGTATTTCGAGCTAAATTCAATTTAATCGAAGATGCTCAAGAGCAACTCGACCAATTGAATACGTATTTTGAAAAACTGGCAGAGTGTCATTCAATGTCACCTGCTGCTTAATTTTTTTTATCAACTAAAGAGCACGATGTTTATGTTCGATCAAAATGTGACTTCACCTTTCACTACTACAGTGACAACTCCATCTCAAACTCAAGCTCAAAAGCCTTTGAGAGATTCTGTTAAACAAGCTGTTAATAAGTATTTAAGACAGTTAGATAACACTGACGTTGAAAATGTTTATGAATTAGTTTTAGCTGAGGTGGAAGCGCCTTTATTGGAAGAGATAATGACTTTCACTCGCGGTAACCAAACTCGCGCAGCTATCATGATGGGTATCAACCGTGGTACGCTTCGTAAAAAGTTAAAGCAATACGGAATGAACTAATGATCGGGTTTTCCCACATTATGTTTTTAGTAACAATTTAATTTAAAGAGCACCTTATGGTGCTCTTTTTGTTTTCGCTACACCTGACTATTTGGTCAACTTAATCTTCACATAATCAAGAGTATAAGAATGACATCTGCTAAACCCATCCGCCGCGCCCTACTAAGTGTTTCAGATAAATCTGGCATCGTTGAATTTGCCACTTCCTTAGTTGAACAAGGAGTTGAACTGCTCTCCACAGGTGGCACTGCCAAATTACTTGCTGACGCAGGCCTTAATGTAACTGAAGTATCTGATTATACAGGTCACCCCGAAATTATGGCCGGCAGAGTAAAAACATTGCATCCAAAAGTTCATGGCGGCATTTTAGCTCGCCGCGGTACCGATGAAGCAGTAATGCAAGAAAATGACATTCAAGCAATTGATTTAGTTGTGGTTAATTTATACCCCTTCGCTGCGACTGTAGCCAATGAAGATTGCTCTTTAGAAGACGCCATTGAAAACATTGATATTGGTGGTCCCACTATGGTGCGTGCTGCGGCAAAAAACCACAAAGATGTGACCATAGTTGTGAATGCCAAAGACTATCAACGTGTATTATCTGAAATGGCCGAGAACAACGGCTCATTAACTTACAAAACACGTTTTGATTTAGCTATCGCAGCCTTCGAGCACACGGCAGAATACGACGGCATGATCGCCAACTATTTTGGTGCTCGTATTGATTCCGATTCTAGTGATGCTGATAGCGAGTACCCGCGCACTTTCAATATGCAGTTAAGCAAAAAACAAGATCTTCGCTATGGCGAAAACAGCCATCAGTCAGCTGCGTTTTATGTTGAAAATCAAATTCAAGAAGCCTCAGTCGCCACCGCTAAGCAACTTCAAGGGAAAGAGTTATCATTTAATAACATCGCTGATACGGATTCCGCTTTAGAGTGTGTAAAAGAATTTGAAGAACCCGCCTGTGTTATTGTTAAACACGCAAATCCTTGTGGCGTAGCCTTGGGTGCCGATATATTTACGGCATACGACCGTGCATACAAAACCGACCCCACTTCAGCATTCGGTGGCATTATTGCGTTTAACCGAGAATTAGATGCTAAAACCGCTCAAGCGATAGTGGATCGTCAATTCGTTGAAGTTATTATTGCTCCTAAAGTGAGTCAAGAAGCCATTGAAATAGTGGCCACCAAGAAAAACGTTCGTTTATTAGAATGTGGTGATTGGTTAGGTCAATTAACTGATGGATACGACTTTAAGCGTGTCAACGGTGGTTTGTTAGTACAAGAGCGCGATTTCGGGATGGTTGAAGAGCAAGACTTAACTGTTGTCAGCAAACGTCAACCCACAGCAGAACAGTTAAAAGACCTTATGTTCACTTGGAAAGTGGCTAAATACGTTAAATCAAACGCCATTGTGTACTGCAAAGATAGTATGACAATCGGTGTGGGCGCAGGGCAAATGAGTCGTGTCTATTCTGCCAAAATCGCAGGTATAAAAGCCGCAGATGAAAACCTTGAAGTAAAAGGTTCAGTAATGGCATCTGATGCATTCTTCCCATTCAGAGACGGTATCGACGCAGCAGCAGCGGCGGGAATAGTTGCAGTGATTCAGCCAGGTGGTTCAATGCGTGATAACGAAGTCATTGCCGCAGCAGATGAGCATGATATTGCTATGGTGTTCACTGGCATGCGTCATTTCAAACACTAAGCTTCTGTAAAAAACATAATCTTAAAATCCGGCTATCGCCGGATTTTTTTTGCCTCTAAAATATGTCCTTTTCTTAGTCCCCCTGTCGGCGGGTACTGTAGGCAGGTGCTTTAGTCCCGCGCAGGTTACGTGTGAGGCTTTTCACGGCCTGAAGCCCGTGCTACAAGGAAATAGATTAACCTGTGCTCCGCCTGTAGGCGGGTGCTTTAGCCCCGCGCAGATTACGAGTGAGGTTGTCCACGGGCTAAAGCCCGTGCTACAAGAAAATAGATGAACCTGTACATTGCCTGTAGGCGGGTGCTTTAGCCCCGCGCAGGTTACGTGTGAGGCTTTTCACGGGCTAAAGCCCGTGCTACAAGAAAATAGATGAACCTGTGCTTCGCCTGTAGACGGGTGCTTTAGCCCCGCGCAGGTTAGGTGTGAGGTTTGTCCACGGGCTAAAGCCCGTGCTACAAGGAAATATATAAACCTGTGCTTCGCCTGTAGGCGGGTGCTTTAGCCCCGCGCAGATTACGAGTGAGGTTTTTCACGGCCTGAAGCCCGTGCTACAAGGAAATAGATGAACCTGTGCTTCGCCTGTAGGCGGGTGTTGTAGTCCCGCGCAGGTTGGGTGTGAGGTTTGTCCACGGCCTGAAGCCCGTGCTACAAGGAAATAGATGAACCCGTGCATTGCCTGTAGGCGGGTGCTTTAGCCCCGCGCAGGTTACGTGTGAGGCTTTTCACGGGCTTTAGCCCGTGCTGCAGAAACCTAGATTGGCGGTTGAATCCCGTCTGCAGGTGTTCAATCTTCTGTAAACGGGACCGGATCGAAGAACTTTGCAAATGTCGCAGCTAAGTAGTATTTTTGACTAATTAATCGTACTAAAAACCAAAACAACAAAATGACCAATATGCAACCAACTGATTTTATTATAAATTTTAGTTGGTATTCAATTTGCTATTTATAAATTTAAAAGCACACAACGACAGTATCAAAGAGGAAGATATATGGACTTTTTACTAGTATTTGTTTTACCCATTGTTATTTTAGGGATGGTTTTTACGCATAAACAAAAAATGATGGATGCAAAAGTGAAATTAGAAGCAGGGTCGGACAATGTAACGGCTTTAGAAGCTGAATTAAAAGCAATTAAAGAACGCCTTAACACCCTTGAGGCTATTGTTACCGATGACAAATATCAGCTTAAGCAGGAATTTTCTAAATTATAATCTGCTAATTAATAACCTAGAAGCAAATTCACTATAAAAAGCGTGCAGTTAAACACGCTTTTTGCGCTTTTATTCTGTACAATCCCCACCATTATATAGCTCCATTCCATACTCAATCAGTTAATAAGATAATCGACTCATGAAAATACTTATCATCGGCGGCGGTGGTCGCGAACACGCTCTAGCATTCAAATCAGCTCAAAATGACTATGTAGAAACCGTTTATGTAGCGCCTGGGAACGCCGGCACCGCGATTGAAGATAAATTGGTCAATGTTGATATCCAAGCAGACGACGTCGACGGGTTACTGGAATTCGCAAAACAAAATGCTATTGATTTAACCATAGTAGGTCCAGAAGCTCCCTTGGTCATAGGCGTAGTTGATGCATTTCAAGCCAAAGGCTTAACCATTTTTGGGCCGACTAAGGCTGCGGCACAGTTGGAAGGCTCAAAAGCCTTTACTAAAGATTTTCTTGCCCGTCACAAAATCCCAACAGGTGACTATGAAAACTTTACTGAAATTGAACCTGCTCTGGCATATTTAAAACAAAAAGGTGCACCAATCGTTATTAAAGCCGACGGTTTAGCCGCGGGCAAAGGCGTAATTGTTGCTATGACTGAACAAGAAGCTGAAGATGCGATTCGTGATATGTTAGCTGGAAATGCTTTCGGTGACGCCGGTAGCCGTGTAGTTATTGAAGAATTTTTAGACGGTGAGGAAGCCAGCTTCATCGTAATGGTAGATGGTCAAAATGTCCTGTCTTTTGCCACCAGCCAAGATCATAAACGTGTAGGCAATGGCGACACTGGCCCAAACACTGGCGGCATGGGAGCGTACTCGCCGGCACCTGTGGTAACACCTGAAATCCATCAGCGAATTATGGACGAAGTGATTTATCCCACGGTGGAAGGCATGGCAAGTGAAGGCAATCCTTATTCTGGCTTTTTATATGCTGGATTGATGATTATGGCTGACGGTACCCCCAAGGTAATTGAATACAATTGTCGATTCGGCGACCCTGAAACTCAACCTATAATGTTGCGCTTACAATCAGACATTGTTGATCTTTGTTTGCAAGCCACGGCAGGCAAACTTGATGAAGCTAATATTGAATTTGACGCTAGAGCGGCAGTAGGCGTGGTGTTGGCGGCTGGTGGTTATCCTGGCAGTTATGCCAAAGGTGAAGAAATTCTAGGGCTTGATCTTGCCTCACAAATAGAAGGCAAGGTATTCCATGCTGGTACTAAATTAGTGGATAATAAAGTCACCACTAATGGAGGACGAGTATTGTGCGCCACCGCATTAGGAAATTCAGTCACAGAAGCACAAAAAAATGCCTATAATTTAGTGAATAAAATTAACTGGGACGGTATGTTTTATCGAGATGATATTGCCTATCGCGCCATTGCTAGAGAACAAGATTAAATTGGATACTAACGATAACAAACCAGGCAAACAGGGTGATCCGTTACACGGTATCACCCTGAAAAAGATGCTTGAAGAGCTACAAAAAGAATATGGCTTTGAGGGCTTGGGTTGGAGAATTAAGGTAAAATGCTTTATTGAAAATCCGAGTATGAGCTCTAGTTTAAAGTTTCTTAGAAGAACACCTTGGGCTCGTAAAAAAGTTGAAGAGCTATATTTATCTACGTTCTGTAAGAAGTAAATCATCGATAGTAAGCGCACGCTTACGTAGCCACATATCAAGGGTCGCAACCAAGCTTCGTACATCATAAAGCGCGTTGTGAATGTGACCTTGCAATGGTATTCCGTGGAAACTCGCCAACCCACCACTTGATTGCTCAAACCCCGGCAAACCTAAATTGCGAATAATAAGCTGCAAGTTGTGAAAACCGCATCGAAAATCAGGAAACTCTAAAGCATATAATTCACAGTTTTGTTGCAACACAGACAAGTCATTGCCCCATGAAAATATAGGGATATCACCTTGATTACAAAATAGATGAAATTGCTTTAATGCAGAGGCAAAATCGACCCCCATTTGCTCAATCGTAGTTTGTTCAATACCCGTTAAATCGATTATGTAATCACTAAGTTGAGGATTAATGGTAGGACGTACTAATTCATTGAAGCTAGCCAATGTTGTAGCCGAGTCACTGCTAATCCGCAATTTTACAGCAGCAATTTGAATGAGTTCCCGATGTTCCCAGCTTTCAGACCAATTACGCTGCTTAGAGCCCAACCAGGCGGTAAACTCCGTATCAAACAGCACACACTCAATAACTTGCATCAATTTCCACAAAGCATATTATTAGTTTAGTTATAAACTAATAATGTCGCACAAATGCTTAAAGTCAAATCATTATGTTAAATCAAATAGTTGTAGGTTCTATCATCATCATTTTAACAATTATTGTTCAAGTGATATTTTTAGGTATTTTATCCTCGAAGTTTGAGCTAATACGTCAATTAGAATCGAAAGATTATAAACATATGAAAAGCCCCATTATCATTATATTGTCAGTGTTATGGTTAGTGCTGGGCATCACTATCGATATGTGGATTTGGGCGTTTGCGTTCTTGTTTGTTGGTGAATTCAACGAGCTTGAAGAAGCCCTTTATTTTGCCATCGCCTCTTTTACTACCCTTGGTTTTGGAGATGTCATTTTAAGCCATCAGTGGCGAATTATGGGCGCACTAAGTGCGGTAAATGGACTACTGGTATTTGGCTTGAATGCCGCATTTTTAGTGGAACTAATGGGTATTACTTGGGGTAAATCCAGACATAAAAGAAAATAGACAGAAACTTAGGCTAAATTTAGATGCTAACTAAAACGTTATTTGAAACCTTTGCCGTTATAAAACCTAACCTTTCAATGGCCACAGAAGAGGTTACTGAACAGCTTTATAAACAACTAGATCAACAGTATGCGTCGTTTAAAAATCACTCATTAGTTGCTGCCCATACTTTTACCGAAAACTGGCAGAGCTGGGAAATGCACCCAGCTGGGGATGAATTAGTCGTTTTAATGTCTGGGCAATGTGAGTTAATTATTCGCATAGGAAACATCGATAAACATATAACACTTAAACAACAAGGTGACTTTGCGGTAATTCCCAAAGCCCACTGGCATACTGCTCATTGCGACAAACCAACAAATATACTATTTATAACACCCGGCGAAGGAACCCAGAATTCAAGCGCTCCAATCTAGCATCATTTACTTGTTGAATTAGATATTGTCAGCGTAAATGACTTGACCATTGAGCTCGCCTTGCTTATAACTAATGGTCCTTATTCCTCGAAACGTTCACTATGTCTGTAAAACACCCAATAATTGCAATAACAGGTTCCTCTGGAGCAGGTACAACTACGACAACTAATGCTATCAGGCATATTTTTCGTAATTTAGCTGTTAACGCGGCCTCTGTTGCGGGCGACAGTTTTCACCGCTTCACGCGACCGGAAATGGAAGTTGAGATACGTAAAGCCCAAGAGCAAGGTCGACACATTAGCTATTTTGGTCCAAGAGCTAACGACTTCATCATGCTCGAAAAGCTATTTGCTCAGTATGGTGAAACAGGTACAGGTCAGCACCGCCAGTATTTGCATACTTTCGACGAGGCAGTTCCATTTAATCAAATGCCAGGCACCTTTACGCCTTGGCAGGACCTTCCCGAAAACACTGACTTGTTGTTTTACGAAGGATTACATGGCGGGGTTACAACCCCAGAAGCGGATGTCGCTAAGCATGTTGATTTACTTGTGGGCATGGTACCTATTGTAAACCTTGAGTGGATTCAAAAGATTATTCGAGATACCACAGACCGCGGTCACACTCGAGAAGCAGTGATGAGCAGTATTGTGCGTAGTTTGGAAGATTATTTTCATTATATTACTCCGCAGTTTTCCAATACCCATGTGAATTTTCAGCGGGTCCCAACGGTCGATACCAGTAACCCCTTCAGCGCTCGAGAAATTCCCACGCAAGACGAGAGTTTTGTAGTAGTAAGATTTCGCCGCGAAATGAGAACCGTGGATTTTCCGTACTTATTAAAGATGATTGATGGCGCTTTTATGTCAAGAATCAACACCTTGGTGGTTCCTGGTGGTAAAATGGGATTAGCCATGGAGTTGATCTTGTCGCCATTAATTGAAGAGCTTTTAGAACGTAAACGCAAAGCGGGTTTTCAAATGGATTGGGTTAGCAAAGATTAATGGACAACCAATCTGACTCAATTCGTTGGGGAATGATTGGTTGCGGCAGTGTCTGCGAAAAGAAAAGCGGCCCTGCCTATCAGCAAACTACAGAATTCGAACTATACGGAGTATGCGCTCGCACACCAGGAAAAGCCCTAGAATTCGCGTCACGCCATAATATCCCTCATCATTATACCTGTGCTCAAGCTATGATTGATGATCCAAATATTGATGCCGTTTATATAGCTACACCACCAGATAGTCATTGTGATTTAGCATTAAAGGTCGCCAAAGCAAACAAAATTTGCTGCATTGAAAAGCCGATGGCGTTAAATTTCGCCGAAAGCAAAAAAATACAGAATGCCTTTGAATCTCAGGATCTTGCTCTTTTTGTCGCCTATTATCGACGCTCGTTACCAGGTTTTATAACACTCAAAAACATCATCGAGAGAGGCTTAATTGGTGATGTTAGGCATGTATCTTGGCAATACAGCCGCTTTCCATCTGCTAAAGATTTAAGTCAAACTCCTAACTGGCGTACCGACAAAAATGTTGCCCTTGGGGGATACTTTGACGACTTGGCTAGTCACGGATTAAATATCATGACGTTTTTGCTGGGGCCAGTAAAACAAGCCCAAGGAATTTGCAACAATCAACAGGGGTTATACACCGCCCACGACGCCATCGTTGCCAACTTATTGTTCGAATCTGGTGTAACTGGCACTGGCAACTGGAACTTCGGTGGTCATATATATCAGGACAAAGTACAAATACTCGGTAGTAAAGGTCATCTAGAGTTTGCTATTTTTGGTGACAACCCAGCAACTATTTATACAGACAAGGGCTGCGAAACCATAGCTATGCCTACACCTGATCCAATTCAAGGCCCGTTTGTGCAAGCCATAGCTGAGCATTTAAAGGGGGGAAATAGCCATCCCAGCCAAGCTGCTAGCGCCAGCCATACCAATTGGATCATGGACAAAATATTGGGTGTGTTGTAACAAGGTTTTTATTAAATGTTGTTTATACGGCGTATCACAAACAATTTGTAACACTCCACATAACATTGTTACTTAGCTAATCTTTTGAATTCCCTAGTATTCATTTATAGTGGTGTGATTAACGAGTATTTCCTTTTGAGGGTCGACATGGGACAAGAAACACAGAAAGTATTGGTTGTTGATGATGATATGCGCCTACGTAGTTTGCTAGAACGCTACTTAGTAGAACAGGGCTATCAAGTACGTTCAGCTGCCAACTCTGAGCAAATGGATCGTTTTTTAGAACGCGAGAATTTTCATTTGTTAGTGCTGGATTTAATGTTGCCAGGTGAAGATGGCCTCTCAATTTGTCGACGTCTACGCCAAAAAGAAAATGAAATTCCAATTATAATGTTGACCGCTAAAGGTGATGAAGTAGACCGCATCATTGGATTAGAAATGGGCGCTGATGACTACCTGCCTAAACCCTTTAACCCCAGAGAACTGCTGGCCCGAGCTAAAGCCGTACTACGTCGTAAAACTAACGAAGCCCCTGGTGCTCCCTCTCAAGAGATGCAGATTGTGGAATTTGGTAAGTATAAATTGAATCTTGCCACCCGCGAAATGTTTGCAGACGGGGAAGCCCTTACCTTAACCAGTGGCGAGTTTGCGGTATTAAAATCCTTAGTCACCCACCCTAGAGAGCCGCTATCAAGAGACAAACTAATGAACTTGGCCAGAGGCCGTGATTACAGTGCATTAGAGCGTAGCATTGATGTGCAAGTATCGCGTTTACGTAGGATGCTTGAAATCGATCCTGCCAATCCCCGTTATATTCAAACTGTTTGGGGATTAGGGTATGTATTTGTACCCGATGGCGAAGCGCAATAAATGTGTTTACGTCAAGTTAGTTAGGTTGAATCAAAGCTGGTGAGAATCTTTCCTAAAAGTGCATTTGGACAAACCGTCTTATTAATTGGTGTATTGCTGCTGATTAACCAAGTGGTGTCCTATCTATCAGTCACTTACTATTTTATCCGGCCTAATTATCAACAGATAAATTCATTAATCGCCAAGCAAATTAACATGGTGTTTCTGGATGAGGTCGATTACCTCAATCCGCAAACCCAAAGTCACATTTTTGATGCTACAAATATTCGCATATACAGCGAAAAACAAGCTGTGGAAAGTGGATTGCAACAAGCTATTTATTACCAATTTTTCTCTCGTCAGATTTCCGATTTACTCGGTGGAGAAGCAGACGTTAGGATCTCAGCCTCAGAACCTTTCTTAATTTGGGTAAATCCACCACAAGATCCAAACGTGTGGATATCCATTCCCATGGCTAGTTTTAGCGAAGGGGATATTTCCCCCCTTACCATTTATTTGATCGTCATCGGTATTTTGAGTGTCGCTGGCGGATGGATTTTTGTGCGACGCTTAAATAAACCCATTCACGCCTTACAAATGGCAGCGTTAGAAGTAGCCAAGGGAAAGGTCCCGGCACCATTAAAAGAACAAGGGGCAAGTGAGTTAATTGCGGTCACCAGCGCGTTTAATCAAATGTCGAAGGGCATTAAGCAGTTAGAAGATGACCGCGCGCTATTAACTGCGGGGATTTCCCATGATTTGCGCACCCCTTTAACGCGCATACGATTGGCAACGGAAATGCTGCCCGACGAACAGCTATGGATAAAAGATGGTATCGTCCACGACATTGAAGACATGAACGACATAATCGATCAGTTTATTCATTATGTGCGTCAAGATACTCGAGAGCGTCGTGAAATGTTGTCTTTGAACGAGTTGATTGAAGATGTTGTCCACGCTCGTAATATTCAAGAAAATTACCACATCGATACGCAATTAACTGAACTACCTATGGTGATGATAAGACGGATTGCAATCAAACGAGTGTTAGATAACCTCATTGAAAATGCCTTTCGTTATGGCAGTGAAAACATCCTGATTACTAGCTATCATGATAAGCGTAATAAACAGGTGTATTTTGAAGTCCGAGATTACGGCCCTGGCATCCCCACAGAAAATATTGAAGACTTGTTTCAGCCATTTACCCAAGGTGATAAAGCCAGAGGTAGTGGAGGTTCAGGACTCGGTCTAGCCATCATCAAACGGATTGTTAGTCTACATAGAGGCAAAATCGAACTGAGTAACCATCCCCAAGGCGGCTTAGTGGCCAGAGTGTCATTGCCGATTAGTTAATGTCATTAACTTTAAAACTTCAGTAAATCTACCACTCTTATCCTGTTTGATGTTCGCCGCTTGACAAAAACACAGCGTAGACCTTTAGTTGTGCTGACGCGGCAGGCTTTGCAGAAGCAGCACTACTGAGTTTGCTTTGGCGCTGCGTATGCACCGTTATGGATAGATTCGATATCGATAGCATCAAAGCTGTACTCTCGATGGCAGTATTGACAATTTAGTCGTACCGCACCGTCTTCAGCTACAATATTTAACAACTCTTGTTTATCCACATTGGCAATTGCTGCGGCACTTCGCTCTTTACTGCAACTACAGGAAAATTTAACCTCTTGAGCAGGATATAGTTCGATTTCCTCTTGGTGATAAAGTCTGTGCAGTATTTCAGTGGCGGGCAGACCTAACAATTCCTCAGCAGTAATCGTTTGGCTAATCGTACTTAAATGAGCAAATTCAGTATGTTCAGACTCATTGGTTATTTCGCTACTAGTTGGCAAAACTTGCAAGAACAAACCACCCGCTCTATTCACATCACCACTTACAGAGGTTTTTAAAATAACCTTGGTTGGTAGTTGTTCAGATTGGCTAAAGTACCCTTCTAAACATTCAGATAAGGTTGGTTTATCGACAGCCACAATTCCTTGATAACGCTCGCCTTCTTCAGGGGTAATGGTAATGACCAACACACCTTTAGGTAACAGCTCGGTAAGAGATGTGGGCAATTCGGTTACATCGTTATCCCATCTTGCTACACCACGCAGTTTCTGATCATGGGTACCATTAATCACTGCATATTTGATACTACCTTCACTTTGCAATTGCAGAGCAATTTCACCTTTAAACTTTAAGGTTGCAGTCAAAAGAGAAGCTGCAGCCATAAGCTCACCTAGCAACAGTTGAATAACTGGAGGGTATTCCTGTGAATCGAGAATTTCTTGATAACTGTTTTCGAGTTGGACAAGTTCACCGCGTACGTTGGCGTTGGTAAAAACATAACGATGTAACTGATCAAATTGGGACATAACTTTCTCTTACTGCTGTTTAAATTGAATAATTTTGCGACGCTGCTTTTTATCCGGTCGACTCTCAGGTCGAGGACTATGAAATGCGCTTAATTTTCGCGCCTCTGCATTTTTTTCACGTTGCGCGATACTTTTTTCCGTTTCCGCATAAAGTAATTGAGCTTGGGGGGCACTAACTCGTTTATCACTTAACCCCTCAACAATTACTTCCTTGCTATCGAATCCGGCAGGGAGCACAATTGTCGCTCCCAATTCGACACTTCGACTGGCCTTTGCTCTTTGTCCATTATATTGCACCTTGCCAGATTGCACCATGTCTCGAGCTAAAGATCGGGTTTTAAAAAATCGTGCAGCCCAAAGCCACTTATCTAAGCGAACTATTTCAGTGCTTTTGTTGTCTGTCTTATTCTTCATATATAGAGCCTATTGACCGTAAGCATAAAAACCTGTGAGCTGTAATTATATGGTAATGTTAATCTTTAATAGTTGTGACCCTCTAATCTACTGGTTATCATTGTCCCCGTTTAGCGACAATAATCGACCAAGAAGTGGTAAAAGATGAGCCTTAGTAGTACAAACTTAAGTCAAATATGGCTGCAAATTAGCAAATATCAATCACAGATTAATCTGTTGGTGGTTATTTTGTTGGTTTTGTATCTATTGGCTTTTTTAGCTGAGATGACATGGCGTCTAATTCCTGAGCCAGAATCTACCGCAAAACCGAGTTTTCAAACCAATCAAACTGGCAATAACTCGAGTAATTCAAGTTCACAGGTAAATTTATCACAATTAAAAAGTTTAAACTTGTTTGGCGATTTAACTGCAAAAGAAAACGCCCCAGTCAAACAGGAAATCACTGAAGCCCCTGAAACTCGGTTAAACTTAACCTTAACCGGTGTCGTCGAAACTGATGAGCCAGGCATTGGTGCAGCAATAATTGAAAACCGAGGCTCACAAAATACCTATGGCATCGATGATGAAATTGATGGTACAAACGCAAGCTTAGTTGAAGTCTTCGCAGATAGGGTAATCATTAAAAATGGCCCTAGGCGAGAAACCTTAATGTTAGACGGGTTAGAATACTCGAAAGAAAGCCAAGCCTATCAAGCGCCTGTTGAACCCTTTGTGGACTATAGAGCGGCTGACAAAGAACAACATAAAGAATTAACAGCTGATATGGTGAAAACAACCAAAGAAATACGTCGTAATCCAAGCGGCTTTACTGAATATTTTATGGTTTCACCTGTTCAAGGCCAAGATGGATTAATAGCCGGCTATAAAATTGCACCTGGTAAGAACCCAAGCTTATTTAAAGGCGCTGGATTTAAAGCAGGCGATATAATTACAGAAATAAATGGATTGGATTTGACTGACCCTGAGCAGGCTATTGAAGCCTTAGCAGCATTAAATCAAGCAGATTCGCTCCAACTATCAATTAGTCGAAGTGAGGAAGTCCTCACTTTGTATTTAAATTTCCCTGATGGGGAAGAAGAACAAGATATATGAGGATTATCCCTATGACGCAAACAAGCCGTAGTAGATTCAGAGGCTTTTGTTTGGCAGTGTGTGCAGTGTTTTTAACGGTGTCAACCTTGGCATCAGCGAAAGAGTATTCACCCAATTTTAAAAATGCTGAGATCTCCGAATTTATTAATATTGTCGGTAAAAACCTGCAAAAAACCATTATTGTTAGCCCTGATGTCCGCGGTAAAATCAGCGTACGTAGTTATGATCTTTTGAATGAAGAGCAATATTACCAATTTTTCCTTAACGTGTTACAAGTGTACGACTTTGCCGTGGTAGAAATGCCCAATGGCATATTAAAAGTAGTTAGAGCTAAAGACGCAAAAACATCTAATATCCCAGTTATTCAAGGCACACCTTTTGATGGTGACGAAATGATCACCCGCGTGGTGCCTGTTTATAACGTACCAGTAAGAGAACTTGCACCTATACTTCGACAGCTTAACGACCAAGCTGGCGGTGGCAATGTAGTCAGTCATGACCCTTCCAATGTGATGATGTTGACCGGCCGAGCAGCAGTTGTGAACCGTTTGGTGGAAATCATTGAACGAGTGGATCAGGCCGGTGATGAAGAAGTAGAAATTATTAAGCTTAAGTTCGCCTCTGCATCGGAAATGGTGAGAATTATTGAAAATATCAATAAAACATCCACCAAAGCGCAATCAACGGGTAAATCAGAACCCCGTCTTGTTGCTGATGACCGAACCAATAGTGTTATCGTATCTGGTGATAATAAAAGCCGTAAACGCCTCATTGATCTCATCACCAAAATGGACCAAGAGCTGGAAACCAGTGGTAATACCCGTGTCATTTTTGTCAATTACGCCAAAGCAGAAGATTTAGTTAAGGTGTTACAAGGTGTCAGTGCCAGCATTCAAGCAGAAGAGAAAGGCGGACAATCTAGCGCTAACTCCAGAAATAACTCCTCGAGTAATAGAGAAGTGAGTATTGATGCGCACCCAGACTCAAACGCCTTAGTAATAACCGCTGAGCCTGACATGATGCGCTCATTAGAAGAAGTTATACGCCAGCTAGATATTCGCCGTGCCCAGGTTACGGTTGAAGCTATCATTGTAGAAGTATATGAAGGTGACGGAACCACTTTAGGTGTTCAATGGGCAAGTGAAGACGGTGGCGGTCAACAATTTACTAATGGTGTTGTTGGAATTGGCTCGTTAGCCGTTGCAGCTGATGAAGCTGAAGACCAAGTAACTACCACTACAGGTTTCGATGATAATGGTGAGCCCTATTCCTACGACTCAGTCACCTCGGGTGATTTTACCTCATTAGCGTCGTTGCTTGGTGGCCTAAACGGTTTGCTGGTGGGTGTAGTGAAAGATGGCTGGGGAGCGGTATTACAAGCGGTCAGCACAGATACAAATTCTAATGTGTTGTCTACTCCACATTTAACTACCCTAGATAATGAAGAAGCTTTCTTTATTGTCGGCCAGGAAGTGCCAATTATTACAGGGTCTTCCACAGGCTCAAACAACGCAAACCCATTCCAAACTGTTGAACGTCAAGAGGTAGGTATTAAACTTAAAGTTACCCCGCAAATTAACGAAGGGGATGCGGTACAACTGTTAATTGAACAGGAAGTATCCAGCGTCAGTGGCGCAACTTCAGTTGATATTGCGATTAACAAACGTGAAATCAAAACCACAGTAATTGTAGATGATGGTGGCACTATCGTTTTAGGCGGCTTAATTGACGATCAAGTACAAGAAAGTATCTCTAAGGTGCCTATTTTAGGAGATATTCCGCTTTTAGGTAATTTGTTCAAGTCAACTACCACCAGCACAACCAAACGAAACCTAATGGTGTTTATCCGTCCGACCATCGTCCGTGATGGGGCAACTATGAATAGCATCAGCCACAAAAAGTACAACTATATTCGAGCACAGCAATTAAAACGCAGTGCAGCGGGAATTCCATTAATGCCGACTCAAGAGTCACCCGTATTACCGGAATGGGACGATGAATTAGCCTTGCCACCCACCTTTGACGAATATTTATTAGAAAAAGAGCAGGAAAGCGAGAACTAATGAGTATTGAAACAGCTGATAATGCTGAGCTCAAGTCAGAACAAGCGCTCCTCGATGTTGAAGCAGTGCAGCCACCTGAGGCTGCGCCAGGTGAAGAATTAGAGCAGCACAAACAATTGGCGTTTAGCTTCGCTAAGCGACATAAAGTGTTGTTAGATACAGGTGAAGAGCCGGCTATTTTATATCATACGGCGATGACTGACTTTTCTATTTTTATCGAAGTTAGACGCTTCTTGCAGGCGGATTTTCAATTAAAAGAAATAGCCGACGAACAATTTGAAAATCTATTAACTAAAGCCTTTCAGCGGGACTCATCGGCTGCCAAGCAGTTAATGGAAGATATAGGTAACGAGAGCGATTTATTTGCCCTAGCTGAAGAGCTGCCTGATACCGAAGACTTATTAGAAAATGAAGATGATGCGCCTATCATCAAATTAATCAACGCCATGTTAAGTGAAGCAATCAAAGAAGGTGCTTCAGACATTCATATTGAAACCTTTGAAAACCAATTAATAGTGCGTTTTCGGGTTGATGGTGTATTGCGGGAAATACTGCGACCAAACCGCAAACTTTCGTCCATGTTGGTTTCCCGTATAAAAGTCATGGCAAAGTTAGATATTGCCGAAAAGCGTGTGCCACAAGATGGTAGAATCACCCTAAGAATCGCAGGACGTGCAGTAGATGTGCGGGTTTCGACTATGCCTTCAAGTCACGGCGAACGGGTGGTTTTACGTTTATTGGATAAAAATAATGCCCGTCTAAACCTAACGGATTTAGGCATGACATTAAAAAATCGCGAAATCTTTTCGGCTTTGATTCGTAAACCCCATGGCATTATCTTAGTAACTGGCCCTACAGGTTCAGGGAAAAGTACCACTTTGTATGCAGGGCTTAGTGAAATCAATTCTAAAGACCGTAATATCTTAACCGTAGAAGATCCCATCGAGTTCGATTTACAAGGCATCGGTCAAACTCAGGTTAATCCCCGTGTGGACATGACTTTTGCTCGTGGCCTGAGGGCCATATTGCGACAAGATCCAGATGTGGTCATGATTGGTGAAATCCGCGACCTTGAAACCGCACAAATTGGCGTGCAAGCCAGTTTAACCGGTCACTTGGTATTGTCTACGTTACACACCAATACTGCGGCAGGGGCAATAACACGACTTGAAGATATGGGAATTGAACCCTTCTTATTATCTTCTAGTTTACTGGCCGTTTTATCTCAACGCTTGGTAAGAACCCTTTGCGCCGACTGTAAAACTCCGCACCTACCAAGCGAAGCAGAGTGTCAAATCCTCGGTTTAGAACATGCCACCAATAGCCAAGAAATATACAGCCCTAAAGGCTGTGCAGCTTGTAATCAAACTGGCTATCGCGGTCGAACCGGTATTCACGAGTTACTGGTTGTTGACGAAGCAACCCGCGACATTATGCATAATGGTCATGGCGAACAAGCAATAGAAAAACACGTTCGTAAAAACACACCGAGTATTCGCGAAGATGGCTGTAACAAAGTACTTCTTGGGTTTACGTCCTTAGAAGAAGTACTCCGTGTTACCCGAGAGGATTAATAGTGGCCGCCTATGCTTATAAAGCGATAACTCAATCTGGTCGCAACAAAAGTGGTGTTTTAGAGGGTGATAATGCTCGGCATATCCGTCAACAATTACGGGAACTAGAGCTTATCCCTTTAGAAGTTGAGCAGGTAACTGAACAGCAACAACGCGACAACAAAAATCGATTCACCTTATTCAAGCGCGGAATATCTGCCAGCGATCTCGCCCTTTTAACACGCCAAATCGCTACCCTAGTTGAATCCGCTTTGCCCATCGAAGAAGCACTTTTAGCCGTTGCTGAACAATGTGAAAAGCCTCGTCATAAAAATATGATGATGGCAGTTCGCAGTAAAGTAGTGGAAGGGCACTCTCTGGCCGATGCCATGGGCGAGTTCCCACAAGTATTCGACGAGCTCTTTCGTGCCATGGTAGCCGCTGGGGAAAAGTCGGGACATTTAGACACAGTGCTGAATCGACTGGCTGACTACACCGAAAAAAGCCAGCGTACTCGCAGTCAAATCACTCAGGCGCTGGTCTATCCTGCCATTATGTTATTTTTTGCCTTTGGTATTATTTTCCTACTGCTAACAGTTGTTGTACCGAAAATAGTTGGACAATTTGACAACATGGGGCAGGAACTTCCAGCCATTACTAGCATCTTAATATCAGTCAGTACCTGGTTGCAGAGCTATGGACTAATCGCCATGGTAGTCATTGTTGTCTTGGTTATTGTCATTAAACGAATACTCCAAAAACCGCTGATGAAAAAGCGCTATCACAAGTTTATTTTAGAAGTGCCTTTAATTGGTAAAGTGTCTAAAGGTTTGAACACCGCGCGTTTTGCTAGCACCTTGAGTATCTTAACCGCCAGTGCGGTGCCGTTATTAGAAGCCATGCGTATAGCTGGTGATGTACTCGAGAATTTGCACATTAGAGAAGCTGTGGCAGAGGCCGCAGTTAAAGTAAAAGAAGGTTCTAGCTTACGTGGAGCCTTAGAAAAAACTAAAATGTTTCCACCAATGATGATGCATATGATTGCATCCGGTGAAAGAAGTGGTGAACTTCAACAAATGTTAAAACGAGCAGCAGACAACCAAGATAGGGAATTTGAAGCCCTAGTGGGTGTCTCATTGAAAGTTTTTGAACCAATTTTGATTGTGAGTATGGCAGCAATTGTATTGTTTATTGTACTGGCTATCCTACAACCGATTTTAGCGCTTAATAATATGGTGAATATGTAATGAAAAAGAACAACCCTAGACAGTCTGGTTTTACCTTAATTGAGGTAATGGTGGTGTTATTGATTATAGGAATCATGGCAGGTTTAGTGGCGCCGCAAATTCTTGGAAACCAAGAAGAGGCACAACGTAAAGCTGCGGCCATTGATATTCAATCCCTTGAAAGTGCATTAACCCGCTATAAATTGAGTAATAACCGCTTCCCAACCACAGAACAAGGTTTAGAAGCCTTAGTGAGTGAGCCTACAATAGATCCTATTCCTCGTAATTATCCCACTGGCGGCTACATTAATCGCCTACCTAATGATCCTTGGGATAATCCTTACCAGCTATTAAGTCCTGGTGAATTAGGCGTAATCGATGTGTTTTCAAATGGTCCAGACGGCGAACCAGGCACAGAAGACGATATTGGTAATTGGAATCTTGGCGATTACCTTAACTAACCATTGAGTTACCCATAATGCGAGCACTGTCACCTAAGTACCATTCAGGATTTACTCTCATCGAGATCATGGCGGTGCTAGCAATTATGGGAATTGTAATAAGTGTTATATCGTTTAATAACTTTGCGCCCACCCCATCTGAAGAGTTAGAAAAGCAAGCCAAACGCTTCCAAATTGTTGTCGATATGGCCTCGGATTTCGCGGTATTAAACCAGCAAGAAATTGGCATTCGCATCGAACCCGAAACCGCTGAATACATATTTATGTGGTTAGATGACGAGCAAAATTGGCAATTACTGGAAGGACAACAAGCGTTTGGCCGTTATCAATTGCCCGCCCCCTACTCGCTGGAATTAGAGCTAGACGATTTACCTTGGGTAGAAGAAAGCAATTTGTTTAGCGACGGCATATTTGACGAATCTTTATCCTTCGATGAAGACCGTGTAGACATTGGCAATGAAGAAGAAGAGAAAAAACTTCCGCCACCGCAAATTATGTTGTTATCCAGCGGAGACGTAACGCCTTTTAGTTTGACCATGATGTATGAACCTGACTTTTCTAATGATGATCCTGTTTATTTCAAGTTAAATTCCAATGATACCGTGCCCATAGAAAGGTTAGGGCCTTTGGATAGTGATTTATGAGACATAACCACCAGCAACAAGGTTTTACCTTGTTAGAAGTGATGTTAGCGCTGTTAATCTTTGCTATTACCGGCACAGCTATCATGAAATCAGCCACAGATCATTTAAACGGCGTTAGCCAAATAGAAGATATTACTTTTGCCACTTGGGTTGCCAATAACCGTCTAACCCAAATCAATATCGAAAACAGCTGGCCATTAAAAGACAATCTTAAGGGTGAAGAAAAGATGGCCGGCACAACTTGGTATTGGCAACAGAAGTTACTAGCCACACCCGATGATGCTCTAATCGGGGTTGAAATCGTCGTGGGTAAGGATGAAAACTTCGAGCGCACCATCACCAGTGTTACCACCTATCTGGCGCAACCCAAGAGCATCACCCGATGAACGGACTAAAGCATCAAGGATTCACCCTAATTGAAATCATGATTGCAGTAGCAATCTTCACACTTATTGGGATTGCTTCCACCAGCGTTATGACCGCGGTAATCGACAGCGACAAGTTATCTGAAAATCGTTTTGAAAAGCTACAAACGTTGCAAAGAGCCATGCTCACTATAGAGCGGGACTTGCTGCAAGCTGTTCCTCGAGCGGTTCGCATAGAGGGTCAAGAAAACAGCCAAGTAATGCAAGGGGAAAAGAACTTATTGGAGAGTGAGGCCGATGGATTTGCATTTGTACGAACAGGCTGGCAGAACCCGCAATTAATGTTGCAGCGCAGCACGCTGCAAAGCGTCGCTTATCGTATGCAAGAAGGAAAGTTAGAACGTCTGTTTGGTAATTACGTGGATAACGTTGTTGGTTTCGAACCCAAAGTCCGAGTGTTATTAAGCAACATAGAGGACTTTCAAGTTCAATTTTTATTAAATGCTGACGAAGATTCTGCAGATTCGGAAAGCTGGGACGACTCCTACGCGCAAGACACCCTTCCCGTAGCAGTCAGAGTGACCATCACCAGCCAAGACTTCGGCGTGATTCAGCGGCAATTTTTAATGAGCACAGAAGACTCGTGAATACTCGGTTATTACACCCAGCCAAGCAACAAGGCGTTGCATTAATCATTGTGTTAATGATTGTTGCCTTGGTTGCCATTATTGCCACAGAAATGGGCTCTCGGTTACAGCTACAAGTTTCCCGCGCCACCAATATTAAAGATAATAACCAAGCATTTTGGTATGCAATGGGTGCCGAGCAATATGCTATCAAGTCTGTCCGTCTATTATTAGAGTCGGACTCAGATGTGGTTTCGTTAGAAGGGGGTTGGTCTGAAGAGTTTACTTTTCCATTAGAAGGGGGAGGTATACAAGCACAGTTAACCGATATGCAAACCTGTTTGAATTTGAATGCCATTGACTCGGTTAACCGGGTACAACAAAGTAGCCAAAACGACAATAATAGTGATAACAGCAACGGCAATAGTGAGGTAAAGGAGGTTGTGCGTGGAAACACTAGTGGCGATATTAACACCGCACCTGAAGAAGCCTTAGCTTTCGAACGTCTGCTTTCTAGCACCGTTCCTGAATTAGATAACTATTCGGTAGAGGTGGTCAGAGACTCGTTAATTGATTGGCTAGACCAAGATGACAATATGTCACAAAGCGGCGCTGAAGATGCTGATTACGCATCGTTAGTGAACCCTTACTTAGCCGCTAACAACCTAATGGTAAGCAAATCAGAAATCCGTTTAGTGAACGGTGTAGATCCCCAGTGGATTACTGAATTGTTGCCAATGATCTGTGTTATTCCCAATGTCTCAGAAATGAAAATCAATGTGAATACCATCACCGACGAGCAAGCACCGGTATTAGCCGCTCTAACGGGAGCCCCTGTATCAGACATACAAAATCTTATTAGTAACCGTGAACCCGATGGCTATCAAAATGTGCAGGACTTTTTAGCTGAAACACTGTTTACTAACCACACTTTAACTGACCAACAACAAAGTTGGTTTGATGTAAAAACAGAATACTTTCTATTACATACCAAGACCCGTTACAATAACGCCACATTTGCTATGTCTTCCCTACTGAAAGTAGAAAATAACGACCAAGTGATTGTCATACGACGAGAATTTGGAGGAGTACTTTAATGGAACATCTGGTTATACGCCTAGGCTCAACCACTCTAGATCCTGTAAATTGGTTAGTTTGGTCTGGTCAAGAGCATGAAATTATTGCCTCTGGCGTACTAGATAACGCAGAACAGCTCAGCTCTTTATCTGAACGAGCCGGTAAGCGCCCAATTACAGCCTTAGTCCCAGGTTGTGACTTGTTACTAAAATGGGTCGCCATGCCTGCAAAAGCGTCTCGAAAAGCGCTAACAGCAATACCTTACATGCTTGAAGAAGATTTAAGCATGGACATTAGTGAGCAGTTTTTCGCCTTAGGGGAAAAAGATGGCAATATGCAAGCCGTTGCCGTAGTTAGCCGAGACAAGATGCAAGACTGGTTACTGGCCATCGAAAAAGCCGGTTTATTCTGCAACAAAATGCTTCCAGATGTACTTGCTCTTCCCTATGTAGATGATGCATGGACCTTAGTCACCCTAGGGCAACAAGCCATTATTCGTCAAGATCAATGGCAAGGTTTACAGGGAGATGCAAGCTGGTTATTACAAGCCACTGAGCATTTTGCAAAACAGCAAACAATTCCGTTAAAAGTAGCCAATCACAGTGATTTAGATATTTCTAATTTGGCCAATGTTGAACAAATCGAACAACAACTCGATTTACCCATGCAATTACTAGCAACGGGTGCCCTGAAAACCTCGTTTAACCTATTACAAGGCGAGTTTAAAGCTAAACAACAAAGCAGTAGTGAGTGGCGCAAATGGCGAGTGGCTGCGGTACTTGCGGTTGCCGCTCTATTGGTAACATTGGTGGATAAAGGCATACAAGTAAACCAACTTAAACAACAAAGCGCTGATCTAACCAAGCAAATGCATGAGCAATTTGCCAAAGCCTTTCCGAATCAACCTAAGCCCATTCGAATCCGCACAGCAATGGAAAGGGAACTAAATAAACTCAGTAACGGCGGTGGTCAAGCTTCCATGTTGGCAATGATGTCACAGCTTACCGAAGCCTTTCAAAGTAGCCAAGTTAAGCCACAAACCATACGCTTCGACAGCACCCGCTCAGAGTTGCGACTGCAAGCCGTAGCCAACAACTTTGAAGCATTAGAAGAGTTCAAGCGCCTAGCGCAGGATAAAGGCTTTGAGGTTCAACAAGGCGCAATTAACAACAAAGACAACCAAGTTATTGGTTCGTTATCAATAAGGAGCTGATATGAAAGATTTATTGGATAAATTTAATCAGCTGTCAGAGCGTGAAAGAGTCTTAGTCACAGTATCTGGGGTGTTACTAATCATCTTCCTGTTTTATTACTTAGTTTGGGCGCCCATCGATAAGTCATTACAAACGCAAAGTAAATTAGTAGCCACTAAACAAACGGATCTAATTTGGTTCAAACAAAACGCCAATCGTGCTATCCAAATGCGCAGTGGTAATGGTGGCACAGCAGTATTTACCGGCTCTCTTCCACAAGCGGTTAATCAAACTGCGGGACGAGTCAATATTGCCATATCGCGAATGCAGCCTCAGGGTGACGAGTTAAAAGTATGGGTAGATCAAGCCGCCTTTAACGATGTAGTGAGTTGGCTACAAAGCATGGAAAACCTTGGAATACGCATTATCAATGTTGATTTGGCGGAAGCCAACGTATCTGGCATGGTAAAAGTTAGAAGTTTGCAGTTAGGAAAATCATGAAGCAAGTTGTTAAATGGAGTCTTTTAGGACTACTAGCCTTTTTGGTTTTACTCATTATTAAGTTACCCGCTAGCCAAGTTATTTATCGCGCCAATCAATCTAGTGATCTGAGCATTGAGGGTGTACACGGAACAATTTGGAACGCATCGGCCAGCAGCATTAACGCGAATAATTTAACCATTGAAGATGTTAATTGGCAGGTTTCGTTTTGGGACTTACTGACTGGTCAGCTAACATTAGACATTGATGGTGGCGACTTACGTGCAAATGACAAAGTCTCAATTAAGGGATTAGTCAGCATCAATATGTTTGATCCCAACCATGTGCAATCGTCCGACTTAACAGTGTATTTGCCAGCCGGTATGGCTATAGCCCAAGTGCCTTTGCCCATAGCAGTTAATGCGGGAGGGCGCTTTAAAGTAGCTTTAACTGAATTGGATTACGCAGGAAAATGTATCGATTTATCAGGCAATGGCCAATGGTTAAATGCCAAACTCGAAGGATTAATAGGCCTGAATGAGCCACTAAGCTTAGGCAATTTTGAAGCAAATTTAAGTTGTATTGAAGATGACATCCTAGTCAAAATCACGCCACCTAATGTATTTAATTTAACTGCTGACGCGCGGATCCCCCACAATTTCAAAGTTAAACTCAATGGTCAGTTTAAACCCGATAACAGCCTACCTAAACAAGTACAGGATGCTGCAAAATTCTTCGGTCGTGCTGACAACCAAGGGTTTTATAAGTTAAAACTTTAAACAGAAAGAGGAAATATCTTGGTTTCCTCTTTGTTGTGTTGTGGTAGCCGCTTATTTGATTGGATTGTTGTTAATATCATCAATTAAGAACCGATAGTCTTGAATACCCGTAAAATCGTCACTTTGTCGAATTTCACCTTGGCTATCGGGGTTTTCAACCGCGAGTAAGTGGGCAATACCAAACTCTTTCGCCGCCTGTAAAATTGGCACACTATCGTCCACAAACAAAGTACTACTGCTATCAAACCCTAAACGTGCTTGCAGCTTTTGCCACAATAATTGAGACTCCTTGGTTACCCCAAACTCATGGGTAGAAATTAAGGTATCAATATGGCTGTCTAATTGAGTTTGCTCTATCTTTAATGACAAACTACCAGGATGAGCATTGGTCACCAATACAACTTGCCTACCGCTGTTATGCAGAGCATCTAGAAATGGCACTGTATCTTCTCGCATACTAATTAAATGTTTGATTTGGCGTTTTGCCTCAATAATATCCATATCGAGTTTTTCTGCCCAATAATCAAGGCAGTACCAATTTATTGTTCCCATCACTTTTTGATATTCTATGTGAATATATTCTTTAGCTTTTTCGAGACTGATGGCTTTTTTGTGTGCTATCTTTTGCGGTACAACTTCCATCCAAAAATGGTTGTCGAAGTGCAAGTCGAGTAAAGTTCCATCCATATCGAGTAAGACAGTTTTAATTTGGTTCCAGGGCAACATTGGCAAGTCAGTTATCCATGAGTTAAAGTAAGACGAAGTAGTAGTTTAAAGCGCAGCATCCAAAACTTGGAAACTGCCGTTATTTTAACGTGATAGGTATATGAATAAAATAGACCCGAATAAAACTCTGCCACAAATTCATCAACGAGAAATCGTCGCTAAGAGCGGCTTGTTTCGTGTCGAGCGTGTAGATCTCGAATTTTCCAATGGTGCAACTCGCCAATTTGAAAGAATGGCAGGCTCTGGTAACGGTGCCGTAATGATTGTTCCATTCATCGATTCTGAAACCATTTTGCTTATTCGGGAGTATGCAGCGGGAACCCACTCTTATCAATTAGGCTTTCCTAAAGGTTTGATTGATCCTGGAGAATCCCCCCTTGAGGCTGGTGACAGAGAGTTAAAAGAAGAAGCAGGATATGGGGCAAATTCGTTAAAACAGATCCATACTGTAAGTATGGCTCCTACTTTTTTTGATGCCAAAATGAATATTCTATTGGCTGAAGATTTGTACGAATGCAGATTGGAAGGGGATGAACCTGAACCCTTAGAAGTTATTCCATGGTCTGTACACGACTTAGACTCGTTGTTGGCACGTGACGACTTTATCGAGGCTCGTTGTATTGCCGCATTGTTTTTAGTACAAAAGTATGTGGCGAAAAATTCATCAGGGGAAAAATAATGGCTGTAAACCCTCGACAAGACTTGTTAGACATCGCTAAGTTTGCGGCAAAAACTGCCGGTGAAGAAGTGTTAAAGATCTATGATAGTGGCGACTTCAAAGCATACGAAAAAGAAGATGAATCTCCAGTCACCTCTGCAGATTATAAAGCCAATGAAATTATCATGGATATTCTGCTGAAAGAAACTCCAGACATACCTATCATGTCGGAGGAAAGCAATAACGGTGACTTATCCAGCCGCAAACATTGGCAACGATATTGGTTAATAGATCCTATCGATGGTACCCAGGAATTTATCGCTAGAAGTGGTGATTTTGCTGTCAATATAGCTTTGATTGAAAATAACGAGCCTGCCTTAGGGGTTATTTATTGGCCCGCTGGAGAAACGCTTTATTTTGCCAGCAAAGGACATGGCGCGTTTAAATCTTGCTCTTTAGAAAATAATAAACAAATTCATGTGCGTAAATTTGAAGAACCCGAAACTGATGTGGTGATGATCGCTATCAGCCGCAGACAACCCCGTGAAAGAATAATGAACCATATGAGCGATTCACGCTCATACCAAACGCTCCCTCTAGGAAGTTGTTCTCTTAAGGCTTGCTTTATCGCAGAGGGGAAAGCAGACGTATTTTTACGCGTTGGGGTAACTGGTGAGTGGGATACCGGTGCTTCCCAATGTATCGTTGAAGAAGCTGGAGGTACTGTACTTTCAGCTGAATTCCAACCACTTACTTATAACCGACGAGATACGACTGACAACCCAGACTTCGTAGTGTTAGGGGATCATCAAGTAAATTGGCAATCAATCGTCGAATATAAATAAGGAATCATAAATGAGAACACCTAGTCTAATAAGTTTAGCCGTTTGTTTGACAACATTCGCTGCATTCTCCCATGCAAGTTGGACCCTCGATAATGATTCATCAAGTGTGAGTTTCATTTCAACCAAGAATGAACACATTAGTGAAATTCACAAATTCACTACATTATCCGGGAAACTAAGTGATGCAGGTGAACTTAAGGCTGAAGTACATTTGAGTTCAGTGGAAACCAACATTCCCATTCGTAATGAACGTATGCAAACTTACCTGTTTGATGTGGAAAATACTCCTAAGGCAATGATTTCAGCGCAAATTCCGAAAGCTGTAATGGATATGAAAGCGGGCACCATTACAATGGTAACCCTTGATAGCGAAATCACAATCAAAGGAAAGCCGGCGCCTTATAGCGTTGAATTAAGTGTCAGTAAAGATCAAGATGGTAGTTTCCATGGCACAACCGTTAAGCCCGTTCTCATCAAGGCCACAAATCATGATTTGGATCCAGGCATTGCCAAGCTACAAGAACTTGCCGGTTTAAAAAGCATCGGTTTAACCGTACCAATGACGTTTTCCGTCACATTTAAAAAATAATCCTATATACGCTGCGGGGCTAAAGCCACCACCTACAATTGATGGATACCCATCTCAACCCTCGCGGCGCTAAAGCACCCGCCTACAAATGATGGGACGCCCCTGTAGCATGGCCTTTAGGCCATGGAGTTTAACTCAACCCTCGCGGGGCTAAAGCACTCGCCTACAAGTGATAGCCGCCTTGGATCTAATTCTCGATTTGGTCTTTGCTGACGATATTGACGCTTTCGTGTAGCTCGGAATATTGTACAAACGCTTGGCCTGATTTGAGTTGTATCATCACATGATTCACTTTCTGCTCGAGATCGTATTCCATCTCACCATAATCTGTGCCTTCTTGAAGAACAAAAGCTTCCACTAGGTTTTGCAGGGTTTCGGGAGCTATTTCACTTAAAGGAATAATCATTCTTATACACTTGTGTTGATGGCAAAGGGCGCAATAAAATCAGAAATACGTTTATGAAACCAAATGTTAGGCTTCCAGGGCGTGCCTTGTAAAAAGCCCACATGGCCGCCAGTATCACTTAATTCTAGCTGTACTGCTTCAGAGAGTTCATGCTCTTGAGGTAAAACGGCCTCATTCATAAATGGGTCGTCGATAGAGTGGAGCACTAAGGTAGGTGTTTCGATATGTTTAAGAAAGCCAATTGCACTGCACTTTTGGTAATAATCATCAGCATCCGCAAAGCCGTGTAAAGGCGCGGTTACGTTTTGATCAAACTCTTTAAAGTTAGTTAACTTGGCGGCCTTTTGATCATCGATGGTTAACAAACCTTTGTAGTCGATAACCCGCATTTTTGAGCGCAGAGTTTTCACCATACTTTTTAGTAAATAGCTTTGGTATACCTTGGAAAAACCTTGATTAATACTCTCAGCACACTCGGCTAACTTAAACGGAGTGGACACCGCCACCGCCGCTTTTAAAAACCTTTGTTTAGGGCTCTCTCCTAAGAATTTAATGAGCATGTTGGCACCCAATGAAAAGCCGATTGCGATTTTGGGTAAGTCTGGAAACTGTTTATTCAACCATTCCATGAAAAAGCTCGCATCTTCGGTTTCACCCGAGTGATAGGCACGGGCAGTAGAGTTGGGCTCGCCACCACATCCACGGAAGTGCATTAACACAGTTTGCCAGCCTTGAGACTGCAGTTCCGCCATCAAATCATTGGCATAGTGGGATTTAACCGACCCTTCTAAACCATGGAATATCACCGCAAGACCTTTACTGTTTTGGGTAATTTCAGGCTGTCCCCAAACAACGCTAACTTCGTCACTATCTGGTAATTGCAATTTTTCCATACGTAACGCTAGCGGACGACGACGCTGAATGAACCTAGGCCATAAGGTTTGAACATGACGATTTTTAGCCCAAAACGGCGCTTTGAATTCGCTACGTTTTATTCTATTTTTATTAGGGTTAGTTCCCACTTTAAATTTATCGTTCATATCTCAGAATTAATTTGATTGTTGGAAATAATCTCAGCAAGTTGTTGCACAATACACTTTAAATCACTAATTCTATGCGATTCAAGTGAAGCTAAATAGTGTTCAAAGTTGGATTTGCTTTGTTTTCCTAAGCTAGTTTGATTACAGAATTCAATGATTAGCCTTTGTTGCATTTTTTCAGCTTCTAACTCTTGTTTTAATAGTTGAGCGTATACTTGCAGTTGCTTACTCTTTGCATCTAACCGCAAGCCTCTAATTCTCTCAACTTCCTCAACCGAAAGGGCGATAAACTTAGCTAACTCGATAAATTGAGACCCACTGAGCTGTCGCTTATGGGCATCTAAGAACCCACAAAAAAGTAACAGGTTAACGTTCAATGAATAGTCATTCTGCAGCAGCAGGGTTAATCGTTTGACTTCCGAGTTGGCATAATGGAATAAAGAGAACTGCCAAAAGTCATCAGCTAACCAATTGTTGTTCATCAAATACCTGTTGTTTTAATTCTAGTTCTTCTTGGGCTTCCATCCAGCCCATTTCAGCTTCTTCTAAGTCGCCCTTGAGATTAGCCTGCTCAAGCAATAGTTCTTTTAGCTTAGCTTTATTTTCATCAAGGTATAGATCAACGTCGGTAAGTGCTGCTTCCAACTTTTCTAGTTTTGTCGAACATTGATTCATTTGCTTTTCTGCCGTTTGAATGGCTTTACGTAATCCTTGTGTGGCTTGTCTAAATTCAGCTTCCAAACGTTTGAGATTTTTCCGATCGATTTTAGTATCTACCGGCTTTTCTGTTGAAGAATAATTGTTCTTGTTAATTGCTTTCTGGCTTGAATCCTTTAATAACCAATCCCGATAGTCATCTAAGTCACCATCAAAAGGCTGCACTTTACCACTGTCGACCAAATAAAAGTCATCGCAAACAGAGGTTAGTAAAAAACGGTCATGTGATACCAAAACCATTGCCCCTTCAAAACTCTGCAATGCAATATTGAGGGCATGGCGCATTTCAAGGTCGAGGTGATTGGTAGGTTCATCCAATAACAATAAATTTGGCTTTTGATACACCAACAATGCCAGAACCAAGCGGGCTTTTTCTCCACCAGACATAGGTTCAACTTTCCCAAGAGCCTGATCACCATGAAACCCAAAACCACCTAAGAAGTCACGCAAAGCCTGCTCTGGAGCCTGCTTATCAAGGCGATAAAGATGATCTAAGGCACTATCTTGAGGACGCAAAAATTCAAGCTGGTGCTGAGCAAAATAACCAATGCTCAAGCCCGCAGAGGTCATATACTCACCATTCATGGGCGTCTTTTCGTTTGCTAACAACTTAATTAACGTCGACTTACCCGCACCATTGCGTCCCAGCAAACCGATTCGACTACCCGGAACCAAATTAAGATGCAAACTATCGATTATCACAGTGTCGTCATAACCCACCTGTACATGCTCCATTTTTACCAATGGATTGGGCAATTTAGGGGGCGCAAAAAACTCAAATGAAAACTGCGATTGGGCATGGGCGGGCAGCAAATCTTCCATTTTTTCTAATTGTTTAATCCGACTTTGCGCCTGCTTTGCTTTACTCGCTTTGGCTTTAAAGCGATTAATAAAAGATTCAAGGTGAGCGACTTTCGCCTGTTGCTTTTGGTATTCCAAATCTTGTAAACGCAATCGTTCTGCACGCTGGCGTTCAAAGGAGGCATAATTACCGGTATAGGCAATTAATTTTTGGCTTTCCACACTGAGAATTTCCGTCACAGTGTTATCCAAAAAGGATTTATCATGTGATATAAGAATTAATGTTCCTGTATATCTTGTCAGCCATCTTTCTAACCAAATCACCGCGTCTAAATCCAAGTGGTTAGTAGGTTCATCAAGCAGTAACAAGTCAGAATGACATAACAATGCTTGCGCCAAATTCAGACGCATTCTCCAGCCACCTGAAAAATCGGTTACTGGATTTTTAATTTGTTGATGACTGAATCCTAGACCCGCCAAAATGGTTGCTGCTCTTGATTCAATATCGTAGGCACCAGCTTGCTCCAATTGACCATGCACAACGGCTATCTTCTCTCCATCATGGTTTGTTTCAGCCTCTTCTAACTTTTGCTGTAATTGGCGATATAAAATATCACCATCAATCACATAATCTAAGGCACTGCGATTTAAGGCTGGGGTTTCTTGGGCCACAGATACAATTTGCCAATTTTTAGGAATTTGACATTCACCAGCGTCAGGTTGTAACTCCTGTCGCAGCAATGCAAATAAGCTAGATTTGCCACAACCATTTGAACCAATAAGTCCCACTTTATGGCCAGGATAAATAGTCGCGGAAGCGTGCTCGAGGAGGACTTTACTGCCTCGCAATAAAATCAGTTCTGAAATTTGGATCATTTACGAAGAATACTAATCAAATTAGTTGAATTGGCGTATTATATACCGATACCGCTTTAAATTGCGCGTTTGTGCAACAATGAAAAGCTAATAATCTCAATCAAGTAGTAGAAATTAATGACTAACAAAACTAAAAAACGCTTTGTCGCCGGCGCTATATGTCCAAAATGTAAAGCACAAGACACTATAATGTTGTTTTTCGAAAACAATGTGGAAAAGTTAGCTTGTGTTGCATGCGACTACACGGAATCACAAACTGAAAAGCAAGTTGACTCCGCTAAACGACAAAATGAAAGTGTTATAGGCGTATTTAAGCCTTAAAAACTATTGCTGCCGAATAGAAATACTCTGCTCACCTTTGGTAGACAGCACTATTAACAATCGAGAAGTGTAGCGCTAGGGAGTAAGAGTCGGCAGCGATAGGCTAATAGTGAGGTGGTGGAGCTTCTTCGGTTGAATCAGCAATATTAGAAGGCTCAATCTGTTTCATTCTTTCAGTCATATGTTTTAGCTGAAACGCCATTCTGTCGATTTGAATCTGCTGATCCGCTAACGCTTTATTAAGCTGTTCTATGGTGTCTTCCTGAAACGCCAACTGCGTCTGCAAGTGTGCTATTTCATTGTGTAAATCGTTACTCATATTTAACTAATTTTCCTGTTCAAATGCCCAATATTCAGCAAGGCCACTGCTGCTTTCAGATAATAACTGATTTTTTTGTTCGAAGCTCACCGCATAGACCACCGCACTTTGTGGTTGTGTCCCGTCTTTAGGGGTAACACGCCACTCTTGCACCTCATTTCCTGTAGTCACCGACCAAAGGTTTAGCGCCCTGCCGGGTGAACCTGTAGCTAAATATTTTCCATCTTCTGAAAACGTAGCTGCACTGAAGATCTTTTGACGTTGTATGAAAGATAACTGGCTTATCTCTTCACCCGTTTGCACATCCCAAATTTTTGCCCCTCTTTTGCTGTCTGCAGTGAAGGCGTATCGACCAGCATCATCTAAAGCAACTTTAGTGACACGACTGGAATGAGTAAAACGGTGAATAACCTGCCCGCTGCGAGTATCCCACAAGTAAGCTACATAGTCGTTACCACCCGTTAGCGCGTAAAATCCGTTAGGTGATATATCCACACTGTTGATTTTTTCTTGATGCCCAAGGAACTCTAACCGGCGTCCGCTGGTCGGTTCAAAAAACATGGCTTTGCCATTACCTCTGCCGACCAATATTCCCCGACCATTGTTACTCACAGCGATATCACGAACGCTAGCTTCATCAATTCGCCAAAAACCTTCAGGCTCACCTGTGCTCAAATTCCACAACGCAAAAGCTTCTCGATCGGCAGTTACCACATAACTGCTATCAGCCGCTATATGTACGATGCCAACAGTATTAACAACATGACCTTCTTCTTCATGGCTCCATTTAAATTTTTCAGTTTGTGCAACCAAATCCCACACTAAAATTCCCTGTTGGGCCGTGGAGACAACCGCGATTTTATTATCGCTAGAAATGTCTGCTGCATAGGCCCCTTCGATGGCGTGGCGTATCGATTTATCAGGCTCACTAATGGCACCACTGCATCCGGCGAGCATCAATAAAAAGACTATCCAAGTTTTTCTAAGTTGATATTGTGAAATCATTCGGTCTGCTGTTTTGTGCATACTGTCTATTCAAGTTTGTGTATTAGTTCAGTTCGTTTAGTATATACCCAAGTCACCTTAAAATGCGCGTTTCACAACGATTGGCAAATTGAATACGAAACAGCATGGGAGTAATAACAGCTACTCCATTACAGTTTGTTGCTAGCATGTTTAAACAGATCGATTTAAACTGCCTCGCAAATTATTTGAGGACGTTGGGACATTTACCCAACAATGAAAAGACGTATTTGAACTTTTGCTTGTGCAAATAAGCAAATTGATTTTTTAAGAAATTTTGGAGAAATTGAATGAAAAAGGCAGCTATTGCATTAGTCGTCGCATCTGTTTTCGGCATAACTGCTTGTCAACAAAAAGCCGACCCATTACAGGTTGAAGAAGTTAAATTTACGTCTGCTGAAGAAGAGCAAGCTTATGCGTTTGGCGCAAGCGTTGGTGGTTTTGTTGAGCAACGTTTAGCCACCCAAGAGAGTATGGGCGTTGAACTAGACAGAGCACTAATATTGAAAGGTTTTACAGCAGCAATGCAAGCGCAATCTCAATTGGAACACGGCGAAATTCAAAAACTGAATGCTGATATTGATAAAGCAATGCAAGCTGGACAATTGTTATTAGCAGAAAAAAATATCGAAAAAGGTAAACAGTGGTTAGCTGAGAATGCTAAAAAAGAAAACGTCACTGAGACTGAATCAGGTTTACAATATGAAGTACTGATTTCCTCTGAAGGCGATAGCCCTGCAGCAGAAGATACCGTACAAGTACATTACCGCGGTACTCTATTAGATGGTACTGAATTTGATTCATCTTATAGCCGAGGCGAGCCTGCTACTTTCCCACTAAACCGTGTAATTTCTGGTTGGACTGAAGGTGTTCAATTAATGACAGTGGGATCTAAGTATAAATTTTATATTCCATCAGAACTTGCTTATGGCGACCGCGCAACTGGTAAAATCACACCAAATTCAACGCTTATTTTTGAAGTTGAGTTACTAGATATCTTAAACAAAGAAGCTACTGAGTAAAGTTTCACTCAAATAGCTAAATCAATAAAAAGCCGGAAGTCAAAAATGACTTCCGGCTTTATTTTTTCTATCAGCATCATCCCTGCTGAACCTAATTCCACGCTTTTTATTGGTCTTTCTATTCGACCTTAAGGCCCAAAATTAATTCGGGTTTGTGTATCAAATTGTACTACCTAATTGTATTGGAGGTGCAACATATATCATGTTCAACACCAACAGTTTTTACCGATAGGCCTCCTTTTGAAAGTCACCCTCGATTTATTTACGTTATGTAAAAAAACCCTGTAACATACTCGGTAGGAAAGTCAGTTACAGCGCACGTTAAGACGACATTTTTACGATTTACTTTAAGCTTCAGGACGTCGTTTAACTATCTTTAATATTAGTCTAACATGGCATTTTTTCCTGCTAAATTTCATCGTTTTTTGGAATGTTTTTGACTAAAAAAATAACGGTTATAATTTATTGTTAGGTTGCCAGATACCGACCATTTACTAAGTCTTTGAATACAAAACAGTGTTTAATAAATAAGAGGTTTTTCATTTGAGAACCCCATTAATCACCCGCAAGGGTTACCAAAAATTACAAAACGAGCGCGACCATCTTTGGCGAGTTGATCGGCCCGAAACAACAAGAAAGGTGACTTGGGCAGCGAGCCTAGGTGATCGCAGTGAAAACGCAGACTACCAATACAATAAAAAACGCTTACGAGAAATAGATAGGCGCATACGATACCTAACTAAAAGTCTCGAAAATTTAAAAGTCGTCGATTATTCACCACAACAAGAGGGCAAAGTGTTCTTCGGTGCTTGGGTGGAAATAGAAAACGACGACGAAAAAACCTTAAAGTTACAAATCGTCGGATACGATGAAATTTTTGATCGTAAAGATTGTATTTCCATTGATTCTCCCATGGCTCGTGCACTGCTCAAAAAAGAAGTTGATGAAGAAGCTACCGTGCGAACGGAGGCTGGTGAGTTCAATTGGTTAATAAAAAGCATTGAATATGAAAAATAACTGCTGCTAGGTGTTTTTTATCATCAGTTGCACTGGTAAAGTTGCGGCTGTTTATTTTTGGGCGCTAAGAAGCCCATTTTCAGTTTTTCTAGGCAATAATGCCTTATCAAGGGTCTTGTATGATCATCGAAAAAATTGCTAACGAACTTAACGTTGAGCAGAAACAAGTTAATGCGGCTGTTGAACTATTAGACGGCGGCGCCACAGTACCATTTATCGCGCGTTACAGAAAAGAAGCCACATTCGGCCTTGATGATGCACAATTGAGAACCCTAGAGCAGCGTTTAGGCTACTTGCGTGAAATGCAGGAACGCAAAGTTGTCATTCTCAAATCAATTGATGAACAGGGCAAGTTGACCCCAGAGTTAAGTCATAAGATTCAAGGGGCTGAAAATAAGACCGAGTTAGAAGATTTATATTTGCCGTTCAAACCTAAGCGACGAACTAAAGGGCAAATTGCCATAGAAGCTGGCCTTGAGCCACTAGCAGATAAGTTGTTTGCAGATCAGCAACTAGATCCTCAAGTGGAAGCTGAAAGTTTCGTCAATCCAGATGCCGGAGTGGCAGATGTAAAAGCGGCTCTAGACGGAGCTAAATATATTTTAATGGAGCGCTTCTCAGAAGATGCGACCCTACTGCAAAAAGTCCGTCGCTATTTACAGCAAAATGCACATATCAAAAGCACTGTGGTTAGTGGTAAAGAAAAAGAAGCGGCTAAATACTCAGATTATTTCGCCCATAGTGAAAAAATCAGTAAAGTTCCCTCTCACCGCGCACTGGCGATGTTTCGTGGACGCAATGAGGGCTTACTTCAAGTTAACCTTGATGCTGATCCACAACGAGAAGAAAACGATCGTAGTGCCTACTGTGAAACTATCATTCGCGACCATTTAGATTTGCAATTTAGCGGTCAACCCGCAGACGCATGGTTAGCTACGGTAGTGCAGTGGACTTGGAAAGTAAAAATCCAATTGCACATGGAATCAGAATTGTTTGGCGCTATTAGAGAACAAGCCGAAGAAGAGGCTATTGGCGTATTTGCCCGCAACCTAAACGACTTACTGATGGCTGCACCAGCAGGTGCCAAAGTGACCATGGGCTTAGATCCTGGGTTAAGAACGGGCGTAAAAGTAACAGTGGTAGATACCACAGGTAAAGTTGTTGCTACCAACACCATATTCCCCCATGTACCACAAAATCAATGGGATAAATCGCTGCGCACCTTAGCCAACTTGTGTAAACAACATAAAGTCCAGCTAGTGAGCATTGGAAACGGCACAGGCTCTAGAGAAACAGACAAGCTAGTGGCGGAGTTGATTAAATCAGCCCCAGAATTAAATTTACGTAAGATTGTTGTCAGCGAAGCGGGGGCATCGGTTTACTCAGCATCAGAGTTAGCATCTCAAGAACTACCAGGCATGGACGTATCTTTGCGCGGCGCAGTATCTATTGCGCGCAGATTACAAGATCCGCTAGCTGAGCTTGTGAAAATAGAACCCAAGGCCATCGGAGTGGGTCAGTACCAACACGATGTTAGCCAAAGTAATCTAGGCAAATCCCTTGAACATGTCATCGAAGACTGTGTGAATGCGGTGGGCGTGGATGTGAATACCGCTTCTCCAGCACTGTTATCCCATGTCTCAGGGTTGAACCGGACGCTTGCACAAAATATCGTTATGTTTCGCGACCAGCATGGAGCGTTTAGCCAACGAAAAGATTTATTGAAAGTTGAAAGGTTAGGTCCAAAGGCCTATGAACAAGCGGCTGGGTTTTTACGAATCGTCAATGGTAGTAATCCCTTAGATGCCTCGGCAGTCCATCCCGAAGCCTATCCTGTCGTCAATGAAATCGTTGATAAAACGGCATGCGCGGTTAACGATCTCATCGGTAATAAAGAAATTTTGAAATCCTTATCGCCTGAAACATACACCAATGATAATTTCGGTTTACCTACAGTCACCGATATTATTGCTGAACTTGAAAAGCCAGGCAGAGATCCTCGTCCCGAGTTTAAAACCGCAGCGTTTAAAGAAGGGGTCGAAAAAATATCTGATCTGAAAGAAGGGATGATTCTAGAGGGCGTAGTCAGTAATGTGGCCAACTTTGGCGCTTTTGTGGATGTAGGTGTGCATCAAGACGGTCTAGTCCATATCTCTGCGATGACGAATAAGTTTATTTCTGACCCAAGAGAAGTAGTGAAGGCCGGTGACATTGTTAAAGTTAAGGTAGTTGAAGTTGATGAACAACGTAAACGAATTGCGTTTACCATGAAACTAGATGACAACACCGCTAAACCGCAACGGACAAGAGAAAATCCATCGAGGACTGACAATAGAAGTAACAATAAGAATCCTCGACCGGCAAAAAACCAAGGTCGAGATAATTCGCGAAAACAATCTTCTGCACCTGGCAATGCAGCTATGGGCAATGCATTTGCCGATGCTTTTGCCAAAGCAAAACAAAAGTAAAGAAGTAGTAACCTGCTCCTCACAGACAAGTGATTACTTGTTTGTGAGGATATTGACAGCAAAGCTAACCAACACGCAATATTAAAAAACCAGTACAATTAAAGGGAGTTTTGAGGTGAGTAACCACTTACTTTAGAGGTTAGCTAAGCGCTGAATTGTAGTTGTGAAGTACGGGGTTCAGATACTTTTTGATAGAAGCTTTCGATTACAGACACACGTTGTAAAATCCCACTATCTCTATTTTCCAAGCGTTCGCGGTCTTTCTCAAGGCTGGCAACATCCGTACCCTGCTCCAACGAACGGGTAGGAAAATCTGCGGCAAATCCGTCTACGATTTCATCTAAATCTGGTACCTTGGCAGTGATTGCTGATTCTGTTGCTTCGGCAAGGGGCGAATCATAAGACTCACCTAACTGTTGTTCAATATTATCACTAACAGCATCTTTCGCACTTTCGACCTTTTCCTTGGCAATATCAGAACGTGCCTCTGTGGCTATTTTCGTAGCTTCACTTGCCACTCGTAAATCTTGTGAAGATGGATCTGCGGGCGCAAGGGCTGCCGCTCGAACCTGTTGCATTTTGCGAACTGTTTCTTCAGGTGTCTCTTCCTCAGAAATGTCGATGGACACTTCTCCACTGACCGCATATTGATTGCCATCAGGGCCACTTTCATACTCGTAAGTAGGAGAAGCCGCGTACTGACCTCCTACAGAAGCATGTGCTTGTTCGTGGGCACGCACTTCAGCATCACGACTTTTCAGTTCTTCAATTTCTTGCTGATCTGCTAGTTGTTGCTGCTGTTGTTGTTTACTCTCAGCATCTTCTTTGCCGGCACTAGGATCTTCGCCATTATCTTTGTCTGCAAAATTTTCTTGTGTTGCATCGCTTTGGGCTTGACTATTTTGCTGAGCTTGAGGTCGCTCGTAGGTCACTTGAACTTGTTGACTGGGGGTTTTAACACGGTCAGATTCTGAGCCTAAACCGCTCTCAGCCGCTGAGTTTTCTGCATTACTTGTTTGCGGAATAGTTTCTCGTTGTTGATTGTCTCTACGAACAGCATCGGTGCTAACATTATTCGTCGGGAATAATATGGCGGTTGGTGTTGGCGTGACAATATTCATAGCAAAGGCTCGTTAACTTAAGCTAGCTCATCAATGATACGACCTACTGTATCATTGGCCACTTCCAATACTTTGCCAGACGCTATCGCATTGCGACTATTAATTTGCAAAGAAAGTAAGTTATCAGTTAAAGAGTCACCGCCACTAGGCAACAATTGGTTCACTTGCCCCAACTGTTGGGTTGCAGCATTAGTTAATACATCTTGAGTCGTCTGAGCTTGACTATTGCTCTGCGCAATCGACAGCGACGCTTCGGTAATACCCTGCTGCGCACGGTTCAACCCAAGGCTGCCAGATATGATTGCCGAATTTACATTATTAGTTACATCAAATGCCATAGATAACCCCCATTACCTGTGTAAATTATAGCCTATTTAGACTAAATTGGAAACTTAGCTGGTAATGTTTAAACATTTGTACAAGATCTGCACAAACTCTTCAGGATGAGAAATAAAAGGTGCATGGGACGCATGGGCAAAAACATGCGTTAGATTAGAGGCTTGCAAGTTTTCAATTAGTGGAATGGCTTTCGCGGGTACCAAACTATCTAAGCGACCATACAAGCGGAACGTGGGGCAGGTAATATCGCCTAATTGAGAGCGTAAATCCGCGTTTGCCAAAATACTTAACCCAGCCCGTAACGCCCTATCATCGGGAATCGGGTATTGTTGGATGTGTGACTTGATTAACTTAATATCTTGTTTAGCAGATTCACTTCCAATAGCCTGAATTGCCATAAAACGGTCAAGGGTTTTACTAAAGTCCTTTTCCAGTTGTTGAGTAAATATCTGTAAAACGTTCGCTTTTATGCCTGGCCAGCTTTCTGCTTCAGAAAACTTAGGCGAGCTTGCCACTAAGACCAAATTTTCGCACTTATCAGGATGGTTAATCGCCAATTGTTGGGCCACTAATCCACCAAGGGACCAACCAACAAAACTAGACTTGTCGGGAATACACTCGGCAACCATACTACAAACAGAGTCTAAGTCGTATTGTGCTGGCAAGACATCGGCGTTGCGTCCAAAACCAGGTAAATCGAGTAAGGTAATTCGAAAGGATTGTTCCAAAATATGACTAATAGGCTCCCAAACACCGCTATTGAGCCCCCAACCATGTAGTAAAACTAAATTGGGACCTTGTCCACGTGTTTCAAAAAATAAGGGGTTGCTCATTAGGTTCTCATTAATAAGGAATGTTATGGGACTGAGTCAGTTAGCTTTTGCTGCACTAAATAGTAGCAAATGGCGTCATTTTAGTAAAAAACTAGTAACTTATTTGGAACTAAACCAACATTGTCTTTTGTGTCACCAGTCTAGCGGATATTTGATTTGCCATTATTGTGAAGCGGATATTATTTCTTTTGAGCATAAAAAATATGACTATAATTTACTTAATCATGTTGAAGTATATTTAGGTTTAAGGGCCGTAAATTTCGATAGTTTAACCGCCTTTTCAAGCTATCAATGGCCACTATCACATTTAATTACTCAACTGAAGTTTCACAATAAAAGTATCCATGCTAGAGGATTAGCCCAATTGTTTTGTCAACGTGCTCTTCCTCCCAAAGCCCAGTTACCTCAAGCAATTATTCCGATTCCATTGCATAGGGCTAGGTTAGCCCAACGAAAGTACAATCAGGCCGCGGCAATTGCCTTAGAAGTTGCTAAATCGGCTGGAATTATCTGCTTAAGCAATGTGCTTTCACGACCTAAAAAAACCTTGGCACAAACCGATTTAACAGCTCATCAACGACAACAAAACATCAAAGACGCGTTTTCAATAAACATGCCCTTACAACAACCCTTAACACATGTAGCTTTGTTTGATGATGTTGTGACCACGGGAGCTACCATAAACTCTGCCGCAGAGGTGTTGCGTGCAGAGTATCCAGATATGCAAATTGACGCTTGGTCAATTTGCATTACTCCGAAAAACAGCGAATCTGAATAAATCTAAATTAATCGATAAATTTAGACATGAAAATAGCATTCCCCATCAGTCGACTTGTTCCATACCACACACCACGGAAATTAGGGTTATTCACAAATCCAATCACCCGTCCCTTTCCAAATCGGTGGGCAACTACAGCGGCAGAATCAGAAATAAGATCTTGCATTTCATCAGAGGCGAAGCCCGCCATTAAGGGTTTTTCTACGTACTTAGCTGCAGTAATAAAAGGTTGCTCCGGCATCAACAGCACTTCAGTCGTGTTGCGAAAAACCGGTAATAATGATCGAGTGTAACCAAACCCTAGAGGGTGACTAATATCCAGTTTAGTTTCGAATACGGCACCGGCGATTCGCTGCTTGGCGGCAAAGGCTTCCCGATCACCGAATTGAAGGTTTTTAGCACTAAAAGCGTCTTGTATTTCAGACCGTTTCATAAAGGCAGCTTTCAACCAACCATTATCACTTATAAATTTAGTACCGCTTTGCTGACCAATCAACACGCCGCCTTCATCAACCCATTCAGCAACTTTCTCAATAACTGATTCTGGCAAGTTTTTGTAGTTTCCACTGACCCAAATCATATGGGTGTAGCTAGACATATCTAGTGTAGATAAACGGTCCATATCGATAATAGACACTGGCATTCCCACTCTAGTGTCTAAATAGTGCCAAGTTTCACCAGCTTCATATTGATTAACACCTAAGCCTCCAACAATCATCACCTTAGGCAAAGTTATAGGAGACATCTTAGCGCTTCCTAAGTCGATACCTTGCCCGGTTAATCCACTTTCAATGGACCAAACAGGAATATTCAGTTGATTGGACAGAAGCTGAATCGTTGCAAGCATGTCATCAGGCTGATTTAGCCCGCTTGGAATAACAATAGAACCGGATGAGAAACTAATAGTGCCACTGCTGGTTTTAGCGGAAAATGCACTTTCTGCAGCTCGTACTTGAATGCCACTTTGTAATAATCTTTGCAGGAATTTAGGGGCTTTATAATCTTCCCAACTAAAGCCGTATGCATAAGCATTCCCTTGTAACTTAGGAAGCTTGTCTACTTTTAATTCAGCTTGTTTATCAGAGTAAGAAACTTTGCGGAAGTCCCCTTTATCTACTTCGGTATACTGCAGATTAAATGCTAAGGCTAAGTTCCAATTAGAAACATCATAAAAGGTATTGTCGTCAAAACGTTTACGAGTAGAAAATATCGACTTAACCAAACGATACCTAGGCTGATCAGTGGGTACAAAGATACTATCTACAGAGTTATACGTAACATTATCTATTTTTGCATTTTTATTGAGGGAGTAATGTTCAATTTTATGTTGTTGTAGAATTTTCTTCAGTTCGTTAAATCGAGCTTTGTCGCGGCTTTCACTTAACAAATAACCTTTTACCCGATCATCTTTAATTAGCTCATCGGTTAGTTTGTTGAAATTAGATTGGTACTCAACCAGAGCCTGTTTATTGGCAAGGGCTCCTTTGAGCGTCGACAATGATGTGGTTACTTGATTTTGAATCGTGTCAGAAAATGCTAAGAGCCCATTTACAGTGTCTTGTAAATGACCACGGCTACTGGCTTGCTCAAACAAAATACCGATTGTTCCTAAGCCATCCGGATAGGTGGAACCTTTACCATAATAGAAGTCATCATATGATTCTTGAGTAAAATACAGTTGTTTAGTTTCATCTAAAGCTGCTGCATGGTAATTGCCGAGGGCTTCAGTTAGCTTCACATTTTGATCGGGCGTCCATGGGTTCTTACGGGAGGAAATACCCGGTTGAAAGAAGAAAGTACGATTGGGTCCCATTTCATGAAAATCAGTAAGAACATGGGGGCGCCATTGCTGAAACTGCTTGATACGCGCTCGAGAACTAGGATGAGTTAACAATAGCCAATCGCGATTTAAATCAAACCAATAGTGATTTACCCTACCTCTAGGCCAACGTTGACTTAACTCGCGGTTATTAGGGTCAGAAACAAGATTTTGACTTCTATGCATATTCGCCCAATGAGCAAATCGCGCTAAACCATCAGGATTGAGTGCAGGGTCCAGCAACACAATATTGTTTTCTAAGAGTTTATCCACTTCTGGCCCTTGAGCAGCAGCTAAATAGTAAGCCACAAGTAACGATGCATTTGCCCCTGAAGATTCGTCACCATGAACACTGTAGCCCATCCACAGTATCAATGGATCTTTATCATTTGATTTTGCCCCTTGTTCAATAACCTCTAAATGCCGCTTTTGAATGCTTTTGATATTCTTTTGATTATCAGCAGCGGTTATGGTCATCAACAAAAGTCGGCGGTTTTCATAGGTTTTACCCGTTTCTGATAAGCTGACTCGATCTGACGATTCAGCTAGAATTTCCATGTACCGGACTATTTGATCATGTCGAGCATGCCAAGTACCAACGGGAGAACCAAGCACATCTTCAGGCTTTGGAATACTTGGGTCGTAGCTCACCGTTTTAGGGAGGTAGTCTAAGTCAGATAGGGCGAAAGCAGAAAAAGAAAGGGATAAAAAAAGTACAGTGGCGCAAAAACGCTTTAAATTCATATAAAACTCTTTACAGTAGAATTAATTATTATTTTGACTAATGCAAAAGGACTCAAGCCATCCGGCCTTTAACGACTGGAGCAACTCCCTTGTATTTTGTGTATATTATGCATCAATTCTTTGTTAGTTAAAAATTTCATAATAGAATCGCATTACCTGAGTGTTTTACTCAGGTATTTCTGGTAAACTATTGTCCTAATTTTAAAAGATCAGGAATGATTGATGATTAATATTTCTGAAAGTGCACAAGCGCACTTTACTAAACTGCTTGAAAAGCAAGAGCCAGGTTCAAATATTCGAGTATTTGTAGTGAACCCTGGGACACCAAGTGCTGAATGCGGTGTGTCTTACTGTCCGCCAGATGCCGTTGAAAAAACCGATGTGTTGCTCACATTTAACGGTTTCGACGCTGTGGTTGACCAAGAAAGTGCTCCGTTTTTAGAAGAAGCGGAAATTGACTTCGTTACTGACCAGATGGGCTCGCAACTTACACTTAAAGCGCCTAACGCTAAAGCGCGTAAAGTAGACAGTGATGCTCCTCTTGCCGAACGTATCAGTTATATGATTGAAGCGGAAATAAACCCTCAATTAGCCAGCCACGGCGGCAAAGTCATGTTAATGGAAATCACTGATAATGGTGAAGCCATTTTACAATTTGGTGGCGGCTGTAATGGTTGTTCAATGGTTGATGTGACCTTAAAAGACGGTATTGAAAAACAAATGTTAGAAGCCTTTTCAGGTGAAATAACAGCCGTTAAAGATGCCACTGAGCATACTGCCGGTGAACACTCGTATTATTAAACATAACACGTCACATTTTTAACATTAGAGAATGTTGAAAAACTGGCTGTATAAAATGGGTAGTGATCCCCATAAAAGTTGGGCCGATTTTAAGATCGGCCTGACTATTTTTATTGCTGGTGTTATAGCGATTTTTGCAGGCTTAAAACTTTGGATTTGGTTGCAAATACCTGGTGTTCTAATGCTAGCTTTAGGATTAATATTCGCCGCCAAAGGGTATTTAGGCATATTTGCTAATCGTTTTTCACAAACCCTTAATCGGTTTGAGCAGGCCAACGATAAAGCCAAAGGAAATAACCCGAAAGACTAATCCCCCTGGCTCCTAAAAATGCGAGTAAGGCAATCCACAAAGCGAAGTTCCCTAAGTCTTGGCAGAGCCACCACACCGGGAAATACACTAACAACGCACTCACTAGCATGCTATCGCGCATCGCACTTGCCCGTGTTAGTCCCACAAAAACACCATCCATTAAAAAACACCAATGTGCCACTATGGGAAGTAACCAAATAACCGGTAAAAACTCAGCCGCCGCCTTTTGCAGAGTCGGTAAATCGGTCAAGAGCCCAATAATATTGTTTCCCCATATTACAAACACTAAGGTATACACGAGTGCAAAAGCACTCGACCAAATAAGTCCTAAGGTGACATTGGCTTTTAATGAGCGCTCATTGGATGCTCCTTTTGCTTCTCCCACTCTGGCCTCAACAGCATATGCTACCGCATCTAACCCTAGGGCAATGAGTACAAAAAACTGCATTAACAAAGCATTTATCGCGGCTGCTTGCACACCCAAACGAATGCCCTGAAAAGTCATGAATACCAAACAGGCTTGCAAAGCTAAATTGCGGATCAACATGGCGCTATTGAGACGAGTTAAAATGGCTAAACTTTGCATCCCAAGCCATTCTTTTTGCGGTAAAATGCGCTGTCTTTTAAAGACAAAAAATAATCCGGTTAGGGTTATACAATACTCAGCAATCACAGTTGCAGCAGCCACACCCGCGACTTGCCAGTCGAATACAAACACAAATAGTAGATTCAAACCGATATTTAATAGGTTGGCAAAAACTTGGCTACACATCACCAACTTATTTCGTTGTTGGCCGAGTAACCAGCCAATTAACGCTAAATTAGCCAGCGCTGCTGGAGCTCCCCAAACCCGAACATTAAAGTATTCAACAATCACCTGAGAAACCAATTCATCAGCTTCGGAAAAATGAAGCCCTAGGGCCAAAATAGGCTGTTGGAAGATCAATAGCAATGCCGCAATGATGCCAGCACTGAACATACTTTGATAAAATACTTTAAAACTAGCTAGGCTAGACTTTTGCCCCTTCGCTTGGGCACTAAGACCTGTAGCGGACATACGTATAAATCCGCAAATCCAATAAATTTGTGTCAATATCAATGTAGCAACCGATGCACCAGCCAAAATATGACTGCCATCCATATGGCCAAGTACGGCAATATCCACAAACCCCATCAAAGGCGCAGTAATATTGGCCAATAACATTGGAAAAATTAACGCAATCATTTCTAGATGAGCTGTTTTTTGCCAGAATAGAGGTCTTAAAGAGGTTGAAGTAGGAAGCTCAGGCAATGATAAAATCCAAAACGAGTGAAAAAAGTAATGTTAAGTATTATTCCATTTTTTTAATGCTTGGCGGCTTTTTATTTCTAGCATTTGGCAAAATGGCTAACGCTACCCCTAATCATGGTGTGGTTTTATTATATCACCATGTGAGCGAAGATACGCCTGCAAGCACCTCTATTAGCCCAGCAAAGTTCGCTGAACATATGGCGTACTTGAAAGAGCAACATAATGTAATTCCATTGCAAACATTAATTGAAAACATTCAGAATGATCAACCCTTGCCTGAGAATAGCGTGGCCATTACGTTTGATGATGGCTATCGAAATATCGCTGAAAATGCACACCCGATAATGCTGAAGTATGACTTCCCCTATACCATTTTTATTAGTCCTGATTTAATTGGCAAACAAAAACACCAACTAAACTGGTCTGAGATAAACAAACTAAGCAAACAAGGTGTTAGTTTCGCTAACCATACCCGTTTTCACAAACATTTACTCTTAGGTAACCATCAGAATGATTGGTTAGTTAACACCATCGAAGATATTGAACACGCTGAAAAGAGTATTAAACGCAACACAGGTTTCGATTTAAAGTATCTTGCTTATCCCTATGGTGAATACAATCAAGCTCTAAGCCAAGGTTTGCAGGATAGAGGATACATTGGCTTTGGGCAGCAATCAGGGGCTATTTCTAAAAACAGTGATTTTGGCGCTTTACCTCGCTTCCCTGCAGCTGGCATTTACGCCAACTTAGAAACGCTGAAAGTAAAAATGAACACCTTAGACATGCCGGTACTCAGCAAAAGTGTAGCCGAGCCACAATTGAGCCTTGCCAAGCGAACCCCCACTCAAACCGTTAAGGTCAATTTGGATGATATGCATAAAAGCCAGCTGAACTGTTTTTACTCTGGACAACCAATAAAGTTGGATTGGGAAGATAATTCTTTTACCTATAGTATTGAAGATCCACTGCCGAAGGGCCGTTCAAGAATAAACTGCACGGCACCTAGTATTGCGTATACAGGCAAGTATTATTGGTTTTCTCAACCCTGGTTTGTACCTGATGAGAACGGTAATTGGCTTGATTAATTAAGCTATATTCAACAAGTGAGTTTTAGGAAGTAACATAATGAATATTGTGCTGGAAAAGCCTATTTCTGAGCAAGTGATCGCACTGTTAAAAGCCCATCATCAAGAAATGTTTGAGCATTCGCCGCCAGAGAGTGTACACGCCTTAGATGAATCTAAATTCAACGCCCACGACATTACGTTTTGGGGATTATGGCAGCAAGATAAACTAGCGGGATGTGGTGCTTTAAAGACGCTATCGGATAACCACGGTGAGATAAAATCCATGCGTACCTCGAATCAGTTTTTGCGCCAAGGGGTAGCCAAAAGGATCCTGACACACCTTATCAGCGAAGCAAAACAACGTGGTTATCATCGTTTAAGTTTAGAAACTGGTAGCATGGATTTTTTCGCCCCAGCGAGAGCCTTGTACGCAAACCACGGATTTATCAAGTGCCCTCCCTTTGCAGATTATGAGGAAGACCCCCATAGTGTTTGCATGACACTTGATATTCGCGCTGAAGACTAAAACGCCAGTGTGGTGGTTTTTGTTTTTGCAGCTAGATGGGCTGCAAAAAAGCTCAGTGTGCGTTGCCAAGCTAACTCTGCAGCTTGTTGATCATAGCGACTGGTAGAGTCATTATGAAAGCCATGATTCACATCTTTATAGGTATGGGCGGTGTAATCTGCATTATTTGCGTCTAAGACCTTTTTATAGTCCGGCCAAGTGGCATTTACACGCTTGTCTAGACCAGCAAAATGTATCAGCAATGGTCCTTTGACCTTATTTACAACATCGTCTTTTCCAGGCGTGCCATAAAATGGGACTGCAGCATCAACCACATTGGGTAAGTTAGCCGCCAGCATGTTGCTGATATAGCCGCCAAAACAGAATCCAACCACAGCCAATTTTTGATTCCCCTTTTCATGGGATTTTAAAAACAACGCTGCAGCTTTAAAGTCTTCTTCCATTTTGTCTCTATCCATTGAGCGTTGCATTTTACGCCCATCATCATCATTACCCGGATAGCCGCCTAATGGGAATAATGCATCAGGTGCAAAGGCGATATAGCCCGCTTTGGCAACACGACGAGCCACATCTTTAATGTAGGGGTTGAGTCCACGATTTTCGTGCACAACAAGCACAGTACCAAGCTTTTCTGATTGGCCTTTAGGCACTACAAAGTAGCCACTCCCTGTGCCATGTCCATTGGGGGAATCAAATTCAACGTAAGATGCGGTTATATCGGGGTCATTAAATGAAACTTGCTCTGCTTTAGCATAATTAGGCGTCAATGAAGCAGCAATGGTAGAGATTGCCAAACCACTGACCGCTACACTTGAGATCCGCGTTATAAAAGTACGCCTGTCTATATCACCGTGGGCATATTCGTCATACCAGTCAAAGGCTTGCTGGGGAATTTCAACCGTATTATCACTCATCAGATCTACCTCTAAAATGGTTTTTTGAAAGATTGAAATAACGCTTTTTAACTCTACACTAAACTTTTTTGCATATGAATGTGGGGTAAAAAGCCTATTTTTTTTCCTTTTTCACTGGGGTGGGATTTAGACTTTTGCACAAACCCAAAATTCATATAGGTTTGAATCGCCGTTCGATTATCTTCCATTACATCTAAAACCAGTGTTGATTTGCCTAATTTTATGGCAGCTTCTGAACAATAGTCTAACAGACAAGTCGCCACTCCTTGCCTTCGGTTTGAGGGTTCTACCGCCAAATGTCCGATACTCAACTCATTTGCAGATGGAGCTCTTACTAATGTCGACAGAACTTCACTGTTATTTAGAATGGCGGTTGTTTCTGAAATACCAAAATGAGTGACCAAACTGGCTAAGGTTTGTTGTTTAAATAAATCTGAAATTGGAGTTTTCCAGTAACTAACGCATCCACAGACAGTACCATTTTTAGTCGCAACCTGTTGGTTCAAATAACCAAACTGTCCTTCAGCAAGTTGTAAAGCCGTTTCTAAAAATGCTATGCAGATTTTTTGTTTTTGTGGAAGTGATAAAGCGCTTTGATGGCCGGTGAGTAAACTGATTAAATTATCCGGCCCTGAAGAAAAAAGTAACTTGGCGAGAGGTTGGTAGTGACTTGCTTTGGCCTGAGTAATTAGCATCGTATTGAAATTACATGGTAACGACGATGGGCATATCTTCTAATATTTGTGCCCCCTCACTTACGGGAATAGAACCTGGCTCGAGTTTTGGTTTAAAACGCCCAACAACTTCACCTTTGGGATTAATCACCGTAATTGAAGCACTATGATCCACCAAATAATTAGGATCATCGGTATTATCACTCATGGCGTACATCATGCCCATTGACCTAACTAAAGGAAATAGTTGTTTATGTTCACCAGATGTAGCCCAAAAATCAGGATTAAAGAAATTCACATATTCTTTTAAACGGGCAGCAGAGTCTCGTTTTGGATCAACAGATAAGAACCAAACTTTAATCGGATTATCAGTATCAATCGCTTCTAATTGGGGATAGATACCTTTGAGTTCTGCCAAAGTAGTCGGACAAATATCTGGGCAAAACGTATAACCGACAAAAGCTAAGGTCCAATGACCATTGAGTTGTTGATTGGTAAATTTATCTCCATTTTGATCGTAGAGTTCAAAGTCGGGTAACCCCCGCGCTGCTGGGTATTTTTGCAGATATTTCACCTCTTCCACTTCTGGTGGCGCTATCACTATAGAAAAATACAAACCAGCGGCTAAAGCCACAACGGCGACAATACCAATTAGTAAATTTTGTTTCATAGGGTGAATTTTAAATAATGGTCAACGAGTAATACAACAAAGAGTACCATCAAGTGAACGATTGAAAAACCGAAGGTTTTCATCGCCGTATTTTCATTAGCCGCATATTTTAATTTCCATGCGTAATACATGAAACCGACATTTAACAAACCAGACCCCAATAAATATATAACCCCAGACATACCGGTTAAGTATGGTAATAAACACACAATAGTAAGTAACAAGGTATACAATAAAACTGAGGTTTTAGTGAATTCCACTCCATGGGTAACCGGTAACATAGGAATTTCAGCTTTTGCATAGTCTTTCACTCTATGAATTGCTAAAGCCCAAAAATGGGGTGGTGTCCAAGTGAAAACAATAAGCACTAAAAGCAGAGCATGGGAATGAATCTCGCCAGTGACGGCAGTCCATCCTAACAATGGCGGAGCAGCACCTGCTAAGCCCCCAATAACAATGTTTTGGGGAGTAGCACGTTTGAGAAACATGGTATAAACCACGGCATATCCTACCAAACTGGCCAAGGTCAATAGCGCAGTTAATCGGTTAACCCACAACTCAAGACAAATAAAACCAGCAACGCCCAGTACAAACGCAAAGATGGTCGCTCGCAACGGGCTAATTTTCCCTTTGGTCACTGGACGGTTAAAGGTCCTTGCCATTTTGCTATCGATGTTTCGATCTACCACATGGTTAATCACTGCAGCAGAAGACGACAATAGGCCAATTCCTCCTAGGCCAGCAATTAGCACCTGCCAACTCACCCAAGTTTCGGTAGCTAAACACATCCCAACTAACGCGGTCAGAAGTAATAACATCACCACTTTGGGCTTAGTTAACTCGTAATAATCACGCCAACTAGCGACTTGTGAAGGTGATTTTGCGTAATTAGCCTGAAGCGTTTTATTCACATTAGTCTCCTAAGTCTTTCTGTAAAGGGTGTAACAGAGTTTCACCATAACCAACAGCAAGCATGCTGCCACAGCATTGTGCAAAACAGCCACCGTCAAAGGTAAGCTGAATACGACGTTGCTCACCCCAAGCATAACTTGTAGCCCTAGAATCAAGACCAAACTGATAGATAAGCTCTTAATTAATTGAGAGGCCGCTGCGCTGTACAAACGAATTGCTAACCAGCACAAATATACAAATGTCACTATGGCACCGAATCGGTGAGTGACATGCATTGTCATTCTCTCTGCCCAATCATGGACCCCAAATTCATAATTTTCTGCATGGGGAATACTGTAGGCCCCAACATAATCTAAACGACTTATCCAATCACTTTCACAAAGAGGAAGCTCGGTGCAAGCTAAGGCCGCGTAGTTTGCCGAAGTCCAGCCACCTAGGGCTATTTGGCCGACTAAAATCAGAATACCGAAAGCGCAGTATTTAGCAAAACCTTTCATCTCAGAGTCACCACCGGGTATTCGGTAAGGTGTCAGTCGTAAATATAATAAATACAGACATGAAAGCACTGCAAAGCCCCCTAGTAAATGCCCCATAACGATCAACGGCATTAAATTGAGGGTTACTGTCCACATGCCCAAAGCGGCCTGAAAACAAACTAAACAGAGTAAGAAAAACGGTAACTTAACGGGGCTATGATACGAACGTTTAACCAAACTTATTGCAAAAATAAGTAAAATGAACAACCCCAGAGTACCTGCGGCGTAACGATGAATCATTTCATTCCAAGCTTTGTGCGCTTCAAACGTGCGTTCGGGAAATGCATCTTGGGCCGCATTAATATGAGACTCACTAGCCGGAACACTCAAATGACCGTAACAGCCCGGCCAATCAGGGCAACCTAACCCAGCATCAGTTAAACGGGTGTAAGCCCCCAATACGATGACGACTATTGCTAGCACCACTGAAGCCAGCACTAATTTTCTCATTGCTACCGTTCCTTAACCAATGCGAGACAGTTTTAACAGTTTTCGTAAATCGGCCAAAATGTCGCGGCTCTGTTGAATCGCGTCGTCTTGCTGTTGTTTAACCGGATACTTTAATATGACATTTCCTAATGTATCAGCAATGAAAATACCATCTGTCGACTCATCTTTAAACAAATTATTTACATTTATCTTATCAACTTTTAACACCTTGATATTAGGGTAACGCTGAGTATCAGTTGAATCCATAATATGGCTTTTTTGATGAGCTAAAACTAAGGGTTCAACTCGGTCAGATTCCTTACCCAAAGCGACCCATATCTGATTGATACTATAAAGCGCATTTTCACATTCCTCGGCGCACTCTTGTGGCATCACAAATAGCAATCGCCATAGTGGTTCTCTTTGTGCAACTAACGAACTCATATCTAGAGGCGTAGCAAGCAATTTGCCTTTGTTTGTTGACCCTTTGTTGAACCAGTCAAACGTCAGTGCTAAGTATGCCAACACAACCGGGAGTACAAACACAATGAACATGATAATGGGGGTTTTCGATTTTTTGTTGCTAACAACTTCAGACATCTTTAAGCACTTTCCTTTTTCGTAATGCGATGACATAAATAACAAAACATGCAATTGCTAAAGCAAACCACTGAATTGCGTAACCATAATGTTTTTCGGGAGCCATGACGACGGGCACCCAATTGCGAGAAAAACCAATGGGAAATGACGGGTCTAATTGCAAAACAATGGGTAAGACATCCGCTCCCATAAACTTCGATATCAAGGTTAAGTCGATACTCTGTAACAGTACTGGCCAATCATCGGTAAATTGTGCTGTTTCTGTCACCATTGGATTAACGGTTGGAACCCAACTCGTGCCAAACAAAGTTTGCTCATAACTTGGCAAATCAAATTTGGGCAATTCATTACGATACTGCCCGGCTTTGACCCAGCCTAAATTAGTGATAACGATCCCAAATTCGGTTCGAACAGGGACGAGAACTTGAAACCCTACTTGTCCATTTTCTATGCGATTATCGAGTAGAAAAATCTTATTCACTAACATTCGACCTTTAAATTCTAAGGGCAGATCCTGCTTATCTTGAAGTGTTAAAATATCCTCTATATTTAGCGGGTTAGTTGCTTGTCTCAATTCAATTTGTTGAATGCGTTGTGCTTTAACCTGCCCACGCTGCAATTGCCATACACCCAAAGAACATAAGATTATCACTGCCAACAGCACCAAAAGTGTGGCAAAGTAAGGATGTTTAGAATTATTCGTTGTAGTGACCATATATTGAGGAGTGATCGATTTGTTAGTTAAACTATTAGTCGGCGGCTTATTGCTTTTTATGCTCTACAATCTTTTTCGCGCCATGATAATAATGTTAAAAAACGACCCTAACCAGCCTCCTATGAGTAAATTTATTGGCCGCCGGGTGATGACCTCTGCAATTATTGTGATTTTGTTATTATTGGCTGTAGCAACGGGACTAATTACACCGAATCCACGTCCCTATTAAGGGACGCAAAAACGATAACGTGTATCTACAAAATATAAACAAAGAAAAATAGCATTACCCACACTACATCAACAAAGTGCCAATACCAACTTCCCGCTTGAAAAGCGAAATGATTGTCAGGCGTAAAGTGACCTTTGAGTACCCTTAAAAATAATACAATCAAAATAATTGTTCCCAAGGTAACATGCATTCCATGGAAACCTGTTAGTAGAAAGAATGTATTGCCGTAGACACCTGATTGTAAGGTTAAATTCATTTCACGATAGGCATGCACATACTCTTCTACTTGTAGAGTTAAAAAGAAACACCCCAACAGAATTGTTACACCTAAAAATGCAATCAATTTACCACGCTGTTGTTTCTCCAATGCCACATGAGCAAAATGACAGGTCACCGAAGAAATCAATAAAATAATAGTATTGTATAAAGGTAACCCCATCCATCCCATAGCCGTTGTTTCAACGCCACCAGGGGTTTTAGTCAATGGCCATATGGCTTCAAAATTGGGCCAAAGCACTTCTGCAGTCATGGCATTATTACCCGCCCCATCAAGCCATGGCATCGCAATTACTCGCGCATAAAATAATGCGCCAAAGAACGCAGCAAAGAACATAACTTCCGAGAATATAAACCAGGCCATCCCTTGTCTATATGAGCGTCCTAGTTGAGCGCTGTATTTGCCAGCCATAGATTCATGGATCTGATTTCTGAACCAACCAACTAACATAACCAATAAGGTGACTATGCCTGCAAGTAAGATCCAGCCACCGTATCCACTTTCGCCTTTGGTTTGTTCAACCACAAAGTTGCCTGCACCAAATGCAATCAGAAATAAAGCTACCGCACCAACAATTGGCCAAGGGCTTTGGTCTGGAACATAATATTTTTCGTAAGCTTGTTGTTGTGCCATTTTGATTCCTTTTATCCTTGATTCATTGCAACGCCTTCGGCACTTGCCGTCACGTCATACAAGGTATACTGAAGGGTGAAAAACTTAATATCTTTTGGTAACTGCGGGTCAACATAGAACTTCATTGGCATTATTGCTTCTTCACCCGCACCTAAAGGTTGATTGTTAAAGCAAAAGCATTCAGTTTTATTCATATACAATGCGGCCGTGCCCGGTGAAACAGAGGGAACAGCTTGGGCAACGTAGTCTTTGTGGGTGGTGTTTTTAACGTAAAAGTCCACTTGGTTCATCTCACCTGGGTACACCTCGACTTTCCGAGTTTGTGCTTTGAATTCCCAAGGCATTCCCGTATTTGTACGAGTAATAAACTCGATGGTGATAGTACGAGAGTGATCCACCTCGATCGACTCATATACTGCTGCCGTATCACTGGTTTTACCGTTAATTCCGGTAACTTGGCAAAACACTTCATATAGGGGAACCAACGCAAATGCGAAGCCAAACATGCCAATCACAACACCCACCAGTTTTAAAACCAGTTTGCTGTTGTTAGATTGGCTATTGCTTGAACGTTCAGTCATGACGAATCACACTTACTTAATCACTGGAGGCGTATCGAAGGTATGATAAGGAGCTGGTGATGGGATTTCCCATTCCAAGCCTTCTGCACCTTCCCAAACTTGGGCAGAAACAGGTTCACCCTGCTTACGACACGCTTTGATAAGCAACGCTAGGAATATCAATTGTGATAATCCAAAAGCAAATCCACCTAAGCTGATCCATTTATTAAAATCTGCAAATTGTAAGGCGTAATCTGGAATACGTCGTGGCATGCCTGCTAAACCGACAAAATGCATGGGGAAAAACAGCACATTAACGGAAATTAACGAACACCAAAAATGCCACTTAGCTAAGGTTACGTCGAACATTTTACCAGTCCATTTAGGCAGCCAATAATATACCGCCGCCATAATGGAAAATATTGCTCCAGTAACCAATACATAGTGGAAGTGTGCAACCACAAAATAAGTATCGTGATATTGGAAGTCCACTGGTGTAATCGCCAGCATCAAGCCAGAAAGGCCACCTATGGTAAACAGTACAATAAACGCCAAAGCGAATAGCATAGGCACTTCAAAGGACAAAGAACCCCGCCACATAGTTGCTACCCAGTTAAATACTTTTACCCCTGTGGGCACCGATATCAGCATAGTGGCAAACATAAAGAATAGCTCGGCCCCCACCGGCATCCCAGTAGTAAACATGTGGTGTGCCCAAACAATGAATGACAACAACGCAATAGACGTGGTGGCATAAACCATAGAGGCGTAACCAAACAGTTTTTTCCGTGAGAATGTCGGCACGATGGCAGAAATAATACCAAATGCAGGAAGAATCATAATATACACTTCAGGGTGCCCGAAGAACCAAAATATATGTTGGAACATAACCGGATCACCGCCACCAGCGGCATTAAAGAAACTAGTACCAAAAAACTTATCAGTTAATACCATAGTCACTGCACCGGCAAGCACCGGCATCACCGCGATTAACAGGAATGCCGTGATTAGCCAAGTCCACACGAACAACGGCATCTTCATCCAAGTCATGCCTGGGGCACGCATGTTGAAGATAGTCACAATCACGTTAATCGCTCCCATAATGGAAGAGATCCCCATAATATGCACAGAAAAAACAAACAATGCTGTGGTGTCATTACTGTATGTTGTAGAAAGAGGTGCGTAGAACGTCCAACCAAATGCGGGACCACCACCTTCCATGAACAACGAAGCAAGCAAAATGGTAAATGCCATTGGCAGTATCCAGAAGCTCCAGTTATTCATTCTCGGTAAAGCCATATCTGGCGCACCGATCATCATTGGCACCAACCAGTTAGCTAAGCCAGTAAATGCCGGCATAACTGCACCGAACACCATGATAAGCCCGTGCACAGTGGTCATTTGGTTGAAGAAATTAGGCTCTACAATTTGCAATCCTGGTTGAAATAATTCAGCACGAATTACCATGGCCATAGCACCGCCAGTTAAAAACATGATGAACGCGAACCACAGATAGAGGGTACCTATATCTTTATGATTTGTTGTAAATAACCAACGTTTTATGCCACTAGGAGCATGATGATGGTGGTCGTCATGATCGAGTTCGGTTGTCGCTGTGCTCATAACTGCTCCCCTTATTGACCTGTCATTACGGCGTTAACATCTTTAGCTTGGACCATGTCGCCGGTATCGTTACCCCAAGCATTTCGTTCGTAAGTAATAACTGCTGCCAGCTCACTCATGGTTAGTTGTTTTGCAAAAGCTTGCATGGCAGTGCCAGTTTTACCGTTTAATACGATATTTATGTGTGCTGTCATGTCATTAAGCACCATTTCACTATTGACCAAGGCTGGAAATACGCCTGGTAACCCTTGTCCATTTGGTTGATGACAAGCTGCACAAGCACGCATATAAACCTGCTCACCATTGCTCATCAACTCTTCCATGCTCATATTCATAGCCAACAATCTTTGCTCTTCTTCCTTGGCTTTACGCTGTACTTCTTCTTGAGCGTTTATCCAAGCTTCGTATTCAGCAGGTTCTTTGGCAACCACAACGATAGGCATAAAACCGTGATCCTTTCCGCAAAGTTCTGCACATTGACCGCGATATACACCGGGCTCAATGACGTTTGCCCAAGCCTCATTAATAAACCCTGGGTTAGCATCTTTTTTAACAGCAAAATCAGGCACCCACCAAGAATGGATAACATCATCCGAGGTAACTAAAAATCGCACTTTTTTGCCAGTCGGGATGACAAGAGGACGATCAACTTCCAATAGGTAGTTATGTCCTTTTTCGAATTTGTTGTTGATTTGCTCTTGCTGGGTGGCCATCACGGAATAATATTCAACATCATTTTCCATGTATTTGTAATGCCACTTCCATTGAGAACCGGTAACCAGCACAGTGACCTCTGAGTTTTCGGGGTCTTCCATGGCGATCAGTGTTTTAGCGGCAGGGAATGCCATCACGACTAAAATAATGAAGGGTACAATTGTCCAAGCAATTTCTACTTTCACACTTTCATGAAAATTAGCAGGTTGCGCACCTCTAGATTTACGATGGAAAATCATACTCCAAAACATCACACCAAATACTAGAACTGCAATAACCACGCAAATGAAAAACATAAGCATATGCAGATCATAAACTTGGCCACTAATCTCAGTCGCACCTTTGCGCAAATTCAATTGATACTGATCAGCAGTCGAAGTCGATTCTGCAGACACTGTAAATGCAATTAGACTGGTCAGTATTACCAATACGCCGGACCATATCTTTTTCACTCAACACCTCCTGATGATGTAAGCCTTTTCCAAAGGAGCAAAGCAGAGTTAATAACCGCAAAAGGCTCAGTTCTGGTAAACGACTTGGGATCTTAATGTTACATAACTGTAAAAACCAGTATAAGAATTACTCAACTAAAGTCTAACGTCTAGTGTTTTTTGTTAAAAATTTAAACAAGCGCTTGATTTTCAATCAAAATAGATGGAAAAGTTATGATTTATAACGAATGGAAATAACTTTAACTTTGGAACCAACTAAAGTTGATAATGGTTATCGATGACCTCCAAGAGTGGTGTCTAGCAAGGGAGGATGTGCATTTTATATCTAGTTAAAATAGAGGGGTTGGATAAAAATATTTTCTAATAAAACGGATTAACAAAAACTTAGCTTGAACTTAAGTTTTTAAAGTCCTGAATGCAAAATAATAAAAAAGTGACCCTTAGGTCACTTTTCAGTGTAACTTTGTCACAGAAACGGAAGTTTACATCCAATCAGCGTTACGAATAACACCGACTGCGATACCTTCAATATTAAAAGGCTGCGAAGCCAAATCCACTTTAATAGGATTAAACTCGTCGTTTTCAGCATGTAGGATCACTTCTCTACCACGCTTTTCTAGCCGTTTTACCGTCACATCTTCGTCAACTCTTGCTACCACAACCTGACCATTGTGAACATCAGTTGTGCGATGAACTGCGAGCAAATCACCATCTAAGATACCAATGTCTTTCATACTCATGCCACTAACTCTTAGCAAAAAGTCAGCACTGGGTTTAAATAAATCAGGGTCGACTTTGTAGTGACACTCAACATGCTCTTCGGCCAATATTGGCTCGCCAGCAGCCACTCGCCCGACTAAAGGTAATCCAGCCTCTTCCAATTCATCTTCAAGGGGTACATTCAATTTGATTCCCCTAGAAGTACCAGGGAGGATTTCGATGACACCTTTGCGTGCCAATGCTTTAAGATGCTCTTCTGCCGCATTAGCCGATTTAAACCCCAATTGACGAGCAATTTCAGCACGCGTTGGCGGCATACCCGTGGCTAACATGGTGGCTTTTATTAATTCAAGAATTTCGCTTTGTCGTGGTGTTAGTGGACGCATAAACAGCCTGTTTTTCTATACAGTTTAACTGTTAGTATATACAGTTACCCAGAGAAAACAAAGGTTGTTTTATATTTTCTCATGAATTATCAAAAGCCTATTGATTTAATTAGGGTGACTTTACATACGCTAACAATATAAAATGGTAGTACAACCTAATAGACGTTGGTCTGCGCATTTTAATATGCAAACATGAATAGAGTTCGACTCTTCATGCTATGCTTTTAACGAACTCGAAACCTCAAGGTGTTATATATGGATTGGCTGCATAATTTGCTGCTTTCGATTTTTGCTTTTCCCGTAAAATGGCTAGTCAAAGTCAATAGTATTCCCACTGACATTGAAACTGAGTTAGGAATAGATAAAAGCAAACCCATTGTATATTTGCTTAGAACCCACTCGATTACTGATCAACTCGCCCTTAAAATGTCGACCAAAAAAGTCGACTTACCCAATCCGACTAAAAAAATCATCATCGGTGGTGAAGAGCATAGCGCCAGTGTCTTTCTAGAGCAGCCGCAATCTGTCATTGGCAGGACCATTAAAGGCACTAAAATCGCCGCCGACTTAACCCATTTATTTCAACTTCACAAAGACAACGCCGATCTTGATTTGCAAATTGTGCCGGTGACGGTTTTTTGGGGCCGCGCACCTGGCCGAAAGTCCAATGGATTAGCTGATCTATTAGCTGATAAAGCTTCGCCCAGTTGGTTACGAAAGTTCTTTATCGTATTGTTTTTAGGCCGTGATAATTTTGTCTCTTATAGTAAAGCAGTATCGTCTCGAGATATGACTAAGTTGCCTGGTACTGAAGCCGAAATCGCGCACAAATTGATTCGTTTAGCCGGCACCCATTTCCATCGGAAAAGACAAGCTTTTAACGGCCCTATGCTGTTAGAAAAGCAAGAGTTGTATAATTCAATTTTGGGTTCTGTGACGGTTATTAATGCCATTAACGAAGAATCTAGACAAAAAAAAATCCCGCTATCTAAAGCTAAGGCAAATGCTAAATCTTATATAAACGAAATTGCGGCGGATTACCGTGAGGGTTTAATTCGATTCGGCGACCGTGTTTTAACTCGGATCTGGAACAAAATCTATGATGGAATCGAAGTTGGTCATGCCGATAAAGTCCGGAAACTAGCCCAAAATGGTCATGAGATCATATATGTTCCTTGTCATCGCAGCCATATGGACTACCTGCTATTAACTTACGCCATTTACCATCAAGGTCTGGTTACCCCTCACATTGCAGCAGGGATCAATTTAAACTTTTGGCCTGTTGGCGGCATTTTTCGACGCGGCGGTGCATTTTTCCTACGTCGTAGTTTTGCTGGCAATAAACTCTACACAAGTGTATTCCGCGAATATCTAGAACTCCTGTTTAACAAAGGCTATTCGGTTAAATATTATGCTGAAGGCGGACGTAGCCGAACTGGAAGACTGCTACCACCAAAAACCGGGATGCTAGCAATGACCTTACAGGCGATGATCAAAGGAGTTAATCGTCCAGTCAGTATAGTACCGGTTTACATTGGTTATGAGCATGTGATGGAAGTAGGTAGCTACCTTAGCGAATTAAAAGGCAATACCAAGAAAAAAGAATCCGTATTCGGGTTATTTTCTGTGGTTAGAAAGTTGAAAAACTACGGCCACGGCTTTCTCAATTTTGGTGAACCTATTCAGCTTAATAATTTCCTTGATGAGCAAGTACCGAGTTGGCGCGATGCGCAAAACAGTGAGGTTGATAAAAAACCAAGCTGGCTAACCCCAACCGTAAATATCCTTGCTAATCAGGTTATGGTGCGAATTAATCAGACAGCGGCCATAAGCGGTATGTCACTTTGTGCATTGTGTTTACTTTCAGCTAAGAAAAACGCAATGGGCCAATTGGAACTCGAGCAGGCAGTGGATGACTATATTCACTTGCTAAAATTATCACCTTACAGTGAGTTGGTGAGCTTGCCTGACAAAAGCGGGCATGAAATTGTAGAACAAACCCTGAAACTGGGGAAAATGAACGTCTCTGAAGATAGCTTCGGCAAAATTATCTCGTTAGAGCAACGTAATGCTGTCACCTTAACTTACTATCGCAATAATATTTTGCACTTATTCGCCATTCCGGGATTAATCGCCGCCATCGTATTTGCTCACAATGGGTTGGAGAAATCTAAATTACTTGATCTTATTATGCGCCTCTACCCAATGTTGCAGCGAGAGTGGTTCCTTTACATGTCGAGCGAACAAGCAAAAGAATATGTGGAAGGCTTAATTGAAAGCATGTTAGAGATGGGCATGATAGTGACCGCAGAAGATAAACTAGCCCCAGCTCACTCCACCGCAGAATCATTCTATTCATTGTGGTTATTAAATCGCTGTGTTCAGGAAACACTGCAACGTTATGCATTGGTGTTATCTTTATTAGCAAAAGAAAAGAAAATGACTCGCTCAGCATTGGAGCGAACAAGTGCGAAATTTGCTGAACGATTGTCTGCATTGCACGGCATTAGTTCACCAGAATTTTTCGATAAAAATGTATTGGCAAGCTTTGTGAATGCCCTTAGGGAAAATCAACTTCTAGCAGATAGCGAAGATGGCCAATTACAACATTCCGAAACCAGTGAAACTTTGCGCCAAGATATTATCGCACTAATAGCACCTGAAATAGCCCAGCGTTTAGAAAAGCTTTACGCACTGCAAAGCTAACTTTCAGACATAAAAAAGGCTCCGATTAAGGAGCCTTTTGCATTTTTTGACAATTACTTTGCTAAATCAGATAAAAAGAACTGATAAGCAGGGTTCGTTGTTTGTTCATCATATTGGTAGCCAAGCTTATCCAAATGCTGATCAAAATCGACTCTAGCTTGGTCCGGTAAATCAAACCCCGCAAGCACCAGACCTTCAGCAGCCCCATGATTACGATAATGGAATAAGGTAATATTCCATGACTCACCAAGGGTATTCAAGAACTTCATCAAAGCGCCTGGATATTCAGGGAACTCAAACGAAAAAATATGTTCATTGAGTAACGTCGGCGGACGACCACCAACCATGTAGCGCACGTGCAGCTTAGCCATTTCATTTTCAGACAAATCAAAACACTGATAACCGCTATCGGTGAGCAACTTTTCCAATTGATGATACTCTTCACGTCCAAAACGTAATTTGATACCTACAAAGATATGGGCTTCACCATCACTGGAATAGCGGTAATTGAACTCGGTAATAGTTCTACCGCCTAACAGTTCACAAAAACGTTTAAATTCACCTTTTTGTTCAGGAATTTTAACCGCAAAAACCGCTTCTTTTTGCTCACCCAGTTCACAACGCTCAGATACATAGCGCAAAGTATGAAAATTGATATTTGCACCACATAAGATGCCACCAATTTTTTTACCGGACACATTATGCTCTGAAAGATACTTTCGAATACCCGCCACCGAAAGTGCACCTGCAGGTTCAGCTATGACTCGAGTATCATCAAAAATATCTTTGATTGCCGCACAAATTTCATCAGTGTTAACGGTGATGACATCATCCACGTATTGCTGACATAAGCGGAATGGCTCAGTACCAATGGTCTTAACGGCCACGCCGTCAGCAAATATGCCCACCGACGAAAGCGGCACGGGTTCACCGGCTTGTAATGCGGCCTGTAAACATGCAGATTCATCGGATTCAACGGCAATGATTTTCAAATCAGGACGTAATTGCTTAAGGTAAACACTAATACCCGCAGCCAATCCGCCACCGCCAACTGCGATAAACAAGATGTCTAAATCAGGCAGTTGCTCAAGCAATTCACGGCCAATGGTGCCTTGCCCGACAATGACATCTTCATCATCAAAAGGCGCAACCATGGTGTAGCCGTTGACTTCAGACAAACGCAAAGCTTCCGCTTTTGCTTCGTCGAAGCTGGTGCCATGCAACACTACGTGGGCATACTCACCGCCAAAGCGTCGCACAGCATCCACTTTAATATCAGGGGTGGTTTCTGGCATGACGATGGTAGCTTGTATTTTTTTTATCTTAGCCGAATACGCCACACCTTGAGCATGGTTTCCTGCTGATGCAGCTACTACACCTGCCTGCAATTGTTGTTCAGTTAAACAAGCCAACTTATTGTAAGCACCGCGCAGCTTGAACGACTTCACCGGTTGTTGATCTTCACGCTTCAAATAAATCTCATTACCTAAAGCGTTAGATAAACTGGTTAACCGATTAAGCTCGCTATTTACTGCCACATCATAAACAGGTGACAGTAGAATACGTTTTAAATACTCATTAGCAGATAAACTCATTTAATCTTCCAATTTCGAAGCATCACGCACGCCGCCTTTATCAGCACTTGTGGCTAATAATGCGTAGGCTTTTAAGGCTAAAGAAACTTTACGTTGACGGGTAGCAGGTTTCCAAGGTCTAGCACTATTATTCATATTGTCACGACGAGTTTGTAGGTCAGCGTCACTAATATCAATACCAATCTTACGACCCGGAATATCAATTAAGATAGTGTCACCTTCTTCCACTAAACCAATACCGCCGCCGCTCGCTGCTTCTGGCGCACAGTGACCAATAGACAAACCAGAAGTACCACCTGAAAATCTGCCGTCAGTGATCAAGGCACATTCTTTACCTAAACCTTTGGCTTTTAGATAAGTGGTTGGGTACAACATTTCTTGCATACCTGGACCACCTTTAGGACCTTCATAACGGATAATGACCACATCACCTGCAACAATTTCGTCACCTAAAATAGCAGCAACGGCTTCATCTTGGCTTTCGAAAATACGGGCGCGACCGGTAAATTTGTGAATAGACTCATCTACCCCAGCGGTTTTTACAATACAGCCATCCTCAGCAATATTACCAAAGAGTACTGCTAAACCACCTTCCTCACTGAATGCGTGGTCGAAACTCCGAATACAGCCGTCTGCGCGGTCAGTATCCGCTGTAGGCCAGCGACAATCTTGGCTAAAGGCTTTGGTAGTGCGTATCCCAGCAGGACCAGCTTTGTAAAACTCAATGGCTTTTTCATTAGCAGGGTTAGTAATGTCCCAATCAGCGATAACTTCACCAATGGATTTACCCAACACATGAGGACAATCGGCGTGTAATAAACCAGCACGATTAATTTCAGCCAAAATTCCTAATACACCACCAGCACGGTGTACGTCTTCCATGTGATATTTAGGTGTAGATGGCGCGACCTTACATAGATGGGGAACTTTACGAGACAGACGGTCGATGTCATCAAGGGTAAATGGAATTTCACCTTCTACTGCAGCAGCCAATAAGTGCAATATGGTATTGGTTGAACCGCCCATGGCGATATCCAAACTCATGGCGTTCTCGAACGCTTTAAAATTAGCTATATTGCGCGGTAGCACGGAAGCATCATCTTCTTTGTAATAACGACGACAAAGCTCAACGATTTGCTTACCGGCTTGTTTGAATAATCCTTCACGATCTGCGTGAGTAGCCAACATAGAACCATTACCTGGCAACGACAAACCTAGAGCTTCGGTTAAACAATTCATTGAATTGGCGGTGAACATACCGGAACAAGAGCCACAAGTTGGGCAAGCTGAACGCTCCACTTCTTCACTGTCAGAATCGCTGACGTTGTCATCAACACCGGCAACCATAGCGTCTACCAAATCTAATTTGATAAGTTGATCAGAAAGTTTCGTTTTACCCGCTTCCATGGGGCCACCGGAAACAAAAATAACAGGAATATTCAAGCGCATAGACGCCATCAACATCCCAGGAGTGATTTTGTCACAGTTTGAAATACAGACTATGGCATCAGCACAGTGGGCATTAACCATATACTCCACAGAATCAGCAATGATTTCTCGTGAAGGCAGGCTGTATAACATCCCGCTATGACCCATGGCGATACCATCATCAACAGCAATAGTATTAAATTCTTTGGCCACACCGCCCGCTTCTTCTATGCTACGAGCGACTAATTGGCCCATATCTTTTAAATGCACGTGACCTGGTACAAATTGGGTAAAAGAGTTAGACACGGCAATAATGGGTTTATGGAAATCGCCATCTTTCATGCCAGTGGCACGCCACAAAGCTCTGGCTCCAGCCATGTTGCGGCCTTGTGTGGTTGTGGATGAACGTAACTTTGGCATGGTAAAACCCTCTAAATTGATATCATTTTTACGAAATAAATATGTTTATGTTTCTGCCTTTAAAAACAAAAACCCCCGCGTTTTACTGCGAGGGTTTTGGCAAATCTATACATACACCTACCCTCGCTGGGGTATCCCCCGCGCGTCAATAATCACAATCAACACTTGCTCGATAGTTGTATAAAAGTTGGTATTCACATTAATAAGATCGCCACTGTTGTATAGAAATATCATGTAACCCCCCGCATAATCAAGTTTTCAAAGGGTATATATTATTCTTTAACAGCCAATTCATTTATTTACGTAGGTCTAAATCAAAAGAATTGGGACAGTATTGAGGATTTACGGGTAAAACTAGACCATAGTTTCTGGCAGTTCTGCAAAATTATTCCTATTTTTACAACAAAAGTTAAACGCACCGCATAGGGAAATGTTGATGTCGTTAGCCGTTGTATATTCTCGGGCATCTGTGGGTATAGATGCCCCATTAATTAGTATTGAAGTGCATTTGGCCAACGGCTTGCCAGCATTTAACTTAGTGGGCTTAGCTGATGCCGCGGTACGTGAGTCCAAAGAACGGGTACGAAGCGCTTTACTTAATTCAGGGTTTGAATTTCCGGCTAAACGTATCACCATTAATTTAGCCCCAGCCGATTTACCTAAAGATGGTGGGCGATTTGATGTGCCCATTGCTATCGGTATTATCGCGGCCAGTGGTTTGATAGCGGTTGAAAAACTAGAAAATTTTGAGTTTGCTGGAGAGTTAGCACTGACCGGAGATATTCGTCCTATCTCTGGCGCACTGCCTTTCAACTATGCCTGTCATAACGCCAAACGCACAGCCATATTGCCAACGGAAAATGCATCAGAAGCTTGCTTAATTGAAGGCAGTAATGTATTTGCTTTTACTAATTTAGCGCAACTTTATTTGCACCTTTGCGGCCAACAAAAACAGCATTTACAACAACCAAATGCTATAAAACGTGTTCAGCAATATGAGTTTGATATGGCTGATATCAAAGGCCAACAGTTAGCCAAACGTGGATTAGAAATTGCTGCAGCCGGCAATCACAACATCTTATTTGTAGGGCCACCTGGCACCGGTAAAACCATGTTAGCCCAACGTTTATTAACGATTTTGCCGGAAATGTCGCAACAGCAGGCTTTAGAAACCGCAACTGTCTATTCAATTAGCGGTCATGAAGTTGACCCTACTACATGGTTACTACGCAAATTTCGTCAACCGCATCATACATCATCAGCTATTGCTTTGGTTGGTGGAGGTAGTAATCCTAAACCTGGTGAAATAAGCCTAGCTCATAATGGGGTACTATTTTTAGATGAACTACCGGAATACGAGCGGCGCGTATTAGATGTACTCAGACAGCCTATTGAGTCGGGCTTCGTCTCTATTTCTAGAGCAGCTAAACAGGTAAAGTACCCAGCCTCATTTCAGCTTGTCGCGGCCATGAATCCAAGTCCAACGGGCAGTTTACGAGATGGTAGAAGTACATCAGAGCAAGTACTCAAATATATTAATCGTATCTCAGGACCGTTTTTAGATCGTATCGATTTGCAAGTAGATGTGCCTAAATTAGCTAACGACGAAATGTACAGCAAGGCTCATCAAAACATTGAAACCAGCGTCGATGTGAAATTTCGTGTGCTTCAGGCAAGACAACAGCAAGCCAAACGGGCCCGAAAGTGTAATGCTCAATTGAGCGCCAATGAGATGGAGCTTCACTGCTCTCTTACCTCAGCAGACCGACAATTTTTGCAGTCTGCCGTAGAGCAGCTTGGTTTGTCCATGCGCGCTTTTCACCGTGTAATAAAAGTAGCCCGCACCATCGCGGACTTGTCCTTAGAGCCACAAATTACACGAGTACATTTAGCAGAAGCCCTTGGTTATCGAGCCTTGGACAATATCATAAACGAATTACGTTATTGAAATTCTGGTTGATTGAAAAACTCTTCAATTAGGGTTTCTGATTGCCTTGATTTTAAACAGCAAAGCCCAAGTTGATAGGGTTCAATATTATTAATTTTTATGCGGTTAACCCGACGACTCGCCATGGAATTATCGAGTACCACTTGAGGGACGATTCCTAAACCACACCCTAATCCCACCATACTAACAATGGCTTCATTTCCACCAACAGTTCCATAAACCTTGGGTCGGATGCCCATTTCAGAAAACCAATGGTGAACAATACGCTTCGACGGACCACCTTCAGGCAATACCACTTTATGATCTCGCCAATCCACCTGTTCAAGGGTAGTGATTTGCGAATCTTTTGCAGAGATCAATAGTAAAGGAATCGTGTCTATAGGTTGAAACTTAATATCTTTGGGCATGTCAGGGGCGAAAATCGCAATAGCCACATCTACTTCTTTATTTGCCACTTTGGAAACCGATAGCCAAGGGTCACCGGTTGTCAGTTGCACTTCAACTTGTGGGTGTTTGTCTCTAAAAACACTTAAGATAGTAGGCAAGTGACTCTGGCTGGCCGTTACTGAACAATATAGCTTAATCTCCCCTGTTAACGTGGGGTTGAGCATATCCAGATCGGCCTTCAAGCTATTCCAGTTTGATAGCACTTCTTGACTAAATGTTAGCATTTTTTCCCCTGCAAGGGTCATTTTCACTTTACGATTATCGCGTATAAACAATTCAGCTCCACACTCCTCTTCCAAGCGCTGAATAGCCCTACTCAAGGTGGATGGGCTGACAAATAGCGCGTTAGCGGTCTTACCAAAATGTAGGCTTTGGGCAAGGTGTTGGAACAACTGTAGCGAGCGAAAATCCATAACATTTCATTTTTTGCAATACTGTATTGCGAATATATCATTTTATTCAACAGAGCGTAAGCAGTAGACTCTATCCATCACAAGTCGTCACTGACTCGATAGAAAAAATTAAACAGGTATTTCCGTTCATGCATAAATAACGGGAATGCAAATTTTCCAAGTTAAAAAGACAGTAGGTACACAATGGCAAATTACTTCAATACATTATCTCTGCGTCAGCAGTTAGACCAATTAGGTCGTTGTAGATTCATGCAAAAAAGTGAGTTTGCTTCAGGATGCGATGCCCTTAAAGGACAAAAAATTGTTATCGTTGGTTGTGGTGCACAAGGTTTAAACCAAGGTTTGAACATGCGTGATTCTGGATTGAATATTTCCTACGCACTACGTCAAGCTGCAATTGATGAAAAACGTGACTCTTACCAAAGAGCAACAAGCAATGGTTTTGAAGTTGGTACTTATCAACAATTAATTCCAGAAGCAGACGTGGTGTATAACCTAACGCCTGATAAGCAACACTCTAGTGTAGTTGAAGCTGTAATGCCGCTAATGAAAGATGGCGCTACTTTGGGTTACTCTCACGGATTCAACATTGTTGAAGAAGGTCAGCAAATCCGCTCTGATATCACTGTGGTAATGTGTGCACCTAAATGTCCTGGTACTGAAGTACGTGAAGAATACAAACGTGGTTTCGGTGTACCTACACTAATTGCTGTACACCCTGAAAACGACCCTCAAAATAAAGGTTGGGATATCGCTAAAGCACTAGCCTCTGCAACAGGTGGCGATCGCGCCGGTGTTCTTGAGTCATCATTTGTTGCTGAAGTTAAATCAGATCTAATGGGTGAACAAACAATTCTATGCGGAATGCAGCAAACTGCCGCTATCCTAGCTTATGAAAAAATGACTGCCGATGGCATGGATCCAGCCTATGCTGGTGCGCTAATCCAATTTGGATTAGAAACCATTACCGAAGCCCTTAAGATTGGCGGTGTGACTAACATGATGGATCGCTTAAGCAATCCAGCTAAATTAAAAGCCTTTGAGTTATCGAATCAATTAACTGCAATGCTACGTCCACTTTTCGAGAAGCACCAAGATGACATCATCAGCGGTGAATTCTCTAAAACAATGATGGAAGATTGGGCTAACGGTGATGCGAACCTGCTTAAATGGCGTGAAGAAACAGGCCAAACTGCTTTTGAAAACGCTCCAGAGTACACAGGCAAAATTGATGAGCAAACCTTCTTCGACAAAGGCATCTTAATTGTTGCCATGATCAAGTCTGGTGTTGAACTCGCCTTTGATGTCATGGTCGAAGCAGGGATACTACCTGAATCAGCTTATTATGAGTCGCTACATGAAACACCACTTATTTCAAATACCATTGCGCGTAAGCGTTTATATGAAATGAATGTGGTTATTTCCGATACAGCTGAATACGGTAACTATTTGTTCGCCAATGCTGCAGTACCCTTGTTGCGTGAAAAACTTATGTCAACTATCTCTTCTGAGTTGGTAGGCAAAGGTTTGAGCAGTGCATCAAACAGCGTAGATAACATGGCATTGGTTGAAGCAAACAAAGCAATTCGTTCAAGTGGAGTGGAAACCATTGGTGAAACTTTACGTGGATATATGACTGACATGAAAGCAATTGTAGATGTTGCTTAAGTTTAGTCATAGACAGTACCAATTTCTGTCGTTAGGTGCTTAAAACTAAGCCCTTTTTGCCCGGTCATTTGACCGGGCTTTTTCTATTTAATAGAAGCGTTATTTTGATTTTTACCATTGTAGGTGTCTAAAAATTACGACTGGATTAAAAAGTTTCGACATTTTTTCCCTTTCCTGTTCAGGTGATGATAATTTAAACAATTATAAAAATCTGAGAATATTATTATCCGTAAAGTTTTGAATATATTTATAGATAGTATCTAAGAGTTAAAAAAAACGTGTTTTCTGCATAAAATTGCGAAATTAGGCTGGAAAAGTAATGAAAAGTCGTATTAACTCTAGTCCTTGATCAAAAAGATCGAATTTCTTTGAGATTTGAAAGAAGTTAATAATAAAAAGTCGCAAAAGCGATACAGTAATAAAATTATAATAAAAATTATTTAATTTATTGATTTACATAAACTAAGCCGTAATTTGTAACCTTAAGTTGAATCATAATGTGATTCAAAGACACGTTTTAGTCTCTGATCAGAAACAAAGTATTAAATAAATTTTTCCCGGAGTGACTTGTTTCGGGCTTTTAAGCATTGGCCTTTTTTTTGCATTTATTGTAATAAAATAGCGGTATCATAATAAATATATGTTCTAAGTGGAGAGCACTATGAGTTCATCAATATCAAGATTCACTCAAATGGGCGATTGGATCTTCGAAGTGAAAATGGTTAGAGCACTTCGCGTTAAAAAGTATGGGGAGCCCTATACTGCATTAGCTACATTGACAGCGAATGGGGAGTCAATGTACATAGACAGTCAGCTTACGCGAGAGAACGACGACTTTTCTCGAAAAGACTTTCTAACATTTTACAAATTTTGCCAAGCGCTAGAAATGAAAAATGTGATTTATGATAAAGTGAAGAACGGTGTAAGACATCCTCGTGTTGTAGATATTGCAGAGAACGTCAACCCATCACCTATAGTACGTCTAGTTAAGTAATCCGCGTTTTATTCCTGAATAACAAAATAGCAAACACTTAAACGAATTTTAGTCTTATCTATTTTGTTATTTTGCGGGTGTTACATACTTGCGGTTCTTTATCTCCAGTTCCAGCAACTCGAAAACAAACCATCGTAATTAAACTAAAGACTAAAAAGCCAATTGATATAGGCAAAATATCGTTTTTCACAAAACTACCTATAAACAGAGCCACAGGAACTGCAAAGGCACTGCTTAGGGATCCTGTTACCGCCGCGCCTAAGCCAGCTATGTGCCCTAATGGCATCATCGCAAGAGAATTCAGGTTGCCAAACAAAACTCCAATAAAGAAGAAATTTACAAACAGTATTGCGATAGTAAGCTTTAACGGTGGCAAACCCTGATAGTGAGATGTAACAATTACAAAAATAGTCGACATCACAATAATGCCATAGATTGCTAAGGTGCAAAGCTTATGCATTCCCAATTTCATGACCAGAGTACCGTTGATAAACGACGCAATACCAATGGAGAACGCCAGCACGGCGAATATTAGGGGAAACATATCACCTTGTGAGTAAAAGTCTTCAAAGATGGTTTGAGAAGCACTCAGATAGGCTAAAAACGAACCGAAAATACAACCCATTGATAAGGTGTACATCATTACTGCTTTTTGAGTCAGAATAAATTTACTCGATATCCACAGACTCGCAAAAGTAAAAGGTTTGCGTTTCGACTTGGGCAACGTTTCAGGTTGACGTGTGAAAAACCACACTGCCAATGCAAATCCAATAATCAAAAATGAAATAAATATTTCCCGCCAAGAAGCAAAAAATAAAATGGTTTTACCAAATGAAGGGGCGATCATTGGTACCAAAATAAACACCATCATGATAAATGACATTACCCTGGCCATGGCTTCGCCTTCAAATTGATCACGAATTAGGGCGATGCTCGCAATTCTAGGGCCGGAAACGCCAAATGCTTGAATCACTCTACCAAGCAACAACATCTCCATGGATTTCGAAAATATACAGATAATCGTACCTAAAGCAAATACGATCAATCCAGACAAAATTGCCGCTCTTCGACCTTTGGTGTCAGAATAGGGGCCATAATAAAGTTGACCAAACGCCATCCCTAAAAAGAAAATAGAGATGATCATGTGAGTATACTGAGGGCTTTCACTACCCAGGTCACTGCCAATTTGATTGAGTGCCGGTAACATAGCATCAATACTCAAGGCTACGATCGATGTCATAAATGCAATTAAGGCAACAAACTCAAACAGTCCAAGTTTAGATTTAGAATGTTCGACAATCTCTTCAGTGATCATTAGTACAATTAATTCCTCTTTAATAAAGCAACTACGAATCGAATTGCAGATAAAATGTTAATAGGTAAACGTTAGAGTGCTATTATATAGGAAAAGAAGGTACATTTTTTAAGGTATACGCTACAATCCAGATTAAAAATCATATTATACCCATTAAGTGCTCAATCAGTATTTATTAATAATCATATATACATTAGTTATTTTTAGGGTTGTCAGATCAATCTACGCTCAAATCAGTGACTAAACCATTTTTCAAGCTATAAACCCAACTGTGAATTTTCAATGTTTGACCACGCGCAAGAGCATCTCTAATAATTGTATTGCGTTTAACATTTTCAGTTTGTTCAAGCACGTTAATTTCACACAAGCGCGCCGATTTAGCCTCACCGCTGAGCTTATTTAATTCTTTTTCGTGTTTACCGGCAATATCACGAATATGGCCTAACCAATTGTCCACTAAACTTAGATTAAGAGGCTCTTCTTGAATTGCAGCATCAATGCCACCGCAACCATAGTGACCGCAAACGATAACATGCTCTACTTTTAAAACATCAATGGCAAACTGCAAAACAGAAAGACAATTAAAATCGGTGTGTACTACCAGGTTGGCCACATTTCTATGCACAAAAACTTCACCAGGAGGCAAATCGACAATTTGATTTGCAGGTACACGACTATCAGAACAACCAATCCACAAAAATTTAGGGGTTTGCTGTTGCGCCAATGACTTAAAAAAGTGTGGCGTGACTTTGGTCGTTCTCTCCGACCATCTGCGATTATTCTCTAACAACTGATCAATTTCATTCATGAAAATTCACCTAAAAACCAAGGTCACACCATCATACAAAAAACGGCGCAACTCCCATAGAAAAAGAATCCACGAATTCTAGTCTAAAATTAAGGGTTTATCTCTTTTAATCTGCGTTAAAAACGTTAAGTAAATGATTTTTATCGGCCATTAGTGATTGTTTTGTAGCGGTATCACAGAGATCGAAAGACAGAGTTAGAAGATTAATTTTAATGTTGGAAAGATTGAGACTCAAACTCCCTTAACAGGCGTTTAAATTTCAACTCACGTTTATGCATCCATAGCCACATTAATGGTATGAACACTATATTAAGGACTAGCATTAACTTCGCTTTTCGCAGCAATTCCTGTTGATCAACAAAGTCACCCCAATAAGCAAATGCGACATAACCAACAAAGAACATGGGAGTAACGTAACACAGCACTTTGTTGACATAAGCAATTTTAATATTCTGTTTATATTGCAATTTTACGCGTTCAATAAAGTCCGAGGTTGAAGCGGTTTCAGATTTGAACCCTAAAGAAAAACGCCTTAGCCATAAAAGATAGAAGAACCATACACACACAAACAGAAATACAATAGAAATCCAAATCCCTTCAAAAATAGATAGTTTTTTAGGCAAAAGCCACATTGCTAATGGCACTGAAATAACGGCTAAAGCATCAAACAACATATACAAATATTGTTTCATTCTCATTAACCACCATTGACGCTTTAAAGATTGAATATCTACTTCAGCCACATCTTGTTGTTGCCAGATTTGGTCTAAATTGAAGTCGTCGTTACTCATGATTAATAATCTCCATTAAGGATTTTTTTGCGCGATTGAGAATAACCCCAACATTCGTCGAACTTATTCCGCACACCTCGGCAATTTCCTGATACCCCAAACCTTCCATTGACATAGTGACTATTTGCCTTGATTGCACGGGTAATTGGCGAACAGCGCTAACTAACAAACTCACCTTAGATTGTTTGGCTAATTCAGATTCAGGTGACTGGCGACTGCTATTAGAAATATTTCCAATGGCAGAAAGCGTATTGCTTGAATGTGAGTTTTCTACCTCACAATAGGTTTCACTGGAGGGTTGTTTTGCGTGATAAGCGACGTGACTCACCGCTTTATTATGCGCCACACGTAATATGTAAGTTTTAAGGCTGCTAGTGCCTTTAAAAGCCTTCAAGGATTGCCACACTGCTAAGCTTATCTCTTGCAATAACTCTTGTTGCAAGTGTGGATTAGCCTCGTAACTTGACGCGATTCGGCTAAGTAATGGTCCATATTCAGAAACAATGGCATTAAAGTCCTTGCTCAACAGTGATCCCTACAACCTAAAAATTCAAAAACTAGAGTATTAGTCTCTGGTCTAATAAAAATATTACAAAATATCTGTAATGTTTTTTAAAACCACCAGACTAAAGCATTAACCGACGAATAAAACTACGTTGAAATATTCGCCAAATAAATATGTTGTGCGACTATCGCGCAAGACTTTACAAATCACAATAATAGAGGAAACATCATGAACGGATTAACCATCACATTGATCATTATGGCTAGCTTATCCTTATATTTAGCTGCGGCTTGGTTAGATACTAAACACAACTGGAAACTTATCGATTGGTTCAATGGCAGTACCCAAAACCCTTTCAAACCGAGCAAAGAGCAACAGTTTCAAACAACTATCAACCATAAAGATCAGGAAATTAAAGACTTAAAAGAACGCATTCAAGTGCTCGAAAAAATAGTCACTGAGCCCGCTTACGAACTCAACAAAAAAATAAACTCACTTTGAGTATCCGAATAACAGCGTAGCTTATTCTGGGTAAAGACTACGCTGTTTTCCTAACTCTTTAGGAAAGTTTAATCGTTAGCTTGACGAGTTTTAAATGCGCCCAAAGATAAGGGCACTTTCCCCATAGCAATAGCATTCCCCAACAATACCACCAACACACCAATCAATGCGGGTAACTGCCACTGATAACCTTCAAACAGGGTAGAAATAAATAACGCTACCAAGGGATACATCAACACCACATAAGCGGCCTTATCCGAACCAATTTGTTGCACAAGTTTCATATAAGCACCAAAGGCTAGTACTGAACCAAAGACCGCAAGGAAAAGCAGCGAGAGGTAATAGTCTGTGGAGCTAGGGAAAACCAATTCAGCGCCGTTGAGGAAGGCATAGCCGTATAAAAAAACTAAAGCATAGGTCATTGCCCAAAAATTCATTTGAATCACAGGTGTACCATGATCCAATATTCGTTCTGAGATGACATTCCCGAAAGCTGCGCAGACAAATGAGATACATGCCAAAGTAATTCCCAATGACAAAAACATTTGGCTTTGGGCATGTTCAAATTGCGGTACGAAGATCATTGCCATGCCTACCAAACCAAAGGTTGCGCCAAGTACCACCTCTAAGCGAATAGGCTTTTTTAACAGCAGACGACGCATAATCACATTAATATAAATAATGCATGAACTCATTAGTGCAACCACAGCGCTAACTAAGTACTTTTGGCTTTCATATAAAAAACTGTAGTCGAGGGTGTAAAGGCATAGTCCCACTGCGGCCATTTTAAAATGAATATGCATGGGTAGTTTCAATGGCAACTTCTTATACCAACACACACAGCCGAGTATTATTGAAGCAATAGTAAATCGATATGCCACCGACAAAACCGGGTCCACGTCACCTAGTTGAAAGGTAATGGCGATCCAAGTCGAGCCCCAAATTAAAGTGCAGCTAATAAAAAGTTGTACATTCGACACGCCAAATCTCGTAAGCTAATAGGATAAGTCGACATAGTAGCAAATCGTTTTCATAGAAACGAATTAAGAGTATGCTGTTAGCGTACTATTGTTAAATTTTATTTATGACGAAAGGACTTGGAATATGAAAAAGTTATTTGGCATGTTGCTGTTATTAATAATTATCCTGGCAGCTATATTAGGGATCCGTTCCGAAACGGTATTTAAAGACACGCAACTACAAGTTCAGCAATTAGAACACAACTTACCGTTAGATACAGATGCGGCAATTAATCGATTTGCCAAAGGCATTCAATTCCAAACCATATCTCACGACGATCCTGAGAAATTCAATGCTCAGCCCTTTATCGATTTTAGACAGCACATCAAACTAAGTTACCCCCTTGTACACCAAATTGCCCAACAAAAAACCTTTGGTGAACATAGCCTGTTGTACTATTTTCCTGGCACAGATAAATCGTTAAAACCGGCTTTGTTAATGGGACATATGGACGTGGTGCCGGTAGACGAGGCTACCCTAGATAAATGGCAACAACCGCCTTTCAGTGGCGTTGTCGAGAACGGTACTATATGGGGCAGAGGCACCATAGATGACAAAGTAACGGTATTTGCCTTACTGGAATCTATGGAACTGTTATTACAACAAAACAAACCCTTCAAGCGAGGCATATATTTAGCGTTTGGCCATGATGAGGAAACCGGCGGCACTCGAGGCGCGGTAAAAATTGCCGAATACTTGCAACAACAAGGTGTAGAGTTTGAATTTGTGTTGGATGAAGGGGGGGCAATTACCGAAGGTATAATGCCTGGTATTGAACAACCCGTAGCATTGGTTGGCGTTGCAGAAAAAGGCTTTGTTAACCTCAGGCTAACGGTAAATTCTGCTGGAGGACATTCTTCACAGCCACCTGAACACACGGCGTTAGGCATTTTAAGTGACGCAATAGTCAAAGTAGAAAATGCCCAATTTACTCCAGATTTAACCTTTAGCAAAATGACCTTTGATGCTGTCGCCACTTACGCCCCATTAAGTAGCCGCTTATCCATGGCCAATTTGTGGTTATTAGAACCAGTTGTTAGCAATGTCATGGTAAAATCACCATCAAGTGCTGCAAGTATTCGTACAACGATTGCGGCAACAATGGCAAAAGGTAGCTCCAAATCCAACATTTTGCCTTCCCAGGCATCAGCAGTAATTAACTTTCGAATACTGCCAGGGGATTCAATTGAAAGCGTAAAACAACATGTGATCAGCGCCATTGATGATGAACGTGTGATGATCAGCGACTTTATGAGTATTAACCCGTCAGAAGTCTCACCCACGGATAGCTTCGGGTTTAAGTTAATTGAAAAACATATACGCCAACTGGATAACGATGTTCTGGTGGCACCCTATTTGGTGATTGGCGGCACCGATTCACGCTACTACACCGGACTCTCTAAGAATATCTATCGTTTTATGATGGTGCGTTTAAACCCTGAAAGCTTAACTCGCTTCCACGGCATTAACGAACAGTTGCCCGTGGAAGATTACCTGAATGCGATTCGATTTTTCCACGCAATGCTGCAAGAAACTGCGGGCGTAGAGCTATCTGAAAACAGCAATGGATAGTCGGTCAAACTAAAAGTAAACATAGAACAGATAGAAGATTGGAGCACAAATTAGCCACCCCACAAAGGTACATTTAAAAAAGCTATCACTTGGCGCATCAAAGGTAAATGAAGTGGATTGCTGAGGTACTTTAGGGAAAGGTTTCAGTAGCCTATAAAGCTTGAAGAATCCCAATCCAACTAGGATTGGGACTACCACAACGGCAATGATGACTAACAAAAATACCCAGGTTTCTGGTGAACTCCTACCCATACTAGATAGTTAACAATTCAATATTAACCACGGATTTCACCGTCACCGTAAACCACAAACTTTTCAGTGGTTAGTGACTCAGCCCCCATAGGGCCATATGCATGTAATTTGCTGGTAGAAATACCAATTTCTGCACCTAAGCCTAACTCACCGCCATCAGAGAAACGTGAAGAGGCATTGGCCATAACTACCGCAGAATCCACAACACGAATAAATTCATTCGCTGCAGAGTAGTCTTGGGTGACTATCACTTCAGTGTGGCCTGAACCATATAAGCCTATATGTTCTATGGCGTGATCAAAATCATCCACTACCCGCACGGCAATCTCTAGGGCTAAATACTCCGCATGCCAATCGTCCTCGGTAGCAGCTTCAGCGCCGTCAAAATAGCTAATGCTTTTTTCACAGGCGTGCACTTTTACCTTATGTTCAGACAACATTTTAGCAGCCATGGGTAAAAACCCGTCAGCCACCGACTGATGCACCAATAAGGTTTCTAAGGAGTTACATACGCTAGTACGCTGGGTTTTACCATTTTCTAGAAGGGATAAACCTTTATTTAGATCGGCTTGCTTATCAATATATAAATGACAAACGCCTTTGAAGTGTTGAATCACCGGTATACGACTATTTTCCGTAACAAAACGAATTAGGCCTTCACCACCACGAGGAATAATTAAATCTATAGACTCATTTAGGGTCATTAATTCGTTCATCACACTGCGATCAGTATTAGGCACCACCACAACAACATTGGGGTCTAATTGATGTTTTTCCAACGCCACCTGAATACAGTTCGCCAAGGCTAGATTAGAATTTATCGCTTCTTTTCCGCCTCGTAAGATCACGCCATTGCCGGCCTTAAGACACAGTGCTGCAGCATCAATAGTCACATTCGGGCGTGACTCATAAATCATCGCAATCACCCCTAATGGAATGCGCATTTTACCCACTCGAATACCACTTGGACGCTGCTGAACGTGGCTTATTTCCCCCACAGGATCGGGCTGCTGGACGATCTCAAGAACTGCACTTCGAATTCCTTCGAGACGTTCTTCGGTTAAGCGCAGTCGATCTTGCATAGATGCATCTATTTGATTTTGCTCAGCGGCATCTAAATCTTTTTGATTCGCTAATAATATTTGCTCTTTTTGGACAATCAGTTGATCGGCAATTTCAGTCAGAAGCGCATTTTTAGCCTGACTGCCTAAAGACGAATAAGCTCTCGCCGCTTTTTTTGCTGCCACTGCTGCTGCAGCGATTGAAAATGTCATTTGAATATACTCACTATTGATAACAGAACTAATTAAAAACCTTAAAGCAAAACCATATCGTCTCTATGCACTACAGCTTCCCCTGATGTGTAGCCTAAAACGCTTTCGATTTTACTGCTTCGAATTCCTTTTATGCTGCCCAAATCAGATGAATTATACAGTGCTAAACCTTTAGCCAAAGCATGGTTTTGATATTCGATGGTGACCGCATCACCAGCACTAAATGTTCCCATTACATCGACAATACCGCTAGGCAATAAAGACGCGCCTTTATTGAGAATGGCCGTTTTAGCGCCAGAATCGATGACAATTTTACCACCACTTTTGAGCGTGTGTTTTAGCCATTGGCGGCGGGCATTTTCACGACTTGCCACAGGAACAAAACGGGTTCCTTGGATCTTCCCATCTAGAAGTTGGTCGAAAACTTCGCCTTTCTGACCGTTGACTATGAGGGTTTGAATACCACTTTGAGTACACTTTTGAGCAGCTTGCAGTTTAGTTAACATGCCACCCGTACCCATTTTTGTACCTGCACCACCAGCTAAAGCAAAAGTGCTTTCATCAATACAAGATACTTCTGATATAAGTGTCGCATCTGGATTTAGTCGCGGATCTTGATCATATAAACCATCCACATCTGAACAGATAATCAGAGTATCAGCTTGTGCTACAAGCGCGGTGTAAGCTCCTAAATTATCATTATCACCCACTTTAAGTTCATTCACCGCCACAGTATCATTTTCATTTACTATAGGTAACGCTTGGTGATTTAGCAGCTCACGCAAAGTATTTTTTATATTTACGTAGCGGGTTCGACTATGTAAATCGTCGTAGGTTAACAATAGCTGTGCACAAGGAAAGTCAAAAAAGCGAGACCAATTAGACATCATTTGCATTTGCCCAATGGATGCCATGGCTTGTTTTTCAGCTATCGACGGGGTGTGATGTATCGGGATATTACCTCGACCAGCTGCTACGCTGCCCGAAGATACTAAGATCACTTCTTTGCCTTGTTCTCGACTTGCGGTTATAAAGCGCGCAATTGCTAATAAATAATGTCCGCTGCAATGCTGACCATCAGGCGCAATTAATGCGCTACCGACTTTTATAACAGCACGCTGCCACTCAAACTCATGCATCAGTTTTCTCTACTTAAAGAATTATCAGTAGATTACGACAATTCACAAACTAAACAAGGCATTAGGGTTATAAGTTATGGAAAAATAGGAAGGTTAATCTTTTACAACCGCAGCTAACTGCTGTTTTAACCATATTTCAGCTGAATCTTCGTTGTCGAAAAATTTGAATTTTTCACCGGCATTTTTATAAATATCGCCAATATGTTGTTGAGCAAAATTAGGGGAGTCACAATCATTCACTAAAATCGCGGTTGCCACGCGATTTTGTGTCTTCTCTCTACGGACTATTTCGGTTAAACGTTGCCCCGCTTCGTGCACATAGATACATTCGCCATGTAAGATAACTAAAACAGCCCAAGGCTGCTTTATAAGCTCCTCAATCATTGGATCAGCTAACTCACCAGACTCGTCTAATGACTCTAGATTCCAAGGACCTGTCCCTTCTAGACGCAAAATTCTATCTTTAACGAATAAATCTAGCGTACCGTGGGCTGCAAACATTCTAGGCACAAACTCACCCCTACGGCTAATTTTTTACTCTAAGAATTAGTATATTTATATTTTCAGCTCAATACCAATAATTTAAAACATCACTAATGCCTATTTACTAATATAGCCATTTAGTTTGTTATTCGATATCGATTTTGTCTAGATATTTGGCTAACACTCGGAACTTTAAATAATCAAGAATTTCTTGTTCTTGTTCTGCAATATCACCATCTATGAGACAAATTCCTTGAGCAATGGCCAAGGCCTTTTTAGCATTAAAGCTTAAATGCTCTTTTAGTGACATCACAAATTGTTTTGCTTCACCGTTTTCGACAGCATCTCGCACTTGATGTATAGATTGTCGTTGAAACTCTTCCAGATCATCTTCGCCTTGCCAGTTTATATGGCGATAAATGGAATCGTAATAATCTTGTTCAGATAAGGTAATTTTGCCATCAATACGATAAAGCACCATACATAGTTTTAATAATGCTTCATTGAAAGATTGTTCCATTTCAACTTTTACTCCAATTAAAGACAAGGATTTGCTTTGCACTTAAAAAGACGTATTTGCAATAAGTGCGTGTAGAACAAAACACAATTTACAAGTAAAAAGAGAAATGGGGACGAAATGAATTTTTCCAATTATATTGGAATCCTATAGACGTGAGGCTATTGTAGAAGTTGATCTATTTCTTCACGCTGATCCAGACAAAATAATACTACCACATCACCGGGTTTGGCTATCTCTATTGCCCGCTTAGCTCCGGTTAATGGCGAATCTACGCAGTCAATAACGGACTCATCTACCCCTTTGTCGACTAATTGGTTTCTCACAAGGTGTAATAATTCACCTAGCTCTCTACCACGTAGATAACGTTCGAGCTCTGCGACTATATATCGGTCTGCCTGTATTTTTTGAATTTCATCGGTGAGTTGTTTGATATCTTCATCTGCACGATCACCAGCGTTACTGAACATAACAATGTAGCGCTTCGCCGCTAGTTGTTTAGCAGTATTAATCATGGCTTTAACGCTGTGGGCATTATGGGCAAAATCCACCATTACTGTTGCACCTTGATGGTGGTATAAGTTTCCACGACCTGGGTTGTCTTTTGCCGAACTACCAAAATTAAGCAAACCCTGTTTAATTGCTTGCTTAGGTAAGTTTAACGCCTTACAAAGGCCAATTACCCCTAGGGCATTTTGAATATTGTGTTTCGCCGCCCCCTGCATGGTCATAGGCACAGACTTAACATCTTCAATGATTTGCTTGGTTCCCTGAGCTGAGACATAAACAAAGTATTGATTTTCGACAAATACACAGGGTAAGCCAGCTTGCTGGTTATGTAGAATCAAGGGATTATTTGCATCTTCACTGAACCAACAAATCTGACAGTTCACTTTTTTGCCTTGACGCACCACTAACTCATTGTCGGCATTGAGCACCAGTGTTGAGGTTTTGGCTAAGCCTTTGGCAACAACAAACTTAACCTCGGCTAACTCTTCAACGGTGTTAATACCGTATTGACCCAGATGATCACTGGCAACATTGGTGATAAGCGCCGCATTCACTGTCTCAATGGGAATGCCGCGACGTAAAATACCGCCTCTGGCAACCTCTAAAAACGCCATTTCCGTGCGTTTATCACGCAACAACATTCTTGCTCCACCTGGACCAGAGTAATCACCTTTGTCGATGATCTCATCACCCACTTTAATAAAGTCAGTGGACGTCACGCCGGCACAAATGCCAGCTGCTTTAGCTATTTCACTAGCTAATCGCACACTGGTAGATTTTCCGTTGGTACCTGTGATGAAGGCGCGAGGAATATCCTGATATTTATTCCATTGCAGCTCAGTAGTTGTAGGTAAAGCATCTATAGGCCATACATCAACGGAGGGGCCAGTGCCTAAACTAAATTCGTCGTCATCACTGATGGCTGTCACATTATGGGTTTTGGCTTCCGCTAACAGACTTAACAACTCAGGACTTTGCTCTTCTACACAATCAAGTTGCAACTGCTCTGCGCGGCTAAGCCAATCCACTTGCGGTTGCTGACAGAGTTCAGAAACCGTTAACTCCCACGCTAATTCAGCGAGGTCACAAGCGGTGTATAGGGCATCCATAGGTGCGCTAATAGCCAAACTAGCGCCACCGGTATAAAGCCGATAGGTATAACGTTGTTGCCAATTCATTTTTAGCAACAGCTTATCGACCCAACCTTGCCAAGTGGTGATAACAGTCTGGCTATCTATACCTTCAATGAAAACGTCTAAGATGGCTCCAGGTTTGTCCCACAGTAGGTTGGGGCCTGTCAGTCGTCTAACTTCGTCCAGTTCTAAACGCATTAATCTGAATCTTCATCGCGTTCAACCACTAAACGTACACCTCTTTCATCTTGCACGAGGGTTTGACCGGCATCGAGCTCGAACTTATGTTCCACTGGAGCATAAAGTTTTTCAGGATAATCTTGAGAAGGTTGAGCCTCTTTTGCTACTCCATCGCCATCTGCTTGGAAATGCACAATCTGCTTCCAACAACGGGTAATATTGTCGCCAAGAATAATCAATAGATCACCTTTCTGACAATCCTCAAGGGCTTTATCTACGGCGTCTTTTTCAGACGGTATGACTTGAATATCTTCATCAGCCATACCTTGTTCAAGGTAGGTTTTACGCAGTAATTGTGGTACTTCGTCAAACCCGCGACCTCGACGATCATCATCGGCCTTACAAATAACAGTATCAAAACCTTTGGCGGTAATAGTGGCAGCTTCTATTACATCTTCATCTCGTCTATCACCAGGCATGGCAATAACTAAACGACGTTTACCGGTAACGTCTAAGCGCAAGGCTAAATCGGTAATAGTTTGAATCGCCGCAGGGTTATGGGCGTAATCTAAAATCACTTTAAAGGGGTGTTCATCATAAATATTCAAGCGACCGGGAGCTTGATAGAAAGAGGTATTGAAGATGCGCAAGCCTTGTCTAATATCTTCCAATGACGTATTGAAACAATAGGCCATGGCTGTAGCAAACATGGCATTTTGCACGTTATGCATTGCCTTGCCTTCAATAGTCGCAGGAATAAGATGTGTCCATAATAAGGGAATATGAGAGCCCTTATCATAAATCGTGATCATGTCTCCATTGATGCCTTTTTCCAGTACCACGGCTAAACCACCACTGCGGATATGCTCACGCACTAAACCATGACCAGAATCGGTTGTGACATAACAAATGCGTTTAGCGGAGCAGTAATCTGCCATTTCCAAACAATGTCTATCGTCAGCGTTTAACACTACGCAGTCTTTAGCGACTTCAACCACCACACGTTTAATTTGTGCAAGCTGTTCAAGTGTATTTATGCCTCTTTGGCCTAAATGATCGGCACTGATATTCAAACATGCCCCAACATCACATTCTGTATAACCTAAGCCACGCTTGAGTATGCCACCTCGTGCTGTTTCCATAATCGCAAAATCCACACTAGGATCACGCAGTACGATTTGTGCTGAGGTGGGGCCTGTCATATCGCCTTTTACAGTTAAATGCCCATCAATATAAACCCCATCGGTGGACGTCATGCCAGTGGTGTAACCCACACTTTTCATTATGCTGGCAAGCATCCGTGAGGTGGTGGTTTTACCATTTGTGCCAGTAATAGCAGCGATGGGAATACTCGAATTCGCTCCTGGTGGGAACAACATGTCCATCACTTTACCAGACACGTCACGAGGGGTACCTTCACTAGGTGCCACGTGCATTCTAAATCCTGGTGCGGCGTTACATTCGCAAATGCCGCCACCAATTTCTTTGTAAGATTTGCTAATGTCATCGGTTAGAAAGTCAACACCACCAATGTCTAAACCAATGGCTTTTATTGCCCGCACGGCCATGTCTCTATTGTCTGGATGCACAGAATCTGTCACATCAATGGCGGTTCCACCGGTAGAGAGGTTTGCCGTTGAACGTAAGTAAAACTCCTGCCCCTCTTCCAACACCGTGGTTTTATCATAACCGGCTTCAGCCAATAAACGCTCAGCCTGATTATCAAGCTCTAAACGGGTCAGGACTTTTTCATGACCAATACCACGGCGGGGATCTTGATTGACAATATCCACTAGCTCTTCAATAGTGCTGGAACCATTACCCACCACATGGCCTGGAACACGTTTCGCCACTGCGACCAACTCATCGTTCACTACCAGCATCCGATGATCAAAGCCAGTTAAGTAACTTTCCACTAATACGGCACGGCTAGTCCCGAATTTCTGTGCTTCGTTGAATGCAGTTACAACTTCTTCATCATTAGTGAGGTTGATGCTTACGCCTCTACCATGGTTAGCATTAAGAGGCTTAATTACCACAGGAAAACCAATACGGTTGGCTGCCCGCACAGCTTGACGTTCACTATAAATCATCAACTGTTTAGGCACAGGAAGACCCAAATCGTTTAATAAATTATGGGTGTCTTCTTTATCACAGGAAATTTCAACGGCGATATGCTTTGTTTCACTGGTAATAGTGGCTTGAATGCGTTTTTGGTATTTGCCGTGACCAAACTGTACTAGGCTGTAATTGTTCAAACGTAACCATGGAATATCACGCTCTTCAGCTGCTTTAACCAAACTACCAGTACTAGGACCAAATTCTTTTTTCTGAGCCATGCGAACAAAATCTTGCAGCTCTTGGCTAAAATCAAAATCATCATCAATATCAGCATTAATTGCAGACTGAACTTCTTCTGGCAAAAGGTGAGTAAGCAGTCGCATACCCAAAGCGCCAGCCTCTAAGCCAACATCTTGTTGTTTGTATTGATAGACCACATTGTAGCAACCGGGTTTGTCTAAACTGCGAGTGCGACCAAAGCCTACAGGCGAACCAGCTAAGTTTTGCAGTTCAAGGGCAACGTGCTCCCAAATATGACCCATCCACGTACCTTCGTCATCCCGCAAGCGACGGATAAAACCACCTTCTTCTTGGTAAGAACAACCGTGACTGTGCAAACTTGGAATCGCATTGACTAAACCATTGATAAAATCCTCACCTAGTTTTACCGAAGGCCAGTTTTCTAGCTCTCCTAAGTCGATTTGATATCGAATAACCGGAAAGTTAGCGTAAATATTTGGACCGACATAAACGTTTCTACTGAGGATCTTCATATAGTTGGGTTTCCTTGTGTTAATTGCTTTAACAACACGTTATCGTGAATCATATTGATGAAAGGAGAAAGAAAACAATACTACAAGTAATGGACTTAAGATATGGCAGTTTTAGCTTATAGGATTGTCGTAACTAGGCTATATAAAAACAGTGGGATTCGCCACTGTTTTTATATTCAGCATAAACGCAGAATTAAGCGGATGCTTGGCGTGTACTGATATTATATCGACTGCCCGAGGCAAGAATATGAACCTTTAAATTAAGCAAGGTTAAAGCGTCACCTCTGCGAGCTTCAGCCATTGACGAATACTCTATATCGGCTGGGTCAACAACGGTTATGGCTCCGCTACCGACGACTGTAAACTCATTATTGTCATCAATAAAGGCTGCAGTGTCTTCGTCTAAACCTATTCCCACTAAAAATGGATTGTAGGAAACCGCACTCAATAAACGCGATAAACGATTACGCTCATTAAAGTGTTGGTCGACCACAACAGTATTGATCAGACCCATACCTGGGGCTAAATTTACACCATCTTCGGTGGGTACAATTCCAGTGCTTCCACCAGTAATCATATGCTGAGAAACAATTGCAGCTCCCGCTGATGTACCAGCAACATGCACACCTTTGGCATTAATTTGTCGAATCGTTTTAGCGATTGGCGTTCCACCAAGGATAGTCGACAGACGTAGTTGATTCCCGCCAGTGATAAACACTGCCGTACAAGTTAATAGTTGTTCAACATAATCTGGGTTTTGCGCATCAGCACGCTCACGAATAGGCAATGAAATGGTTTTTCCAGCACCTAATTCATGGAATAAGTTTTCATATCGCTCACCAGTATCATCTAACTGTGAAGCCGTTGGAATGACACAAATCACAGCATCAGAACCACCAGCGAGTTCAACAAATTTAGTTAGTATTTCAGGGTTATCTATTTTCTCTTCGGCTCCGCCGATGGGGATTACATAACCACGTTGCTGTCCTTCGATATTAGGAGACGGCATATTCAATCCTCAAACGTACCTTTTTTTACAAAAGATTTATCAAAAATGTGCCACACACCAAGGGCCATCACATGGCTGATGCGGGACGAATCGTCAAGTATAACAAGATCTGCGTCAAAGCCAGCCTGTATCTTGCCTTTTTTATGAAAATTCATCAAAGAAGCAACATTTGATGTGAAAAATGGCAAACAATCTGGCAACGCCACGCCATTTCCCAGTAATTCATATAAAACTTGAGTCATAGATTCTGAATTGGCGAAGTCCATTTTGGTTAAATGCCCTTGTTTATTAAAGCAAGGTAAACAACCTCCACCATCAGAACTAATGGTTAGCTTGTCTTGGGGAAAGTCACTGGCGATATAGCGACTCAAGGCATCTGCCGGTTCATAACCTTCACCGTCAGTTTCAAATGCAGTCACATCAATCCAACACCCTTGTTTGGCTAACTCACAGGCTTCTTCAAATAAAAAACGTTGTCGATTTACATGGGTAGGATTGAAGGTTCTCGGCGGTATTTCTGATGTCGATAAGGCTTCACGCACCAAACTTAAACCACGCTCACCGTCACCTAAGTGCAAATGCACAGTGCCAGCCTTGCCGGTCATCAACCTTGCCACATGGGCTTCAGAAGCGACTTTGAGCAATTCATTAAGGGTGGGTTGGCTGGAACGATGGTCACTGATGGCCAATTCTCCCACTGCCACTATGGGGTCAACAAAAACAATATCGGTTTTAACTGAACCAGTTAAGGTAGTAGGCGGTAAATGATATCCGCCGGTGTAGCAATAAGCAGATAAGCCTTCTTCACGCAGTCCATAAACCTGCGCGACTAATGATTCAGTGTTGCGGGTGGTGTCATCGGTACCTAACAAACCTACAGCGGTAGTCACCCCTGCACGGGTAAATTGACTTAACGGAACCGGAGGCACACGAGTGGCAAATCCAGCTTCGCCACCACCACCGGTGATATGAGTGTGGGCATCAATTAAACCTGGAATTAAAGTGGCCCCTTGCACATCAAGGTGCTGAACATCGAGGGTAGAATCAATGTTAGGCAGGCTATCAAAAATCTGTAAAATTCGACCGCCCCCCACTAAAAGGTGACGAATACCAAGAGCCTGCGGGGCGAAAATATTGGCATTTTTCAGTAGAATTAATGACTGCTTGTTCAACCCGATCTCCAAATAAAGTGTTGATGCCTAAAACTCATGTTTTAGGGCTAAATCGTAAAAATCGGATTATACACTAGCTGTAAGCGATAGTTTATCTCAGCCATAGATTTACTAGACATTTTACCAGATTGTAAGCGCCCTTGGTTTTGTAGCCTGGCCTTTAGGCCATGGAAAGGTTGGTTATGCAAACGGGGCTAAAGCACCCGCCTACAAAAGCCTCATGTAGCCTGACCTTCAGGCCATGAAAAGGTTGATTATACAGACGGGGCTAAAGCACCCGCCTACAAAAGCCTCATGTAGCCTGGCCTTTAGGCCATGAAAAGGTAGATTATACAGACGGGGCTGAAGCACCCGCCTACAAAAGCCTCATGTAGCCTGGCCTTTAGGCCATGAAAAGGTAGATTATACAGACGGGGCTGAAGCACCCGCCTACAAAAGCCTCATGTAGCTTGGCCTTCAGGCCATGAAAAGGTCGATTGTGCAAACGGGGCTAAAGCACCCGCCTACAAAAGCCTCATGTAGCTTGGCCTTCAGGCCATGAAAAGGTTGATTGTGTACACGAGCTAAAGCACCCGCCTACAGGGGACGCTTGGTTAACGAATAATTACCACTCGCCAGTATTTTCCATGGATGCCCAAGGTTCTTGTGGAGCAAGGGCGTCACCTCGTTGTAATAGTTCAATAGAAATATTATCCGGTGAACGCACAAACGCCATATGACCATCTCTGGGAGGGCGGTTAATAACCACACCTGCATCACTAAGTTTTTGGCACAATCCATAGATATCATCAACTTGGAAAGCCAAATGTCCGAAATTTCGGCCACCTGAATAGGTTTCTGGATCCCAGTTATAAGTCAGCTCAACCAAAGGAGCTTCATCTTTTTTTGCGCGCTCAGCATCTTCAGGAGCGGCTAAATAAACCAAGGTAAATCGACCTTTTTCGTTTTCAATTCGCTTGCTTTCTTGCAAACCCAAATGTTCACAATAGAATTTTAAAGATGCGTCTAAGTCTGCGACTCGCACCATAGTATGTAGAAATTGCATGAAAAACTTGCCTCTTGAGTAACGTTAAGCTTGTGAATTTGATAAGACCAATCTAGACAAAATAGTCATTAATGACTAGCCCCCATAGTATGGTGGGTGATTTTGATTATTCAATGTTTTAGTAAGGTTGTTGCATGGAAAAAGGCACTTTTAAGTTTGCTGCTGTTTTAGGAGGGTTGCCAATCATCTCATCATAAGGAGAGTCATGTATCATAACCGAACTCAACACCTTAACATCGGCAAAGGCATCACGAACCTGTTGGCTGTTATTGAAACGCATTAATTTACCGTTGTCGTATAACATTCCTTGCTCACTACCAATTTTCAACTTTATTAAATAAATGTTCATTTCAAATGATTGCAGCTCTAGTTCATCTATAACTTGATTTTGATTAATTAGAAGTTGGTATTCAAATTTCATCTTAGGCTTGTCTCTGCTAGAGCTAATCCAGTAAAGGATCTTACGTTTGTTGCCTAGAATTAGTTCATCTAGATGGATACAGTGCTACTAGTTAGGTCATTGATATTAAGGTAACTCCTTGTATTTCACTGTTATATCCCAATAAAATTAGTAGAAACAAATAGTGACATAAGAATTGGAAGTAGTAGTATCTAATGAGTGTTTATCTTTGAAATCAGCTTTATTCGGTGCGCCCTTTTTTATTCGGTAGCATCCATGGCTATAAAGAGAGTTACCTAGGTCACTGTGTAATTTGGCAGGAAAAGATAAACAATTTACAGACTAGCGTTAAAAAAATTCAACGATTTGCTTCCTAGCTTGTCATAATATTATCTGGTTGCGTGTAATTTAGGAAAGAAAATGACTGACGAATCAAACCCCAAATCCATCAAGCCGCACATTATTTTAGCAGTGATTGTGATCTGTGTCGTAGTAATAGGTTATTTTGCTTTCAGCGGCAGTAATGAGACTGAAGAACTTCCTGACCCCATTATTGAAGCCCCGATTCCCGATCCCATTGTTGAGGTAGAAGAGCAACAAGAGTACGACGAATACGCTGTTGAAGACGAAGCGGAAATGATTGAAGAAGAGCCGGTAATTGTCGACTTACCTCCCCCTGAGCCCATTCCAGAACCAATCGATACCAGTGACGCAGCAGTGAAAACTTCGATTATTAGTTTAGCTAATTATGAAGCGGCGGCGAGTTTACTGGTGAATGATGACTTACTTCGACGCTTTGTGGTGCTAACGGAAAATGCCGCGAATCATGATATTGCCACTAACCATCAAGTTATTGTGCCACCGGATCAGAAGTTTCGAGTGTATGAACAGTCTGATAAAAGTTTTATCGATGCGGCGAGTTTCAAACGATACACCCCATATGTGGAAACCTTAGATTCCATTGATACAAACTCGTTAATTTCACTTTACGAAACCTACAAACCGACAATTGCCGATATTTATGCTGAAATTGGCGATCCTGATGATGATTTTACCTTTGTGTTAATGGACGCGATTAATCACTTGTTGGATACCCCTGAAGTGCCTGTTCCTATTGAAGTTTATACCGATAGCGTAATGTACAAGTTTGCTGATGATCGGTTAGAGAGTTTAACTGCTGTGCAAAAACAATTGCTTCGAACGGGCCCAGAAAACATGCGCCGTATTAAAGCAAAATTGCGTGAAGTTAGAGATGCATTGCAGTAACAGGCAGTCCTCGAAAGTAAATAAGGCTTCTAGCTAATGGATTTATCTGAACTACAAAGTCAGCTTGCCCAGCAACAAGGTAAAATTCCACCAGTAGAAAAGTGGGATCCGGATTTTTGTGGTGATATTGATATTCATATCAAACATGATGGAAGCTGGTTTTATATGGGCACGCCCATTGGACGTAAACCGCTAGTGAAGCTATTTGCTAGCGTTTTGCGTAAAGACCAAGACGAATACTTTTTAGTAACCCCCGTAGAAAAAGTACGTATCAAGGTTGATGATGTTCCTTTTATTATCACCCAGTGGGATAAACAAGACGATTTACTCACCTTTAGCACACAAACTGACGACAACTTTGTGGTCAGTAAAGACAACCCCGTTGAAATACGTCAAGACGCTACAACCCAAGCCATGCTTCCCTATGTGAAAGTAAGACGCAACTTGTGGGCTCGACTGCACCAAAATGTCTATTATCAACTTATCGAATTAGCTGAAGAAGTCAGCATAGATGGTACTCGACAACTGCAACTCGTTAGTGGCGAATACACCTTTACCTTAGGTACATTTTAAACAAAAGTTTACAGATGTTTGAAACGCTATTTTTGACCTGTCTGACAAATTAACCTAATGTTGTTACCTCTCATAATATTGGCAAGGACTCCTTGATGTTTAGCCGTAAACCTTCATTTTTCAAAAGCACTTTTCTACTTCTTAGCATGGCAACATTAAATGTTAGCCAAGCTGCCACCATCATTCATGCAGGTAAATTAATTAGTGCCGACACTGACGATGTAAAAAGCAAAATGTCGGTTATTGTTGAAGATAACAAAATTGCTCGAATCGACAAAGGTTATACCGAAGCTGGCGAGGGAGATGAAATTATTGATCTTAGCCAATACACCCTAATGCCTGGCTTAATGGATATGCATACCCATTTAAGTAGCCAGTTTGAAGGTCCCAGCACATACATGGAAGGCTTTGTGTTAAATGAAGCTGACTTTGCTATTAAAGCCGTAGTAAACGCGAAAAAAACCTTAGATGCCGGTTTTACCACAGTACGTAATTTGGGAGATGGCTATAACGAAACCGTGGCGCTACGTAATGCGATTAATGGCGGAAAAGTCCCAGGACCACGGATATTCACCTCAGCCACAGCAATTGCCACAACTGGCGGTCATGCAGACTCAACCAACGGTCAAGCCAAGCTCATTCGTCGCGACTTAGGTCCAGAGGATGGAGTGATTAATGGTGTTGCTGAGGCTAGAAAAGCAGTTAGACAGCGTTATAAAGACGGTGCCGACTTAATTAAAATCACCGCGACCGGTGGTGTATTGTCGGTGGCCAAGAGTGGTCAAAATCCACAATTTATGGATGACGAATTAAAAGCCATTGTTGATACGGCTAAAGACTACGGCATGACCGTCGCCGTTCATGCTCATGGCAAAGAAGGCATGCGTCGCGCTATTTTGGCTGGTGTCTCGTCCATTGAGCATGGCACATACATGGACAAAGAGATCTTTAAGTTAATGAAGAAAAACGACACCTATTATGTGCCCACCATAATGGCTGGAAACTGGGTTGCCGAAAAAGCCAAGATTGATGGTTTCTTTCCCGACTTAGTTCGTCCCAAGGCCGCTAAGATTGGACCTTTAATTAAACAAACCTTTGAGAATGCTCTTAATGCAGGGGTTAAAATCGCTTACGGCACAGACACCGGTGTGTCAGCCCATGGCGATAACGGCCTTGAGTTTGTGCTCATGGTCGAAGCCGGAATGAAACCAATAGAAGCGATTCGCAGCGCCACTTATCATGGTGCTAAATTGCTCAATGAGTTAGACAACTTAGGCACCATAGAAGCGGGTAAGTTTGCCGACATGGTTGCTGTACATGGTGATCCCCTAAGCGACATAACAGAGATGCAAGACATCGATTTTGTGATGAAAAACGGTGAAGTTTTTGTCCATAAACAATAATTAATCAAACCGAGCACATTTTTAAAAATTTTAGAACGAATAGTCGTTGTGCTCGGGTCTCTAATAAAGATTAGCAACAAAACCATAAACCATTAAGTAATCTAACAAATACATGGAGATAAGAATGAAATTACGTTCAACAGCTATTGCTTTGCTTACCGCCCTAGGGCTAACAGCAAGTCTATCCTCAATGGCAGCCCATCACGAAGTTGGCGATTTAATCAAGACAGCCATGAAATCAGATATACGAACTGAAGCTGAGATAAAACGGGATCGCAACAGAAAGCCTGTTGAAACTTTGGAATTTTTCGGCCTAGAACCTGATATGCGAATTCTTGAATTGATGCCTGGTGGAGGTTGGTACACCAAAATTCTAGCGCCAGTGGTCAGTGATAAAGGTGAGTACTATGCTGCTATTGGTACTGGCAGGGTTAAAAAATCTCTTAGTGATAAGCCTGGTTTCGAAAAAATGAATATTATTGCTGAAGATGCAAAAATTTATCGTAAAGACGGTGCTCGTTTTTACTCATTAGATTTAGATTCATTCGGTGTTGACGATCTTGATATGGTGCTTACCTTTAGAAACTATCACAACTTCTCTATAGAAGGCCGTAAAGCCATGAATGATGCGGCATTTGCAGCTCTTAAGCCTGGTGGCATATACGCTGTGGTAGATCATACCGCTCGCCACATGGAACCATCTAACAGTTCAAATGGTCGTCGTGTTGACCCTGTTAAGGCGATTAAAGAAATTATCGACGCCGGTTTTGAATTTGTAGATTACAGTGACATTCATTACCGCGAAGATGATGAACTTGAGTATGAAGTAGGCGCGAGATCAGTGACCGGTAACACCGACCGCTGGACAATCAAATTCCGCAAACCAGAATAATCTCAGCAAGATCGTTTTACCCATAATCGGGGCTCAGGCCCCGAAGATTTAAATAAAAGCACCTAGCTTCAGGCAGGTGCTTTAGCCCCGTGCACCAAATCAACTTTCCATGGCCTGAGGCCATGCTACAAAGCCAGACCGTCAACCTTTCCATGGCCTAAAGGCCATGCTACAAAACTAAAACGCCACCTGTAGGCGGGTGCTTTAGCCCCGTGGGATTGGTTTAGACGCCTTTGCGGATTAAATAAATATAGGGGGAGGATTCGGTATTGGAACGCACTAATGTATGCCCCATAAATCGACAAAAACTGGGGACATCACGGGTGGTCGAATGGTCATCGGCGATCACGCTCAATGACTCACCTTCTTGCATATTGCGGACTTTCATTCTGACCATCATAACTGGTTCTGGACACCTAAGACCTAGTGCGTCCAGATGGTAATCAGCGGCGAACTCCTCCGGAACTGAAAAATCAGATCCCATAGTCCTGCCGATATTGCTCGATATTCTCCAAGTGTTCCGCCATCTCAGGCTGCTCCTTCAAGTACTCCACTAAGTCGGCTAAGCATATAATGGAAGCCACTTGCGTCCCAAAGTCACGCTCAACTTCCTGAATCGCAGACAACTCGCCTTTACCTTTTTCTTGCCGATCTAACGCAATTAACACACCAGCAAGGCTCGCGCCATGGGCATCAATAAGCTGCATGGATTCACGAATGGCGGTTCCTGCGGTGATCACATCATCCACCAGCATTATTTTGCCACTAAGAGGACTGCCCACTAAGGTGCCGCCTTCGCCGTGATCTTTGGCTTCTTTGCGGTTAAAGCAATAAGGAGTATCTATGTTATGTTTGTCGGCCAAAGCAACCGCTGTCGTTGTGGCGATAGGAATACCTTTGTAGGCAGGGCCAAACAACACGTCATATTCAATTCCAGAATCAATCAAGGCCTGGGCATAGTATTGCCCAAGTTTAGCCAAGTCATTTCCGGTGTTGAATAAACCAGCGTTGAAAAAATAAGGACTTTTTCGCCCTGACTTTAAGGTAAATTCGCCAAACTTTAAGACCTTGCGCGCTAGAGCAAACTCAATAAATGCTTTTTGATAATCTTGCATAGTTTACAAACCTGTTATTAGTTTAATGCAATTTTTTGAACATCGAACAACTCGCGAAGACCGTGTTTCGCCAATTCAAGCATTTCACTCATTTCGTCAAAACTGAAAGGTTCGCCTTCAGCGGTGCCTTGCACTTCAATCAGTTTGCCTGTTTCGGTCATAACTACGTTCATGTCTGTTTCAGCATCAGAATCTTCTAAGTATTCTAAATCAGCAATGGCATTACCTTTGTAAACCCCTACGGATAAAGCAGCAATCATGAACTTAAGTGGGTTAGCTTTTAAAATACCTTTACTACGCATGTAAGTTAGGGCGTCAACCAAGGCAACACAGGCACCGGTAATGGAAGCGGTACGGGTACCACCATCTGCCTGAATAACATCGCAATCTAAAGTGATGGTGTTCTCACCCAGTAGTTTCAAATCTACGGCTGCGCGTAAGGAACGAGCAATCAAACGTTGAATCTCTAAAGTACGTCCACCTTGCTTACCGCGAGCCGCTTCACGACCTGAGCGAGTATGGGTAGAACGAGGAAGCATGCTGTACTCAGCAGTTATCCAGCCTTTACCTTGGCCTTTCATAAAACGCGGCACACCTTCTTCAACTGTGGCGTTACAGATAACTTTAGTATTACCAAATTCAACCAACACCGAACCTTCAGCATGACAGGTAAACTGGCGAGTAATAGTAACAGGACGGATTTGACTGGCAGTTCTTCCACTTGGACGCATTTTTAAACTCCTAATTGATATGGCGCAGGATTATAGCCTAACTCCACCAAATGTTGCAGTGAGCAATGAAATAAATCTAAATCCACTCTGTAGGCGGGTGTTTTAGCCCCGTGCAATACCACGATTCTATGGCCTAAAGGCCATGCTACAAGAACAACCAAACTCAACACCACCCTGTAGGCGGGTGCTTTAGCCCCGCGCAATACCACGATTCCATGGCCTAAAGGCCATGCTACAAGAACAACCAAACTCAACACCACCCTGTAGGCGGGCGCTTTAGCCCCGTGCAATACCACGATTCTATGGCCTAAAGGCCATGCTACAAGAGCAAACAAACCCAACTCTACCCTGTAGACGGGTGTTTGAGCCCCGCGCAATACCACGATTCCATGGCCTAAAGGCCATGCTACAAGAGCAACCAAACTCAACTCTACCCTGTAGGCGGGCGCTTTAGCTCCGTGCAAAACTTCAATCCCATGGCCTAAAGGCCATGCTACAAGAGCAAACAAACCCAACTCTACCCTGTAGGCGTGTGTTTGAGCCCCGCGCAAAACTTCAATCCCATGGCCTAAAGGCCATGCTACAAGAGCAAACAAACCCTACTCTACCCTGTAGGCGGGCGCTTTAGCCCCGCGCGCATTACCGCAATCCCGCGTAATCGTTCATTCGCGACTTGATCCTCAACGGGCAAATGACAAAAACCACTGCGGATTGTGTTAATAACGCGTAAACTATGCCAGCATTAAAATTTTAAATTACCGAGGAATTCCCATGATATATAGCATGACCGCATTTGCCCGCAACGAAATAAAAGCTGAATGGGGCACCGCAATTTGGGAAATTCGTTCGGTTAATCAGCGCTACCTAGAAACATTTTTCCGCCTTCCAGAGCAGTTTCGTTCATTAGAACCCATGCTAAGGGAACGCTTTAGAAAACGTCTACAGCGCGGTAAAGTAGAATGCGCTTTACGCTACATTCCAAATGATGCCGCGGTAGGTGAGCTAAGTCTCAATGAAGACCTTGCCAAACAACTACTCAACGCCGCCGACTGGGTGCAATCACACGGACAATCAAGCGGTGTAAACCCCGTCGACATCCTACGCTGGCCAGGTGTTATTGCCACCGTAGAAACCGATATGGACAGTATTCAAACAGATATAATGAAAGGCTTTGATGACACCCTCAACGACTTCATCCAAGCCCGCGCGGCAGAAGGTGTAAACCTTAAAGAAATGATCGAACAGCGCCTCGACGGTATTCAGCAACAAGTGAAAATTGTTAGCGCCAGAATGCCTGAAATCATCACTTGGCAAAAAGAGCGACTACTCAGCCGTTTCGAAGAAGCAAAAATTGAACTAGAAGCTGGCCGAGTCGAACAAGAAATGATTATGCTCGCGCAAAAAGTCGACGTGGCCGAAGAGCTAGATCGCCTCAACTCCCACATTGGCGAAACCCACAACATCCTCAATAAAGGCGGCGCATGCGGCCGTAGACTCGACTTCATGATGCAAGAATTCAATCGCGAATCAAACACCCTAGGCTCAAAATCCATCCACGCCGACATCACCCAATCAGCAGTGGAATTGAAAGTGTTGATTGAGCAAATGCGCGAGCAAATTCAAAACATCGAATAGTTTTTTACCCGTCCAAGAATGTCTTAAAAGCCCTGTTATTTGCTTGTAAATACAGGGCTTTTTTATTTTTCCCGTCCAAATCGGTTTGCAGATGTCCGTTACCAACTACCTGTTTAGTGGTGGGCAGAATGGTGGGCAGTCCCCTCATTTTTGCTCAATAAGCATTTTGCGGTGAGCAAATTGGTGGGCAGTAAGTTACCCAATTTTCGCTTTTAACTCGCCACCACAACAGGTTAGCTGCTGATTCAATAAGCAAATCGGTGGTGGGCAGCCATTATTGCCCCCTCCATTATTTCAGCAACTATGGAGTAAACATGGGAAAACTCACAGCAAAACAGGTTATTGCATACAGCAAAGCCGACCCAAAAAAATATTCAGATGGTGAAGGTCTATACTTTTGCGTCCGCAAACAAGGCTCGTCTTACTGGATGATCCGCTACACCACAGCCAAAGGAAGACGAGAAGCGACCTTGGGGCAATTTCCTTTAATGTCGTTGGCAGACGCTCGAATTGCCGCCGCTTATTTTCGAAAAGAAGTACGCGACGGCATAGATCCTCTTCTGGAAAAACAGAAAATCGAGTTACCTGACATTGAAACCGTGGATCAACTGTTCCATGACTGGTATCGAACAGACCTGAGTCGACGACTAAAGCACCCCAAGATCCCGTATCGGGTTTACACCAAAGACATAAGCCCAGTCATTGGCATTAAGTGTATTGCTGAGGTGACTGCACGCGATGTGCGCGAAGTATTAGAGCGTATTCGAGAAAGTAACCGCCCTACCATTGCCAACGATACCTTGATGTACATGAAGCAGCTGTTTCGACATGCGATTAAGCTCGATTTAACGCTGAGCAATCCAGCAGCAGCTTTCACAGTGGACGATGCCGGTGGCGTGGAGACCAGTAAAGACAGGATGCTCAGCAAAGAGGAAATTCACTACGCCTTCAGTGTGTTTCATACCCATATCAACAGCTTTGGCCGCGATAACTACCTCGCTTGCTGCCTGTTTCTAGTATTGGGCGTGCGCAAAAGCGAACTATGTGAAGCCATGTGGCGTGAAATGGATTTAACCACGGGCGTATGGGACCTGCCCAAAGAACGCAGTAAAACGGGCGTGCCAATCAGCATTCCCTTACCCCGCCAAGCTATTGCTTGGTTTAAGGAGCTGCAAATCCGCGCCTGTGGCTCGCCTTATGTTTTCCCAGCCAGACGAGCAAGTCATCGTCCACATATGGGGCCAGATACACTGAACCGCGCCATTTCTAAACTATTTGGTCGCGAGCCTGGGCGTAAAAAACAGCCTCCCAATAAAATGGGCAAGCTTGAACACTTCACCATACACGATTTACGCCGCACCTTTCGCAGTCTTGCTGCCTCTTTAGGTATCGCAGGCAACGTGGCCGAACGCTGCCTTAACCATAAGCTAAAAGGCGTTGAGGGCATCTATGACCGCCACGATTACTTTGAAGAGCGCCATGTCGCTCATCAAACTGTGGCTGATGTGGTTGAACCACTGGTGAACTTTGAACCCTCTTCACAACACCAACAACACCACCACAAAGGAGGGCTTTAACATGCGATTTATGATGCGACTCGCCCCTATTACCTTTCCAATAGCCATGCTGGCAGGCTTTGGTTGGTGTATTGGCATTGCCTTACTCGAACAATCTCATGGCGTAGGCTACGCACTTACCCGGCAATGCCTGATGGTATTCGTGGTACTCGCTCCTTGGCTGACGTTAAAACTCACGTTCTACGTGATTGTCAGCCTAGGACGTAAACTGGGGCTCATCCCGCCTGCACGCCCAACGTACAGCTTGGGTTATGAAGAATCACTCTATTGGTTCAGAGTATTGGCGTTCTTCGATGGCAAACGCAGCAGCATGCCGAAAAAGCCAATCAGGCGAAATTAGCAAGCCCCCATTTACTCACTTACTGTGGGCAGTTGGGACAATGGGGCAACACTTGATACCACAAGCTTTAGAAGGTGAATAAGAGGAAATTAAACTGCCCCAAGGAATGGGGCAATTGGGGCTTGGATTAACAAAATAAGCCACCAAACAGACTTCTCAAACACAGCTTTCAAGCCACTATGGCCGACGCCTCTGCATTTTTGTACACGTCGGTTCTCATGTTAGCGTAACGGTATGCTTCGCAAGTGCGTATCTATGGCTTCAATCATCGACTTGGTAAGCGGTAAATGCGCTTTTTCTTTCGCCCAGATTTCATGAAAGCCTGCCACTGTTTGCTTGGCGGTATCCAACACCAACTTTTCTGGTAGCATGGCTTTAGCCGCTAAGTGTGATAACTCATCCAGCGTGAAATCACTGAATTTTTTGCTACGACTCACCTTCAGCGACGCACTATCATCCGAGATATAAGGAATGGTCGAAACAAAGTCATAGGCTGGTGCTAGCGATGCAGTGCGCTTGTCTTTGTAGATCACAGACCAATTCTTCAAATGCATATCGGCATTACCAATTAGGGTATTGAAAACCAATCTGCGAGTAAATTCTGCGATGTCCTCCTCTTGACCTTCGATGCCTATAACCTGAGCAATATTCCGCATACTGGCTTTTTTGTATTTATCTTGAGGATAGACACCAAACACTTGTGCAAAATCTTCAATGTGTATGGCTTGTCCATCTGCACGGTCAAAGCGCTTGATCACAAACGCCTGAGCGTTTTTAAAAGAGCGGCCAAATTTACCAATGCCATCTGGGATATTAGCTATCTGGTTAATGGGGAGCAGCTGGGTCTCGGGCACATCCATACCTAACTTGCGCGCCAGCTCCATCATCGAATATTCATTTTCTGGCACAGCGTCAAACCGAGACGACGGCAATTTCACAACCCAAGAGCCACCTTTACCTGTCGCTGGAATCGTCAAGCCACCGTTTGCCTGTTGTACGGCTGAAAACTTCAATTGCACACCCGCCAATGAAAAACGCATAGGGGCTTCAATTTTCGTTTCATCGTCAATGTCTTGATACACATTAGGCGGCAGCGCTTCACCATCGGCCGGTTCAACCGTGATCGCACCTGCTAAATCTTGCCCTAGCACCCACAATAGAAAAAATTCCCGCGCTGGGTTCACTCCGGCACGCTCTGCCAGATAATTTCGCATGGTTTCTTCTGGCAAAAGGTTAGAGAAAAAGGGAGTTAACTTGGTTTGGGTCGGTTTAAAGTTAGTCAACAAGCCACCTAGCGAATCTTTAAAGCCAAGCCCTAACACAGGCCGCGATTCGTCATGAATGTACGAATCCATAAAGGCAAAAAGCGTTCTGTCATTGCCCACGTTAGTGATCGTTGCGATGGGTTCGCCATAAAGCAACACGTTGAGCGTAGAGACATGATTAGTCATCGTCGTCTTCCCCTAACTGATATGCGGGCGACATTATCTCACCTTCGTCGATGCTACCTTGGCTGCTTCGAATGATCGACTTGATAGCTGGTACAGATTTTTTTGGTGCGACAAATAACTCTAGGTCGAGAACACGGGCAAGTGCAATCAAACTGGACATTCTTAAATCAACACCGCCAGACTCGATTTTCGATATATGGCTTTGAGGCACACCGGAACGCGCGCTCAGCTCTCTCTGGCTAAACCCCTTACGTACCCGAGCTTCTCGAAGGCTTTGTAGTATCTGCTCTGTTACATAGCTCATTTCGATATACCTTAATGCATCACTGAAGATTAATTATATACAAAAACATATCACCCTAATCCAATGAACACAAGGTTGATTATTTATTATATATCATAAAGTGTATTTTGATATGTAATTATATATAATTATTAAGGCGCGTACTCACTTGCTGTGGACAGATGGGACAATGGGGTAGTAATTAGAGTGGCTAGTTTACAAAATACCTCGCTTTAAGACGATTCAACCACCCCTATTACCCACTTTGGCCAATTGATGCAATCTCCCCCCTGTGCGTCATTTGCCATTTCATGAGTTTAAACAGCCGCCACACACTTCCCCATGCCTTTATCCCCTTACGCCAAAACCACTATCCGTTTGGCTTTTGGATCGAAACGCCAAACAGGGAAATTTACCCATTTACTGTTTGGCTTCTCGATTGAAATCCAAAGCTGGTAGGCCTTGCCAGTACTGGCTTAAAGAAAGGTTTGGCACTTTTTGCCCCCTAAACCAACCTCGGCATCAAAGTACAAACCGTTTGATTTTTCCAACCCAGAATGCAAACGATCGTTTGGCGTCTCGATTTTTTTGCACTAGCCAAATGCCGCCAAACAGCGACGTATTGGACGATATATTTCAAACAGTTAGCCTCGCACAGGTCATAACGAAAAGCCGATTTGACTGATTAGTTTGATGGCCATTTCTTTCATCTATTTCACCACCGAGTCTGCACCCGACCACTGAAAATAGACGGCATGAAAAACCAACAAGGTGATAAGTGACGTGTTATGGGCAAGTGGTAACAATTGGGATAGAGAATGGATACAACAGGTGGTCGCTTTACTAGTTGGGCATGGCGCGTTTACCCTCTACCCAGCACTAAGCCAGTGCGAGAATGCAGCCGAACGTTTAACTCGCTGGCTGATACATCAACTGCCTCGCGTTAAACAAGCACACCCTGGCTGCCCGATTCACCAATGGCTGAATAGCATTGGCGCGCAAGTGATCGTAGAAAAATGGCAGAGCCCTGAGCAATGGCCAAACCTGTATTGGTTGCCTTTACCTGAGGTTGATGGCCACGCGCAAGGCGGCTTGATTTTGTTGCCAGCACATTTGTTACCTACATATAGGGATGGCACGTGCCAAACCAACACATTGCAAGCAAACACGCCCGCCAACACCTGTATCTTTTGGTGCATTACGCCTTTGTCTAAAACAGGAAAGCGGGCTACCTTGCACCCCAAACAGCAAAACCGCGCCTTTTGCCTGCCCAGTTCGCCGGAGCAAATGGGCAAATCATGTACGGGGTTATTACTGAGCGGTTTAAGAAAAGAAAGCCAAAAACGCAACGGCAACGTGATCAGCCACCAGATCAACCTAGCGCTGCTGCACCACCTTTGTGGGCCGGAGAATGATGTGTGGATTACTCAAGAGCTTATGGCTTAACGTTGAAAATAATCGCTAATCTTGTCACGGAATAAAGAACCAAACTTTTTATGATCGCCACTCTCAAAACGAGCTCGTCCAGCCACGATACAAGGTGATATTTGAAGCTCTTTTGCTAACTCCCTTACTTCTTCAGCGCTCGATAAACTGCTTCTGCACCAAATACTCTGTGGTATCAACGCCTCTCTAGCCATATCATCGGCTTGTTTCTCAATCTCATCAGCGCCCTGAGCATCTAAATCATCTAAATCATCTAAATCATCTAAGTACCAGCTTTCATTACCATCTAAGTGCAATGCAATATGTGCCATTTCATGCATTAGTGAAAACCAAAAGCTATCGAGACGATTGTGTCTTAAAGTGAGCGCTATAATCGGGTTGCCATCAATACCCATGCACACAGCACCATCCAAATAAGTTTTGGGTAGATGAGGCTCAATGATTACATGAATGCCTGACTTATTTAGAAACTCAATCGCTAGTAAAGGGCCTGACTCAAGCCAAGATAGCTTGGAAATGTTCTGCATCCATTCCAAATTCACAGTACCAGCGCGATATTGACAGGGTAATTTTTGTTCAGCGGCCTTCTGCAATACTCGAATTTGCCACGCCCACAGAGCGTAAGGATCTGTTTCCTTATCATTGGTACGAAGATGAGAAGACGCTCTCAACAAGGCAGGTTGAAGATTAAAGCCTGATTTTACGGAACCGATAAAATCAGACAAAGCCTCAGCTGCATATTCCTTTAACTCTTGTAATGAACCATTGAAGCTATCAAAGTAGCCACGCTTTCGCATTTCAGCTATCGGGAAGGCTTGCCAATCAACTTCTCTTTGAATTGCGTGCTTTTGCTCTGGCAATTGAATCAAAACATCAGCTGATATACCCAACCCACTGCTTAGCTTTCGGATCATGTTCAAGCTAAGGCTACGTGTTCCATTCAATATCTCGGAAACTTTTGGAGCTGATCCAATAAAAGGAATAAGGTCTCGATTTTTTAAACCTTGTTGTTCCATTCTAAATTTTATCGCTTCTATTGGATCGGGCTTACTAATTGGAAAATGATCTTCTTCGTACTTTTCAATTAATAATGCCAATACATCCATCTCATCAGATTCGGCTGAACCTGGCTGCGGATCCAAGTCCATTAATGACATTAATCGCATCAATGCTGACTCATGATCGTGTGCTGATTTGATTAATTTAATGTGACTCATCTTCCCCTCCTAAAAGCGTTGCTTATCATACTGAGCATGAGTACCAACCCACTCAATAACAGCAATGCCATTTTGATACCTGACTTTTACAACTAGTCTGTAATGGTTACCTTTGATATTAAATATAACTCTATTACCGTCTAGGAAATCTGCACTGCGGTAACGGTCTTTAATATCCTGAGGAGTTTTCCAACAAGCGCTTTGAGCTTCAGAAACCCATGCCTCTAAAGCTGACTTCACATTAGCGTGTTTTTTATAAAAATCGACAAGTTTGTCTTTACCTAAGACTTGCATACCACCTCAAGGTTCCCTTGGTGGGAATTATAATTAAAGTTACCAAAAAGGGAAGTTTTCTTTTCTATGTTTCACAATCACACCATTGCCGCTTCGTACACTCTTTCAACCTCGGTAAACTTAGTGACGCTCTCTAGGCGAGTTAAGGTTGTGAGTTTCATCGAGTTTTTCATTGGGCGATGTGGCACGTTGGTCACTGGCGTTTGCAGTGACAGTGGTTTACCTAACTCAAATAAATAATACAAATCAGCAGAACCTGACTTCTTACCCGCTTGATCTTCAGTAATGGCGTAGCGTGGTAACACTGTGACTCGTTTAACCGGCCAAAGTTTGTCAATTTGCTTGGTTGAGCTTTGAGTATCTGAGGTAGACGCCAACGCTAAATAGCGAATTTCCTCGGCAATATGCTGCTTAAATTTCTGCAAAAACGTGCTTTGCGGCAGGTGATACCACTGCGCTGTACCTTGCTCAAATTGTTCAAAGTAGCCATTATCACGGCCACGTTGCCCACCCAATGCCACTGTCATCGTCAAATCAGGATACAGTACTTGGCGCATGCCGTAATACGGTATGCGTGCAGCGTCTTGTACGTAGAGCCTTTCCGCCATGCCAGCCACAGGATACATGGCCTCATTGCCTTGCCCTGTTTGTGCATTCGGCGCTGTGCCAATTTGCGCTTGTAAGAACTCTAGCAACCACTGGTGGCCGGAATAACTACTCTTAGTTTGGGTTGGTTCAGTTTGACTAAGTTCGTTTTGGCTAGGCTCATTTTGACTAGGTAAGAGGGCAAATGCGCCAATACCCACTTCTTCTATCGCGGCTGCGTATGGGTTGGGTGTTGCAGCTTGATCAAAAAAGCCTGGGTATAATGCAAATGCACCAAAAACTGGACGGCTTTTTTTAGGAGATTGGCCAGTGTTTCCACTTGATGGTGATTTAGAGTCGTGAGGTTCTGATAAACGAATCAAAGCATCCCGATAACGGTGCATTTGGTTGATAGCATCGTCTGGTACGTAATCCTTACTGTCAATATCTTCGCTATTATCATCAAAGCGGTTTTTATCGGTTTTAATGCGGTACTTGGCATCAAATAGCCAAATAAACTGCTTTTCTTCTGATGAGCCTGAGTCTGATTTTGTTAAATGGGCGCTTTTAGGCAGTGTTACTTCCAACACAATATCCGGCTCTTGGCTAACCAAGTAGGAACGGATCGACTTTCCTTTTTTGGTAAATTTAGGCTCATGCGCCAGCCTAGCCGTCACGCCATCGCTGCGTTTAAAACCAAAAGCACCGGCAAAACCATCTTTAAGTTGGTACTCAAAAAAGTCATTTGGGGCGAGCTTCGTCGCACTGTTTTCCACCAACTCAAAGCCAAGATCCTGCTCTAAAATCTGTTTCAAACACAAAAAGCACCACACTTCGTAAATCTCGGCCACTGATTTCATTGAAATGCTCGACTGATTGCCAAACACATCTAAATAAAATTTCAGCTCCTGCCAAATACGATACACCGCGCTGTAACCGGTTTTTTGCTGTAGCACTAACGACTCACGGTTTAACCCTGTGTATGCGCCAACTTCTTTTAAAAAACTTTGCCCTAGCACTTTTTGCAGCGGTTGCTGCCAACTATGTAGCTCATTTAAAAATGAATCCGACAACCGTTGCCGTTCTGGCGCTTGGTTACTTTGCCTAAGCTTTTGTTCAAACTCCGCTAATTTCCGCTTGCTTTTACTCACCGCCATTTTGATAAAGCGGTTTTCTGGGGTATCAACACTCAGTTGCTTTTTTTCGACCGCGTAGCGCTTATCGTACTGGCCATTAGCAAAGTCTTGCTTGACTTGCTCGGCTAACTTATGGGGTAAGCGGCCTTTTAATTTGGCCGCTTTGATATTGGCAACCGTTGGTTGCAAACGGCTATGCGGGGCAGCACAAATCACTGTTAAGCCTTGTTCAAAACGTTCCCTTAATGCGGCAAAATTAGCCAACCACATTAGTGGAAAATGCCCACGATGCTGGCTGGTTGCTGCGTCTTGTTCAGTTTTTTCTACCAAGCTAAAGCGCCAAAGGGGGTAAACTTTGTCGATGGCTTGATACATGGCGGGTAAATCTTGGTGCAGTGCCATTTTGGTTGGCAGCACTTCAAAAGCAATATTTTGAGTCTGTGTTTTGCCATTGTGCTCAAAGGTAAGTGGCAAACGTAACCAGCCCACATCATTGCCGGTATTAATAGTGCCAGTTAAACGTGCACTTAAGCCGTCTTCACTGGGAGTAAATATAAATGCATCACAAACAGTCTTAGAGCGGTGATTTAGGCTTGCCCATTGTACATTTTTAAGAAAAATCCACTCTACTTGATACAGTGTGTTCTCAAAAAAAATAGGGAAGTCTAAATTGATTTGATCAGTGTGGTTAAGGTCTTCTACCGCATTCAGAAGTGAGCATGAACCATCGACAAAGCCTCGTGGTTGCTCGCTAAGTTTTATTGTAGGAGCAACCTTTACAAGAACATCAGAATTTGTGCATTGGCGAGTAAGCAACGTTTTACTTAAGGTTCGGCTTCGGCTTTCAATCGATGCTGCTTTGACGGTAAATAAAAATTCGTCTGTTTTTAGCCTTAATAATTCTGGCATGCGCTAACCCTCCTTGAAGCCAATTGTTTAAGGCCAGAAACTGGTAAAAGTAGCACTAGCTAATCGCTCGCTCATCCACTTCAACTTCGCTTTTGAACGACAAGGTATACGAAGTACTTTTTCCTCATCAGTAGCACCATCGGCCACGATTTTCTCGCGATACAAGTCAGGGCGTTGATTAGCTTCGTCCGTTTCAGACGCCAACCAAATGGGAGCTAGCTGATTAGCTAGCACAGTATCAAGTTCAACCAACAAGGCCTTGCCATCAGATGTAGTGAGCTTATCGGTATCGCCCTCGATTCGCGGCAGCACTTTACACATCATAAAGTCGTCCCATACGGCTTTTAGGGTCAAGTCATCTTGAGGTTGGCAGCTTGCAACAGCGAGAAGAAGTTCATTTAAAGCACGAAATGCTAATTCAAACGGCGTATTTTGTAGCACTTCATTAACAGCCGATAAAAACGCAACGGTTTTAGCGCCATCCACATCAAAGGTATTGACCAAATCCGCTTTACAGGCGTTTGACCAAATAGGATAGCTAAGGCGCTTATTGCAACTTTTCGGAGTTCCAAAATCAGCAAACTCATCAAACTTATTTGGGAAAAACGCACCAAAATCAAAGCTCAGCGCTCGGTCAATCACCTTGCGTGAAAAGCCGTGAGTGGTTTCATCCATATTCACCGTGCCCGCGACAATCAAGTTGAATGGAATGCTGATGCCGTGTTCTAAAAAGTAAGCCCAAATGTCTTTTTCTAGCGGTGTTGTTAAATCTAAGCCAAGATCTTTGGCTAAAAGGGTAGATGGTTTTGCGTTAATCTTTTCTGAGTTGTGGTCTTCGCCAGAGTTGCTATCCAAATCTTTGAAAATATCTGCGCTGAGCAGTGGATCGCACTGATAGACATAATCGCGGTTAGAGTTTGCTGATACATCAGGGTCATTCCAACAGCGCGTTTCTAAAATCGACAGGTAGTCTGCAAAGTATTGTTCTACGGGCGCTAAATTCATTTCATCTAAGCAGAGCCAGTAGGGCGGAATGTCTTGTAAATCACGACCGGTCCAATCAATAGCTTTGTCATTGGCATCAAAATCAATTGACTTAATAATAGCCTTCCAAGCGCGAACGATGAAGCGCAGCACGTCGGTGGCAATATATTGTGGTTGTTGGCCAAGGCGAGAAACATAACCCAGTAAGTCACTCGGTTCGTGCCAATCAGGACGGACTGAGACTAAACAATAGGTTTCGTCAAACTGGCCAGAAGTTTTAGCTTGTTCACGCACAAAACGGGTTTTACCTGTGCCTGAAATGCCTGCGAGAAGGAGGAAGGGTTTGGGTAAGCTCGTATATGAATTGGAATGCTCTTCAGCCAAGAACTCGGCTAGTTTTTTACAAGCTGCACTATACATAGAATTACCACTTTTATCGGCTTGCAACCATTCAGCTACTTGCTCAAGTTCCCTTAACGCCTTTAATACTTGTTGAGAGTCTAATTGATAAAAACTAAGTACATTGCCGGTGATATTACTTATGAACCTATCACAATAAGCGATTCCTGATCCCGAATAAGACGATACGGTTTTTTCAGATAAACCTTTACTTAGCATCCATGACTTAAATTTTTCTCTAATCGATTTAATAACCAAATCAACTTTAACTTTTGGACTTCCAACCGTAGAGGACAAGTCGAATTTATCTATAAAGTCAAAATCATAAATTGAAATTATCTTTTTTATTTCCGTAGCTGCATACAGTGTCTGACCAAAAGGTGCACCACTCAAATCTCCCGCTTTTTTCTTTACAAAAGAACCATCAAATTTGATGGTTAATGATTCTGGAGTCCCATCATAACTTAATAACAAATCAGCTTTTGTTACGTGACTGGCTTGATTGAAATCTGATTCATCTAGATCTTCTATGAATAGTGATTCAAAAATATCGTTTGGAATTAAACTGGCTTTTGATTTAAGTTCGGCAAAGCTATCTAGCCAAAAAAGTGACTGCATAACTTTATTTGCAGAAACTTTATTTCCTTTGAGAAAATAATCTTTTACTTGATCGACCCAATCATTTGTGAGCAATGCAAACCAGTACTTATCTGAATATGACGACTGTGCATCAGATAGGTAGAAAGCGTCATCTGCAAACTCTGAAAACCGCTTCATATCTGACTTTAGATAAGAACCATTTCTCTTTCTTTCTACAACACATATCAAAAACAACACTAATCCCATAAAGGTATCAGGCTTTTTTATGTTTTGTTCTACATAGGTTCTTGCTTCTCGGATTTTATCTAAAGACAAGTATGTCATAATAATCAGTCCTTAATTTTTATAATATTTTCAATAATTTTTTGAACAACATTAACTGTTACGGAATTACCTAGTTGCTTATAGGCTTGTGCTTTGGATACTCTGAAATGAAACTCATCAGGGAAGCCTTGAAGACGCAACGATTCTGTTACAGATAGCTTTCTTTGAATATCCCACAATTTCGGGACTCTATTTGCAATAATCGTGGGGGCATAGGTTTCTAAGCAAGCGTAAAAAGCTTCTTGTATTTGAGTTTTTGCAACGTCTCCGACATGAAACCTTAGAGAACCATCAGGCTTCAAGAAAGAAAATACTCCATGCCTTCCTTTCTTCGTATGAGGTTCATACATTGAGTTGTCATGCTGAACTCTTTCTTGTTTTTCATAATTATCAAAATGATATTTAATTCTGTTTTTTTCAAAATCCGTGATTGATAAAGACTGATCATCTTCACTTAAGTTAATTATATCTTTAAGTTTTGTTTTCCTATCTTTAAAATCTGGAAATGAAAAATCAGTAATACCTAGGTCCTTTCGAATAGCAACGCAGTACCACCTTTCACGATATTGAGGCACGCCATAATCATAGCTGTTCAAAATAGTCCAATGAGGATCATAACCTGCCTCTTCTAGCGCTTTGAGCGCTATAAACATAGTCTCCCCTTTATTATGAGATTTAAAACCTTTTACGTTCTCTAAAAGTGCAAACTTTGGTTTTTTTTGCTCCAATATTCTAAGAACATCGAAAAATAACGTGCCTCTTGTTTTATCCTCAAAACCTTCACAACGCCCTGAATAGCTGAATGGTTGACAGGGGAATCCAGCTAATAAAACATCATGATCCGGGATGTTTTTTTCCTGAACTTTTGTTATGTCACCGAATGGATACTCCCCATGATTACATGAATATGTATTCTGAGCGAAAGAATCGAACTCTGAAGAAAATACACAAAACCCACCATTGGCTTGAGCACCCAACCTGATTCCACCAATTCCCGCAAAGAGATCAATAAAACGAAACTTAGCATCCATATTTGGCTTTAGCTTTAAATGCCCAAAAACTAACTGAAAAAACTTATCTCTTGATTGAAAAAAACCATTCATAGTTAATAAATATTCGACATCTATTTTCAATTGTTTTGGACTAGCAATGGAAATATCACAATACAATTGGCTATCTGTCGCTATCGCATGAATCCATTGATCAATAACTGCCTGTGCTTCGGTTCCTTCTGGTACATGCTCTATTACTAACGGTCTAATAAGCTCTTCTGCTTCTTGAAGCATATATGGTTTACTGGTCATTATTCACTACTACTAAAAATTCTTGATGGATGACTATAGGGCTAAGCATATTTTTTATACTTTGCATTTCAACCAATTTGTACTTACCCAATGTTTTCAGTGTTCTCGACACATTACTGACCTCTCGGCCAGTCAACGTGGCCAGTTCAGTTACTGATTTCGGTTGTTGTTCGGCGATTACTTTTAACAACTGCTGGTTTTCTTTGGACAGCACATTGGCAATCGATTTCAGCGAGTCGAACCAGATATCAACGGGGAAATCGGGGTCAGGCGTTTGCCCTTTAATCCCAATCACGCAACGCGGTTGTTTGAGGTTTTCCATATTTCTCTACTGACTAAAATTGAAGATGAAACCTAAGAATGGAAATAAGCGATCAAGTCTTTAACATCATCGGATCTAAAAATATCGCTTTTGGATATGTCGCTGTAAATTTCGGGGCTTTCATCATCCCCTTCGTTGATGGCACAGCTTATGGCATATCTTGGTAAGTCATCACTCTCTCGATACTCAACATTTTGGTGCTCAACCCAAAGCAAATAGTACTCACCACCCTGATGGAAGTAGAAAGATGCACAAGTATCATTTGGTGATGTATTGTTAGCCAGCGCTGTCGGTATATCGTTAGAATTGAAGCCCAATTTAAGATCTTCCATTACGCGCCCTCATAACTGTACATTTATACATAAATCATATCTTATCATCTACTGATTAGATCTCAAGATTATTTTCAATCATTCAGTGCAGTCGCAATCGCCGATCACAGTAGATGTACCACCAGTGCTCTAGCGGTATTGTCTGCCTTAGCCTTTAATCCTCGCCCAGCCCTTAGGTTGACTGGCGGTACACTGCAAGGCGACAAGCCTACACAGGATTCATCGCCTTTTTAGTCATCCAAGATGCTGCCTTTAACACAGTACATGCGTGGGCGGGTGTTGTCGGGCAGACTGACTTTACGCTGTGGTCGGTTACCATCGGGGATTAGATAGCCTGCGGCCATCAGCGCTTTGGCAGCGCGATCTGGGCTGAGGCCTTCGGTGGCTTCACGCCAACCGGTTGGGTAAAACAGGTAGAGAGTTTGTGGGCCAGTAGTATCAAGCCAACCCGCACGTTGACGTACTTGGCTGCTGTAACCGGTTTGTTTGGGTGTAAAGCGGCTTTCGCCATGCTGCTCAATAAAACTGCGCACCTGGCGAATAGCTTGTTGGTCTTCATTGGCAGCCACACCACCACGGGCGAGTATCCATTGGTTAAGCAGTCTTAAACAGGCGGTTTCGACACTTTGGGTTGGCCAATCGAGCACCTTGGCTTGAATGGCTAACACCCCTGCGCTGGCCAGTAAGGCAAACTTTTCGGCGACCCGGCGCACTTGGCCGTCTGACTCGGGAGGTAAACTGGCTAAAAAGCGTTGGCGTACGTTTTGGAAAACGGGGCGCACCTGCGCGCTGTGCTGCGTTAAATACCGTAACCAGTCCAAGGCCAAGCTGCCGTAATGCTGGCGACTTTGCTGTTTTAGGAGATCGGCTAAATCGGCTGCGTTCATACCATGGCTCTGGTTAAACACGCCCATTTGCGCTCCAGCATCGGCACTGAGATCAATCACGCGCACTTGTTGCCCCGCTTTTACACGCTTGCCGATACTGGCCAGATGGCTTTCAAGCGTTACTTCACCAGTAGATAAAAACACCAAACGCCAACGGGCGGGTAAGCGCATTTCACCGTATTTGCCTGCACGAGTTTTACCTTGGCCATTAGCAAGCATATAAGCAACATCGCCCGCTTCTTTTGGATCAACTTCGCCCATTTCATCGAGCGCCAGTAAGGCATCGTTATGGGCTAATGCAGTGCCTTCTAAACCGTTGGCCGTGGCACGCCAACTATGGCGCAGCTGATTAGGTTCGCCCCACACCGATAATGCCGGATACAACGCTGCGGTTTTACCAGTACTGCTGGCACCGTAGAGGTGTAAACCAAAACCATCTACTCCGCACAAGTGCAACAAAGGCGCGGCCAGTGCAGCGCAGGCACCAACGATTAATAGCGGGTTATCCAGACAATAACGACCAACGTGCTGCCGCCAACTGTCGCTACTACCTTGTTGAATAAAGCCTTCTATCGGGTTCATGGTTTGCAGCACCATGCGCGGGTTGTTGCTGTGTTCACCTGGGTAAAAGGTGAGGCGCGGATGCACATAAGCGTGATGATGCCAGCCAATGCAGTTCACGCTGATGGCCTTTTGCGTAGCCAGTTCGCCCATTTGTTGAATAAACAGCGAGAGCAACTGCCGCGCTTTGACACTGTTGCTTAGCCGCATGCCTCGGCTGAGTAGTATTCGTCGGTACTCGCTCCCGTCTCCAGCCAAGAGTTCTGCGGGCATGGCCCAATATCGATGTCGATTGTCATCGTCTAACCAGTGCAATAAATAACCGTAGTTTTCCCCTTGCGGATCGCGAGTGCGTGCCGCTACTTGCAACCAAGAGCAAATTTTAACTGGGCTATCTTGCCCTGCTGGTTGCATCACCAGCCAGTTTTGCGCGTTATAGGCAAAACCAGCCGGTAATGTTGGCGCGTTGCTATGCATCTCACTGGCAGGTAACGGGGTTGGTACTGATGGTTTATCCGCGGTCATAAGCAACACCGACACGACGGGTTTCAATCCACTGGTCGATATCGCTTTCTAACCAGCCCACAGCACGCGCACCAATACGAATGGATCGCGGAAATTCACCATTGGCCATCAGGGCATAAATGGTGCTGCGGCCAAAGCCTGTTTTTGCCTTTACCTCGGGCAAGCGCAAAATCCGCTGCTGACGCGCTGAGTATACCGAGTTTGAGGGGGATTGTGTGGTTGGGTTCATCGTTTGCTTCCTCACTGATCTGTTAAGTTCAGTTAGGAGTTTGACAGTACTAAACGGACGCAGTAGGCAGATAAATGTCCAGATCGTGCAGCTTTCTGAGGTTACAGGTAGCTATCTGCCCCAGAATTGACATAATGCCCCAAATAATAATTGTTCTGTGGGCAGGGTTGGTACGTGGCTAAATTGCGTGAATTAAGGCTTTGCCCATACTGCCCCAAAAGCCCAAGGGATGGCGTACTGCTTTGAAGTTTCCTACTCAACACTCGGTTTCGGTGAGACGTATGGATTGAGTGTTGATATGTCGAGTGTATCGACATACAAGAAAGTCATGTCGAAAAAACAGTAAAAAATCGACATATGAAATTGATATGTCGATCTAATCGACATAAACTGAACCAATAGTTCATTTATGTCGATATAAACTGGAAATTTAAACATGACTTGGCAAGCAGAGCAGCCTTACAACCAATTACCCACATTACCGCCAAATCTAAATTCCATAGAAACGAAGGCCGTTCTGAAAGCCTGTATTTCTGCACGCGCCGCTGTAGCAGAATTAAAAAAGGCAGGGGAACTCATACCTAACCAAAGCATGCTAATTAACTTATTGCCTTTGCTGGAAGCAAAAGACAGTTCAGAAATTGAAAATATTGTCACCACTACCGATAAGCTTTTTCAGTATGCGCTAGAAGATAAAGGCGCTGATCATGCAACAAAGGAAGCTTTACGCTACAGAACAGCGTTATATCAAGGTTATATACAACTTGAGAGAAAGCCGCTTTGCGCAGCGACTGCCATTGAAGTATGCAGTACGTTAAAGCACTCCGAAATGGATATTCGTAAAGTACCGGGGACTTTTATAGGCAACCAGACGACTGGGGAAATTATCTATACCCCGCCTGCGGGAGAGAACGTTATCCGCGACTTGTTAACTAACTGGGAGCGGTTTCTTCATGATGACGATGATATAGATCCATTAATTAAGATGGCTGTTAGCCATTATCAATTTGAAGCTATACATCCATTTTATGATGGGAATGGTCGAACAGGACGTATTTTAAATGTTTTGTACCTTATTGAGTGCGGTCTTTTAACGCTACCTATTTTGTACTTAAGCCGTTTCATCGTTCATAACAAACAAGACTATTATCGCCTATTGAACCAAGTGACCAAAGATCAGAATTGGGAAGATTGGCTGTTATTTATGCTAAAAGGTGTCGAGCAAACTGCCATATGGACTAGTGATAAGATCACAGCGATTAGGGCACTTATGGAAAGTACAACCGATTACATAAAAGCACAGCTACCTAAAATATATAGCTATGAGCTAGTTCAGCTTATTTTTGAACAACCCTACTGCCGTATCAATAATCTAGTTGAACGTGACATTGCAAAACGCCAAACTGCTTCAACGTATTTAAAGCAGTTAGCGGATATTGGTGTGCTGCAAGAAATAAATTCCGGTAAGGAAAAATTATTTGTACACCCGCGATTGATGACGTTAATGACAAAAGATAGTAATAGCATCAACGCATTTTGAGCGTAAAAAATGGCAAAGCTATGTTGACGGGAATCGTGCTCGATAAAGCCCTTCAAAACTGCTATGTTTTAGCTCTAACAGCAGCGTAAAAACGGCACTGTTTTTCCATTGCTAACCACTAAGATTTAGTAAAAGCCATAGGCAAGTGGTGGGCAGTTTGGTGAGCAAACAGGCATTTTTGAACGGTTTCTTTTCGATAACTCATTGAGTTTATTAAGGTCTAGGCCGCTGCTCAATGAGCAGATTCAAAACATCGAATAGTTTTTTACCCGTCCAAGAATGTCTTAAAAGCCCTGTTATTTAGTTGTAAATACAGGGCTTTTTTATTTTTCCCGTCCAAATCGGTTTGCAGATTTTCGCATCGAAGTCACCAACATTTTATGCCATCTCCACTTATCGCGCTGCTTTCATTTGCGCCAGGTTGGAGCTAATTTGATTTAATGACTTTCATTTCTTTAGGGGTGTACCAGTTGATGTAATAGCAGCCTAATCCAGTGTAAAGAAAAGACTGCTGATTAATAGGGTAAATTATTAAGTTAAAATGCGCTTAACGCTTCTTTAATACCGGTTTCTTGATTCAACTTTACTTCTTTAAATACAACTTGGCCGGCAGGACTTAGCAAGGGCGCTTTGCCTAGTTTAAAGCTTTGTTCTTCAACAATCGTTTTGTACACTTTGTTTAAATTAAGTGCACGTTGTTTACTGGGCAACATAAGTACAGCTATATCCTGATGTAACCTGTCGAACATGTGCTCTTTAGGCTGACCATCTTCATCAAAAAATTTGGCTTTAACCTCATCATTGGCGCGAAACTCATCACCTGTAGGGTTATGTTTTAAGTAATAACTGTATTCATACTCACCATCACTCTCACGCTTAGGTTCGGGAACACCTTGCATGGGCTTTTGTAGCCAGTGATACCAACCACGTTGAAAACTTGAATTGGGAAATTTACGATAAAATGAAATATTGCTGTCTATCATTACGCCTGTCCCCCCATGACAGCCAGTACAAGTAATTTGCTCTTCATAGGTTTGAGGACGAAGATCACCTTGATAATCTTCTATAAAACCTTGGTAATTCCAGCCCTGAGCCACATTCACACCTTCTTCCGCACTCCCTAATACGGTTTTGGTACGATCGGGAAAATCATGGCGTTCTTTAATTTCGGCATTTACGATAACTTCCCATTGGTAATAAGTCATCCAACTGTGTTTTTTGGCATAACGTAGCTCTTTCATGCGTGGCGCCATTTTTACCTGATCATTATTATCAATGTCCAGATAACGTACCGAATGCAAAAATTCTGTGCCTTCAGGAAAGAGTTTTGCTGCAATGTGTACGTTGCCGCTTTGTTGTTCGACTTTGGCTTTACCCACATAAGACATAAAGCGTTTTTCTAGTGGCGCCCAGTCATATTTAATCAGGGTTGCTGTACTAAGTTCACCATTTTTGTCCAAATCGACACCCAGTTTGTTTTCATCACTGGGCTCAATAGGCACATCCTGCTCCATAATCATGGACTCTACAATTGCCATGTTTATTTTATATATACTGAGATCAAATTCACCATGCTTGTTTTGTTGAAAAGCAGGTGCTAAGCGAATGCTGACATCGTCGGTGGAACCGTTAGTAGGCATAAAGCTGCCGGGCAGGGGGTAATAGGCATAACTACGCCATCCTGTGTAATCACCATTGGGAGCACGATCAAACCCTTGATTATCAAAATTAAAATAACTGTCAGGCACGTATCCGTCCCAGTGGTTATTGCTGTTCGCATCAAAATGCTTGATGTCGTCCTTTAAACGTTTTTTCAGACGTATATTGCCTTGCTCATCAAAATAATTATCCTGTCTGACATAGGTTAATATCTGCTCGTCTGAAATATCCGCAATCAGCTTACTACGGTCTTTAAACAGGTTTTTCCATGGGTTTTTTAATACGCTGGTTGGAAAAACATAATTTAGCTGCACATCAATATCATTCAGCACATTGGGCCGCTTGCTCATGGTATGGCAGGCATAACATGGATTAACTTTTTGATTTTCTGATACTTCAGGTTTGGTATAACACTGTGCAGGAATATATGGACTTGGATGGCTTAGAACATCGTTATAAATCACATCCATTTTTTTCGCTGATGCAGGTAACACCATTAGCAACGTTGCTACCCCAAAACAACGAACAACTACTGATGGGGAATTAAAGAACATGGCAACCTCCAGATAGGAAAAAGGGGGCAATTACCCCCTAAACTTTTAAAGATTATTAGTAACTGAACAGAAATTATTCAGCTTTAGCTGGAAATGGACCCACGTAACCAGTGTATGCACGACCTTCACCTGTACCTGTGTCTTTATCGCCATCAGATTCACCGTAAGGGTGTTGAACCACACTCATCAGATATGCCCATCCATTTATGTTTGGATACCAGTAAGGTGACGTGGTTTCTGAACCATAAGGAGTGGTTTGGATGCGAGTCAGGCTGCCCGCATCTAAATCATATGACCAAATAGCATCGTTTTGATGACCGCTACCTGTATCTTCACCAATAATTAACTGATTGTGACCTGCCATGTAGGTAACGTTATCTGGATTAGCGATACCATTGATATGACAAGAGTTGTTGCCTTCAAATCCAGCTGCTTGTGGATCTTCAACTGATACAGGACGACCCGAAACCAGCGCTGTCATATCTTTAACAACCGAGCTGGAGCTAATCGCGTTGCCGTCAGTATCGTTCATTGCATCTGTAGCGACATTTAATTCGTAAACAGTACCGCAATTGTTTTGTGAAAGTTGAATATCGCCTTCTCCATCGCTCATGCCTTTCCCGACTTGAGACATAGCAACATAAACCTTGTTACGATCCGGAGCGAAAGTAACACCTTCTTCTTTACGGAACTCAGTCGTAGCCCCCATTAACGCGGCATAACGACGTGTCTCCATACGTGAAGCAGCTTTTTCCATTCCTGCACGAAGCTCTAAACACTCAGTTTTTCCGTTGGCACTGATAGTAGTACAGTTTTCGGTATCTACGTCGAAAATATCAGTGAAACTCAATGCCACTTCCGTTGATGAACCATGTACATAGTCACCAATTTCAGAATCAGTCGCATGACCAAGATTTACCCAAGACAGGTCAGCAGCACCGCCATTTTCAGCAGATGTTTGATTCCATTTTGCAGAATACAAAGTACCAGCACTTAAATCACCGGCAGTATCAGCTACAAACATGAAGAAGCCAACGTTGGTACCATCATCTGTCATGTAAACCGTTTTCGAATCAGGCATAACGTAAGATAATTCGAAGGCTAAACGACCCATTGCATAATGCTTGCTCAAGTCGGTTGTGGCATCTTCGCTAACTTCAATTTCAATATTCCAGCCGTAGAAATATGGATTAGTATCACCTACTAAACCCATGTATTCATTCATTCTTGAAGCGCTAGCTGGGTTTGACGCATCTGGTTCATATTCTTCAGAGGCCAAATGGGTAGTCCACGGCGTGACAGATGCGGCACAGTGTACCCAACCACCGTCAACACCAGACTGGTCAATTTGACTCATGTTTTTAACACTTAATTCACCTGACGCCTGATCCTGATTTAACTCCATTAAGAACATAGAACCAGGGAGTGATTCCATTTGAGATACAGAGAATAATTTGTCGCCAATAGGTAATAAAGAAGTATGCTCATTGGCATCAGATACTTTACGTGCACCATCTTCGCCAAACATGGGCTGACCGTATTTATCGATTAGCTGACCAAAAACAACGTCGCCAAAACGATCCCCTGAGCGAGCAAGAATGTGATAGCCTGCATCTAAGGTTTTCTCTTCATTACCATCAACCACTTTAGCCTGAGCTACCATAATCTGGCGTTTTTCATAATTTGTAAGTGGTGCGGCAACTTCTTCGAATTTAATTTGAGCGCTAGAAGCAATCATTTGAGCAGAGGCATTAGGAGCTGAACAAACGCTTGATTCACTTTGCACTTCTGCAACGTCCAGTTCACCATTAGCGTTAGCGTCAACCCCTGCTTGTAATAATGTAGAGCCGTATGGGCAGGCTTCATTTGCTTCTTGGGTTACAACTTTAGTTAGTGCTGATGTGCCATCAGTGCCGTTTACACCATCTTTGCCATCGTCGCCACATGCAGCAAGTAAAACTACGGGCGTAGTAATCAAAAGCGCGCGAATAGATTTAGCCAGTTTAGACTCAATCATCATTTTTATATTCCTTGTGATAAACATCAATATAGTTAGTTTTAGTGTGAGATCGGCGGAGCATTAGCGTTTCAAATCATTCTGGATAGAGTCGGAGTGCATAGCCCTGATCAATTCGCGCCGAAGTCTAGCAAAGTAAAAGTGACGTTCACTTGACACAAATATGAAAGTTTAATGATAAAAATATAACGGCTATTGCTCAGCGGTTTTTACGAGAGGAGTGCAGCTGAATACTGTATGGGTTATCTCCAGTACACCGTTTTATTCAGTAAGTTATTAAGTTTGTTAGGGGCTAGGCCGCTACTCAATGGGCAGATCCAGAATATTGAGTAATGCTTTTCAGGTTATTCATTTCTTATTAGACGATTTAAAACACACCGTTAGAATACAATCGTCTGGTTTAAAACAACCGCCGCATATTAGTAAAGGGGGGTTAAATCTCAAGCTCTGAAGGGTTGATGTCGTCTATGTTTATCGAGATTATTTAGGTGAATGATTAAGTGATCCAAGGCAACTTATAAATTTTTTCTGCTGCTCTGGTTAATCAATAAGGGACATATTATGACTAGTTTTGTCGCATTGAAAATAAACACCGAAACTTTGCAAAAATGGAGCCTCCCCGAGCAAGAGTATTTTCTACCAACTGAAGCCTTAATAGCGGCCGCAAGTAACCAAGGTAAATTGCTGCCTGAATTACTACTTCACGGATTACAAACAAAACTTAATGACAAAGAGATTGATAAAGCCAAATTACTCCCTGGTTTAGAAGCTTTGTGTTACGTCCTTTATGAGCCAGAACTTGAACAGGGAAGTGAATGCGCAGGCGTTGATTGGAGCCTAAAATATGGTTCGATTGACTTAGCCAAAGACGAAATAGTAACAATTCAGTGTAGAAACCGCTTAGTTGCCGCATTTACCTTGAAAGACAGTCAATTAGTCATGTGTGCTTATGAATTTCTAGATGATAATGCATTATCGATGGTTAAGAGGATTTGCAGTGATTTAGATCCCGCTGGCAGAGCATGTTCCCCAGAAAAGAAATTTAAATACAACATTGATCGCTCGGGAAAAATTTCCCAAGCGTATGCATCAGATGCAGGCAATAATTACATTAGTTATTGGCAGTATGGTCTTGGAAAATCATTCAATGGTGAGATAGTGGAAAATTGGCGAAAGCTAATTGACCTTACCGCCATTCCATCGATGCATACCGGTACACAATTGCAAGTTCGCGAGTTTTTCCACCAGCCAGGTTTCTGTTTTGAAAAATACATGGAAGCACTTAACATCCAACCACATCTAGGAAATACAGCAGAGCAAAACGCAAATGAAGTTCGAGATAAATTCCTTGGCTGTATGCTTGGCGGGGCAATCGGTGATGCGTATGGTGCGCCAGTAGAATTTATCTCACGGGAACGGATTTTAGCGTTGCATGGCGATAAAGGTGTTACTTCGTTATTGCCAGCCTACGGCAAAGTGGGTGCTATTACCGACGATACTCAGATGACGCTTTTTACCGCTGAAGGTTTGTTACGAGCTTATGTGAAAGGAAAACGCGAAGGAAGGACGTCGTGGTTAGGGTGTATTGGTCATGCTTATCAGCGCTGGTTGCAAACTCAATCCCATTCATCCCCGAGTGATTTAAGGGTAATTACAGACGGCGTACTTTGGCAATACCCAGAGCTCCACGACCAACGCGCCCCAGGGAATACCTGTTTGAATGCCCTTAGCACAGCAGGAGAATTTGATGAGTTGGCCCTAAATGACAGCAAAGGTTGTGGCGGTGTGATGCGTGTTGCCCCCATTGGATTATTTTGTTGGCGCGAGAAAACGAATTTCACCCTTGAGGATTGTTTTAAGCTTGGCTGTGATGCGGCGCAACTTACCCATGGTCACCCCACTGGCTATTTGGCCTCAGGGGCATTTTCCGCCATCATTTATCAAATATTAGACGGTTACACCCTAGTAGATGCGACACTTTCGGTTATCCCAATACTTAAAGAGCAACGAAACGCTGACGAAACCATTGATGCAATTGAACAGACTCTAAGGTTATCGAAAACACAATGCAATTATGCAAACGCCATTCAACAAATGGGTGAAGGCTGGATAGCAGAAGAGGCGCTAGCCATTTCATTGTATTGTGCAATAGTCGCCAATGATTTCAATCACCTAATGAGCATATCCGTTAGCCACGATGGTGACTCCGATTCAACTGGTGCTATCTCCGGAAATCTATGGGGAGCGCTTTATGGTTTAAATAGTATTGATGAGCAGCTCGTTCAACAGGTGGAATTAACCGAAGCTATCCGAGACATCGCTAAAGACTTATTTGAATTTCCAACTTGGGATATAGGCCGTTACACATCTGATAGAGCTTTAGACAACTTTATTCAGGACAAGTATCCAGGAAGTTAATAGGATCTAAGGATCCTCTATTGGCTTGCTAAGGCAAAATCTAGTGAATTAGATGCTAGCAGTAATCGAGAATCTAAATAGTACCGTTATTACAATGGAATGTTCGCTTTTGTCTCGGCTGTTGCTGTATAGGCTATCACCTTACTTCCTTGTTTTAAGCCCTGGGATTGCTTGTGGAGATTAGGTCTAGATTGAGCATAGACTAAACTTAGGTTGGGACTAAATTGCAGTATAACTAAATGAATCGGGTGCACGAGTTAGTGGTTACCCGCGCAGGCTTCTCTCATTAGTTGTTTTAATTGATTAAGGCTGTCTATTGCATTGCTAAAGTGCTCTTGGGTAACGTTATCTTCGACTTGTTTCGCCAGTTCACTAATACGGTCAAAGCCATAGCTGCCGGCAGAGCCTTTTAATTTGTGCATGAGCTGCTGCACTTGGTGCCAGTCTTGCAGGTCAGCTGCAGCTTGCATGTCGGCAATTTTTGACTCAAAACTATTTTTATAATCTTCTATTAACCGTTCAAACTCGTTACTAGGCTGGACACCTTGGTGTTCAACTTGATTGTAGGTTTTTAAATCCATTAGTTCGGTTAATTTTGCATAAAATGCTTCGGTTTTAATGGGTTTACCAAAATGTGCCGTTGCGCCGGCTTGCATCACTTGTTGAATACTTTCGCTGTCGACATTAGCGGTCAGCATTAAAATAGGACATTGCACTCCAAACTCTAACAACCGCTGAGTGGTTTCTAAACCATCCATATCGGGCATTTGCATGTCCATTAAAATCAACTCAAAACGATGCTGTTTAGCCAGTTCTAGGGCTTCAAAACCGCTGCTTGCTAAACTCATTTTTACACCGGTTTTTCTCAGTAGGTAAGCCACTAATTGTAAATTATCCTGGTTATCGTCCACACACAAAATGTGGCCAGACAAACGTGGGATTTCCACGTTGTTGTGGCGATACTCCATGGCAATGTCGTCCGCCTCTTTTTGCGAGGTTAACATAGCTCTGTTGTGAGCTTCAGCCCAAGGGAGATACACAGCAAATTGGCTGCCTTCTCCTTCTTGTGAGGTCACTTTGATGTGCCCGCCCATAATTTCAATCAGCTGTTTGCTGATATATAAACCTAGTCCTGTGCCGCCGTATTTACGATTAATCGCTGAGCTACCTTGGGAAAACGCGGTAAACAAGCGTAATTGTTGCTCTTCGCTCATGCCCACGCCACTGTCAGAGACCACAAAAATCAGGCGTCGTTTATAACTATCAAAATAAACCTGTAATTCCACTTTCCCTTCGTCGGTAAACTTAATGGCGTTGTTGCATAAATTAAGCAATATTTGTTTTAGACGAGTTGGGTCGGTATTGATAAAGCGCGGCAAAGGGAAATGCAGTTGCAGATTAAACTCTAAGCTTTTTTCTGCGGCAAAACGGCGCATGTAGGACTGAACTTCATTTAACAAACTCACTGTACAGGTATCGATATTTTGCAGGTGAATTTTGCCCGCCTCGATCTTCGATAGGTCTAGTACATCGTTGATAATATTGAGCAGGTATTGACCACTACTATTAATTGCTTGGGTCGCTTGCTGCTTCTCCTGATGACTTGCTTGTGCATCATCTAGCACTTGGGTATATCCAATAATGGAATTTAATGGCGTGCGTATTTCGTGACTGACGTTGGCTAAAAAACGGTTTTTTGCCTCATTGGCTGACTTCGCCAATTCTTGTTCTTTTTGCACAATTTCAATTTGATATTTGGCTTTATTGGTTTGCCTAATTTCTTCCGCCTGATCCTTTATCTTTTGTTCACGCTCCATAACAGCGTGCTGCATATTGCCAAACTCTAAGGCTAATTCACCCAGCTCACTTTTCTCAGAGACCTGAATGGTTTCATTGTACTTCCCACTGGCGACCAATTTGGCAGCATCAAGCAAACGCCCCACAGGTCGGGTAATACTGCGGGCAATATAATACGAACCCATCACCGCCAACAATAAGCCCACGGCAAAAAACGGCAGCAACTCAAACATAAACTGCCGCAAAGTTTTCAGCCATGACTGAATCGAATCTTGTAATACCACTACAAACTGCCGTCGATTATCTTCAAACAACATAAATGGCAGTAATACAGTGTCATGGGTGTCTACAGTTTGAAACTCAATTGATCGGCTTTGGTCTGGCAGCATTACACTGCTTTTTGTAATGGCTTGATTGAGGAAGTCATCGTTATTTATTGTTGATAAGGGCAGTAATGCCTGATTGTCACTAACAACAGTCAGGTTAATATCCAAGGAAATCAGGCTTTTAATACGGTTAAACAAACTTAAATTGAGCTTTTTCCCCATAATCAGCCAACCAATCACACCGGGCGCTCGAATCGGTTCAGCGGAAACTAAAAAGGGATGCTCCCCCATCATAGTGATCCAGGCTTGGTGTTTTTGCTCGTCACTTAATTCTCGACCCAAGGCCTGTACAACTTCATCGTCTTCACCTCCATATTGGGAGATAAGGGTAAACTTTTTGTCTAACACCAAAGCAACGTCGGCATCAATACGACTACCAAAATTAAATAAAATTGTGCGGATTGATTCTGAATCTTCTCCTTGACCAATTGCGCTGCGCAGAGCCCAGTCTTTAGAAACCGTTTCGACGTTAAGATCAAGTTGGGACTTAGCGTTAGCAAGTTCATTCAAAAATACATTACGGCCGACACTCAAACGAGACAAAAACTGACGTTCGGCTTGATTATAAGCCGCGTTATAAATACTCAGAAGGGTTAACGCAAATACCATACTAAAAAGACTCACTACTAATACAAAAATTTTGATTTGTAGTGGGGTCCAGATTAAATGTTTGCGTTTACTTAGCATTGGTTTCAATTTAAACCTAATCAGTTAATAAATAATCAAGAAGTTGAAAATCAACAGGCCTTTCAAGTCATCAGTAACAGACTCTAACAAAATGACCCGAACCTTTATGAATTACTTTCAGGTAATTCAGTGTCGATTTGACAGATTCTGTCAGACTTTTTGACAGCTCCCCTAACACCCACCTACCCTTAAAAATCACAACCCTATGTTTTTAAACAAGATTAAAAACATGGTTCGATTTATGCTGTATAAGAAAAGTACAGTTTTTTTGATTGGTAACCCCAGAAGTATCAGGTGATGTATGTCTTGTTTAACTCGTAAGTTGCAACAAAATTTAACACGTTATGTCAAAAAGCACAGCGCTTATATAGCAGATAAGCCAGTGGCAAGTGTAAAAGAAGAGTTAGTAGATAAAGGCCTGTGTCCTTCGCACATTACTGATGATCAGATGCGCGAAATCTTACGATGTGCTTATGGCAACGATAGATAGTTAGATAGATAACAAGTACCTAGCCATCAAGTTTAGACAGTGGCTATGATATTGTTGGTTATCAGCCACAGCCCTGTGAGTGTTATCCATCTGCACGTCAAATTATATGGCAATGTGCTGGTCAAAGTAGCGATTGAAATCAATATCGAACTGACTAGGCTTCACGCCTTTTTCTACTTTCATTTGACTCTGCGCTAAATCAATATCTTTTATAGGTAAGTAGTTTTGGGTGCGAGCAGAATAAAACACTTTCACGACAGGCTTTAAAGGTGCAGATTCATTACTTGCCACCACCATACCAACCTGTTCGTTATTTAATTTCACTAAGCTGCCTACAGGATAAACACCCACGCACTTAATAAACATCTGCACAAGATCCAGATCGTATTTAACGGGTGAGTCGCCCAAAAGTATTTTTAGCGCTTTTTGGGAAGACATGCCTGATTTATAACATCGGTCGGCGGTTATGGCGTCATAGGTATCTACGATTGCTATCATGCGACCATACTTACTAATTTCTTCACCACGTAAACCTTCAGGATAACCATACCCATCTAGACGCTCATGGTGCTCTGACATTATTTTAATAATATGTCCTGGCAGCCCCATTTCTTCTAAGGTTTGTATGCCATGAAAAACATGATCACGCATAATATTCATTTCGGGATCGGTCAGGCGACCAGCTTTATGCAAAATACTATCTGGAATTTTAATTTTACCAATATCGTGTAAAAATCCAGCCAAAGCGAGTTCTTGCACTTCTATTTCTGGCAACTCGATAAATTGCGCAAAGTTGGCTAACAAAATGGCCACGTTAAGCGAGTGTTCTAGTAGATAACTATCTTTTTCACGTATTTTAGTTAAGCACATCAATGCATTGGGGTTTCGGTCGATAGAGCCAACCAACTGCTCAGTAAATTCTTTAGGTAGCTTTAAATCAACAGGTAAGCCTTTGGCTACCAATTTGAGCATCCTGTTTTGAATGACTTTACCTTTTTCGTGTAATTGCTTAGCTACTTCAATTTCCGCATCAAAGGTAATATGCTCTTTAGAGGAGCGGGGGTCTTGTGCTTGAGAGGTTAAGGAAGAGTCGACGTCAGATTCGGGCTCGGGTGTGAATTCCTTGCTAGGATCGATAAGAAGTCGAACAATGCCTTTCTTTCTGAGTTGGTTAACAATAGCGCGTTTGAAAACCTTTCCTTGGCTTTTAATTTTCATATTGCCACGCTGTTCAACTATCGCTTGAACGAACATACCTGGCTTTAATTCATCAATTGAAATTTCTTTTAACACGTTTCAAAAGCTCGATGATTAAAATACATACGCTTAAACATAAACTACACCGCCGTTTGGCACAAGAAAACTCTATGTAATCTTTAAAACTATCAGATGTTTATTGCAATCAAATATGCGTCAAATTGAATGCTTTTTAAACACGCTTTTAATAGCAACGCAGCAAGCTACATTGGCATTAGTAATTCAATTTAAATAGCAGCTCAGCCAGATCAGGTTGCCATTGAAACGTTTTTAATTTCACTCTGTTATTAAAAACAGCAACATTCTCTTGTTGCAATAAGCCTATTTGCAAATTGGACTTTTCACTTTGCGCTGGAAACGCAATGTTACCATCTGAGCGAAGTACTCGGTGCCAAGGCACCTGCAGTGAATCGGGCGCATAACCTAAGGCTTTACCTACTAAACGAGCTCGTCCAGGCAATCCCGCCAAATCAGCAATTTGACCATAACTGGCCACTCTACCGACTGGAATTTGCAATACTGTATTCCAAATCTGCTGATGATACTGGTGATTCACGTTACGATTCTATTGGCCAGTCACGCTAACGGATATTGCAAATTCAATTGTTCGACATCCACAGGCTCACCACGACGGTTAACTTGGCGATACAAACTAAGATCATTAGGGCTTACGAAACCTGCCACCTGCTCTAAATCATTTAGTCTTGCTCCTTGGGCGACTAAAAATGTTAGGTAAGTATGACGCAACGCTCCAATTGAAAACTGCTCAGCAAAAGCCAAACCGGCATCATGGGCAATATTTATCATCATTTGATCAAGCTGCTGGGCATCAAGTCTTCCCCCCAATAGTAAACTGTCTTCAGCTTGATTGGTCTGCAAGTTTTGAATGATCTGTATACACTCTGGACTAACAGGGACGCTTCTAGCGTATTCACCAGATATTTGTAAAGATTGCGTTTCTAGATCGATATCTTGAACTTTAAGGTTAAGCAATTCACTGGGACTGACACCATTTAAAATCAACGAAATAGCCAACTTTCCATCACGATTCGCGACTTGATATAAACTGCCACATTCCGCTTCAGATAATAAACGAGCCGCTTTTGGCGTGCTAGCTTGAGCCAATTGCAAAGGTGCTTGTTGGTGCCCCAACTGTGCCTGCTTTTGTTGCTCTAAGGCTTGCTGTGCTGCCACCTGCTGCTCTAAGGTTAACCCTGAAGAAGGAGGAACCACATTATAACTTGTCATGGTAGGTGCAGGTGTTTTCTGGCGATGAATGAAGCTGAATATGAGCAATGCAAATAAGCTTACCAATACTGCTGCAGCAAGTGCGATGGCTGAGTCACGCCAGTAATTCGGTGATATGGGGTAAGTGGGAACAAAAGGTTGCTCAAGAACATTAATTTTGGCTTGAAACGGCTTTTGAACTTCCGTTTCTACTAGTTGATCTTTCAATTGCTGAGCTTGTTCTTGCAACTGACTTAAAGAACGATTTAATCGGCCATACTCTTTTAATTTTTGGTTAAAAACAAGAGCCTCTTTGCCCAGTTCATCTAACTGAATTTCTAATTGTTTTTGCTTCTGCTCAGAGGCAACAACTGTACGTTGCAGATCTTCTACAAATCTCTTTTGGCTTTCTGCCGCCTCAGCTTCATATCGAGTTTTCAACTCTTGTAGTCGACGTTTTTTATTCACAATACTAGGATCTAATTCCATGTATTCAGCAGTATATCGTTGTGATAACTCGTAAAGCTCAGCTTCGCTATCTTTAATAGCGCTGCGAATACCATCTAGCCGGGCTTTATCTCCAGGGTGAATAACTGAATCTCCTTGGGCTATACTTTGTTTAACACTTTCTAAGGTTGCCTTCGCTTCGGCTTGCTGTGTCTCAGCGGTATCTAACGCTGCTCCCATACTTTTAATTTTAGATAGTGCGCGATTCTCATCGCGCTCCATAGAAATAATGTTATTTTCTTCGCTGTACTGCTCAACTAAATCTCGCTGTTCAAGAATCTTCTGCTCCAACGCCAGAAGTTTTTCCTGCCCTAATGATAGATCTTCTACTGTGTTTTCTTCCGTTTCCTCTTCTAATCTAGCCAGATATAAAGCCAGCCATTGTTCGAGTACCGGTTGTAAATGGTTTCTATTTTCACCCGTTGTGAATAAGTTAATAATCCGACTATCCAGGTGCTCTTCGGTAGACACCATTTGGGCCAGTTCTTCAGTAGTAAAATTGAGCGAATACTCGTCTGCAAGTTGCACACGTAAACCATCAAGAATTCGGTTGCTAGTAAGACGCTTATTGTTGAGGGTGATTTGCTCCTCAGGTACTGCAGTTTGTTGATTATTCAGCTGTTGGGCATAGCTAAAATGAATTATCGCTTGGCTTTGATAAATAGGTGAACGGCTCCAAATCCAAATCATAGCCACCACAAAAACCAGTAAAAAGCTGATACTCAATACCCACCATTTTTGTTTTTGCAGTTTTTTACTTTCTTCCTCAGAGCGCCTATCCGAACTTTCCGTTGAGAACGGTGGTGGGATCACTTCCACGTTTTCACTAAATGACATGATTTATATCCATATTCCTTAAACGTACGCCTGACAATAAAACAAACACACGAAGATTTTTATACCTAATAGATTATCAGCTATAGTAAGCCTCTGCGACTGATATTGAGTTCCCCAAAAAATAACTTGGGAGGCCAATACTAGATACTAAAACCTTAACCCATTTGATGACAAGTTGTTACGGAAAAATCTGCAATGAAAAAACGTTGTATTTGTCCCCATTGTAATTACCCTCAATCGGTATGCATTTGTGCATTTATCAATGAAGTCAAAGTTCCATTACAAATAACCATATTACAACATCCTCTGGAGTCTAAACACGGCAAAAATACAGCAAGATTGCTTCCATTGTGTATAAAAAATTCGGAAATTCTAGTCGGCGAGAATGAACAAGATTTTACCGGGGTGAGAGAGCGAGTTATCACCACTTATCAGAATACCTGGGTTTTGTATCCCAACACAGATAGTCAGCCACTAGAAGAGCACAAAACACACTGCCCCAACGTGCTTCCCGATAGGTTAATCGTGATCGATGCCACTTGGCGTAAAGCGACAAAAATGTGGCAGTTAAACCCATGGTTGCATGAATTACCAAACTGGCATTTTAATACCTTACCGCAGAATCAATACCGTATTCGTAAATCTAAACTTGAACACAGCCTGTCTTCACTAGAAGCTACAGCTCACGCACTAAAGCTTATTTACAATACAGACACCCAACCTCTGTTAACCTTATTCGACGCCATGCAAAAACAGCAGGAAAAGCACACGCCATCTCACCACCTAAACAACAGATTCAAGGTTTAAAGCAATAAGAAAATTACTTTTGACGTTTAAAATGAAACCATTTCGGCAACCTACCAACAATAACGACATAGTAAGCAAATATTCCTAAAGCAGAAAAAATTACACCACTGACTCCCGGCTCCTGCCAATTACCAATCCAAAGGCAGTAAATAGAAAACGCAATCACCAAAAGGGTAGGAGATGCAACTAGGGCTATCATCACACGCACGTTGGCGGGTATTTTTCCAACCGCTGGATTTTCATCATTTGAGGTGGATGAGTTTTCTGTCATATTTTACCTTCTTAAATCATTTTAGGGCTGCAGAAAATCAATCACACTATTCACCGTAGAGTCAGGATCTTCTTCGTGGGGAACATGACCAAGGGTAGCAAAAATAACCAACTCACTGTTTTCAATTTCTTCTTGAAAACGCCTTCCTAAATTAACAGGAATAAGACGATCTTCTTGCCCCCAAATAATTAAGGTAGGCTGTTTAATCTCAGGAATTCGGTTAATTAAATCGTTAGACTGAGTTTGTGCAAAGCGCGCTTCTAATGCCTGCCTGTTACCCTCGCGAGTGGTTAATTGATAATAACGATCAACCAATTCAGGCGTTACTTTACGTGGGTCACCATAAACGTTTTTGACACTTTTCACCACTAAACTGCGGGGCAACATGTCGCCTATTAAAAATTTGAGCAGTGGTTTTTGAGAAATGGTGAAGGCTAAAGGTACCGAAGTAGATTGATACGGATATCCACTGGCATCCACTAAAATGAGCTTTTCTACCCGTTGTGGGTAAATCACCGCAGTTGCCCAAGAAATATAACCTCCTAAAGAATTTCCAGCCAAAACAAAACGCTCAACACCTAAATTGTCCATAACATCAATAACGGTCCGACTGTATTGCTCAATTGAATAATCATTTTGCGGATTAGGACCGGTTAAACCAAACCCTGGCAAATCAAAACGTATGACTCTTCGCTGAGATTTTAATGTTTGTGTCCACCCTTCCCAGGTGTGCAAAGAAGCACTGGTACCATGGAGTAAAACGATTGGCAGAGGATCATTTTTAGGGCCTTCATCCCGCAAATGAATTTGCATGCCGTCAACATCAATAAATTGCGAAGGGGCTGGAGCCCATTTAGGTGCAAGTTCAGCAACACTTCTATCAGGTTGTTGGAAGAGGATAAATAACACTGCATATATAGCCACCAGCAGCAGAAGTAGCGACCCTAACAATGTTGCTAATCGTTTAATCATTTACTATCCCATACTGCTTTCGTGTTCATAAAACGTGTCTTCTTTAGGTTATGTTTGTCTGTTTACGCTGAGCATTTTTCAGCAATACAACACTCAATACTATTAAGGGAATATTGGTTGTTACCAGGTTAAATGCCGCCACAACCACTTGTGCAACAAAAATAATGGTGAAAACCAACAAAGCTACCAAATTTAGAGCGCTAAAATAAATGAGTAGGAGATTTTTGTAAAACAAAATTAAGGCGACACCCAAAATGACTTCAGCCAAGTCAGCAATCTGAGTAAAAATCAAACTGTTTTGGGCGTTAAAACCTAGCGCTACCGTGATCACTTTTTCCATCGGGTCGACATGCAATAGTTTAGGAATTAATCCGTGATATATCCAAGCTAAACCTAAGGTGAATCTAGCTAGCTGTACAAGGGATAAATTTAACAGCATTTAAGCTGTTCAAAACGCAGTTTTTTGCGATACAGATAGATAGAAATGAGCAATGGTAAAGGGCAGATAAGAGCAAAAACTGGGTCCCAATCCATGAAAAATAGAGTACAGAGTACGCAGCCCACGGCCCCGCAGATTAAATGAAAACGGTAGAACGAGATACTGTCTTCATAGGCGTCAGGAAACACTAATTTCAACTGCAATTGAAACACGCCCCACACCCCAACTGAACTCAAAATAACGCCAAACACAATCAAATAGCCAATCTCAAAACCACGGCTGATCATATGCATTCCAGTGATAAACCCAGAATTAATAACGCTGATCCAAATGGCGACCACAGCGCACCCCCCCCAAGGGATTCTATCAAAAATACCTTTTTGTTAGTTTTTTTCACCTTGAATCGGGCTCACTTATCTATCTACTCTGACAGAAATATTAGCACGCAAAAACCAAGGTTTTAACACCCTAATAGTGGTAAATGTTTAATTTTGTGGTACTTGAGAGTTAGTTCAATGCAGTAGGATAACACGGTTTCAGGCAACGCCATGTTTAATGGCAGCCCAATAGCGCGACGACCAACGAATTCTAATTCGTCGGCGTAGAGCTCTTTGCAGGTTTCTATTAATGTAGTTTGGCAGTTTACATAAATAAAAATAAAGTCTGGTTCCCTCGGCTTCCAGTCCATTCGTAATGTGCTGCCACTCTTGCAAAGGTAACTGGGTTCTCCCCACTTTAAAGTCTCTTCAAGATTTTTGACCTCAGGGCAGCGAGTTGCCACCTGCAATATAAGCTCACGCAAAGCGAACAAGGCTTCTCGCGGTTTTGCTGGGTAACAAGCAATGAGATCCAACACTGGTTGCCCTGGAGTAAATATCATAATTTTCCTAAATTGACGTTAAATACTCATAATATACAAGGCATTGAAACCATTGCACTAAACAAATTAGGGGCTTAACCATTCCATTGCGGCTTGCGCATCATCAAAGAACTTAATCTCACCTGAGATAAACCAACTGCCTAGTTTTGCAGCATGTTGCTGCCATTTTTGGTTACCGTAGATGGCAATTTTTTGAAATTCATTATTGTGTTTTAAGCCTAGTTTAAAATCGTCCCAGGCCGCTCTTAATTCCCAACCCTCTAATTCAGTTGCATCAATGAATGCATTAACTTTAGGCTCTTTTACTTGTGCCAAAGCGCCATCGATCAAAGGGGTTATGATTTCATAATCTTCATGGGTTAACTTTCCCACTGCTTGCATAGATAAGAAAAAGGTTTTACCAACGCGCTCAATACCAATAGATAAACCGTGTTTTTTAAAAGACATTATTATGACTCCAAGAATTAGGTTTGAAATATAAGTAGAGTGATTCTACTAACCTGATTACAACACGTTAGTACACGGCTCTTTTTGATTGAAATCAAACATTGAGGGATATTTAGCAGTCATATTCACTATCACTGATATTTAAAACCATAAATACTACTGGCAATTTACCACTACAGATAACGCTTCTTTCCAAGCTAACTCAGAGTCAAAATTATCAATAAGACCAGCACTATGGGGTTGCTCAGTAAATGCTCCCATACCATGTTGAATCATGTAGGTTGGGAAGTAACGTGGTTGGCCTAGTTGTTTCAAGGTCTCACACATACCAGCATTATCAGAGGTTTTCTGCTTAACACTCGCTAAAAATGAATCTAGAGCGGATTGCTCAATATCGCCAAAAGCATTCATTCTCAATACCATTATTGCCTGATGCGTCGAACGATCTGCGACCCTTCGGGTGTCAAAATAACCATAGCTCATGGCGACTAGATATAAATCGCTTGCGTTATCAACATCCCCTTGGTCCATGCATGCGGTTAACCCCAAAAACAAATCCGCAGGGGAGTGGGACGGAATCACTTCATTCATGCCAACACAACCCAACGAGGTGCTAGATTGCAAATTGCCTTGAGCTTCATAATTTGTGGTGTTGTTAGTGTCGGTTGTCTGGCAGGCTGACAAACTTAATAACAGCACACTTATCACTATTCTTTTAATTTCCATGGGCAACTTCTTTGTAGTTAAATAATTCATATAAATGGGAGTTAACTGCGATTAGCTCGTACTCACCACCATGTCACTAAACAGCGCAAGGCAAAAACCAAATACAGCCCCCAAAGGTGGAGCCCAGTGTTTATCCAAACGTGATTGCGGAGCAATATCTTGGAATATGATGTACAAAATGCCACCTGAAGCAAACAGCATAATTGCACCTAATACCCCTTGGTAATCTGACAGGAAAATATAACCAACGAGTCCAGCAATTGGACCTAAGGGAATTAACCCTGCCATAGTCAAAAGGGTTTTGCTCGATTTATTGCCATTTTTATTATTGATTTCACGATAACTATTAAAGCCCTCTGGAAGGTTTTGTAGACCAATAAAAATCGCTAACAAAGGCGCTACAGGAGAGCCAAGGGCCACAAGGCCGCCCAACGCGACAGCTTCGGGTATGTAATCCAGCATCATTCCCATAAGTTGTGGTGAATCCTGCTTTTTTAAGCCTAGGCGTCGTTCAATGAAAAAGAAAACAAAGCCACCCAACAGCACAATGGGGATTGAAAACAGCGAACCTTGCATGTTGGCTATACCTTCAGGTACTAATACTACTGCAACAGCGCCTAGTAAAATACCACCACCAAAAGCAATCACTGAATGGCGAACTTCTCGCTCAATCCAAAGCGGCCGTATGTGGTCAAAAGTGGCCAAAATGCCACCTATAAGTATGCAGCTTCCTGATAAACCGGTAAGCAAGACAATGGTTAAAATTTCAGACATTTAATTCCTACAAAACTATAAAAATTGAACAAAGACATAGATAAATGTTAATTATCTTTTGGTTCATTTCTATCACATTTTTTGCAATTCAGCATAAAGCCTATCTTAGCGTTTCTTCCCGTCACCGTTAGCACCCATGGTCGATTCGTCCAAGGTGGAGTATGTCTAACGTGTTGGTTATGACCACAGTCTAGTTCAGCTACCCAATGATTTTCATCATCTTGGTGATACCCCAAAATTGCGCGTTTCATTTTGTCCTTCAACCTGTTAAGAATCGCTCATCAAAGCTTAAAATAGCATTAGAATCAGTCTGCCTACGAACATAATTCCATATTATTTAGTGCCTGATGGAAAATGCGACAATAACCAGAAGTAAAGCATGGATAACATAGCTAACACTAAACTAAAAAATAGCGTATGCAAAATAAATGAGGTAGAAATAAGACCAATAAAAATTAACGACAAAGTATACAAAAGTGTGGGAGGGATGGGTTTATCTACAACGTCATGCAACTTCAATGCTGCAAGTTGTAAAAACAATTTAATAATTAAAAACATGGTTACTCATCCTTGGGTACTGGGTATTAAACCAAAAACTAATTATGGTTGTTTTACTTCAATCAAATCCAACTTGTTACCATACAAATCTTGAAACACCACCACAGTTCCATAGGGCTCTTCCCGAGGTTGCTCATCAAAGACGACACCTTTGGCTAACATCTGCTGATAGTCTCGCCAAAAATCATCAGTTTGAATAATCAAAAAAACGCTGCCTCCAGCTTGATTCCCCACAGCAGCGAGTTGTTGTTCTGACTCTGCTTTGAGCAATAACAAATTACAGCCATGGGAGTTAGCGAGAGAGACCTTTACAAATCGTTGCCCCTCACCCATATCGATGTTTTGAACGATTTGAAAACTTAACTTATCCGTATAAAAATCGATTGCTTCGGCATAACTTTTCACCAGCAACGCCACACTCGTTAATTGTTGTTTAGCCGACTGGCTCATTCCATAATTCCATTTTGTTGATTACATATCACTAAGCAGATACCTAACGATCAAACTTGTTTAATTATTCGGGTGTTTGATCTAGGTTTTTATCTTCCGCTCGTTTTACTCGTATTTTATTACCACCGACCATTTTATAATTTAAGTTTGTGATCGCAGCTTTAGCCTCTCCAGCTTTAGGCATTTCCACAAATCCGAAGCCTTTTGATATGCCACTATCTTGGTCAATAACCAAACTACAAGATTGCACCTTACCAAACTCCTCGAACAAACGTTTTAATTCGTCTTCACTGGTTGTTCGATCTAAATTACGTACTAAAATTTTCATGTAGGTTTCCTAAAAGCGCTGTTAATTGAGGACTCACTTCAGCTTTATCGAGTTGAAGCTTAGTACTTTGCAGAATAGCAAAACGCTGTATCCAGCTAGGCTAATTAGGCAAATAGTTGAGAAATTATAACATCTATAAAAAACAACATCGGCATTAAAAAATCGCCTCATATAAAATATGTCTCATTTACGGGTACTAAATTGATTATGAACCTAGGAATAGATTTGGTTTCTGCCATTTTTTTTCGCCAAATAGAGTAAATCATCGGTACGACGAATAAGTTCAATGACATTACTATCACCATTTGGGTGAGTCGAATACAATCCAATGCTAGCCGTTAAAGTGGGGCCTATGGGTGAGTTTTCGTTTAGTATGTTGAGGGTGCGGATGTGTTCGAGTAGCTTATTAATTAACCCCTTGGCTTGCTGTAAATTAGTATCTCCATACACTATCGCAAACTCTTCTCCACCATAACGAGCACAAATATCACTGGGTCTATGAACATAGTTTTGCAGTATTTCCCCAATGGACTTTAAACACTTATCGCCAACTTGATGTCCATAGCTATCATTTAATAATTTAAAGTAGTCCAAATCAATCATTGCAAGACTAATTGGCATGTTATGGCGATGACATCGCTCCCATTCACTTTCGATAAACTCATTAAAATGGCGACGGTTTGCAACCCCAGTTAATTCATCAATTCGAGATAGATTTAGCACCTTTTCTTCGGCTAGTTTTCGCTCCGTAATATTTTGATGGGAGATAACAAAATAGTTTGCATCTGCAAGACCAAAAGGAGATACCCGCATCATAAACCAGCGGGGCTCATTAGGGCTATGGCAAGGATACTCTAAATAAAAAAGAGAGGAGTTTTGCGCGACAACGCTTCTAATACCATCACCGGCATTTGCCCCAAAATCATCGCCAACAGCAGCGGCTTTATCACATACGTCTAAATAATTAACGCCACGCCAATCATGTCCTACCGTACACTCATTATTGCTACCAAAGGCTGACCAACTTCGATTGACGTATTTAATGTCACCTGCTTCATCAATTACGACAATATGTTCAGTAATCGAGTCAAGAACTAAGCTTAAGAATTCAAATGAATCTTCCATTCCCCACTCCCAAAGTTTTTAATGATTTCACTCCTAGTATAATGATTAATGAATCCGTGTGAATTTAGTTTGCGATTTATACGTGCGACTGACTAAATTTGATCAGTGAGTTAAAAACAAATTTGCCATCCATTAGCGGTGGCGTGGTGAGATTAACAAACAATCCAGATTAGTTCGGTTTTGCGCCTAAGGAAAGACAAAGCAGCTATATCAAAACCAAATAAGCCAACATTAAGGTAGTATAACTTTATGAATTTTATATTAAATTTATGGATAAAAGGTATGCAGCCATATCCGTTAACGTAGAAATGAATATAATGAGCCGCCGTCCAATTGGATGAGCAGTTTATGATTAACGTTAATCTTGGAACACATATGACTACCCACACAGTACGTACGAATAACTATCGCAAAAAAACAATTTACCTAGCCATAAAAGGTATTTTTATGGCAGCTTCAGGACTCACACTCCTTCCTTCACAAGCACTTGCTCAAGTAACAAATACAGAGGAAGAAACCCTCGAGGTTGTTACCGTAACCGCCCGTAAAAAGGTCGAATCAATTCAAGATATCCCTGGCGTTGTAAATGTTCTCAACAACAAGCAACTTCGAGCAAATGGGACTGCAGATGCCCAAGCCTTAGCACTAAATACCCCCGGGCTTATATATAGTGAGACCTATGCTGGTGCCTCATCTCCGAGAATCACCATTCGCGGAGTAGGCGATGATGACTTCAACCCAAATGGTTCTTCATCAGCCGCCATTCATGTAAATGGCGTCTACCAAGGCACAAATGGCTTATTAAACGGCCAGTATTTTGATATTGATAGAGTAGAGGTATTGAAGGGACCTCAAGGCACATTATACGGTCGTAATGCCACCGCTGGTGCAGTAAACATCTTAACCAATCGACCTGATATAGATTTTGGTGGATACCTAGACTTAGATGTTGGCAACTACGGTTTATTTCGTGGTGAAGGCGCAGTTAACCTTCCTATTTCTGATGATTTTCTAGTACGCATTGCTGGCTTATATGAGTCTTCAGATGGTTTCTATGAACACTTAGGCACGGGCCCTGGAACAGGCTATACCTACGCAGAAGGCACTATCACTCCGCAACAAGCTGTTGCAGTCCAAGGAGACTGGGGCGGAACTGATCGTGTTTCAGCCCGTGTGACCGCAGAATGGACAGTATCAGACAGCACCTTAGTTACCGCAAAAGTGACCTTGGGTGAAGATAATTCTGAATTAGCCATACCTGACGTAACGGCTGATAATTGGGTGGAATATGCGAATTCGGCAGCATTTTTTCTGGATCCCCAAGATCCAGCATTAATGGATTTTGCCAATGCATTAGACAACGACCCGTTCACTGTGTATTCCAATATGCTACCTAAACTAGACTCGGAGCAATTTGGCGCGAACCTACAAATTGAACATGAGTTTTCCTCAGGTACTACGGGAACTGTTTTAATCGGTTATGAGTCACTTGAGCGTGACTATACAACCTCAGATAACCTACCATTTTCCGTTGCTGATTATCTATTTAGAAATGAATTTTCCCAATTCACCGTTGAAGCTCGCCTTGCAGGTAGTTATTCAGAAAACGTTAATTGGTTACTTGGTGCATTCAGTTTGCAAGATGAAGTGGACTTTGGCACCAACCTATTGTTCTTGAATTCAGGTTTATGGCAAACCGATGTACAAACTGATTATGTACAAGAGCGTGACTCATTGGGCTTGTTCGCGTCATCAGACTGGACGCCAGTAGAGTGGTTTACACTAGAAGCCGGTATTCGTTACTCTTCAGATGAAGTGACGTTTGAAGGACAAACGCAAAATCTTGACCCCTATGGCGTTTACGGCACAGCTCCCACATTCTTCCCTGCAGGAGAGGTGTATATTGGTGTGCCAATTGACCCATCATCACCTTTGGTTTTCAACGAATCCTTAGATGATAGTGAGGTGACTTGGAAAGTTAGCGGAATCTTTACTCCGGCAAAACAGTGGCGACTCTACGCAACGGTTAGCACAGGTTACAAAGCCGGCGGCTTTGACGGCTCAACCATTTTAACTGCAGAAGAAGCGCTGCCCATTGATTCAGAAACCTTAGTAGCCTATGAAGTAGGCTCTAAATATCGTTCAGACGATGGGTTACTTTCAGCTGAAGCTAACCTTTTTTATTACGATTTTTCTGACTATCAATCTACCGCAACCTTATTTGTAGCAGGTGCAAGCACTAACGTTCGCGCTAACGTCTCAGATGCAACAATTCAAGGTGCAGAGTTTGCCCTCACTTTATCTCCAATCGATGGACTCGATATTCGTGCTGGCGCGGCAATTATTGAATCGGAAATAAATAACTTCCAAGGTGAAGACACCACCATTGAAGGCAATGATTTACCCTTTTCTCCTGATCTCTCGTGGAATCTAACCGTGGTTTATGCCACCTCCATAAATGATAACTTTATGCTGCGCACGCAAATTGATGCAAGCAATACAGGCGAGCATTATCAAACAATCAATAACAATGACCAAGTGGATTCATACACCATTGCCAATGGGCGAGTTGCTTTGGAAACTGAAAATTGGGAAGTTGCATTGTGGGTGAGAAATTTGACTGACGAAGATTACAATGTTGGATTTTTCCCAACAACAGGATTAACCCCTGACACCTTCTTAAAGGGTGCTCCTCGTACCTATGGTGTGAATGTACTAATGCACTTCTAAATAAGGTTTACCCCAACTAAAGGTGAACTTTATGCCTCTTTTAAGGCGATATGTACTTTTATATCGCCTTTTTTAGTGCCAATAACTAAAGCTAGTCCTTCAATGCGACAAAAATCGAAATCAGGGAAATCATCCCTGCATAACGAAAAGCAGAGCCCAATACCGGGGCTAACATGGTTTCTGAACGCCAAAGCTCAAACCAGCTTTCAGCGATAATGATAAAACCACCGAACAACATAATAATCGCCACCGCACAGCCGGTTAAGGCAATTTGTTTCGCGGCATTATAGACACTACTGTTGGCACCTTGCGCTTTCCACATGCGTATTGAGCCGATGGTGCACATAACGCCAGTAGTCAACTTTGCCCCCAAAATAAACAGCGCGCCAATCCAAACAACAATAAGGTTTGAGGTGGCTTGCCAACTTTCTGAACCGTCTGGAATGGTAATCATCGATGTCGCCATTTTCACAGCGATCAATGTTCCCTGCCAATCGATTAAGTTATGCAGTGCCCCTACAAAACCCCAAATTGCCACGGTAAGAATCATGATTGACTTAGCCCGTCTCAACATAAAAAATCCCTCTTATAGTCAGGTTTGGCTTTCTCTATGAAAGCTCAGGTTTTCGCCTAAAAACGTAGGCAACGCAGTTCGCTGATTTACCTAAGTCTTTTTTTAAAGTATAGAGTATATTGAAAAACCTCGTGAATAGCGCGTAAAGATTAGGTTAACAAAGAATTCTGCGATCTAGATGATATAAGTGCTATTAAATCATCGTCCTTAGTATTTTTTAGGGTAGGCCATCGCGTATGTGTTTTTCCCAGTTCGTTTAACTTTATACATACTGGTATCTGCCATATCTATTATGGTGACACGGTCATTTGAATGTATTGGAGCACAAGCGATGCCAATACTGGCTCCCACCTGCACCTTAGTCCCGTCTTTTAAAACAATTGGCTGACATACAGAATCCATAATGGCATCCGCGACAACGCTTAAAGCCTCGTCACTCGGGCCAATATCACGTAGGGCAACGACAAACTCATCGCCACCAAGCCTTCCAACCAAATCAGTTGAACGACGCACCGCTTTTTTCATGCGCAATGCGCATTCGATTAAAACCTTATCACCTGCTTCATGACCGTATTGATCATTGATCTGTTTAAAGCCATCTAAATCGATACACAAGACACTGACTTCCGTGGTGTTATTTCGGCATTCATCCAAAAACCGCTCGATAATGGTATGACTTGAAGCGCGATTATTTAACCCAGTGAGAGCATCATGATCAGCTTGGTAACGAACAGCAGTTTCGAGACTCTTACGCTCGGTGATATCATACATAACTCCTTCAGTAGTTATTGGTATGGCACTACCTGTTTCCGCGGGGCTGGTATGGACAGAGATTAAACAATGTACCCAACGATGGTCATCTCCTTGTTGGACCAACTCAAGGTCGCCCGGCACAGTCTCACCAGTAAGAATAGACTTTTGTACCATGGCCCGGACTTTATCAGGTTGCCCAAATACCCGTTCAATAAAGTTATCATGCTTGAGTTGTTGCATCATCGATAAAGGTATACCAACAACTTTCGACACTGTAGGGTTGCTGTTTATTAAGGCACCATTTTGGTCTAGTACAAAAATTCCCGCGCTACTGGAATCGAATATTTGACGATATTGTGCCTCCATTAACTCTATCTCATGTCGCAACTCTCGCTCTCGATTTAACGCGATGGCGTTTGCATCTAACAACTCATTGGCACTATTTATCAAAATACCTATCTCATCCCCACGGTGCAGAGAAGGTGTGTCTAAGCGCTCACGAGATCCCGCCGGCATTAGCCGTAACTGTTCCGCCAAACGTGTTATTGGACGAGAAACCAAAGACGCCACTACTGCATAGATAAGGATTGCTACTAACACGGTTTGTCCAACCATCATCCAGGCCATGGTTAGTGCTTCTTGTTTTGCAGACTTAGCGATGAGATCTTGGTGAGCATAAATATGCAACACGCCAACAGTTTCAGTTTCATCAAATGGCGAATACAAGACTTGTTTCACGTAGGTATTCGGATTGACATCTAAATTTTCTAAACTGGACGATTCAGCTCGAGGGTTTTGCGCTAAAATATCACCGTTTACAGCCTCAATCTTCACCATAGCAACCAAAGAATTACGAGCTAGACCATCGACCACTTCAGCGAGTAAAACGGAATCAGATGCAAAAGCCCCAATAGCAACGGTCTTTTCAACAGCTTGAGCTAGATCGGTCAGTGTAGCTTGGCTAGTGGAAATGCCGCGCTGTTCACCTAAATGATAGGCAAACAAACCCGCTGTAACTGAAAAAATTACAGCTCCTAAAATAATGATTAGCAGTAGGCGAGTTTGTAAACCTGCGAATAGGCCAAATCTGCGTTTACTTTCATTCAAGGAAGCTCCTTAATCCTTAAGGACTAAAATTGTTCGTAACGAATTATCTTCTGGCGCTTTGCTTAACCAACCAATTCCACTTGGGTTACGCTTTAGTATTTCAATCATTGCTTTTTCATTCGGCAATGGTTGTGGTGGCATGCTTTGACCTGAAAACATTAGGCGAGACCAATAGCTATTCACCTGTGACATGCTCCATCCTGTCAGAGCTTTATAAAAATCGGCACTATTAGGATCGTCTCTAGGTAAATCAAAGACCAATGCAAAACCGCCATTAGGAAACCCCCTGCTGCGGCCCATAAAAAGGTTCACCACTTCTTTTTTTGTCATACTTTCTTGAGGATTGCTTGCATGCAAAACTATATAGAAATCAGCGTGCGCCATTTTGCCAAACATAATTAGCATCAAGAATATTGCATACTGTAACCTTGTTCTAAATAGTGAGTTCAAAATACAAAATCCACCAGCACACTGTATACGTCTGCATTTGTTGATTCTAATGTACCGTTTGCCCATAACCTAGCGCCATACTCATCAACACTCACCTGATCCCACTGCACTTTCAGCGCCATGTTATGACGGAAATCCCAACGAGCCCCCAATGAAATAGAATGTTGGTTAGCCCCTGAACTATTGACAGCTAGTGCGGATGCGGAAGCTATAGCTTGAGCTTGAAATGCAACAGCTTCGCCCAAAATAGGCGTCAATGGTGTTACCCAATCAGGTGCCGAAACAGGTAACTTTGGTGTCGAAATACGACTATAACCAGCCAAAAGTGTAACCGAGCCAATTCGTTTTCCAATACCTGCATACCCTGCAGTTAAGCGCGTGCTTGGGTGACCAGTAACCTTAGTCATCTCAAAGGTCCATAACCAGTCTAACAAGTCGTAATTCATAGCAAAAGAATGATAAATGCCATGGGAGTCAGTGTTATCTAATCGAGATTGAAAACTTTCGACTTGGCTCACCACCTCTGGAATAGGTACCGCAGCCATTGAGTCTAAGCCTTCGAGCAAGGGTTTTATGATAGTTGGATTGCTTGCTAATCCTGCATAAGCAAGTCCTAAGCGTAACGTTAAGCCATTAGATTCACGAGAAACAGTGAGGCCATAAATGGGTTTAATTGTGGTTCGGCCGTCAAAGGCCAAGTCACCACTATGTGAACGTCCAGCATAAACTTTAAAACGCCAAAAGCTATCATCAAATTGCATATCTTTGTTGATATCAATGCCGTCAAGAGAGTGAGGTAAGGAGCCATAGAACTCAACTGGTGGCCGTGCAAATGAATATGCAAATCCAACATTTCGGTAATCTGCAGCTAAAAATGCGTCAATATTGACTCGCCCTACTCGCATAGTGAAGTCTGGTAAAGGTCGATATGCAGCGAATGCCCACTCTATAGCATCACTAGCTGGGGTATAACTAGACCGGCGCTTTAAAACAAATTGCCCAACTAGTTCAAATTGTGCGGTTGGCGCATAATTGAATTGCAGCCCCAATCGAGAGTCAATATCTCCACGTAAGCCTCCATCATTGGACGGTTGAGCAATATCACGCCTAAAACCCCAACCATCAGGTGCATCCGTACTAGTCAGGCCTAAAGTGCCAAAACCACTGATCCGTAATGAAGACCCGCTGCCATCGAGAGTCTGGGCAAACAAAGTCCCACCTTGAAAAATCAACGCGACAAGACATAGGGTATGCAGCACTAAACCTGTGCAAAACTTAATTCTAAACATTAAAATGCTCTCTCGACAAAATATCATCAAACTGAAAATTGTGTAAAAAGTAGATTTTCTAACAAAAGGCTGTCAGATAAATGTTAGGTGAAAATAGTTTTAATAAAACAAGCATGTCTAAAATCTCGTTAAAATCCCTTAACTCAACAAACCTATACATTCAGAATAGCACAAGAAAAAATATGCAAAAAAATATTGCGAATAATCATACTAAAGTATGACTTTTTGTGACGTCTCAGACTCTACTTTCTCACTCCACCACAGCTAAAGCCGTTATGCCTATATGGCTTCAAAAGGCACAATAAATATCCGTATCTTTTGCGCCTTGCAAAGGTAGTTTGCATTAGTGATCAGCTCGGCATTTTGCGGGCTAACTCGAAACTGTCATTTAACGTTCTGGAAAATGCGATTTTGCCGATTTTTTTGCGAATACCTGCCCGTCTAAGTTTTAAAATCATGCGCGGCTGCAAACTATTGATGATCAAAGCAATGTTTTTCTGCTGTAAATCATTCGCTATGGACTCCATCGCCACTATGGCACTCATATCAAGAAGAGTAACCTCAGACATATCTAGGATTACTACCCGAACATCAGGTCTCACAGAGGCGATGGTTTTCAACGCTTTGTGGGCAGAACCAAAAAACAACGCACCGTTAATATCATAAACAACCGTATTATCAGGCATGTCATAGTCGGCATGATCGGCCTCTATTTCGGCAGTTTGAGTCAGGCTAATGCTGCGTCGAATAAACAGCATGGCGGCTAAACCAATACCCACACCAACAGCAATTGTCATATCGAACAGCACCGTCAGAAGGAAACACAAAATCAACACCACCACATCATCACGGGGCGCGATTTTTACAGTTCGAATAAAGTATTTAGCTTCACTCATATTCCACGCAACCATTAATAATAAGGCTGCCATAGAAGCCATGGGTATATAGGATAAAAGAGGGGTAAGCAGCAAGATACTTAGCAAGATGAACAAACCGTGGATCACCGAAGAAAGAGGCAGGCTACCTCCAGTTTTAACATTCGCCGCAGTACGAGCGATGGCTGCGGTAGCGGGTAAACCACCGAATAATGGTGAAACGATATTACCAATGCCCTGACCGATAAGCTCATCATTTGAGTTATGTTTTTTACCCGACATACCGTCGGCAACCACGGCACATAACAAAGATTCAAGTGCACCCAAAATAGCAATGGTGATAGCAGATGGCAGCAACAAACGAATCAATTCAAAACTGATCCCAATTGGCGCACCATCGGCACCGGGTAAATTCCATGGCCACTCAAAAGTAGGCAGTATTGGCGGAATACCATTTCCCACCACGCCATTGATATCAAAAGAAAAACGACTACCAATAGTGGCAACCGAAAAATCATCTACAGATAGACTAAGTAACCAGGCTGCAGTGCTGGCTATTAACAATGCCACCAAGTGCCCTGGTATTTTGGAACGAAACTTTGGCCATACCAACAACACCGTTAATGTCAAAACACCAATTATGGTTTCTTGCCATGCCAGGGTCGGCAGTGCGAAAAGAATAGTCGATAATTTATCTAGATAGTGACCATCAAGGGATTCAATGCTCAACCCTAAAAAGTCACCAATTTGAAAGGTGGCGATGACGACACTGATCCCTGAGGTAAAACCAACAATCACTGGATAAGGCACAATTTCAATTAGTTTGCCAAACTTGCCTACCCCCATCAACACAAGGATGAAGCCAGCCATAAATCCACTAACCAGCAACCCTCCTAATCCATACTGTTGCACAATTGGTAATAAAATGACCACAAAAGCGGCAGTAGGGCCAGAGATATTCACTTTGGAGCCGCCGCTTAGGGCAATGATAATTCCCGCCACTATTGCTGTATATAAGCCATGTTGTGGAGGTACGCCACTGGCAATAGCCAATGCCATAGAAAGGGGAAGGGCAATAACACCAACGGTTAAGCCCGCGAGGACATTAGCCTGTATCTCATGGTAAGAGGGTTTACTTTGTATCGATTTTCTAAGTGCAGATAGCATTTTTGGCCTGATTTAAGTTGTGCGCTAACGAGGCTTTAGAAAAAGTCGTTACTTTACGCTCACGTCACTTATTCACTTAAAAATTAATATTGCGGCAGCATCCCTGTTGAAGGGAAGGACCTTGATACTAAATAGTTTGAAAAATAGAAATAATGATTAACTCAACTAAGACATTTTCATCGTCACAATAACAACCGCGTCGAATGTCCTATTGACTTAATCTAGTCTGTTTTATGCTGCCGGGAGCTACCCCAGTTTGAACGCATTCGAGCTGCACGTGCTAATTAAGTAATATTAACTAGAAGATTGTCTAGAATATTATTCACACAAATCATGCTCGACTCACCATTGCTTAGTTTTCTGCCCAATTCTTAACAGCGCAGTTACGCTGACATCAATACCGTACGTTGAACGTGAAACCAACTTTTCTGCCCATTAGAGCTGTTTTGCGTGTTTTTAGCCTATTCAGTTCAAAGCTAATTAGCTAAGACAACAAACCTATAGTCTGAACAAATTATACTCTAAATCGACAAGGTGGCGCAAAATAATTGCGCCCTCAAGCAGAACAAACAACAAAAACATTGACCGACATCAATGCTCATCAAAGGTCTGAGAAGTGCTTAAAGCCTAAAACAAAGCAACATCGAATAGAAAATAACAGGGTCAAAAGCAAAATTATTGTCTAATTTTTAGATTTTTTTTGAATGATTAACGCAGTTATTAGCATTGTGTTGGGAAATTTTTGGGCCTTGAATAGACTACAATAAGTTGTTTTAACCTATCGAAACGCTAACAATCCCCATAGTTTTACTAAATTACCGAATTTTTGCTTGTTATAACGGCTAATCAGTTGATTTGCATGTTTAAATTAATCGCTTTTTTTAAGTTTAGTAAATCCTGCATTCACAAATTTTAATGAAAATATGTAAGACCTTAGGCTTATCGTAATTTTTTTAAAGCTGATCTATCCTACGCCCTCAACATTAACTTGCTTTAAATAAAGCTACATTTTATTTTTTAAAAGCAACTATGTTGCCGGGGAAATCATGAATACCACGCCGCAAAATGACATTTCGTCTGAGGCTGCACAGGTCACGGAGAATACAGCCGTTTCCGAAAGCTACGAAAAACTGCACAAACCAAGCTCTGAGTTCGCCAGTAGAGATGAATATCTAGAGCACGAATTGCAAATTATGCAACCAAAACGTTGGCGGCCTAATTTACCGTTTAAGGATTATCGATTCGAATTCGAAGATACTATTCCTGCTATGGCCGCGACCATTGGTAAAGTAGTTATGGTTGCCGCCATTGCCGCTACATTTGCTGGCGCTTTAGGATTAGGCGATGAATTTGTTTTAGAAAATGTGCGCTACGAACTACTTATAGTGTCCTTTTTCATTATTTTGTTTTCAGGTTTTATTCTACCAACCGCAAACTTAGCAGGTACTCACGGGCCGTTAATCCCGTTAATTCCCATCGTTGTTGCCACTGGGGGTCACCCAATGGCGTTTGGTCTGCTAATTGGTGCCTTTGGTTTGATACTGGCATTCAGTAAAGGCGGAAGTTTGCTCGCCCGACTCACCAGTAAAGGCGTGTGTGGAGGCATGCTACTGTATTTAGGCTTTATTGGCACCATTTCCCAAGTCAAAAAGCTGTTTGTGTGGGCTGAAGGTATCGATAAAACCCATATTGCTTTCATCGTGATTTTGGCCACTATTTTACTTTATGCCTTTTTGGAGCACTTTAAAAAGCGCTGGTTAGCAGTGCCACTAAGCTGTGTTTTAGGTGGAGTGACAGCCTTTGCGTTAGGCGCACCTTTTGAGTTCCATACAGCCCCTGGACTACCAAACATGAACCCTATGTATTGGTGGGGAGAAAACACTGGCTGGATGTTAGGTTTGCCTACCCTCGAAAGTTTTGTTGTCGTTTTACCTTTTGCAATCCTTGCTGTAGCCATGTGGTCTCCTGACTTCCTAGGACATCAAGTATTTCAAAAAATCAGCTACCCTCAGCGTACTGAAAAAGTACAAATGAACATCGATGACACTATGTTAAGTGCATCGGCCAGACAAACCTTTGGTTCCATTCTAGGGGGAGCTAACTTTGCATCATCTTGGGGGACCTATATTGTACCTGCCGCCATTGCCAAACGTCCAATACCTGCTGGTGCAATTTTAACTGCTTTATTCTGTGTTATTGCCGGTGTTTGGGGATACCCCATGGATCTAGCAATTTGGCAACCCGTATTATGTGTGGCGTTGATCGTTGGGGTATTTATTCCTTTACTTGAAGCTGGCATGGAGATGACACGGGAAGGGAAAACCACGCAATCGGCAGCGATTGTGGTATTCGCTTCCACCTTGGTGAACCCTGCGTTTGGATGGTCACTCACCATGCTGCTGGATAACCTCGGTTTAATCGGCTGTAAAGAAAGAAGCTCTGAGTTAACGCACATGAGTCGTTGGATCATTCCACTTGTCATGTTTATTATCTTAACCAGCGTGATGGCTATGGTTGGTATGCTACCGGGCATACCTGCATTAATGTCGAGTTTCAGACACTAAAAAACTAAAAAACGGCAAGGAAAGTATGAATCCTTGCCGTTTTTTCACCTAAATATCGTCTAGATAAATTGAACCCCTAAGTTAAATTATGCCTTGGCCTGCAAACTGATCACCACCGACTTATAAGCTGGTGTGTTGCTTTTATCTGCCACACTATCAATGGGTATCAAATCATTGGTTTCGGGATAATAGGCAGCAGCACAACCTCTGGGTATTCCATACTCCACCAACTCAAAATCGGTTACTTCCCGGATACTGGCTTTATCATTTGGCCAATGGCTACGAATATTCACTTTTTGCCCGCTGTGCAAGCCTAGCTCTGCAATATCTTGTTTATTGATAAACAACACTTTACGCGTGCCACGAATACCGCGGTAACGGTCATTGTTGGTGTACACAGTTGTATTAAACTGATCATGACTTCGAATAGTCATCATCAACAAACATCCCTCGGGCACCGCAACATTGTCGATACTGTGCACTATAAAGTTTGCCTTACCCGTAGGCGTAACAAACACTCGGGCGTCTCGAACGCCATTGGGAAGAACAAACTCACCTAATTCATCAATACGCTGGTTAAAGTTTTCAAAACCTGGGATCACATTACCAATATGGTCACGAATAAGGCGATAGTCATCACGTAAAGCTAACCAGTTTAGGCTATCGTTTTTAAGGGTACGCTGAGCGAGTTGGGCAATAATATCCACTTCGCTTTTCAGTAAATTAGATGCAGGAGGAATTTTGCCGTGAGAGGTTTGAATAACCCCCATAGAATTTTCAACCGTGATGGTTTGCACGCCACTCACTTGGGTATCAATTTCAGTGCGCCCTAAAGCAGGTAAAATCAACGCTTGTTTACCCGTATACAAATGCGAGCGATTCAATTTAGTCGACACCTGCACCGTTAACTCACATTGACTGAGTCCCTGTTCACAGGCTTGATGATCTGGCATGGCTCGGAAAAAGTTTCCGCCCAAGGCAAATAACAGCTTAATTTCCCCTTGCTGCATGCCATACACAGTTTCAACGGCATCCACACCATTTTCCCGTGGTGGATTAAAGCTAAACTCGGCCTCTAAGGCATCGAGCAATTCAGGATTAGGTTTTTCCCAAATCCCCATAGTGCGATCACCTTGCACATTACTATGGCCTCGCACGGGACAAACTCCGGCACCGGGCTTGCCTAAATTGCCTTGTAACATCAAAAAGTTAGTCATTAACTGAATATTGGCCACAGCGTTTTTATGTTGTGTCATGCCCATTGCCCAGCAACAAATTGTCTTTTTCGACTGACAAGCAATATCTGCGGCTTGCTCAATAAGGGCTTGGGTTAACCCGCTGCCATTTTCGATATCTTGCCAACTGGTTTGCTCCATATCGGTTTTAAAGGCATCAAATCCATGGCAATACTGCTCGATGAATTCATGATCCAAAATCGGCTGCCCCAAATTGTCGCGTTCAATTAAAACCTTGCATAAACCTTTTAACAGCGCCACATCACCGTTTATTCTCACCGGTAAATATAAGTCACGTAATGGAGTGCCACGACCAATAACACCCGATACTTCCTGAGGATTTTTGAAACGTTTGAGACCTGTTTCATCCAACGGATTAATGGCAACAATTTTTGCACCATTACGTTTTGCATCCTGCAGAGTGCCCAACATTCGTGGGTGATTTGTCCCTGGGTTTTGACCAAATACAAATATCGCCTCGGCATGCTCTAAATCTTCGAGGCTAACTGTACCTTTTCCCACACCAATGGTTTCACTGAGGCCCACTCCGCTGGACTCGTGACACATGTTCGAACAGTCTGGTAGATTATTGGTGCCAAATTTACGCACGAATAGTTGATATAAAAACGCAGCTTCGTTGCCTGTACGCCCAGAAGTATAAAAAGCGGCTTGATTAGGGTTATCTAATGCATTTAGTTGTTTGCCGATAAGCTCAAAGGCACTTTCCCAATCAATAGGCTGATAATGCTCAGCCCCTTCAGGCAACCACATTGGCTCAACCAAACGACCCTGGTCGTTTAACCAGCGGTCGGATTTCTCTGCTAGCTGACGAAGACTATGTTTAGCAAAAAATTCTGCATCTGCTCGTTTAGTGGTTGCTTCATCGGCCACTGCTTTTGCGCCATTTTCACAGAACTCAAAGGTAGCCCGTTTATTTAAAGGATCTGGCCAAGCACAGCCGGGACAATCAAAACCTTCAATTTGATTCAAATCAGACAGTAGACGTGTACCTTTAAACGGACCCGCTTTGGATGTGACATTTTTATACGCAGAAATAACCGCAGGAATCCCAGCTGCCCACTCTTTGGGCGAACTGATTTCAATACGTTGGCTATCTTGTGGATCAAATGAAGGGGATTTTCCATTCCCTGACGACGCGGTTTTCATGTTAGCTCCTAATAGTAAGGTTCGCTGAAATTTGCTCGTTATATCATTATAGTGGCATACAACTATTCAGATAGAGGCAACTATGATTATACGTGATAACCCTCACTCACTGCGCTTGTTTTTTATAATAAGAGGATCTGTTATACCGCTTATCTATTAAAGAATTATCTTTATCACCTTATTAAGGGCCGGTGTTGCAGGCGACAAACATTTTTACCCTGAGGCATTATTTCCTGTAGCCTTGTCGTTATTTGTTGGTTTTCGCAATAAGGTTAGGGGGGCCGATGCCCAAATAGTCTATACATCTTTTGATTTGGACGCGTTAAGTGAAGAATTAGAAGATCCATTTGGCGTGTCTGCCAATGCTCTTCCATTTCATGCCATTTCGCGCACAATTGAAATAAATCTGTTGGATATCTTAGGCGAAAAACCACTTCCCGAACCTATCCAAGCCCATCATCGTCGCTTGGAGTAGGTGTTAGGCGGCAGGTAAATTTTGTCCTAACCATTGTTTAAATTGAGCTGCTGGTAAGGCTCCTGATAAACGCGCAATTTCTTTACCATGGTGGAATATCATTAAAGTAGGAATTGAACGTATTTGATAGCCACCAGCCGTGCGCTGATTATGTTCGGTGTCTAACTTTACAAAACAGGCCTGAGTCGACATCTCGCCCGCTACTTGCTCAAAAGTAGGCGCAAATTGCTTGCATGGGCCACACCAATCAGCCCAAAAATCTACTACCACAGGTAAGCCATTTTGAGTAATAAAACGGTTAAAGTTTTGGTCAGTTGCAGCAACAGGACGGTTCGACAAAATCGGCTTACCGCACTTCCCACATAAAGGGTTATCGGCAAGCTTGCTTTTAGGAAGGCGGTTTTTTGCATTACAACTTGAGCATACAATTTGAATGGCTGAATCTGTCATTTTAAACCTCAGTAAAAACGCTATTGACGGTAGTTTTTGCAGCTATTTATTAGCGATAGCTTAGGCACGACCTTACTTATAAGCCGTCATATTATAATGGCTGTTTAACACACTGAATCGGCATCATTCTGCCAATTTCAACGGTTAAGTTATCGCCTTTGCCACGAATGGTGTTGGGGCCATTACTATAAATAAATCCCGACGCACTCTTTCGCTGAGACAAGGTTATTTCATCCGAATGTCTCACTAACACAGCCGTTTCTTGATCAGTATAAAATCGAACCCGCAAACTCTCGCCGTTCATACAAGTAAAGGCCACATCATAAACCGCCGTTGCATTGGCTTCATTGGAGGTTGCGCCGCACCCAGTTAACGCGCCAAGACACAAAGCAATACTCCCTTTTAAGGTCCAGCGGATAAACGCAGTAGCATGGAAAAAAGCTGTGCTAGATAACAAACGAGTAATCAACATGGGGTATAACCTCCTCGAGGTATATTATGAATTTTATGACATGGAAGTTAAAACGTGCAAGCCGTTAAGAGCAAAATAATTACCCATCACGACTTGAACTTTAACTTGTATTGATAAGTTTCGATTCAATAAACTATTTAAGAAACTTAATACTAAGGGGATATACCCAAAGCTCACCGTTGTTGGCTTTAATGGCAGCAATAATGGCAAATACCAAATTAAGTATAGCCAAAGCGATAAGGCCAAAAACTCCGACGACGATAACCACTAAAATCCCGCACACTATCGAATAAATAAAAAGACTAATCAGCCAATTAACAGTGACCTTGCCATGTTGATCGATAAGTTCATGTTTATCTTTGTTAGTCGCCCACATGACGATAGGTAAAATAAACCCTAAGCCTGGAATGATAATACTCGTTAGCTGACTCAAATGAATAAGCATACAATAAGTATTTAACGGCATTCCCCAATATTCTTCTTTATTATCACTCATGTAACTCTCCTTGTGTTGGTTAGTTTGGCAGTTGCGGTGTGTCTACTTTTCATTTTAACGACAACCATTACCTTGAGTGAATAGTAAAATTATCTATGGATAGCAGCAACCCTAAGATAGCAAATTCTATATTCTAAGCATCTGGGCGATACATTTTGCTATCTTAACGCGAAGCTAATTGCAGCGATTTACAACCGCTAAATTCACATTAATCCCTTATTTATTACCAATATTTGGCCCTATTTTGATTAGTCGCCGCACGTAAATGGAATTTCAGCGAATTCTCGTTGTCTATCAGTTTACGGGTAAATTATTGGGCTTAAACGCCAATTTTAAACCTTTTAGTTGTTTATACGTAGGAAAATTAATACAAAAAGGAATTATTTCATGTTTTCAATATTTAAAAGCGACCCAACTAAAAAACTCAAGAAACAACATGCTGTAAAACTGGAAAAGGCCATGCATGCGCAACGTAATGGTGATATCAAAAGTTATTCTCAGCTCACTTATGAAGCGGAAGAGATATACACTAAAATTCTCGCTATCGAAGGTAAAAATGAAGGTTAGCGGCTAGCTAAGTGGAAATTCCGAAACAGTGACTGCCTTTGGCGTTTAATATGGCAATAGCGCCACCAAACACCACGACAGCCACAAATGCCCATATAGAAACCCATCGCCAAAAGTTGCCTGAGAGCATCAACTTTTTGTTGGGTAAGTTGGCGTCAGTTATCCAAAACTTCCACTGTGCTCCGGTGTCGCCATTAATATTCGTAGACTTATGCATTCGCCAAGACGAAAAGTTGGCTAACAACAAGGACACAAAAAACCCGGCAATTAACATCAGTTCTAATGTAGTGCAGTTCATAGTGATCTCCGCTAAGGCTTATTTTGAACTCTGGATATTTTCCATAAACCGAGCTAGCCTTTGCAACCCTTCTTCTAATTCGGATTCAGCCGAAGCAAATGACAAACGCACAAAATGGTCACTGTGATAATCACCAAAGTCATTACCTGGAGTTAACGCCACATGGGCCGCATGCAATGCGCGGTCACAAAAATCCATAGCCGAGAGTCCCGTGGGGCTCACATCAATGTAGACGTAAAACGCACCGTCGGGTTGCACTGGCACATCTAAACCACACTTTTCCAACCCAGCTAGAACCAATTGTTTGCGAGATTTGAGGGTATCACGGCGAGATTCACATACCGCAATGGAGGCAGAAGTAAAACAGGCTAATGCGGCTTTTTGGGCTAAGGTCGACGGACAAATATAGTAGTTTTGCGCCATACGCTCCATCACAGGAACCGCTTGTTCAGGCACCAGGCACCACGCACCACCCTAACCGCCACCCAGTCATCCCAAAATACTTGGAAAAGCTATTGATAATTAAGGCTTCATCATCGAATGCCAAAGCCGTGACCGGCTGAGTATTACTGTCACCGTGATGAAGGTTTAGATAGATTTCATCGATGATCCGCCAAGCACCACGTTGTTTTGCAAATTCACACATTGCCGCTAATTCATCAGGGGCAACAGCCGTCCCTGTAGGATTAGACGGGGTAGCAAGCATCAACCCACGTGTTCCTTGTTGCCAGTGTTTTTCAAGCAACTCCATATTCAACTGAAAACGCGACTGAGCTTGGGTAGGCACTAATTGTACATTGCCACCAAAGCTCTTAATAAACTGACGATTACAGGGGTAACAGGGATCGCTCATAATGACATTATCACCAGCATCCACAAATGCTGCAGACAACAATAACAGCGCCGCAGAAGCGCCAGCGGTAACAACCACTCGGTTAGGATTAAGCTCAACGTTATGCGCGGTTTTGTAAAACCCGGCGATAGCTTCTCGAAGCTCCGGCAGCCCCAAAGCTGAGGTGTAGGGAAGAGGCGCTGTAGTTGCCAACTCCTGCATTGCCAGCAATACCTCAGGCGGTGCGCCAAAATCCGGCTCGCCAATGTTTAGCTTAACAATATGATGACCTTGGGCTTCTAATTCTGCGGCTTTCGCCCCAAAGGCCATGGCAAAAAACGGAGAAATGGCCTGCGCTCGCTGTGAATATTGCAAATGATACAACTCGACTTAATAATGAAAATGGTTTGCCAAATTAAGCAAAAACGACAGCCTAATATTGTGCCATTTATAGCCAAGCAAAACATCACTAATTGTTAATTACACAGTTAGCAATCAATCATCTTTGTTAGTCTCACTGTTAACAATTGTCAGTGCTGGCCGGGCCTGCTCGTTGACTGTTAGTTGAAAAATATCGGGGCGGGAATAGTGTCCAGCGGGATCCAAGTCATAACGCGCTTTAATAATATCGTCTAAATCTATCTCACCACTAATTAATCCCTCTTCATTGTATAAGGGGCCTGCAACTACCTCGCCCATGGGAGAAATAATCACACTTCCGCCTCGAATTAGCGGTTTATCTTTTGGCCAAGTTTCATCCATACGGGTTTCCGCCGTGGGTGATGGCTGATATTGACACGCACTGACTAAAAAACAGCGCCCCTCATAGGCGATATGTTGCATGCTTGCCTGCCATATAACACGGTCATCTACCGTAGGTGCACACCAGATTTCGATACCTTTGGCATACATCGCTGAGCGTAACAGCGGCATGTAGTTCTCCCAGCATATGGCTGCACCAATGCGCCCTGCAGATACGTCTAATACCGGCAATGTAGAACCATCACCCTGACCCCATATTAAACGTTCACTGGCGGTGGGCATCAACTTACGATGTTTATTAATTCCACCTTTTTCGCTAATGAATAAGGCTGTGCAATAAAGGGTTGAGCCCCCACGTTCAATAATGCCTATTACGATTGAGGTAGCACAACTTTTAGCCAGTTCAACCAACTCTGATACTTCAGGACCATCAATATCAATTGCCTGCTGCCAATAGTGTAAAAAGTCTTCTCGGCCTTGTTCTGTTCGATAGCCTACTCGGGTGCCAAAGTCTGCTCCTTTAGGGTAGCCCCCTAAAAGTGCCTCAGGCAGCACTAACAAGTCACATTTTGATTCGAGAATACGCTCCCTGTAACTTAAGATCCGTTGTAACGTGTGCGCCGTTCCTTGAGGAGACGAACCAATCTGTAAAGCTGCAATAATTTTCTTTTTCATAGGGCTCCCTTAAATTAATTCGTTACTGGGTGTTCTAACCTGCTAATTGGCTAGGGCTTTGGTCCGCTAACTTTCGAGTTTTATCTTTGCTGATATTGATACGAGCAAATCAATGCGCTATGCAAGGTCGCTGGAAAAGTTAAACCCTGACTATCATCGTTAAACTCATCTGTTTTGAACAAAGTTCTGAAAGGGCGATTAACTAAAATAGCCCCTACATAGTATTCCTAGATTATGCCTTTAAGATTATTGGTTTTGTTTGTTTTTGAAGATCTTGTCAAAGGCATCATAAACTGCGAGGTGCAATGTATCGCCATGGCTAAGCTGCTCAAAATAATTAAAGTAAACCTGGTAGTTTGCAGGCTTATTAACGTCAATTTTTGTATATAACGCGTTGGCTGCTTGTTCCATTATTTCGCCTTCTTTCCCGACACCAATGTAAATGGATTTCGGCGAACTGGCTTTTGATGCTGTGAACTTTAGCAAAGAGCCATCATCCCACCACAAGCTGGGACTGATAATAATATAGTTATCAAATAAATTGGGGTTCTTAAACAAAATCTCAGTTACTAATAAACCACCAAGTGACTGACCAATAATGGTTTTAGGTGATTGAGTGCGATAATTTTTTTCAACTAATGGTTGTATTTCCTCTTCGATAAATCGAATAAAAGACGCAGAACCACCACTGGTGGGAAACTCCTCTTGATCTAAGCTATTGCTGCTGGGATAGGTAAAATCACGTTTTCTATCAACATTCTCAATTCCCACAACAATACTTTCTGGCAGCTGATTTATCCAAGAAAACGAACCAAACTGTACTAAACCGGATAAATGAATGAAATCTTCTGAAGCTGAGCCATCAAGCAGGTAAATAACTGGGTAGTTTTTATCGCTGGCAGCGTCATAACCAGTGGGGAGGTAAATATTAAGGGTTCTACTTTCATCCAAAACGACCGATCGAAATTCAATGGACTCTCCAATGCTGAAGTTACTTTTAGCAATTATTTCAGGATTATTGTTGGCATATAAACCACTGCTAACTAATAGGCTTAAAACTAAACCAAAACACTTAGCTATTTTCATAACACTCCTAAATTGCCCCTATCTGAAAGGCTGATGTACAACAAAATCTAACTTAATTTTTTACTTACTGCATTCAGTCAATAAGCTGAATATCTAGGCTTTCGAGAAGCCTAACCGCCTCAAAGCGACTAAATTTAGCATTTTTGAGTGTGTTGCGGTGAATATCAATGTGGTAATCGGTGGCGTCTGAAAAGTCGACTGCAGTCAAATTTGTATTATCAAACAAACTCCCTTGCAAGTCTGTAAAAGTGAAGTTTGCATGGCTAAAGTCAGCTTCTCGAAAATCAACGCTAATCGCCTTACACCCCTGCATATCTAAGTCTTGTAAACAGAGTCCATAAAACGAACTATGATTAAGAATCGATGTATGAAAGCTTACGGGAGAGTTATATATTAGCTCTGACCAAGCCGCTTTTGTCCAATCAATACCAATTAGCTTTGAATCTCGAAAACTCACATCTGAAAAGGTGCTGAAATCAATTTTGATATTACTTAAATTACAATCAGTAAACTCACAATCGATAAAAACACACCGATTAAAAGTGCTGTTGTTGAAGTTGCACTTATCGAACGAGCAGCCTTCAAACTCTTTGCCAGAAACCTCTTCATCAGATAAATCTAACTCGGTAAAGGTTTCTGACCAATATTCATTGTTTTGGTTAAAGTTTACCAAGGGATTTCTACTCCTGAAGGTGCATCTCGTCCAATCAAGCTTGAATATCCCATCTCATGGCTGGAGTGAGCTGCTTTATTTGGGTCATATTTAGTCCAAAATATGGCTACAAGGCTGGTACATGTTGATCTATCAATATCTGATTTCCATCTGGATCTTCTAGCATAAAAAACCCAGGCCCCCTGCCTGACTCATCAGTTTCGGTAAGCAATTTAATTCCTTTAGCTTTGATGGTTTTTTGCAGGTGGCGAACATCGGTGAATGCAGGTAATTGTTCGCCGTCGTTATCCCACCCCGGGTTAAACGTCATAATATTCTGTTCGAACATGCCTTGGAACAAACCGATGATCGTGCTTCCATTTTGGAGAACTAACCAATTTTGCTGCTGGTCCCCCCCTCTCACTGCGAATCCTAACTTTTCGTAAAACTTTCGAGACTCCGCGATATCTTTCACTGCAAGACTGACAGAAAAATTACCAAGCTCCATGGCTGGTTTTTCCGCTTCTTGCTTTAATTGGGAAGTGGGCTGGTTCGCACATCCACTTAAAAATAGTATCAATAGAAAAAACGGTTTCATAATGCTCTCCTGACTTATTGTGGCCAACTTTTAATATAGCCTAAGGTTGTGCAAGGGGTTTGAGGGCGAGTTGAATCTAGATAATCAACTAAAAAGCTCATCAAGTCGATATACCTGTTTAGCAGTTGTTGCAGAATGACTAATTGAAATCATCTTTTTAGCGACTTCATCGCCGGTGATGGGCCGGTAACGTTTAAAAAACGGCAATTTGCATAAAGCTGGAAGTAGACAACTTGCCAAGGTTTCACCTAAACGAAAGTTGTCCCGCTCCCCAATAAGGAGTGAAGGCTGCAAAATGCTTATTCGTGCAAAGGGTAACAAAGCAACGGCATCTTCCAGTTCGCCTTTCATTTTTAGATAAGCGCTGACACTTTTTGCATTGGCGCCACTAGATGAAACAAGAATGTAATGATTAACGCCATTGTCTGCGGCTATCTTGGCTGCTTGATACTGATATTCAACATCAACTTTTCGCTGTTTTTGCACAGAGCCAGCTTGCTTGGCGGTTGTACCTAGACATGAAAAGAGCACATCACCGGCAAAAATGTCAGCGTATTTATCTAGCTCGTCAAAGTTAACGACTTGATTAGTAACCTTGTTAGATTGATATTCAATTGGCCGCCGCGTTACAGCAATAACCTTTTTAACATCCTTATCTAAGACTAATCGATTAACTAGGTTTTTACCGACCAGCCCAGTGGCTCCTAAAACAATGACGGTACGCATTTATTAGCCCCCAGTTAAGCTCAGATGGACTTTCATTCTAGATTATCAACAACATAGTTACCATTATCAGCCAGGGTAACAAAGTCCCCATCTAAGTCATCAAACCCATATTGCCTAACACCCCGCTTTTTTAAATTATGCAGGGATAGGGTGTTTTAGAGCAGAGCCGGTCAACATTTTATTTGTTAGGGAAACCTCAAACTTTTTTGATGATTTCCGTTTGACAAGATTCACAGCTCCAGCCGATAAAAATACCTTTACCTAAAACTGAAGGTGCAAGCCAAGCTGCAACACCAAGAAAAAGCGCCCATGTCATTCCGCTTACCATTAACAGAATAGAGAGCCCTGTAGCGATAACGATAAGAAAAGCCCAAGGAAGCATTGGCGCGCCTCGCCTAACTTCATGTAATTTATGTTCACAGTTCTTACATTCCCGATCCGACTGTTTATAGTTTAAGTTTATACTCATTTTTAGACCCTAGCTAATACTTTGAATTATATAAGAAAATACTCATTCTACTTTTAAAATAACTTTATTTCCTTACAAAATTCGGTGTATTTCCACTTGTTGATTCAAATCCAGTAGGACTAATAAAAAATTAACGTTTTATTGAAGTGAAATATGTAGTTTAGATGACGAGTGCTAGCAAAAATTACTAACAATTCAGGGTTATCAAAATCACGTTGATCCCCCCATAACGAAATGCACAAGGGTAATCTTTCTGGCTAAGTTTAAATTAGCCAATGGACGGGGTTATTTCGCACTATTACGATCAGTTTTGAAACAATTACGAAGACACCCATAGTTAGACCAATTACGAAGACACCCATAG
>NZ_JBGOSE010000003.1:0-373104 GCF_041538045.1 Aliiglaciecola sp. SL4 | reverse complement strand
TGAAAAAGCTTTCACATCCTAAATTACTAGGGATCTTCAGCTTCATTTTCTGTTAATTTCGCCCTGTACTATTGACCATTTATAAATTAACTAATATTTGGCTAAAATAACCAAATGTTTAACATTTAAATTCATTCGATTTAGTGTTAAATCCTGATATGTTTTTATCTCATTGTTTTATAAAGATAAAAATTAATGGCATCCTCGTTGCAAAAGTTATGACAAGTCACATTGAAGACTTACTTTAATCAACGGAAATAGGAAAACATGATGAAAACACTAACTAAAGTAATCGCAACTGCAGCATTAACCCTTAGCTCAATCGGCATCGCAAGCGCAGCAAGCGTAATAGTACCAGCCGACAGTTACATCACCAGTAATCTGTGTGTGGTTGCCACTGAAGGCAGTAAAGTCAAACTATCACAAGCCATTAAAAAGTCTGGATTGAGTAAACGATACGTTGCTTCAGAGGTGACTTGTAACGACTTAGAGCTTACAACGTTTATCGAACAATACGGTAGCAATGTGACTGAAATGAATAACTTTTTAACCAGCGGAAAATACAGTAATACGACAGATATGGCCTCCGTTACCACACATAACACATTTTAAACGATGCTGCTAAATAGCACTACTCATTGCCATCGTCTACTCATTGCTGAGTATGACGATGGAGTGTTGGCTTTATTGATTTAAAAGTTTCTATAGCCTTTCAAAGCGATCACCCCTCCCAATTTGAACTTTGTCTTCGGTTATTCAAGTAAGTTGATTATCAGTTTCTTTTTGATCTCAAATTCAAACCTAAGTCAGGATACTATCCTGGTGAGCGCGGCCCAGGTTGTTACTTCAAAAACCGAACGTTTTATTCAAAATAGACCATATTATGTCCAGCGAGAAGGTTTACTTTTTAAACTTAATTCACAAGGCTGGCTAGCTAACTGCTATGCCTGAAGTCTAGCTGATAGTTTGAATGTGGTGGCCTAGTTTGTGGCTGTCCTGTAAAAAGGCTGTTTGAATGTGGTGGCCTAGTTTGTGGCTGTCCTGTAAAAAGGCTGTTTGAATGTGGCTGCCTAGTTTGTGGCTGTCCTATAAAAAGGCTTTAATCAATCTTAGTTAGCTAGACATAAATTATAGAAAGCTAAGACCTCAACCTGTTACTTGTAAAAACGGTTTGAGGGCTTTTTTATGGACGATAATTCTAACTCAAACAGTTTAATTCACTGCGGGTAGCATACTTCTATCACGCATCTGTAAATAACTCAGTACCCACATGATAAAGCCACCTAAGAATAGCATGGCAGAGGCGTAACCAATCTCGTTAAAGTTTGCACCAGAAGCTAACATCGCGCCGCCAACCATTGGTCCAATAGCATTAGCAGTGTTAAATGCACATTGCACGAGTGCACCTATCATAGCGTGGCCCTTTGGCGAGACGTCCAGTAACATCGACTGAATCACGGCGGCCAAGCCAACACTTGCTCCCAACAAAAAGACGGTAATGTACAACCACCAGATATGACTAGCAGCAAATACAAACATTACAGAAATACATACACTGCAAAGTAAGGCAATACCCGTGGTGCTAAGAGGTGAATGATCAGCCAATTTACTGATGACTAAATTGCCAATCGTCGTTCCTACACCAAACATCATCATGGCGATAGAAATGGTCACTATAGGTGTTTGTGTTACATTTATAATGGTATCGGCTAAATAAGTATAAATGCAAAATACACCTCCAAAGCCCACAAATATGATGCCCGAAATAGACCACACTAACTTATTTTTAAGCACACTGAATTCTTCTCGTAGGCAAGAAGGTTCTTTTACCGGGCAGCTTGGAACCAACCAGTAAATGAGTGCCAAAGTAACCACCGCCAACCCCGCGACTATTGCCATGCAAACTCGCCAGCTCATTGACTGTCCAACTAAGGTTGCTAATGGCACACCCACAATCGTTGCAATGGTGAGACCAGCAAACACTTTCGACATATAGCTGGCACGTTTACCTTTAGGGGCCATGCTCGCAGCAATTAATAATGCGGTGCCGAAATAAGCCCCATGGGGCAATCCCGACAATATTCGATAAATTATTAGCTCTGGTAATGTTGATGCTATTGCACTTAATCCATTGCCCACACACATCATAGCAACGAATATAATTAGCGACGTTCGCCGGTTGGTTTTATTGGTTAACAACATAAACAGAGGGGCGCCGATAACTACCCCTATGGCATAACCGCTGATTACATTACCTGCTTGAGCTGGCGTAACGTTGTACGAATCGGTAATCAACGGCAGCATCGACATAGATGAAAATTCAGTTAACCCCAATACAAAAGCGCCAAGCGCCATTATCAATAGCGGCCAAACCGTCGAGCCGTGATCAGCTTGTGATGCAGACATATAAAACCTTAAAAAATCTGAGAAAACGAAATTACGAAACAAACAACAAAGTTAACCGTAAATGCTAAAAAACAATCGGAGAACCAAAATTAATTTAATTTTTGTAGGGGAATTAGAATTAACGAAAGGCTGATTTAGTAAAACTAATAAGCCCTTAATGTCGAAATATTTTCTTATTATTTGATACTTGGATTATATCGTACACTAGCTATTAAATTCTACGTTTTAACAACTAACAGGCGTTTTTATTGTTGGCCAGCGATAATTTATAAACTTAATTTCATCATAAATGATCACCCTTCACTCGGTGTTTACAAAGCTTGGGAAATGTTAACAACAGCCGGCATAGTTTAAGTGCCCGTTGTACCGATTTTTATAGGGTAGAGCCGCGTATGGTTTTAGAAATTTTGAAAATTATAGAATAAGAGCGATGACCCATTGTGGATGGGATGGTGTTATCAATCGAGTAAGGTGAATGCTGATCCCCCTGTTTATGGGGTAGAACCGGAATTTATAGCAGATAGACCGAAAATCTATAAGTCGGTGGGCTTGGTGTAACTTGATGATTTATAAAGAAAAAATGGTGGCCCGACCCTGACTTGAACAGGGGACCTGCCGATTATGAGTTGATCGCTCCTGTAGTTGGCGAAAATTGATGTCAATTGACTAAATTGTATTAACCCTTATTTATAAGGGGGTAGAAGCTATTTTTTGGTTGCTTTGTATATTTTGTTATTTCCAAAAGTTGATGGTGTTTGATATATTGTGTAGCACATTTGTAGCACCGGATATGTACCAATGCCTGATAACAGTGAGAATAAATTTTCATTCACAAAAACAAAGATCAGGGCGCTGAAGCCAGAGAAAAAGCGTAAAACATACAGGCATGAAGATCTTAAAGGTTTTATTTTAGAAGTCTCACCTTCTGGCACTAAGACGTTTAGGGTTTACAAGAGAGTGAAAGGTCAAAGTTCTCCTGTCAAAATAACGTTAGGAACGTTCCCTGACTTAACAGTTGATAAGGCTAAAGAGAGGGCATTGGAAGTGTTGGCGATGATCGCACAAGGTATCAACCCGAATGATCAACGGGCCATTGAAGCTATAAGCAATACAACTTTGATGGAAGCATACCTTAGTTATAAAAAGTCAAAAGACCTTGAAGACGTTACCATCCGAGGCTACGACCAGTGCATCAATACATATATACCTGACTGGCATGACAAGTTAATTTCGCAAATATCCGAAGAAGATATAAAAACCCAACATATTTTAGTTTCTGAACGCTCTGAGGCGCAGGCCGATTATTGTATGAGAGTCCTTCGGGCTGTTTACAATTATGCTATGCATGAATTTAAAGCATCCGACGGTAGTTACCTGATTAAAGAAAATCCGGTTGATATACTCAAACATCAACGACGTTGGAACAATGTCCCAAGAAAACAATCAAGACTGACCAAATCAGAAATATTGAAGCTTTACAAAACCCTCTCAAAACTTCGAGCTGATAATACAACCGATGAATTTATGCTTGCCGTTTGTGATTTCGTTGAGTTCGGATTGTTTACAGGATTAAGGAAGAATAATTTGCTCGAATTAGAGTGGAGCCGAGTCAATTTAGAGGATAACTTTTTTTACATAAGTAAAACAAAAAACGGTGATCCATTGGAATTACCGATTAGTGACCACTTGATGGTTATTTTACAAAGAAGGCGAAAAGTAACAGATAATAATTATGTATTTCAAGCTGACAATGAGCATGGGTATGTTCGAGAGCCGAGAAAGTGCATCGATAAAATCTGTGAATTGGCGGGGTTGGATTTTAATATGCATGATCTTCGAAGAACGTTTACAAGTATTGCAGAATTGCAAAAAGTTGGGCCATATGCTTTAAAGAGGCTGTTGAATCATAGAACTGCTCGAAATGATGTGACAGGGGGATACACTGTTTTTACTGCCGAAGAATTACGTGTTCCTTCCGAAGAAGTGCAAAATGCGATTCTCCTGTCAATGGGTTTACCTTTGTATGGTCAGAGTATTGATGTGCGTTTGCAAAACTTGGTTAGTACTTTAAGCAAAACTGAAAAAAAGAAGGCTCTGGATATATTAGTAGATGAGTTTTGTAAAGAGTAGTGGACTGAAACTGTAGCAACTACTCTAATTCAAATTACCTCCTAGAATAGTCACCCAGCCATTTTTTTCTACATTATTGGCACATAATATGCGGGAGTTGGAAGCGAGGGCACTATATTGTGTTCTGTAATTGATATTGAATTTTTTAAGCTGACATAGTGTTTCGAACGCCTACGAAATAACTATATTTAATCAACAGAATTGCAATAGTACATTGGGGTTTCAAGGGGGGTAATATCCATTCTTAAGCACGATGATTGAACAAGCTCTCTCCAATATGGCCAGACATGGTAACCTACGTTCTCTTCTGAAAAAGCTTCAACCGAATCTTTTTCTAACTTTATCGTAGAGTTATATTTAGCTAAAAACGTGGCTTTTATTTCAACCAAAGGGGCTACTATTTTTTTTGAATCATCATTATCAATATCTGAATCAGACTCTTCCATAAGACGTATACCGCATGCGTAAAAAAAATGATATTCCCATATTTCGTTATCGTCTTTCTGAAGGGAAACTTCTTTTACTTTTTGAACTCCACGAAAAGTTTGTATTTTAGCATTAATGCTTTCTAATTCTTTAGTATCAAACTCTTCATCAAGAGCAACATAGGAATCCCTCAAAAGCACATTTTTTATGGACAGTGCTTTTCTTGCTATTTCAAATGCATCTGTCATTTATGCTGCCTTAGCCCAATGCAAATGATCACTTTTATCTATAACATTAGTCGATTGTTTTATTGTTTCTTTTGTTATTTTAAATGCTTTATCTGCCGTGATCCAATCTTCATAAAAGTATCTGTCTACAAGTTTTTCATGCTTTGGCTCTTCTTGTACTGGTAATTTGATTTCTGGTTTAAAACCAAGAGCAAAGCAAATGTCAGACAAAGATCCTAAAGTCATGTTACGAGAACCACTTAAGATTTGAGTAACATAAGAACGTGATTTGCCTAACTTTCTGGCAAGCTCTTTTTTAGAAATCTCAAGATCCTCTAAAATAACTAGCAAATCTTCAGTTACGTTGTATACAAGATCTTCTCTAGCATACATTCTTTCTTCATTAACATTTTTCTTAACATTCATCGCCATTTACCTCTATTCGCACCCAATTATTGCCAACTATCTTTATATCTTTTTCCTTGAGCTTATCGTAATCTTTATAAACATAATGACTTATAAAGTATGTATTAGGATATTTCTCGGAAAGCCAACAATACCCCCTTAAGGGTTTCCTTTTTAAAGCATTAAACTTCTTTTCTGACTTTTGACCTATTGATTTTGGTAATTTCCCTTCCTGCGGAAAATTTTCCTTAGACATTCTATGGCCATCCAATAACCTTTGGAGTTGCTGTAACAAGGCTCTTTCGAATGATTTTTGCTTTCTAGTTTCAACTTTCGAAAGCGATCCCTTGAAGGAATCTAATGCACCTTTACAATGTACAGCTCGAAACTTACTTCCTTGATGTGTTTTTTGTAATTTCTTTGCTGTCACATGTCCCTGCCAAAAGCCTCTAAGTTAATATATATGTTAACTTCGGCGGATTTTCAACTAATTTATAAAAGAAATCAACCTTTTTAGGTATAGATTCCATACTTTGTTAATGCTCTATAACTCATTAAACTGAGCCGATTTTTAATCCAGTAATAAAGCTTTTTGCATAAGCAATTGATTGTTTTGATAAAACGGAACATCAGTATCACCTAATATTGTTGCTGGTATATTGGCTAGTTCAGCTAAGTTATCCATTGGCACAATAACCACTTTCGCACCATTTTCTGAAAGCATGGTTACTTTATCTTCAAAGTTAATTGCTCGTTCAATAGCACCACCAACAGATATGTTTCCAAGCACTGCAAGACCTGCTTTCAGGTTCTTTTTGTATAATGCAGACACAATGGAGATATACACCGCAGAGCCAATACCAGACGATATAGAAGCTCCTAGCAGGTTACTTACCTGAATCGTTATGTCGAAGTTTTTAAGAGAGTGTTGTTCACTTAAAATTGTCTTCTCATTCCCTTTAATATATTGGTAAGTGTTTTTGATATTTTCTTTAACCGCTGTGCTACTTACACCTGTTATATTTAATTTTCCAGATCCACTTGCAACTACAGCTTCTATTCTCACTAAAGCTACGTTTTCACCGTCACTGGTACTGGTATAACAAACACCAGCTGGTAAAGGCGTATTTTCGATTAAGTGAGAACCTTTTTCTTCAGGTAGGCCAACAAAGTGCTCTTCTTGAGTCTCTTTATCGATATATGAGAAGTTTGTATCCCAAAATTCCATTCCGCCTATTCGCTTTAACTGCTCTTTAACCCTTCTACGCATTTCTAGAGCAATTTCTAGGTATTCTCTAACATCTTCTTTGGTGTAATTACCGTCAGGGTGCATTAGCTTTATAAAGCCTGAGACAGTCTTTTTAACAGGCTTTGTATCACGTTGCTTTAAGTGAGCACCTAACGAAAAGAATTTTTCTACTACATCAGTGTAACTAATTCGTCTAAATGATTTTAATGCTTCAGAAAAATAATCAGTACTAAAGCCAAAATTTGCAGTGAAGTGACGAGGAGCAAACTTGATCATTTCCCAACCGGGTAAATAGAAATGAATACGATCAAGAAATGCCGTGTCATTATTTACTTCATCAGATAATGGACTGAATAAGTGAGATGTTTGTAATACGGTTTCTACAGGTTGGTTAATGTTACCGTTAAGAATAATCGATGCCACACCTGTTATTTCGCCACCTGCACCAGCGCGAGAGAATGAACCAGATTCCATATAATCTTTCATTAGTGGAACGGCATCACGGTCTTTGAATATTTTATCCGTTGCTTCATCGAAGCAAATAGCGTCCCACTGACCAACCGCTCCAACTTTGCCTGTTGAGCCGTGAACAAATAGTTTTGCAATTGTACCTTGGCCACCAGAAATTAAAACAGCATATGGTGTCAGCTCTTTATAAACAAACGACTTACCTGTTGAACGAGGTCCTAACTCTATAAAGTTAAAATTAGATTCAACCATTGGTAATAAGCGCGAAAGCAATAGCATTTTAACCCTATCACTAACACCTTCAGCCGTTGGTTCATAACCACAACTTCTTAGTAATAAATTTAACCATTCATCTTTATTAAATTCATTTCGCTTACTTACTATCTTGCTATTATCGAATGAAGATAACTGAATAGGTTTAATATCGGTGATCACAAACGGATAAATATTTGAGCCAATTTTAATATCAGGATCATATTCAACATCAATGATCGCCCAAATACCGCCCATTAATATCTTTTCATGATCTTTAACTAAGCGATCAGTAATGTTGCCGTTCTTGATATTACTGTTTTGTAATTTAGCCCAATAAATATCTTTTTTAGAATCTAATTCAACAGATATTTTATCAATGATTTTGTAACGACCTTGCTCTCTAATCTTAGAGTGAATTAACGTGCTTTCTTCAGGATTTACATAATGCTCAGAAAGTATCTTCTTAACATTCTCCATCCCTTTTTTAATTTGCTCGTCATCATCAGTAGAGCATGAATTGGCAATTAAATACTCTAAAACAAATACAGGAACATTCGCGCCCACTTTAACAGAGCTAACAAGATCTTTTTTAACCACAAAGCCTCGAAAATGCTCTAATAACTTTTCATCTAACTCATTTAATACTGGCATATATCAATCCTTATGGGCTAAAACAAGCCACCTAAATCGCGGTCATTGTTTTTCTTTACAACAGCCTTGTCTAATTGTTCTTTAGTTAGCGCATCAAGCAACTGAACTTCAATTTCATTATTACAATCAAAGGTAAATTCTTTAGTGGTTGTTTCACCTCGTTTAAGGGTGAAAACATCGCTCTTACCAATAGGTTTGCTGTCACAGAACTTAACTAAATAAACCTTTCGTTCCATCTCAAAAATATTATCTTCTGAATCATCTGCTTTTATTTTTAATAAGTAGAGTTCACCAGATACATTTTTAAGATCAGCTTTGTTAGTGAATTTGGCATTAAGAGAGCCACCTGTTTCTGCTGTTCTTTCCCAACAAAAATAAGGCGTAATAAGCTCTTGGGGTGCTGCACCACCATGTGCAAAACCATAAACGCTTGGCGTTTTAAAAGGATTCATTGTTTTAGAGAAGTAATGGTAATTAAACTCTTCATATTGCTTTTCAATTTCAACATATGAATCTAGCGATTGCTGTTTATCTACTGTACGTATATAACGTTCAGCAACATAGTTTTGACCATTTAATGACGGTGTTATTTTATCGGCTTCAGACAACATGCCTGTTAATACAAAACCATGATCAGTAATTAAAAACACTTTCTGATAACCACTATTTAATAAAGTGGTTATTTTATTGGTAAAGGTTTCTACCGCTTGTGGGAAGAATTTAAGGGCTTTGTTATTTAACTTATCACCCATATCATCAATATCTTTGTAGGTACAAATAAGATACTGACCTGAAAGTGCTTCATTGTTTACATCATCTAACAGTACATAATCAATATCACTGCTAGGGTTCTGCTTTGTAAGGTAGGTTTCTCGCTTTTTCTGAACTTTATCTATCATGCCATTTGCCATGTAGATTCGGCTCATGTTGTTTACCGTAAGTGACGGTAAATCAGCCATAATAATGTCATTAGTAAACTTAAAGTTATCACTTACCCTTTTTGATACTTCATAAGCCAATTCATAGGCAACACCATCACCAACAATAATCGCAATTTTCTGACTGTTGTCATCAATAATACGTTGCAATATACCTGTTTGATTCTCTTGATAGCCTTCAAGATATTTAAACCACTTATCAAAAAACACATCGACTAAGTGCTTATAATAATCTTGGTATGGGGCAAGTATTTCAGGGGTATTTAAAAATTCGGTGTATAAGTTCCTAATGGCAGTATCGAGTTTAAAAAAGTGCTTAGTATAAAATTCAATACATTCTTCTCTAGTACTTAAATAACCAATATCTTTATCATCAAATTCTAAAAGAACTTTTACATCAGCCCAAAAGGTTATGTTTAAAGATTGTGCTTGTTTTGATTGGTCGCGCTGAGTAATTCTAGCTAAATGGTTCGGTATTAACGCTTTGTTGTTAATATCTTTACCAATCGCTTTTAGCCATTGCTCATCAATTAATTTGAATGGATGAGCTACGTTGATATTCCAAATGTCTTGATTGCTATCAAAAGCATTCGAATTGCTATTTTTACTTAAGTAATTAGCAAGGTACTTATCAAATGAGCCTTCGTGCTCTTTAGAGTTTAACCAATGAACATAAACAGACTCTAAAATAGGGGCACAGTCATTGCAGGCTAAACCATCAAACATTTTCGCCACTATTTCATCAGCTAATGTTTGAGCAGGCTTTTTAATATACTCTTGCCCTAGTAACTCATTTACTTTTTGATAAAATGTAGTTAGTAATTGTTCATCATATTTTTTGGTGAAAAGAGCAGGATCATGAATAAAAGGTAACAGCTCTTTTTCTAAATCAAATATTTCAGAAGCACCTTTATGACATAAATCCATCCAATAGGTTAAGTCTTTACCAATACTTACTTTAGCCGCAGTAATCAGCTCATCTTTTGGCATGTTAATATTTAAGTTTAAAGCTTTATGCACTTTACCTTTAATATAGTTTTCTAAGTGGCGAATATCTAAACAACCATTTACTTCGCAATATTCTCGAATATACTTCAAATCGTCTTTAACTAAATTAGTGTAAATAACGTGTTTAGTGGCAGATGGTTGCTCTTTTTCTATTAGATACTTAACGTGCAACTCTTCAATTTCTGAATTTGCCTGATGCACCTTAAATGTTTTATTTAATATCTCTAATATGAATTCAGCATCGGTGTGCTCATCAATAAATACTGCAACAATATTCTTACTAAAAATCTCTTCGAGATCTTCTTTTAACCATAAATCAATCATATTGAGTTCCGTCTACCAATCCGCATTTAAGTATTTTTTCATTTGTTTTGCATTTAATACATCATAAGCTAGCATTTTCTTATTTTGTAAAGGTGCAATATTTTTAGCTACACCATCATCCAGAATAGGGTCGTAGCCTTCTTCTAGTAACTCATCAATTTTCGCTTTAAATATTTCAATTTCTTTTAATTGTTTAAATATTTTATCTTTTTCATTTTGAGCATCAACAGATTCATTATTAGCTAAATCACTTTGCCGATTAATTAGTGCTCTCTCTCGGTGCTCAATGTATATAGAGCGAACTCGGAGTAAATTATCACGGCTCCATTTATAGATAGATATGTAACAATCAAAACCTTGCATTGGACCACTTGTTAAATGCCATATATAAGGTGTCTTTGGCAGATAAAGGAATAGGTTAAGGAGATTGGAGATTTCAGAGAAAAAATACTTATCAATAAAATCTGTTACGGTAATACCTAATATTGTGTCGAAAGTTGAAAATTGAGCTTGTGTAAAACCTTTCTCGATAAACTTATTTTCAACTCTTTCTACTAGTCTTTTTTCTCCTGCATTTGGAATTAAAGGGACTATTCCATCTTCATCATCTAGCAATATTTCATTTATTAGCTGTAACAAAAACTCTAATGCGATTCTGTTTTTTCTTTGTTTTGGTAACTGCCCCAATTTACTGAATATAAACCATAAATTAATAGGGTTAATTTGTTTTTTTCCACTAAAAGCTAAAAAGTCATTATTTTTTTGATAAAGAGTTTTCAACTCTAAACCATCAGCTTCCATTTCACTCTCTTTAAAACCAGCTTTCACTTGATTCGATATATAATGAAGAATTTCTTCGTCATAAAAATCACTTTTTCTATATTTTAAAATAAAAGCATCCAATGCATCAGTGTCTACAGGGTAATTACAACAATCAGTACCTTCTTTTTCTTTTAAGGCATTTTTGTCACCATCACTTAATTCATATATATCTTCTATAAGGTAATTTATATAAGTTTCATTAAGCGAGATTATACAATTTAAAAAGTTTTCCTCATTCAGATATCTTGATATTCGAAAGTTCAGATTACTATCTGAGTAGCTCTCCAGTGGAGATGATAAATACTCATGCTCCAAAATTGAATGCTGACAAAATTGTTTTCTAATTTTAATGTTCATTTCCACTAAACTAGCAATTTTGCTGCTTACGCTCTTTTTAGGAATAATTAAAGGAATTCTTTTAATATCACCTACTTGTATTTCTACCGTAGGATTTAAGCAACCTACAATATAATTTGAAAACTTTGAATTTAACACTGCCAATAAATACGAATTAGGCGCAGTGTTTCTCAATGGAAAGATACTTGAACCTTTGATATCAAAGATAAAATCCTCTGGAAGGATACGATAAGAGGCAAAGTCACCTCCAGTAGCTGAATAAGTTATTCCCTCTTTAAAATAAAAAGATTCATTTTGAGGTCGAGATCTTTGTTTTCCATTTTTGTCAACCATTCCTCGTATCTCTTTTCCGTCTTCCTCCCAATTGACGATCAACCAATTATTTCCGTACCATTTATTATTAGGACCACCTTTTGCGTACATAAACCACTTTTTTGAAGCATCTTTATTTAAGGTATATATATTTGATGCTTTTACTTCCCACCAATACCTTAAAAACCTATCATTATCAGCAGTAGCTAATCCTTGACAGTTCTTAAAGTGTTTTTGAATTGTAGACTTCTTAAATTTATCTCTTAATCCATCCGAAATCCAATATACAAAAGGGCTAGTTTCTATCTTCTTAAAGTTATCTTGGTCTATACGAATAAAAGTTTCACTGTTTAAACATTCATTTAAAGCTTTTCTCTCAACTTCTGCATCCATCTTGACTTTACGTAAGTCGATAATAATAGATGGCGTATTATTTTTTTGTTTTTGTAACACATATAAAACGGGATATATCACGCGCAATTTAGTACCAAAGACTCCTCCAGTGCCAAAATGGACCAAAGTATTTAAGTGCATTTCATTAATTAGGAAGTTTCTGACATCTTCAAAGGATTTGATAAACATAAAAGTATCAGGATGAATCATTGCAACCATGCCTGATTGCCCAATTAACTCATAGCAACGCATAATGAAGGACGAATATAAATTAGAGTGAAATTTGTTAGGCTTTTTATAATTTGCTTCTACAAATGTTTTTAACTCGCTACCAAAGTCACCACTATCAGTGTAAGGTGGGTTTGCACACGCAACGTCATACTCGGTAGTCAACAATTCAAGAAAAGTAATTGCATCACGCGTTTTACTGGCAATAAAAGTATCAGCATCTTTACTGGAAAATTGTTCAACTGCATTCTTTAAATTGTTGAAGAACTTTTCAGTAAAATCTTTTTGTTCTCGTATGTCCGCATCCGCAAATAGGTCAAGAACTTTATCACCATGTTTAGCTTCTAATTCATTTAACTTTGCTTTTAACTTCTCATCTAAACGAATTAGGGAACCAAATTTGTAGGCGTATCGAAGGTCATTCCAAATATCTTCAATCAACTCTTTTTGAGTATTATCTAAATTGTCACCATCTTCAAAGATATGGCGAGCTTTATCATAATCAGGCAGGTAAAAGTCTGAAGAAACCACCTTGAAGTTAAAGCTACCCTTAATAAATCTGCGCTTTTTACGGGCTTTTATGTATAAGCCTAATTGGGCTAACTGAATGGCACGATCATCTAAATCAATACCATGTAAGTTATTCTCGATTATGAGTTGTGGGATTTCATCTTCATCATAGTCGGCATCGTAATTTTCAATTTGATCGATATATAACGCATAGAAAAAATCGAAAGCATATAGTAAAAAGTTACCTGAGCCAGAAGCTGGATCTATTAACTTTATTTCATGTAAGGGTTTAGGGTCACGCTCTTGAGTTTTAGGCGCATTAGCTATTTTAAATTGATCTTTAATTTCTGATTCAGGATACATTTCAAGGTAAAGTTTACCTAATGAATTTTCTACCAAAAACTGAACAACCCAACGTGGCGTATAAACTTGTGATTGCAAGGATACTTTGTCGTATTCTGTTTTCGCTTTACTGTCTTTAAAGGCTTGTTTCTTGGCGTTGTTATAGCTTTCGTATAACCAGCCTAATACATCATCACTTTGCCAAATATCATCTTCAACTTGAGAATCTTCTTCAATTGCATTAAATGCTTCGATGATTTCATTCAACGATATTGCATCAGGCAATAACGCATAAGGGTATTCTTTACTATAAAGCGGCAGTGAATCACCTAATTCGTTAAAAGCATATTTAAAATAGTCTCGAATACCTTCTAACTCATTATCACGGTTTTCAGGGTATTCTTCTAACCATGCTTTATGCCCAAATGAACGACCACCATGCTCTGCTTGTTTAGTGATAACAGGTGGAAATAAATTGGCTGACTCCATTACTTTAACTGCCGCTAGGCGGTTAAATAAGGTAAAGCTCAATTCATCCAGTAACTTTTCTCTAGCGTCTTGATAGCAGCCTGTTTCGCCAATATGGTTTTCAAGCATTACCTCAAGGTGTTGGCGTTTTCCTCTAACTTGCTCTGGCAGTTTTTCGAGTTCTATTTGTTTATTTGCACCAATGCCTAATCTGGCAAACTGCTTATCAAATGAAGCTGTTATTAAATTGCGAATTTTATCTACGTGATCTGAAAGTTTCATTATTAAGCTGTTCCTTTGCTTGAATTAGCATTAACAGAGCTAAGGTCTAGCTCTATTTTTTCATCTGGTTGTGCGGAAGCCAGCGCACGTAATTGCGCCGTTAATATGTCTTTATACTCTTGTACTGTCATATCAGTACTTGGAATAGACAGTTTCAGCTTACGAGGTGTTTTAGGTTGCGCAGGCATCGCTGGTATAGGCGTAGGAGCTGGCTTTCCTCCACTAGGGGGCGGCTCTGGTACAGGTTCAGGTTGTGGAGGTGGTTCACTAACAAAGCTGTTTTCAAGAATAAGTAAGTCGTTTTCTTTAGACGGAACTAACTCTGTGCTTGTTAATAATTCAGATAATGAGAAACCACTGTTTTTACATGAAATTGAAAAACCTAGTTCTGGTTCTGTTAACACTCGGTCTTGGCAAAATTTTTTAATGGAATTTAGCTGAGTTATGTTGTGAGCATTCAACTCTTTTGGGTAGTTAGCCGTTAATACGCTATTCGCTTTGTTTACCTTAACTAACAATGTTTCACATTGAGTTGTTAACTCTTGACAAGCCGTTTTAACTAATCGGTAATAAGCATCTTTAATTTTTTGTGCTTGTTGCTGAATTGCGGCAAATTTTTTCACCATGTCTTGTTTGTATAAGCTCAGTAACTCTTCACTTGCCGTATTAATAGCTTCATCGGTAATGCTGGCTTTACCCAATTCAGATACAACTGATTCTGCAAAGGCTTTAAAGTCGTTAACCTTTGCATAGTTTTTCTTAATAAACTTTTGTGTTTTTAATACAGTTTGAATTGCTGATTTATAAACATCGGCATTGGTTAATAAAAACTCTACTTTTTCTTTGTAATTGTTTTCAGTAACTTTGCTAGAGAAATCTAACAACGTATCTTTTTGAGCAGCGACATTGCTAAATAAAGATTCAAAATTATTAACGGTACTGTTTAACGTTGAAATAGCGGTAATGAAATGATCAGCTAAGTAACGAGTCGCCTCAGCTAATTCGTAATCGTTAGTGCTCCAATCTACTTTTTTATTGGTATGCTTTTCAATATCTATTTCCATCAATAACTGCACAGCTTGGTTTTTCTGTGTTGACGTTAAAGATGCTGTAATAGATTTAAACGAAGCTGATTTAAATTTGGTGGTATTGGTAAAAGCTTCATGAACTGCTTTTTGGTCATGCGACAGATACGGGTCGCCATTGTACTTAACTGCTAATTTACCAGCTCTGAGTAAAACCGCTAAGGTAGTGGCTATTGTACCGAAAGAATATCCCCAAGGTGCATTTGAAAAGTCTGTTTCAAGTGTACGCCCATCAACATGGCGCGATTTAATTTTTGCATTTAGCTCTTCAACTAACTTAAGGTGTTCACCTGTAAAGTTACCGTTAGAGTCGAAAAACTTGAAATCATCACCAGAAAATAATTTGTGTAAATCTTCTTTCGTGTTGCTAAATATTTTAGGAATTAAACCTTCAGATAACTGAGTTTTCAGTTGCTTGAAATAGATGTTTTTAACAAGCTTTCTTTGATTTTCAGCTATTGTGCTTTTAAAGGTATCTTCGTTAAGTAAATGTTCATCAAACAAATATACTAATGTTGAATGTTTGTAAGCATCTTCAATTAAAGATCTAAGCTCTTTTTCTTTTTCTTCTTTAATTGTTTTAAATTCACCAATAATCTTACGTTTATCAACATCGGATTCTGTAGAGTACTTTTCTTCCATCAACTGATAGCGATGAACTTCGGCAACTAACTTATCGATTTTTGCAAAGTTTTTGTTGTCTGGAATTAATGTAATTAAGTCTTTGTTGTGTTGAGTTTCTAACTTTATGTTCTCAATAAAGTCTTGTCTGTCATCACTAATATTAAACAAACTATATGCTGTTAATTTCAGATTTTTATTACCACCTGAGCCTGTTAACTCATCTTCTTGGTCTGAAAGCACATTAAACTTAAAGTTACTATGGCCATCGTTAAATGACGCTACTGGATTAAACGTTTTGTAGTTTTTAATAAAATTAATAAGATCACGTTTTTTAGTAAATAGCTCAACGTCAAACTCTTTCATTTCATCAAGTAATTTACCTTCAAGATCTGATGTTATCTTGTAGTTATTATTTGATAATAAAAGTACCTTAGCTTCTAACAATAATGCTAAAGATTTTTCTACTTTTGGTTTGATGCTGTAGTAGTCATTTACGTCTGCAATATAGCTTTTGGTAATATTTTCAATGGTTGGTGATACAACTTCTGAATCTGCTAATAAATGAATTGTTTTTAATAGCTTCTCACCATCAATTTCTAAATCACTCTCATCGAGAATTTGTGATGCCGTATGATATTTGTTAACTAAGTCTACTGGAGGAGCGGTTTGAGCTTCACTACAAAGTGCATGCCCCGTAGTAAATGAAAATAAGCTTTGTTCACGCATTTGTTTGCGAAGTACATCAAATGTGGTGATGATCATGCCACGGGCTGCAATTTGTGTTGCAACTAGTGCGTTTGAACTGAATAAGAACTTTTGCAAAATATCGAATTGATACTTATGAAACGGATAATACGTTGCAAAATCATGAGCTGATTCTGTTTTCGTTGGAAATGACGATTTTAAGTTTGTTGCGTCAGAAATGAGTCCGTCATTTTTATTATAATATTCGACAAGTTGATCAAAATAGCTGTCTTTCTTCTGTAGTAATCGGCTACGAATAATGACATCAACTTCTGTTGCTTCAAGGTGAATTTTAGTTTTAAATCTATCCGTTACTTTGGTTAAGCTGCTTCGACTAACATTGGCATTATTAATAACACTGTCTAGCTTTTCTTGAGCAATTGCCATTGTCCAAACTTTACTCGCTATACTCGATAAAGCTTCACTTACGGCTTCAAGTTCTAATAGTGAAAACTTATTCTGGCTAATTGCTTCACTGGCTTCATCGAAAACAAAAACTAACGTTTCATCTGTCACAAAACTAAGATAACGCTCTAACTCGTCTTTAAATTTAACTGGTGAAAAGCTTTCAATAGATTTTGTATAAACGTCTTTTGTTTCTTGATATTCAACGTCAGAGTAACCCATAGCGTTAAACAGCTTTCGCATTACTCGGGCAACTTGTCGATTACTTTTCTTTAATTCACTCCATTCTTTACCTTCAAGCTCTTTAGCTTTTTGTTTGAACTCTTCATATTTACCTTCAATGAAAAGCTCAAATTCCATATAACCGTAGACATCATCTCTAAAGCCTAGATTTTTTAGTAAATTTGAAAATAATGTAAAAGAAAGACCTTGATCAGTGTTTTGTTTTGCTACATCAAGAAAGACCACGCGACTGTTAATACTGTCTAAATTACGAAGTGCGTTTTCAATGAGTCCTTCGTTTTTAATACCCTTTAGTTGGGCAATAAAACGCTCTCTAGCAGGAGTACCATTAATATTGGGGTTATCAATGATGTAACCAAGCATTTTGCCAAAGTAAGACTTACCTGAACCATAGAAGCCTGATAACCAAACACCTGTTTCTTTGAGGTTTGAAGTAAATATATTAGTAAAATTATCTAAGTGACGACCCAAACCTTCAGTAACAATATAAGATTCAATCTCTTGCTGGATCTCATTTTCAGTTCTGTCTTCTAAATCAATTACGTTCTTAATATCTTCTTGAAGATCTAGGGTTAAAATTTCGTTTATTTTTGTCATTATTTGCCCTTACTTCAGCAAGATACAGCGATATTTAGACGCTGCTTTAAAATTTAAGAAAAATACGTTGTCATCAGTAATTTTTGCTGGATAAAAGATGACTAAAGGATGCTCTAGTTTCATTACTGTAGGGTGTTCCATGATATTCACGTTTTCTATCCCTGTACCATATAAACAACCAGAACGGATTAGCATTGGGATTTTGCGATTAGCTATAGCTTGTTCTATTGCTTGAATGATTAAATCAAACAAGTCTGTTTCAGGATCATCTGATTTGAAAAGCTTGCTAGGTGTACTAATAAAGTCTTTATAATATTCTTCAAAAGCGTCCCATCCGTCTTCATCAATAGCTTGAACAAGTAATTTACTAACATCGATAAACTCAGCTTGTTGGTGATAAAGCTCTTGAGCTTTTTCAAGGTATTCTTGCTCTTGGTTTGGCGGATAAGTAAATAAAATACTATTACCACCATTTGCTTGTTTTCGAAGCTGATCTTGGTTGGTTATTTGAAACTTTAACGCTTCAAATTTTTGCTTATGTTCTAGCAGATAAGACATCGCAAATTCCTTTATAGCTATGTGTTAATTCAATATTTAATTCAACACCATTAAAATCCATGTTGAAGTAGTCTTTGAGTGACAATTTTTTTAGTCTTTCTTGAATATCGCTTTTATCAATAAATACCAAAGGGAATATTTCATTTGATAAAACGTCACTGTTTTCAGGCTCATTTATTTTTAAAATGTATAAAAATAAAACCAGTAATTCTGATGACATTAATATTCTTTTAAATGCTTTTTTTCTTACACCTTCAACAAAGTTTATTTTGGTTAAAAAGGTAAGGTACTTGGTTGCTAGGGTCGTTGTAGTGGCCTCTGACCATTTTGATTTTAGTTCTTCATGTTTTCCTACAAAGTCTTTTAAATAGCCGATTAATATTTCTTTAGATATGAAGGTTTTGCCTGATGAATATTCTTTGGAAAAGATACGAACTGATATGTCTCTGAATAACCTATTGGTTAATGCAAACTGCCAAAACAAGATAACTTCTTTTGTTTGTAGGGTTAGGTCACTGGCAAAAATAGACTGAATTAAATCTTGATGATCTTGATTTCTAAATTGTAAAAAAGCAACTTCAACACCTCTTTCAATTCGAGTGCGGCTTTTTTCCGTTCTTAAATCAAATTCATTATCATGAGCTGAATCAGCATCAAAATATGATTCAATCGTTTTAAAGATAGGATCACAATCTTTGATACTGCCAATGACGTTTATGGTCGTATCATATTTTTGTTGCCCTGAGGCTGGGTTAAAATTATTCATTCTGTGCGTATCCGGGTGCAATAGCTAAATTTTCCGCACCATATAGAGTTTGTCTGTTTCGAAGCCAAAGTTGATATTCACCACCTTGTAAACTTGCGTCTTCAGTGCAATCAACATTCCAACGTCTTAGTAAATAACCAACTAGAGCAGCTCTAACTGTTAGGCATAACGTTCCATTATCCATTCCATAATCGAGTTCTATTGCTTGTGGATATTGAACATTTGTTGGGTGAGGGACAATGTGTAAATCCATTTTTCTCATCCATTGGTTATCTTCGATAGCCATTTCAAACTCTTCAACTGGCTTATCTAGCAGAGCAACTTTTGAGACACGTGTTATAACAAAATCTCGAAACGAATTTGATTTTCGGTCATAGCCTCTAACATGCCAACGCAAACCATTATCAATTATTGTATGAGGCACAATTTCTCGAGCTTTTGATCCTGACGATAACGATGTATAAATAATTGAAATAGCTTTACCTTTTAAAACGGCTTGTACAATTTTTGCAACGATAAAAATATCGGGCACATTTAATTGATAAGGTGCATTTACTGGAAAAGATATCTCTAAAACGCCATCAAACCCGTCGGATATTTTGTTCACTAATTTAGCTAATGTTTGTTTAGAGTTGTATATAAATAATGGCGTGAAGGCTTTAGCTTGTAGGTAGGTGCGGTCTTTAGCATTAAAGTCTATATTTTGAGGCGCTAGATCTTTATATAAAGTAAGGTCTCTAGTGGCATTAGCCATACCCATTTCAAACTTTTCGGTAAGCTCTTTACGATTTATTGAGCCTTTAAATAACAAACTAAAATCGATGAAAGACAACCTTTGCTTTTGAGCAAAAGTTAGTTTGTCAATTCCTTCGGTATGTTTATATATTTCAGATATTTTACTCATAGTAATAAAAGACCATTACTGTAATCATTTTGATTACAGTAATGTACTCCAAATGTAACTATTGTGCTAGTTCATTGAGTAATTTAAAAACCGACACGATTGACCGGTTTAATATTGTGCCATTTTTGTGTTCTGTCAGCTTTCGTTGCACTTTTATAGTATGCGATGTCTTTCCGTTTCTGCTCATATACCTAACTCTTGAGTATGATCTTAGCTTGTTTTTCTATTACAATTACAGTAACAATCAACTCACTAAGATTCATACAAATTAAAAACTACGTTCAAATTTATGAAGTGAAAATTAGAACTGAATTTTCATATTCGATCGTTTGAATATCCCCGCCCATCTCAAGATCCCGAGCATATCGCTCCCAATCAAAGTAGTAACTTAAGTTAGCGGGTAGTTGCAGTGAGTCTGCTAGCATCTCTTGTGCATAATTTTCAACTGAATCGTATTGACCCAGAAAACAGTCGGTGAGCATTCTATTAGCCTCTTCTATGTCTTCATTGCAATAACTCAAGATTAAATGACCGTACTCATCATTTTCAAATATAAATCGCGCTATATTGTGAACCCGCTCAATACTAAAAAACTCTCCTATATCAATATTGCCAAAACCTTCGTAATCATGAATGGCGTATTCTTCGGCTCCCTTGATTGGGCTTTTAGATAACATTGTTGCGATCCGCTCTTCTACTTCAGTTAGATCAAGTAGATTATCAATCCATATACCATGTAACGTACCTGAATTGTATGCAGCTAAGTCAGTTACGTAAATTTTTGCAGTTGTAAACATATTTTGCTCCGAATTCGCAGTTGAAGTATCAACGCGGTTTATTCCGCGCTTGAGCCTTCTGGCGACACATGGCTTAGAGCAGGGATGAACTTGTCAACAAAAATCACGGAGTGTCTGTGCGAAGCAGAGAAACCGTTAATTTTGTTGACAAGGAAGGGGCGCAGTGCCCTTGAGTGTTTTGATTTGAGCACTGAATTAAATGGTTAATTCTTCGAAAGACTTTTCTTGTTTTTCAATTTCAATATCTTTTTCACGTTGAACTGTTTCATATTCAATGGACAAGCTTGCTCTTTTTTCTGAACTGTATTGAGCGGCAATTTTATCAATTGCGAGATTTTCTTTAACGGCTTTATCAAGTAGCTCTTCGTCTTCATCGAGGATTGATTCTGTAGCGGCATATAATTGGCAATCGTCTTTATGTCGAGATAATGCTACATAAGCATTTGCTCGATCAATCATGGGATCATGTAAAACGTATACATTACCGTCTATTGTCTTGCCTTGTGAGCTATAAATTGTTTGGGCATAGGCTGGTGCGAGGTAAATATTCCCTTTATCATTGCTATACTTTTCCTGCAACACAGTAACTAATTGGCCATTGTCTTTTTTGATAGTGATCCTCAGAAATGAACCATCACTTTTGGATATGTTCGTAACTGTTCCAGTATCACCGTTAATAAAATTAAGGGATGCATTATTGTCGGTAAACCGTATTCGGTCATTAATAGAAAGCAAGAACTCTATTTCTCTTGAGCTAACGGTACCGTTTACCTTTACATCTTGTTTACCAATTTTGCCAGCCTCTTGCAGTTGGTTTCGGATTAATCTATTGAGTTCCAATACGTCTTTCCATTTGCGGGCTAGAACCATCGTGCCTTTGTTAGGATTTTGCTGTTGAAATATATTCCAATCGTGGACTAGCTTAGAGTATGTCGAATCAATATCAGTACTGAAGTGCAATCTGCCATGTTCCTGATATTTACTCAGAGCATCAATAGCATTTCCATCCCTAAAATTTGCGACAGCAATTCGATCCCATTCTTTTCGTTGCCTTCTAATTGTTTCGATTCTTGTTGTACCAATTACATCAGAGCGAGATAGGTAGCGCAGCACACCGCCATGCTCTATAGCATCTAATTGTTTATCTTCGCCTGTGAGGATAACCTTAAAGCCTTTCAGTATTGCGTGTTCTTGAAGTTTTAGCATTGTCCGCACACCTACTTGGCCAGCTTCATCGATTATGACAACGTCTCCATTTTTGATTTTTGACCAACCATTATCTAAGTCGATTAGCAGTTTAGCTATTGTGAAACTTTTTACTCCAGTTTCTTGCTCGAGGTTTTTAGCTGCGTCTTTAGCAATTGCAGCACCCCAGACACAGATAAGTTTTGATTTATAAATACTAGCTACGATTCTCATCGCTGTTGATTTACCTGCACCAGCACTACCACTCATAATTTCAAATGACGCGTTCCCCAGAACTCCCAGAACCGCTTCTTGTTGCTCTTCTGATAGTATTAATCCTGTTTTTTCTTGAGCAGTGAAAATATCTGTTATTGACAACCCGGGAAGAAATTTTTTCTTATGGAGGGATTGAGAGTTTCTAATAAGTCGATGTTCTTGTTCTCGCATTTCATGAGTAGTAAATTGCTTGAGATATTTGTTACCTGTTTGTAGTTCAATCACAAGTTCTGTTTCAAGATAATTTTCCGCTAGCTTTAAAGCTAATGTTGCTGGTATTGCCAGTCTCATTGCTGTACTTAGAGCGACTTTAAATACATCGACTTCAGAAAAAATGCTTACGGTTTCTATTAATACTTCAGATAAATATTTATGATTAAATTTAATCGAAGTTAAGTCATTTTCGTTGGGGAGGTGCATACCTAATGACTTTTTATGAAGATCTATCAGGCGCTCTTCTGTGAAACCTGCTTGATCCATGTAAGTCTTCCAATTCTCAAATAGTTTTGGTCTATCAATCGGTTTTTTTTTTCCTCTAGTCATTTTTGCTATCAGTGCTGCTGCTCTGGCAGTTTGAATAGCCATGGTTTCCAAAGCCCCAATAATTTGCTTACGACGTTTAGAGAAGTATTTACATATCCACTCCGGAACGCCCCAAATTTTGAATGATTGACCATCGGATATTGTATCAAAACCGAGGTCTCTTAATTTTTCTGCAAACGTAGCTTGATAAACAAGGCTTGCAGCTTTTTGCCATGTGAAGATATATCTTGATTCTAACGTTCCATTTGTCCCGTCATATCTTTTACAACAGTTAAAAATTACTAAATGAGAGTGAAGATGTGGGTCTTCAGCTCGACTTGTGGAATGTTGAAATAGAGCTGATATGAATCCGGGAACTTTTTGATGCTCTATTCCATCGTGTCCTCTTCTTGTGTATGCAGCATGAACTTCTAAGAACTTTAGTGTTTCGAGTACGGATTGATGATGAGCGCTCTCGATCTGTAATCTTTGTCTAGGCCTTGAACGTGCCCACACAACGGAAACACTTTTATCTGGGCTAAGTGAATTGTCTGTTGCATGTTTGTGTTTTCTACCGTTTTGCTGGTACATGGGGTGCCCTGTTCTAGGATCTATCCCTTTCATCAGTTTTAAATATAATTCTTCTTCTATCTCACCTGTAAGTCCTAGTAATGCGGCACATGTACCTGCCCAACTTCCTTTTTTTTCACCACCAATGAATTGGTAGGTTTTATCGTCATCTATAAGTTTAATGGTGTTTTCTGCATGATAATCTATGTCTGCAACATTTGATGGATTCATCATGACTAATTACTTTTAGAGTTGCTGTCAGTCAATAGACTACGTTTATTTAGTCTGTTAGCTGTTACTTCATATACGGGCGTAGTTAATTTAGAATCGCCGGAATATGAAATCGGTTGTCTATTGGAGACTCTTTCAGATTTAATGTATGGCCATTTCAACTTATATATATTTACTAATCCCCCTATAAAAAGAAAACCGACTACCCCTTTCTGATCTGCTGAAGGGAGGTTGATAATATCTTCTTTTAATACTACGGGGCGATCCGCAAACTGAGTTGAAATTGCCAATTTGTCTCCGTCACTTAGATTTTGATTGACGGTTAGTACGCGTTGTTGGCCTAATAGATCCGATGCCTTCTGGGCTGTTGGTCCGGATGCTCCGAGCCGCATTACAATGATTGTTCGAAATAACGATAATATTGTTTCAGTATTGTTCTGGCCGTAATTTTCATATAGTAGGCTAATACTTTGAGCTGAGGCGATCGTTCGGCCCCCTTTTGATCTTGATAAGGTTAAATAACGAATTAAAGATGGGTTATGGGGGAGGTTCCCTAGTTCATCGAGAATTAAATAACATTTTCGACTGTTTGAATCTTCATGTGCTAATAGGCGCTCAATTATGAGCGTCACTAAAGTGTTACATACTGCTCTACTTAAGTCAGGATTAGAATAGTTTGGTCTGAAGAAAACATGACATTTTCCGTCAACGTGTTTCATCATTTCAGTTATGCACCAAGTGTTTTTAACCGATTTCTGTAGTGCAGCCATATCTCTAATCCAAAATAATCTGCTACTAAGAACTGAAATAATTGAATGTGTTGTTTTATTGTCAGGTTCAACTAACCCTGCTGCTGAGGGGTAAGCTTTTTGTAATAGTCGTTTAAGCTGCTTTACGTCGGTAAATAGAGTTAGGTGGAGTTCTTTCCAAGACCAGTTTTGATGTGAATTTTGAAGGTGTATTATCACGCCTTTTAGAATTTGCCTTGCAGCATCAATGAAAAAACGGTCGTTTCCATTTCCACCTTCAAGCATTGCCTGAGCGGCAAGGGAGGCATCATTTGAGTCTTTTACATCGTCGCTAATGTTCCATATAAACTCGGAGTCAGCGTTAAGTTTTAGACATATCGCATTGGTATTTTTGAAGGTACTTTGATATTCACCTTTTTCATCATATGTGAAACTAAGCGAGTTAGTTTGGTAAATTTGTTTTGCAAGTGGTTTAATTATCGTGCTTTTACCACCACCTTGCTGACCAACTATCAGTATATTACCTTGTTCTAGTTGGTCAGTGAACCTTAGTTTAGGGTGAATTTTAATCCCTGTTTTGCCCGGCTCTTTTCTCAGCTTTTGAGATGCATTTTTTAAAGCAGCATTAAACTCAAGAAGTTTAGGGCCATGCGCGTGAGCGTAGTCTGCTTGTTTGTTTTTTCTGGCCTTCAGTGTAATTTTAAATGCTAGAGCAACTAGCAAAAAACAAGCAAACAAAAATGATGTGAGTCCAACATCAAACAATGTTATTTGGGAGTTTGTCAAAATTCGGGTTATCGTAATGCTACTACTTTCAAGGATATTTGAACCAAATGTAGAAAGAAGATAATAAGGCAATCCATAGTCTGCTAATTTAGGGCCGACAAGTATTGTCGCCGCGACTGAGATTATAAGTAGCAATAAGACAATCGCTAAATAGTGATGGATTGAGAAAGGCGCGATGTTATTTTTCATTTTTCACTCCGTTTCTTGTTATATCAACAAAACGCTTTTCCGCCTCAATAATTTGCTCATTTGAAAGACCTGCAACCGCACAGGTCATATTAAAGATTGCTCTTTTTAATCGTGCTTCGGTCACCCTTAACATTTCTTTATTAGAAAGATAGTTACTAGCGATCTTTAATCGATATTTAGCTTCATCTGAAACTGATATATCTTTCACTGTTGCAGCCTCCTTGATCTCGTAAAATTCGTTTGGGCGAATACGCAAACTGAGTTGTTCTGAAGTTTTCTGTTTCGTTCTAATTTTCATTATTACCACCTGCTTTCAGTGTAAACGCTTGTAAAACCTTACTTGTAGCGTGGTCTAAAAACGAATTGAAACCAGTTGTGAAACCGTTTGTTTTATTCCTGTTTTCTTTTCTGGTACTGGTTTCAAGGCTACAAACGTAAGCATCATTGATGCGTAACTTGTCCATTAAGTTTTTTTTGTGAAAAACAATATGTTCTTGTCTAGAGATCGTTTGTTGAGCAAAAATATCAACACACAGTTTCTGTTGATCTGTAAGAATGGAATAACTCATTAATCCTTTCTGCTTAGTAATGTGCAGGATGGCCTCTTTAAAGCTATCCAATTCATTTATATTTTTATTCACTGCTATAATTGAGAATGCCAAAAGGCTGATCAATGCTTCTCGAAGGAAGGCAGGGAACTGTTCAAGCTCGGTTGAAAATTGGTTATTGAGCTGCAAAATCATTTGTTCACGGTTAAAAAAATATTTCATAATTATTCCTTAAGCTGTTTGAGTTATTGTTCTGCTACTTAAAAAGTTGTCGAGATCTTCTCTGCGATAGAAGACTTTTCGACCAACTTTTACAAATGGTAGTGAATAGCGACCTGTTGTTGCCCATACGGATAATGTTTGCGGTTTTACTGAAATGTAATCAGCCGCATCATTACGATTTAAGAGTTCTGGTTTTTGCATGTTTTTTACCTTAATTGATTAAACATGCTTGAAGGATATCTATACCTAAAGAGTTTAGTCAGTATGAATGTTAAAAGTTTGTGGACACTAACTTATTAATCCTTTAGATTTAAAGAATTAAAAAATCATATTTGGCCGAGCGATGAAGGTAGAAAATCATTTAATTGTTAACTTAGAGGGGTTACTCAGGGAGTTTGAGGGAACGTGCAGTTCTGCTTTCTACTCTAGTGTTTCTGAAATGTTAAATGTTCTCAAAAAGAGCGAGTCAGTGAAAACTGGCGCAACAAAGTATTCGTGGGGAATTGCTACGGGAACTGGAATTCTAAGTAAATACCTAGATAAACATTTCAACCAATGTTTAGCCATTTGCGCTTGTATTGGCTTCGGAAGCGATGAGGAGATTGAACTCCCTTCAAAGGTTCTCTCATCAGAGAAAAAAGTGAAAGGCTGGGGGCTAGAAGTGGCAGAACTTAGCCAATCTGCGTGGGTAGTTAAGCGACTGGATGTTGCATCAGATTTAGAATTAATTAGGTTGGTCACTCTAATTTTACGAGATTATCTCAATAAAAAAGAAGTCACATACTGCGCATTATGCTTCCGGGTTACGAGAACTAGAAAACATTGTTGGGACCATACTTCAAACCTTCCATCATTTCATAAAAGTAAACAGATCGGAGGTTTTTTAAAAACCGATCAAAAACTCAAGAATCATCTGAGGAAAAGGGATCTTCGGGGAGCATATGGGGAAAATCCTAAGGGTAATCCAAAGGAATTAAGCTTTCTACTGGAAAACTCAAAGTGGGAAGAAAGCTGCTTAGCACTAATGCAGCTGATGCGTAAATATCTTCCAACTATATTCTTGCTCCTCGGAGACAAATTAAAAGCACCTAACGGACTACTTACTTATAAATTTCTAAAAGAGGAATATAGTTCTCTGACTGATTTTATAAACAGGGTTTATTCAAAGGAGGTATTGAGGAATACATGCGAAAAATCTCGTAGTGCTTTTTGGTTTGTAAATACACTGGCAATAGCCGAAGGGTGGTATAAAGCTGAGTTAGAAATGGAAATAAATCAATCTAAACAAAAGCGTGGTACGTTAGAGCGCAATAAACTCGTCTTTTCTTTGCGTGAGAAGGGTATGTCAGTTAGAAAAATTGCTGAGCAGGTGAGTATAAATAAATCTCGTATTCAGAAAATTCTTACTAACGAAAACAATTAAATTGAACATTTGGAAATGGTGGCCCCACCCTGACTTGAACAGGGGACCTGCCGATTCTGTTTATCCACTACTTTCGTAATGGCACGGACTATATCATCACCCTCGAATAAATCCGGTAGGGTGCTGGGCGCTAATGATGTTTTACACAGCAAGGTCGTGCTGAACCATCTAGTCTCTGAACCTTCTCTTCACGCTTGAAGAGCTTGGCTGCTGATTGGCATATGACAATGTCACTTAGCTTTCCAGCAATTCACCCAGTTTTTCCACTAAACATCTCTGTCTAGGGTCACAATTACTTATGAGTCGGATGCTCTAACCAACTGAGCTATGGGGCCATTTCCAAGGCCGTGAATTGTAGCACATATGTAGCACAAACCAATTCACTAATAATTCAATTTATTTTAAGCGATTGAATAATAACGCTTTACTTCTACTTTCTATACAACCCTTATCCGATTATGAGTCGGATGCTCTAACCAACTGAGCTATCGGGCCATTTGAGGATGCATGGAAATAGGTTTTCCAAAACGGTGCGCAGTATAAGCAGTTTTTTCGGCGTTGTCATTATTTTGTATGACAGATAATCCTGTTTGCTTAATATTTGTGCGTTTTGCTCGTGAAAACAATGAAAAGGTAACGGTTAAGTTACCTTTTCGAGGTATTCCTTGCCGAATTAATAGGGCAAAGGGACGGTATTGTCATTCAATATCGCGTTTCCGTCTTTTAGCGAGAACTGTAGTAGCAGTTTGTCGTCTTTTTCTACAAGGAACCCTTGTAATTTTAGTCCTTCAATCATGTTGGGCACTTGTTGTGCGGCAATAAGGTCTATTTCTTCTTGGCTCATTTCAGCAGTCTGTGGATGTTGCTGTAATTGACTGGTTACGTAGCGAGTAAATATTATGTTTGCTACACCTTTATCCATCTCTAACTCTGTTTCAGATACGGTATGATTAATCCAAAATTTTGGATCTGCTGTGACATCTGGAAGTGCTTCAATGCCAACTAATTGGTTATTACTAAAGCCTGATAGTTCCCCTTCAGGCAAATTGGCAGACAATTTACTGATGTTGAGCTGTGGTTCGCTCTGTAAAAGTGGCAATAGGTTATTCGTCATAAAGCTCATAGATTGTTGCTTTATTTCGTATTCGTTCATTCCAGATAAACTTTTCGCAAATTCTTGGTAGGCTTTAAGAAATACTAAACTTAACCGATTGGTTTCGATATCTAACTGAATGTCGGTGACATCATAATCCATAGCTGAAATACTGTTGATTTTAAGATTTTGAGTAATATCCATGAATTGTTCTTTTTCATTGATATCTGATTCTACTGAAAAAGATAGTTCATCTAACTCAACAGTCTGTTCTGAATCGCCTACCGTCAAAATGTTTAATTTATCAAGGCTTAATTCAGCGCTAGATTCAAATATCTCACCTTGCATTGCTGCAAATATTTCGCCTTCGGAGCTCATTGATATATCGACCCCCTTAATCTCGAACTTACCTTCGTCAGATGTAAACTGAAAAGAGTCCATTTCACCTTCGTAAGAAAAACCGCCACTGGATTGCTCGCCTTCTCCTTGATAGCCAGAAAATACAACATTCTGATTATCAGTATCTTCAATAACAGAGAACGATACAATGCGATCTTCCATGTCAAAGCCACCTAAAAGCCCCTGGCCAATGGTGAGTTCATAAAAGTTGACATTTTCTGACCAATTTAGCTTAGTTCTCAAGGCATCACCCTTATAGACTAGTGCCAAGTTGACTAGGCCAATATCGAATCCATCGGTGAAAATAACGGGGCCGTGATGAGAGGTGAAATCTACCAAGAACTCAGGAGTTCCTTGTGCCCAAGGTAAATCTGAAATTGCTCCCATTTCTGCAAAGGCTATATTAACTTTAAGGGTACCATTAGAGCTAAACCAACCGTCATTTAAGTCAACTAGTTCAACGTTGTAACCATTAATTTTATTGATTTCAGCAATATATTGCTCAAGGTTTTCTCTAACTTGCAAACTGAAGTATTTGGGTAAAATAAGTATGGCAACAAAAATGAATGAGAGAACAATATAGCGTTTTTTCATTATTTAAAACGTCCTTGAAATCGTTGATTAACCAGCAGAAACGGCTATTTATTGAAAGTGAAGTAGAAGTGTTGAATCTACCAATGATGCAGAGAATTATGACACAGGGATCAGTTCAATTAAACAAACTGTGGTGAGAGATTTGACCAACCTAAAATTTATCTAATAAACTAAATGTTGATATTCTGTTAAAACACCTCTGAGCTAGATACCCTGTTTTGATCGTGAATTGGACTAAATCTGCTTGAAAGTCAATTAAATAGGGGTGCAAGGAAGAAAGAACTTTGTTACATTCGAATCACAGTTACAGATTTAAAATTTTATAAGTGGCGGTTCGTCATTGCGGAGACATTTATGACTGAAAAACCTTTCTTAGTCAGTGGTAGAAATACCATCATTCATAAGATAAGAAAACTGGATCTACTAATTCTCAATGGTGAAGAAAATCCACCAGTACTAGTGACCCATAAAGCGTTGAAAAAGTTTACAGGCAAAGTGCCTGACAATAAACGTGAAGCCAAACTGCAGGATATTGAATTGGTGGATGTTACCGTTACAGATGTATTTGGTGATGAAAAGACATTGATTTTCGTACAAACCCTAAACGGCAAAGAGTACAAAATTGATTACAGTAAAGTAGACTCGCCTTTATTTATCAAAATTCATCAAGATAATGCGTTTTAGCCTATTTAATTGAGTGGCCATCTTCGGCCGCTTTGCTTTTTTGGATTACGCTGCAAATTAGTAACTTGCCTTCCAACAACTAGGGGCTCGCTCCCGAATGATGACACCGTATTTAACTTCCCCTAAATAGTCATTATTCCATTCATTATTTGAAATTTCATTTCGCGTGTTTGTAACAAAGCGTGTTCATTTTAGGTTAAATAACCGATTTGCGCGACAATCCATCGCGCTTTTTTAGCGGCTTGTCGCTTAGTCTCATGTAACTGTAACTTAGCGATATTTACTATGCGCGACAGCATCTTACGCTTACGGTTAATATCAAATCTGCTTTGTTCCTAAAGCCATTGGAATGGGAATTAAGGTGGATTTAGGCCCAAATAATAATTATTTAGGCACAAATTAAAATTAACCAATGGTGGAACTGAAATGAAAATTTTGAAAAGCGTCAACAATAAAAGCGTGCTGGCAATGGCACTTATGATAGGTGTATTTGCAACCAATAGTGCATTAGCTGCTTCATCGCTCACCTCATATCAAGAAGCTTCCTTAGTTAAGATCTGCAAAGCGTTAAAAAGTGATAATCGAATGAAACTCCAAAGAGCCATAAAGGCTAGCAATTTAAATTATAAAGCAGTGGCCAAAGGTTTGGTATGCAATGGTCAATCAGCCCTAGATTTTGCCGCCATTCATGATGCCCATGAAACTGCAGGGTTTTTGGCCCGAAAAGTGAATATTAATTACGACAAAATGTTAGCCAAAAGATAGTAAACCAAGCACCCAAAGGATGTGGCACGGTATTTATGCCGTGGATGGTAAACCAAGCACCCAAAGGATGTAGCACGGTATTTATGCCGTGAATAGTAAGCCAAGCACCCAAAGGATGTAGCACGGTATTTATGCCGTGAATGGTAAGCCAAGCACCCAAAGGATGTAGTACGGTATTTATGCCGTGAATGGTAAGCCAAGCACCCAAAGGATGTAGCACGGTATTTATGCCGTGAATGGTAAGCCAAGCACCCAAAGGATGTAGCACGGTATTTATGCCGTGGGTAGTAAGCCAAGCACCCAAAGGATGTAGCACGGTATTTATGCCGTGAATAGTAAGCCAAGCACCCAAAGGATGTAGCACGGTATTTATGCCGTGGGTAGTTAGCGGTAAATGATATGCCAAGAAACCATGGGAAAGCCCATGTAACAGGGCCGTTGTCACCAAGGATTTTTCGAACATTCAAATTAAAAAAGGAGGTGTTTAACCCAAAATAGTGTGAATTCGTCACAATTGCCTGTTAATCAGTAAATTGTGTGAATAGATTGAAACATCGGCGTAGTGAACCGATGAATATATGCTTTTGAAACTCATTTCTTAAACATGTATTAATACCTGGATAAATAGAGGCTGTTCGTTGCAAAACGCAGCCTCTTTTTTTGTCTATTCATTTATCTATGCATGCCTACCACATATACTCTTGTCTGAGCTTCTCCTTTTTATTTCTCTGTTCTGCTTAACGGCGAAATTGATAATAATGGCGACTAATAATTGGTGTTATTTTCAAACACTGCTATTAATTAACATTGGCTATCTGATAAATGAATGAATTCGTTACTTTTTTGTTGAAAAAATTTTTCCTTGTTGTGTTACTTTAATCTTCCATAAAGTCTTTTCATTGTTAAATAGAGAATATTGACCAATATGTTTTCAGTGTTGATATGTGACGACTCTATGGTCGCACGTAAACAAGTTGCTAAGTGCCTTCCTCAAAACTGGCAGGTCGCAGTCCATTTTGCTAAACATGGTAAAGAAGCTATTGCTGCTATCGAGGAGGGAAAAGGTCAGCTCATGTTTCTGGATTTAAACATGCCAGTAATGGATGGTTACGACACGCTGAAAATGATCCACAAAAAGCAACTTTGCTCCAAAGTTATAGTGATTACAGGTGATGTACAGCCTACCGCTCACGAGAGAGTAAAGGCTTTGGGCGCAATTGATTTTATCGAAAAGCCAGTCACTCCTGATTTTATCCATAGTGTGTTAGTTAAGCATCAGTTTATAGGCAAAGAGGTTTCTGAAAAGCAAATTCTCAACTCTGATTTATCTGCTGAGATCCGAGATTGTTATCAAGAGGTAACGAACATCGCCATGGGGCAGGCGGGAGATCACCTCGCGCGAATGTTAAACGTATTTGTCAAATTGCCAATACCAAACGTCAACCTTATCGAAGTATCTGAACTCCACATGATGCTGCAAGATATTGAAGATAAAGAAACTGTTTCAGGTATATGCCAAGGATTTTTAGGGGCTGGTGTATCCGGGGAAGCTTTGTTCATATTAAGTGACTCTAGCTTTGGAGATGTCGCTAAAATAATGGATATAACTGAGGAAGTCGACGATCAGGTACAACTTGAATTATTAATGGATGCAGCGAATATTTTAATTGGAACCTGTCTACGAGGGTTTGCCAATCAGCTCGATTTAAATTTCAGCCAAGGACACCCCATCGTTTTAGGGCAACACCGAAGCGTGTCGGAACTTATTTCAAACAATAAGACGAAATGGCGCAAAACTTTGGCAATCGAACTTAGCTACGGATTAGAAGGTTACAATGTGCAATGTGATTTAGTGTTGTTATTTACCGAAGAATCTATGCAAGTGATGAATTATAAACTTTCACACTTATTGGAGGATTGAACATGTCGGAAAATCACGAAATGGCTGAATTCCATTGGATGATGGACATGGTGCAAACCGTTGACGTCGGGATAGTAGTATTAGATAAAGATTTTGTGGTGAAAGTGTGGAATGGTTTTATGGAAAGCCACAGTGGCTTGTTACCTACTCAAGTGCAGAATAAAAGCTTGTTTGAGCTGTTTCCCGACATCAATTCCCAATGGTTACGTCGTAAAACCCGACCGGTGTTTGAATTAGGTACACGAGCGTTTATGACATGGGAGCAACGTCCCTTTTTATTTCGATTTCCAAACTACCGTCCTATCACAGGCTGTGAAGATTTTATGTACCAAAATATCACCATATCACCACTAGCAAGTGCTACGGGCCAAATAAATACTATATGTATGATGATTTACGATGTCACCGATGTGGCGGAAAATAAAAAAAGTTTTGAGACCTTGCAAGTGAAGCTCCACGCGTTGGAAGAAAGGTTCAAACCTTAACTTCTGAACCTGTCCTGATTTAAAATCGTTTAAACTTCCTTGGTATAGTAATTGCTAAATTCTAGTTATGAAGCAAACATTTATTTGCCGTTCCACAAACAGCGATCTATCAATTATGGGGTTTTTCTTGAATTACACTTTATTTCTTAGATATTACAAAGTCCTAGCCATTAGCATTTTTACTATGATGATGGTGGGATGCTCGGGAAGCTCTTTAGATAGTGACACTGATCAACCCACTCCAGATGTATTAGTCAATGCTGGCGCAAGTAAAAGTGTCAACGAAGAAAGTACCGTGGTACTTAATGCTACTGCACAAGGTACGACTGACACTTTAATCTATAGTTGGAGCGCTTCACCCGCCTTAACCATTACCCAAGAAGATGTAAACATTCCCGCAGCGACATTCGTTGCGCCCAGTGCCACTGAACCCCTCACGTATGTGCTGACATTGGTAGTAACAGATGAAAATGGAAACCAAGGTTCTGATACGGTTGAATATCAAATCAACCCAGTAAATGAAGCCCCTAGCGCTTTGATAGAAGTGACCAGCCCTGTGATATCTGGCAGTTATCCTGCTGGTATTGAGGTTGCCTTAGATGGCAGTACTAGCAGTGATATTGATCCTGCGGACAGCCTTGACCCAATAGCGGCATGGCGATGGCAACAAACTGCCGGAACCGACGTGTTAGATAATGTCAGTTTGGATGGAGATAGCATCGCTTTTGTTACGCCAATTTTAGATGATGCCAGTTCATTGAGTTTTGAGCTGACAGTGACAGATCAAGAAGGGGCCCAAGATACGGCCACAATTACTCTCAACGTATTAAGTGCTAGTGAAACTCAGCCGATAGTGGATGCCGGGGTTGATCATCAGGTTTATTCCGGTGAAATAATATTGCTCACTGGCGAAGCTAGCACTAGCATTCCTGCGGGGCTTCCGCTGGAGTATGACTGGTTAAATGATTCAGAATTATTGCCTGATATTAATAATCGTAGTGCAGAACAAACCTATGCCATTGCTCCGTTAGTCACGGAAACTGAACTGATCACCTTTACGTTAACGGTGACCGATAGTTATGGTAATGAAGTAGAGGACAGCATCAACGTGCGGATTAAACCTCTGCCAATTAGTAACCTGAATGATACGGGCGTGACTTTGCAAGCTTCGTTGACCCAAAATGGTACCCAGCATCAGCCTGATTATCCAGGTCAAGATGGTCAACGCGGACAAGATATCATTAGCGAAAACGGGTTGTTAGAAAAAGCCGGGCGCGGTGAGCAGGGGTTCGACTTTACTAAGTTAGATGCCATCGGTGATGAACAAGACGAAACCAGCCCAGATTGGAGTTGTGTGCGTGATAATACAACTGGGTTGGTTTGGGAAGTCAAAACCGACGATAGTGAATTACACGGTGCTGGGCATGTATTTAGCTGGTATCAAGAAGAGCTAAATGGCGGTTACGAAGGGGCAGAAGGTAGCCTAGGTTTAACCTGTGACAACGAGCAATGCGACACTGAATCATTTGTAGCTGCGGTCAATCAAGCTGGTTTGTGTAACTTCTATGACTGGCGTTTACCAACCCACAACGAGTTGTTGTCATTGGTTCATTATGGCAATGTCACAGGCACTAAAATTGATGTGAATTACTTTCCGTACACCGACGATTTTGTTACCTCTCCCCTCTGGTATTGGACAAGTCAACCCAGTGCTGACGGAGTTTCAGACGATGCATCGCAAACCGCTTGGGCCATTGATTTTTCCACTGGCAACGACAACTTTTTAAACAAATCTACTTTAGGTAAAGTGCGCTTAGTACGCGGAGGACGTTAATATGAAATTCACCCTTTTAGCTTGTGCTATGTCGCTCTTAACGGGTATTGCAAGTGCACAAACCTGTTTATCTGATGCACCGACTACAGCTTCAGAAGTTCAATTTGTCGACAATGGTGACGGAACGGTTACCGACACAGACCACGATTTAATGTGGATGCAGTGCAGTTTAGGACAAACTTGGGAAAATGGCCGTTGTACAGGTGATGCCGATGCGTTGACTTGGCAACAGGCCTTACAGCAAGCCCACGGTTACGAATTTGCCAGCTTAGATGGATGGCGACTGCCTAATATCAAAGAACTCGCTAGCTTGACTGAAAGGCAATGTGTGCGACCGGCCATTAATGAAACACGCTTTCCGAATACGCCTTCTGATGATTATTGGAGCTCGACTCCTTCGCTAACTGATCCGCAAAGGGCTTGGGTTGTGGCATTTTTTAATAGTAGTAACTCGATTAAACAAAAGGACCTGTTTGTGTTCGTCAGATTGGTGCGCACTGCCGATTAACTTATATTTTATCCGGCTTGTCTATTCACTACTTTTTTTCCAGCAAGATTCGGTACACAATACCCTTAAGTTATTTTAGGTGTGTATGAATGCGAGCTTTGCTGTTTACAATTTGTTTGATGTTTCCGCTGACGAGTTTTGCGGATCTCAAATGTGACATTGATCTCAAATATGGAGTGGTTGTGAATGAGCGCCAGATCCGTGTTGTGGATGATCACAGCCGCACCATTTATCAAATCAACGATACCAATCAACTCATTGTGTTGGGCGAAGTAGTGCCTTTGGCGTCGAAACAACAAGCTGAACTCGAAGACTTCTCAACAGGTATTCACTATGTGGTACCAAAAATGATTATTTTGGCCACTGAAGGGGTTCAACTTGCCGTCGAAACGGTTGAGCACGTATACCAAGGACTTGTTGGCGCGGATAATACAAATTACGAGAAAGTCCAATCGTCATTGCAACGGGTACAAGATCGAATTAAAGAAAAGTTTATTCAAGCCAATGAAAACTTTTACATCGGCCCCGGACGCTTAGAAAATGTAAATGATTTGGTTGATCAGGAAATAGAAGAACAACTGGAAAAAGCGTTTAATACTTCCTTAGGTGGCGTTTTGTCTGCAATCGGTGGATTAAGTGATGGCGGCGGTGAAGAAACCGAACAAAAAGTCGATGACTTATCTCAACGCATTGAAGCTATGGGCCAAGAACTAGAAAGACAAGTGGGCTCAAAAGCGCAATATTTACGTAAAAAAGCCCATTGGTTTTGTAAAAAAATGAATCACTTAGATCAAATAGAAGAAAGCTTACGGAAAAATGTACAAGAGCTACAAGACATCAATGTGATCATCACCTCAAAAACCAAAATGTCAGACTAAAAGCCACTGAGCTCGGCCCCTGATTTACACTAAGGTTTCTAATAACGTGTTGAGGTAACGCTTTCCTAGAAGGGTTAATTGCCACTCGTTTTGTGTCTCACTGATTAATCCCTTTTGTACCGCAATCTGCAAGTTTTGTTTTAAAGCTGCACTGAGTGGCTGTCCAGTAAACATGTCATATTCCTGTTTTGGGCAAGCCTCGAGTAAGCGTAAACGATTCATAAAATACTCGAAGGGCAAATCTTCAGTGGGCACTTGCCAAGTTTTAAATCGATAATCTTTGCTTAAATCCATATAGCCGCGGGGATGTTTGACTTTCTCTGTGCGAGTAATCTTGCCAGTAATAGGATTACTAACTTTACTATGAGCCCCACAACCAATTCCTAAATAATCACCAAAGCGCCAGTAATTGAGATTGTGCTGACATTGTTGCTCAGGCAAGCTGTAAGCACTGATTTCATATTGTTTGTAACCAGCAGCATCAAGTAAAACTTGCCCTTGCTCTTGAATGTCCCACAGAATATCGTCATTGGGCAGAGTAGGCGGCTTGGAATGAAATTGAGTGTTAGGTTCAATGGTTAGTTGATACCAAGATAAGTGCGGTGGGCGCTGTTCAATGGCAATTTGCAGGTCACTCAAGGCATCCTCAATGGATTGATTAGGTAATCCGTGCATTAAGTCTAGGTTAAAACTATTTAAGCCAGCGTTTCTGGCAAACTGCGCCGCATTTAGGGCTTGAGAGTCATCGTGAATACGTCCTAAGGCAATGAGCTTTTCAGGTTGAAAGCTTTGAACGCCAATGGATATGCGATTGACGCCTGCTTGGCTAAAGTCTCTGAATTTTTGGCTCTCTACGGTTCCAGGATTAGCTTCTAAGGTGATCTCGGCATCTGGCGCTAAATGAACCCGTTGTGAGACACCCACTAATAGTGTATTCAGTGCTTCTGCGCTAAGTAAACTTGGGGTTCCCCCACCAATAAATATGGTGTTTACAGTCCGACCTTTTACTTGTTGTGCATCAACTTCAAGATCTGCCAGCAGATGCTGAACATATTCCTTTTCCGGTATGGATTGTTTCATGCCATGGGAATTAAAATCACAGTATGGACATTTCTGAACACACCAAGGGATGTGAATGTAAAGGGATAGCGGTGGGGCGATCAATCCATTAGTCCAATTTTGTCTGACAAGCTTGCCAATAGTTTGGCCATTGCTTTACCACGATGACTGAGTCGATTCTTGACTTCCGCAGGTAATTGAGCGGCAGTTTGATTTTGTGAAGACACCCAAAATACTGGATCATAACCAAACCCTTTTTCACCTCGACGGACGTCGCTGATATGCCCATGCCATTCGCCTTGGCAAATAATAGGCGTAGGATCCTCAGCCGATTGCATAAAGACAATGACACATAAAAAACGGGCGCTGCGATTTTCGTCTGCGACGTTTTCTAATACTGTTAGCAACTTATCGACGTTTTGTTGATCGTTGGAATCCACGCCAGCATAACGAGAGGAATACACTCCTGGTGCGCCACCAAGGGCTTCTACCGCTAAGCCGGAGTCATCCGCGATGGCCGGCAGTCCGGTTAATTTGGCTGCATGACGGGCTTTGATAATGGCGTTTTCCACAAAGGTGGTACCGGTTTCTTCTGCTTCAGGAAGGTCAAATTCACTTTGCGGCACCACTTCGTAAGGAAAGTTTTCTAGCAGCCTCTCGAACTCCCTAACTTTCCCTTTATTGCCTGTTGCTAATACAATTTTTTGTTTTTCAGTCGACATCTTTATTACTCACTTTGTTCGTAGGCGAGGGGATCGGTTGCATTGTTTTCTGCAAAAGCTTCAAGGCGTTCCTGACAGGCACCACATTTTCCACAGGCTTTTTCACGACCGTTATAACAGGTCCAGGTTTTGTTGTAATCCAAGCCCATTTTCAAACCATCCGTCAGAATATCCGTTTTGCTTACATCTAAGTAAGGACAGGCTATTTCAACCGCTTCGTAATTGGCTATGGCACAAACGTCATTCATTCTGTGAACAAATTCAGGCCGACAATCCGGGTAGATGGCGTGGTCACCTGAATGAGCCCCATAAAATACTTTATTCGCTTCTAGTGAAACCGCATATCCCACGGCCATGGACAATAAAATCATGTTGCGGTTGGGCACAACTGTGGTCTTCATGCTTTCTTGTTCGTAATGGCCTTCGGGCACATCAATGTCAGAGGTTAATGAAGAACCACCAATTAATTGGTTAATTGCCGATATATCGACGATTTTATGCGCTACATTTAGCTCATTACAAACATTTGCGGCATACGTCAGCTCTTTATTATGGCGTTGGCCGTAGTCGAAAGACAACGCATAGACTTCATATCCTTCGCGCAATACTTTGTTAAGTACAGTGAAAGAATCCATCCCACCTGAAAAAATTACCACTACCTTTTGTGACATTTGCCGTGCTTCTCTATAATCTGTTGTTTTAATGCAGTAACAAATCTTTGACTGCAACCCGAAAAAGGCGAATTATGCCGTTAAGCGAGTCAAAGTGCTAGAGGAAGTCTATTTGCAAACCCCCATAGAATATAAAATTAACGAAGTGTTTGAGTCGATTCAAGGTGAAGGGGCATTAACAGGTGTACCCTCCATATTTGTTCGATTGCAAGGATGTCCGGTTGGTTGTGCTTGGTGCGATACCAAACACACTTGGACATTGGAACCGCAGTTTCAAGTCAATGCTGATCAGGTTATGGCAGAATCAACTGAGTCGGAAAACTGGTTTTCCACCTCAATTGAGCAGCTGTTGAAACTGTTCGAAGAGCAAAACTATCAGGCTAAAAATATCATATTAACTGGCGGAGAGCCTTGTATGTACGATTTGCGCCCATTATGTGAGGCGCTATTTGAACATGGTTATTCTGTTTCGGTTGAAACCAGTGGAACCTTTGAAATAAAAGTTAGCCCAAAGACTTGGGTTACCGTTTCTCCTAAGGTGGATATGAAAGGCGGATTTGCTGTGCGTGAAGATGCGATATTGCGTGCGAATGAAATTAAGCATCCTATCGCTATGGAAAAACATATTGAAGAATTGGAAGACTTGTTAGTTTGGGCTAAGCAAACACCTGCGCCGTTAGTTTATTTACAACCAATAAGCCAGCAGAAAAGAGCCACTGAACTAGCGGTAAAAACCTGTATTGCTAAAAATTGGCGACTATCTCTGCAAACCCACAAATTTATTGGCATTGAGTAACGGAGTATTTGCACTTGGAAAAAATAGAGAAGTTTTTTGATGATTATTCTGAATCTTTAAACCAAGGTTTAATTGACGAAATGGCTAAGTTTTCTGGAAAAACATTGGTCGTAGTGACCGATGAAAACAAAATAATTTGTCATTCACAAAAAGATATCAATGAAATTAATAGCGACATGATCAATAGCCTTAAAGCTAGGGGGGTAGTTAAGTACATTCCTAACGTTGTGCAGTCAATGCGGCTATCTGAAAGTGTTATTTTCGTGAAAGTCCGTTGGACTTTGTGCGATCAAAATGGAAAAGACGTATTTAGTTGCTATTGTTCATATACCTTACAAATAGATGACCTGAACTCGTTTAAGATAATCATCATCGTAGTAGGTGATGAAGATAAACAGTTCAATCAGATGATGAAACGACACTGGAATTAAGTAATGAAACAGATACTTGGATTAATAATCTTGTCATTCTTTTGCCATTTTGCCACAGGGGCAACATGGGAGATTACCTATCCTCGCCCCTTGTCCGATGATGATCGTCGACAAGAGTATCCGGTTAAACTTTTAGCATTAGCTTTAGAACAAACAGGGGTTAACTATGAGTTAAAGCCTGCTAGCGTGGTTATGTTGCAAGAAAAGTCGTTGAAACAATTAGCTGAGAATAGATCTGTAAATGTGGTTTGGAGTATGACAGATACAGACAGAGAGAACCGTTTATTGCCTATTCGAATCCCTATTTATAAAGGTCTAATTGGTTGGCGAGTATTTTTAGTGAAACAAAACCAACTCGTTAAGTTTAAGAACATCGATACCATGGAGAACTTGCTTAACTTTAAACCGATTCAAAGTTTTGATTGGCCAGACACTAAAATATTGCAATCCAATGGCTTCGATGTGGTTACATCCAAAAATTATTCAAATATATTTACGATGTTAGCAAATAATCAAGGTGACTTTGTACCACGTTCAATTATTGAGGTATGGAAAGAGTACGATGCCGGTTTTATAGATGAGTCCATTGCGGTTGAACCGACTTTAGGTGTTAAATATCCAGCCGCAATGTATTTTTTCGTTAATAAAAGTAACCGTACTTTAGCAAAGTTATTGGAAAATGGGTTAGAAAAAGCCATAGCAAGTGGAGCGTTTGATAAATTGTTCGAGGAAGAGTTTAAGGATATTTTTGAACGTTCTAATATGGATAAACGATTCTTTTTTCAAATCGACAATCCATTAATCGCCCCCGAAATGCCCATCGACCGCAAAGAGTTATGGTATTAACCAACAAATACCTCAGTGTCCCGTAGCATGGTCTTAAGGCCATGGATTCACCTATCTCGGGGCTTGTAGCATGGTCTTCAGGCCATGGGGGAACCCACGTTTTCTCGGGGCTAAAGCCACCGACTACAGGAGGCAAAATTAACCTCTGTAGCATGGTCTTCAGGCCATGGGTTGTCTAATCTAAACTCTCGGGGCTAAAGCCACCGACTACAGGTGGCAAAACCAACCTTTGTAGCATGGTCTTTAGGCCATGGATTCACCTATCTCGGGGCCTGTAGCATGGCCTTTAGGCCATGGGGGAACCTACGTTTTCTCGGGGCTAAAGCCACCGACTACAGGTGGCAAATCCAACCTTTGTAGCTTGGCCTTTAGGCCATGGCGAAACCCATGTTTTCTCGGGGCTAAAGCACCCGACTACAGGGGGATTTTGGGCAAAAAAATGGGGCTATAAAAGCCCCATTTTCATTTTGATGTGTGATCTATGCTTAGGATTTACCGTGAACACTAATCACTGAACGTCCTGAGGGATCGGCCATATTTTTAAAGCTTTCATCCCACTCTAAGGCTTCTACTGTACTACAAGCGATGGACTTACCGCCTGGTACACAATTCGCAGCACTTTCTTGAGGGAAATAACCTTCAAAAATCGTACGGTAGAAATAACCTTCTTTGGTATCAGGTGTATTGTGAGGAAAACGGAACTCAGCGGTAGCAAGTTGTTGATCTGTTACTTCGTTATCAACATAATCTTTAATTGAGTCAATCCAAGAATAACCAACACCGTCACCGAACTGTTCTTTTTGACGCCACAATACTTCAGCAGGTAAGTACTCATTGTTATCAAAAGCTTTACGAAGGATCCATTTTTCCATTTTGCCATCAAGACACATTTTATCTTGCGGGTTAAGACGCATAGCCACATCTAGGAACTCTTTGTCTAAGAACGGAACACGAGCTTCAACACCCCAAGCTGCCGTTGCTTTGTTTGCTCTAGCACAATCAAACATATGCAAACGGTCTAACTTACGTACTGTCTCTTCGTGGAACTCTTGTGCATTCGGTGCTTTGTGGAAATATAAGTATCCACCAAATATTTCATCTGCACCTTCACCAGAGAGTACCATTTTAATACCCATTGCTTTGATTTTACGACTCATAAGGTACATTGGCGTTGCAGCACGAATGGTCGTGGTATCGTAGGTTTCTAGGTAGTAAATAACATCACGTATGGCATCAATACCTTCTTGAATAGTGAAGTGGATCTCGTGATGCACTGTACCAATCATGTCTGCTACTTTTTTAGCGGCCACTAGATCTGGCGCGCCTTCAAGACCTACTGCAAATGAATGTAGGCGAGGCCACCATGCGTCTGACTTATCTTCGTCTTCAATTCGTTTGGCGACGTATTTAGCTGCAATTGCTGATACCAACGAAGAATCCAAACCACCTGATAATAATACCGCGTAAGGTACGTCTGACATCATGTGAGACTTCACTGATTTTTCAAAGGCGGTTTTTAAATCGTCTAAGTTAGTAGTGTTGTCTTTCACTGCATCATAAGACATCCAATCTCGTTGATAGTATTTTTTCAACTCGCCAGTTTTACTCCACAGATAATGCCCTGGAGGAAATTCTGAAACTGTTTTACATACTGGGACCAAAGCTTTCATTTCTGAAGCAACATAGAAGTTTCCATGTTCATCAAAGCCAGTATATAGAGGGATGATGCCAATATGGTCACGGGCGATTAAATAAGCATCTTGCTCTTCATCGTATAAAATGAAAGCGAACATGCCTTGTAGCTCGTCTATGAATTCGATGCCTTTTTGTTGATACAAAGGAAGAATCACTTCACAGTCAGACTTCGTTTTAAAGTCATAAGGTTGCGCAAGATCTTTTTCTAACGCTTTGTGGTTATAGATTTCACCATTGACAGCCAGAACGTGATTATTATTGCGGCTAATTAAAGGTTGCGCTCCAGTATCCACGTCTACGATCGCTAAGCGTTCGTGACTCAAGATTGCGCTATTATTATTCCAAATACCTGACCAGTCAGGGCCACGATGGCGTAGCAATTTGGAAAGCTCTAACGCTTGCGTCCTAAGTTCTGATACATCAGTTTTGATGTCCAGAATGCCGAATATTCCACACATAAAGGTTTATCTCTCTTATATCCAAGTTTAAGGTAAGGGAAAAGTATCGCAAGAATGAGCCTGATAAAGGAAATAACTTTTTCGAACAGCTCAGATTTTTATGACGTATATCCTTTTCCAACGGGTGAATTTGCCAGTATGAGCAAAAATTGCAAGGATAATATGTAATTTATTTTCAATTATCTTAATTAAGCCGTTAATTTACAATAAATTCATTAAATTCGATGGAAATAACACCCACATGTAACTTGAGCGTAACAAAACTACTGAATTATCTACTGGTATCGCAAACTAACAAATTGCGTATCTTTTACAGCGAACAGCGTTGTTAAATTCTTTTAATCTATTTTTTAGATTAGTGTGATTGATTATAATCATTATTCATAAACATAAATGCCATGTACTATTATTTCAACTAGCCAAAACTAAATATACTTAATTGGAGATTTACATGACACAAGCAAATCCTAACTTCGAAGACAAATCAGGCCAAAAAGTGCCTTCAGTCACTTTCCGCACTCGCCAAAATGATGAGTGGGTTAATGTAACTAGTGATGAACTATTTTCTGGAAAAACCGTTGTAGTTTTCTCCTTACCAGGTGCATTTACACCAACCTGTTCATCAACCCACTTGCCACGTTATAACGAGTTGGCGAAAACATTTAAAGAAAACGGCGTAGACGATATTATTTGTATGTCGGTGAACGATACCTTTGTAATGAACGCATGGGCAGCAGATCAAGAAAGCGATAACGTGACGCTAATCCCAGACGGAAACGGTGAATTCACTGATGGTATGGGGTTGTTAGTGGATAAAAATGACCTTGGATTCGGTAAGCGTAGCTGGCGTTATTCCATGCTGGTAAAAGACGGCGTGGTTGACAAAATGTTTATCGAACCAGATCTACCAGGCGACCCGTTTGAGGTATCAGATGCTGACACTATGCTTGATTATGTTGCACCAGAAGCAGCTAAACCAGAAGCCGTAAGTATCTTCACAAAACCAGGTTGTCCTTTCTGTGTGAAAGCAAAAGCATTGTTGAATGACAAAGGTTATTCTTATGAAGAGATTGTTATGGGAGCAGGTGCTAGCTTAACATCACTAAAAGCTATCACTGGTAACGATACAGTGCCACAAGTCTTTATTGGTGGAAAACTAATCGGCGGCAGCGACGATTTAGAAGCGTATTTCAAAGCATAATCATTAAAGATTAACTTAATATTTTGAGAAACGGGCCTCGGCCCGTTTTTTTATGCCTAGAATTTATATCTATGGCCTGTGCAAACCTAATTCTCAGGGATGTAGCATGGCCTTCAGGCCATGGGTTCACCTACCTCGGGGCCGAACGCTCTCGGGGCTAAAGCCGCCGACTACAGATTCGCCTGTAGCATGGCCTTCAGGCCATGGATTCACCTATATCGGGGCTAAAGCCGCCGACTACAGGTTCGCCTGTAGCATGGCCTTTAGGCCATGGATTCACCAATATCGGGGCTAAAGCCGCCGACTACAGGTTCGCCTGTAGCATGGCCTTTAGGCCATGGGTTCACCTATCTCGGGGCTAAAGCCGCCGACTACAGGTTCGCCTGTAGCATGGCCTTTAGGCCATGGATTCACCTATATCGGGGCTAAAGCCGCCGACTACAGGTTCGCCTGTAGCATGGCCTTTAGGCCATGGAATCACCCAAATCAATCTCTCGGGGCTAAAGCCGCCGACTACAGATTCGCCTGTAGCATGGCCTTTAGGCCATGGGTTCACCGAAACCTAACCCTCGGGGCTGAAGCCGCCGACAACAGATTCGCTTGTAGCATGGCCTTTAGGCCATGGAATCACCCAAATCAATCTCTCGGGGCTAAAGCCGCCGACTACAGATTCACCTGTAGCATGGCCTTTAGGCCATGGATTCACCGAAACCTAACCCTCGGGGCTAAAGCCGCCGACTACAGGTTTTGTTAGGCCATGGGGATAATGTTAAAAAAACGTAGCAATGCTGGTCAGGCCTGTTTATAGTATTTTAATTACCGTTTTTATGGCCCTTTGATATGTCAAAATTATCCTTATTTGTCTTTGGACTATCCCTGAGTTTCATTCAAATAGTCCATGCACAAACACCTGATTGGCTAGTGCCTTTTCAAACTTTTTATGCCACTGAACTGGGCGAGACGTCAGACTGCCAAAGTAGCAAACCATCCGTTTACACCGTCTGTTCCCCAGCGCTTAAAAATGAGGGTAATGCTGCCTATGTGTATCATCATCAGCAACCTACAGAAACCACTGTGGTGTTATTCCATGGCCTAAGCGATTCTCCTTTCTTTTTCCAATCCATTGCTCCTGTCCTGCATCAACTTGGATATACCGTCATTGTGCCCTTGTTGCCCGGACACGGTAAATTAGATGCCGATGATGATATGGAGGATGGAGATTTAGCCAAACGTTGGACTGCCCATGTGAACGAAGTTATGACTTTCGCTCACAGCTTGAGCCCTAATGTATATATTGGTGGGTTCTCTACTGGTGGAGCGCTTTCAGCGCAACATGTATTAACTCATCCGAATCAGCAAAAAGGACTACTTTTATTTTCCGGTGCTCTTGCTCTAGATGAGTCCGTTGAGAGTATGGCAGGGATCTGGGGAATTAAGACTTTGGCAAAGCTTCTCGATTGGAGCTATGAAACCCAGGGGCCCAATCCGTATAAATATCCAGAAGTGTCTCGGCATTCTGCGTTTATGTTAGCTGACATCATTTTTGACGTTAGAGATAGATTAGCAGAAGGGAGTGAACTGAACCTACCTATTTTTTCGGTTCATTCGGAAGCTGATTCCACCACCCCCATTCGAGGCGTGAAAAGTTTTGTAAAGCAGAACGCCGGTCCCAGTGAAACCTTCTTTATTGATAGCGCTTTTGAGGTTTGTCATGCAGATCTAGTGGTAAGTGACTCGCAATTAATTGATATGCAATACGATGCGTCTGAAGTGGATGCGTCTGAAGCTTGCAAAGTACCCAAAGCAAATCCGCAACATGCTGAAATGATCGCGGCACTGGTTGGTTTTTTCAATAACAATAAGTAGCACATTTATGTCTGATATGTTTACTTTGTATGGTGCGCCAGTGTCACTTTACACTGGCAAAGCTCGTGCTTATTTAACCTATAAAAATATCCCGTTTCGAGAAGTGTTTTCGTCGGTGAAGGTTTATAAAACCATAATTGAACCGAAAACTGGGGTTCGATTCATCCCCGTTGTTGAAACGCCTGAGGGTGAATTTATTCAAGATACCGTGCAGATCATCGACGATTTAGAAAAACGCTTTGTTAAATCGAGTATCTATCCCGCATTACCTAAACAGCAGTTGGTGTCGGAAATATTTCAACTGTGGGGAGATGAATGGTTAGTCATTCCAGCAATGCACTATCGTTGGAACAAAGATAACTTTCCCTTTATTTACGAAGAGTTTGGCAAAGTGGCTGCGCCTAATATGCCGGCGTTTGTGCGAGGTTTTTTAGGTAAAAAGTTAGCCAGTAGATTTAATGGGTTTGTTCCTATTCTCGGCATTACCGAAAAGACCATTCCAGCTATTGAAGATTGGTTTGAAAATCATGTTCTATCCGAGCTAAATAAGCACTTCTCTACCCACAATTATTTATTAGGTGGACGACCTTGTGCAGGTGATTTTGGGCTGTTCGGCCCCCTTTACGCTCACCTTTATCGCGATCCTGCCCCTGGTGCTATTATTCGTGAAAAAGCACCTTATGTGGTCAAATGGATTGAACGGTTACGAAATGCTCCTAAAAATGTTGGAAATTGGGTGGAAAATGACAAAATTCCAGAGACATTGATGCCGTTGTTAACTAGAATTTTTAAGGAATTTTGGCCGGTATTAATGCAAAGTGTTGAGAAAGTACAAGAGTGGATCGTGGATAACCCCACAGTTGACAAAATTCCACGGAGTATCGGTTTCCATGATTTTAGCATTGGCGGAATTACCGATAAGCGGGCGATTATGCCGTTCCACCAATGGAAGTTGCAAAGAGTGATTGATTTGTACGATGGCTTTGATGCCGATGAAAAGGCTAAGGTTGATACATTTTTGCAAACATCCTTTGCCCTGCAAGTGGGATCTTTACACATGCCTAAACGGTTACAGCGAATAAACAATAAATTGGTGGTTGCATAAAAAGCCCCTGTAGCATGGCCTTCAGGCCATGGATTCACCCCAATCAATCTCTCGGGGCTGAATGCTCTCGGGGCTGAAGCCACCGACTACAGGGGGAGATCCCAATATTTGTAGCATGGTCTTTAGGCCATGGAATCACCTAAATCAATCTCTCGGGGCTGTAGCATGGCCTTCAAGCCATGGATTCACCCAAACCAATTTCTCGGGGCTGTAGCATGGTCTTTAGGCCATGGAATCATCCAAATCAATTTTTCGGGGCTAAAGCCGCCGACTACAGGTGATTTTTACCTTTCTTTTTTCGGGGCTAAAGCCGCCGACTACAGGTGATTTTTACCTTTCTTTCTCGGGGCTAAAGCCGCCGACTACAATGGATATTTTCCATCGAACCTTTGTAGCATGGTCTTCAGGCCATGGAATCACCCAAATTAATCTCTCGGGGCTAAAGCCACCGACTACATGCCTAGTTCTTGTTTGAATTGATTGAATTGCTCTTTTAATTCGGCCAGTTCTTTTTCTAGTATATCCACTTTCTGTGACAACGAGGTTTGCGGGACAGAAGATGATGGGATGCTTTCTTGCGCAGATTCAAATTCACTGATGTCTGGTTCCCCGGAAAACATATGCATGTACCTTGATTCTCGTTTGCCGGGCTCTCTTGGCAGCTTAGTGACTAAACATTCTCCATTGAGGGTTTTCATGTATTCGAGGTTTTCTTCTACTTCGTCTACATTTTTAAATTCGGCAAGGCGATTGGTGCGGCTTCGTAATTCTCCTGGGGTTTGAGGGCCGCGCAAAAGCAGAACACAAACAATGGCGAATTGTTGTCGACTCAGTTTTAAATCGCCAAATTCAGTATTGCAGAAACGATGTTGATACTTTACCACTCGACTACCAAAACCGCTGTGCTCGTTGATTTGTTTTAGTTCTCTGAGTTCGTCAACCGTGCGCTGAACATCACTTTCAGTTAAGTTCATTACTGGATCACGATTACTTTTTTGGTTACAACCTAAGGTTAGTCCATTAATTGATAGTGGGTACTGATCCGGTGTGGTGACTTCTTTTTCAAGGAGTACTCCAATAACACGGCACTGAAGAGGGGTTAATTGCACTAACATTTTATTTCCTTCTATTTCTTGTTCTTTTTTATCGAACGAATACTGCAACTGTTAATTCAGGCAAATTAAAACCATATTCATCTGTTGTTGCGGTCTTAACTAATGGGTCGCTTCCTGTTTGTTGTGCAGGATGCAAACTGAATTGCTGCGCCTGCGCCATGCTATAACCTATGGTATGGGGATTGTGATTGAAAATAACTATGACCTGTTTGAAATTAGAGTCAATAGTTTCTGAGTGAGCCGAGCTAATTGACATCGCTATGACACCTTTTTGCTGGTTTGCACCTGTGTTCAGAAACTTAACTTGTTGAATCACTTCATCAGCCGTTTGCAGACTGAATAGCTTGGTTGAGGTACGTATTTTAAGAAAGTCCATAAAGACTTGAGACGAAAATTCAATGTCATCTGGCGAGACGAGATCTCTGCCTTGGTTTTGTCTAATGGTTTGGGTAATTAACTGCCAATTACTTTGGTCTTTTTCAGCAGGGGGTAAACCAACGTTGTAATTATTGGCGTTTTTCCCAAAATCGACTTTATTAAACCAATCACCAAAGTCATAACTGTCCCGCAAAAATGATTTAGAGCGTAATAATTCACTGCCCATATGAATAAATGGTATGCCTTGCGCCATCAATGGATAGGCCAGGGAGATTAACTGCATCCGCACCCGTTGATGGGTGGTCGCTTGGTGATTGATGCGATATTGATTATTGTCCCATAAGGTTTGGTTATCGTGTTTCGACACATAATTAATCGTATCTGCTGGATCTAAAGCATAACCGCTAGGCGCGCCGCCATAATCTACATGGGCACCAAGTACATCTTCTCCTTTGGCATTTTGTAGAGGGAATTTAGCTAAATTTGCCGCTAACCCTATGCGGGCTTGATCCATGGACAGCAGGTACTCCTCATGCAATGCTTTTGCATCGAGTTGGCTTTGCAGCTTGTTGGGAAACACCACTAGGCCATTGCCGAGTCCTTGACCTTTGCGAATATCATTTCCTGACAAAAATGACGAACCACCTCGAACGGCATCTCTTAACCTATCGGTAAAGGTGCCAATTTCAGTGCCCGCCATTTCCATTTGACTGGCTTGGGTGAACTGAGCATTGTTGGCTACCTCGCCAAAATTCCAGCCTTCACCATAAAAATAGGTATCGGCATCAACGGCTTTAACCGCTTCTCTGGCTTGCAACATGGCTTGTTTAGGTTGGTGTCCCATGAGATCAAAGCGAAAACCATCGATTTTATAATGTTGCGCCCACGTGACCAAAGAGTCTGTCATCAACTTGGCCATCATAGCGTTTTCCGTGGCGGAATTTTCACAACAGGTAGATTGTTCAATCGCTCCAGAAATAGGATCTAAGCGGTGATAGTAATTGGGAACGATTTTGTCGACTACCGATTTTTCTGCTAGCCCGGCTGCGAAAGTATGGTTATAAACAACATCCATTATGACGCGAAACCCTAACAGGTGCAGGCTCATGACCATTTGCCGAAATTCAACCAATCGAGGTATGCCTTCCGGGTTTAACGCATAACTGCCCTCTGGCACAGTGTAATGATAAGGATCATAGCCCCAGTTGTAATCATCTTTACTGCGGATTAGCCCAATTACTTTTTGAGCCTTGGAGGATGAGGGCGTATAGCTAAGTAAAAGACTTTGCAAGGACAATTCAGGGTTATAGTCGGTATGACAAATTTCCAATTCAGAGGCTAAAACGCACACTTTTTCTAAGCTGTCGTGCATGGAAATGACGTTGTTAGGGATTTCATCTATGGTGCTTAAATCATAGGTGGGGAGCAAGTGGATCGTATTTAGTCCCGCCTTTCTAAGCGCTTTCAAGTGATTGATGGAGTCACTGTTGGATTGACTGAATGCCGCGTATTTTCCAGCTAGATTTGGGTTAGAGAGGTTTTGGTCTGACGCGCTAAAATCTTTAATGCTTGTTTCATATAAAATTAAACTTTCCGGTGAATCGACCACAGGGATATTTTGTTGTTGCCAATTTTCTGGTTGAGTTTGCGGTGAGCTTAAATCCACCACTTGGGAATAGACACTATTGGTGGATAAGCTTAAGGAGTAGGGATCTGTCACCTGTAATACTTCAATCTGTTTCGATTCAGGGTGATAAACCTGAACTTGATAGCGATAGAAGGTTCCTTGCGGAGCATGACTAGTAATGCCACTCCAAGCGCCAGTTTGGGGATCTTCAGTGAGCTCTAATATGCCACTTTCCAACGGGTTTTTATGTTCATCGAACAGGCGAACTTTGACGTTCAGTGCGGTGGGAGCCCAAATCGTGAAACGCGTAGAGCTTCCTAATAGTTGCGCGCCAAAATTATCAATTTCATCTGCATCGTCTTGTTTTGAGGTATATAACGCGTCGAGTAGTTTTGCATTTTGTAGATAAGATAGACTTTCGATATCTGCCAAGTTTGGTTTTTTTGTGTGGTGATTAACCTCGACTACAGCGGCTTGCTGTTTCAGTAGCGATTTTAATTCAGAACGGGGAATGTCCATTTTGTAGGCATAAAAGTGACTTAAATGTGGGTAGGATTGCGACACCCACTGAGGTGTTTCCACCGCTACTAAATTGAACAGTCTGTCTGCTTGTTTTTTGTCATCTATACTGCCATTTTTCGAAAAGACCAAAGCTGGGTGGGATTTTTTATTCGCTAATAAAATTAAATCGGCGCGAATCCAGTGGGCGGAAAAATCGACCTGGGTTGTGCTGGTGTCATAATTAAGTGCTATTGGTTCGCCAACACTACGGTTAGTTTTTGTCGAGCCGCAGGCTGTCAATATGAGCAGCATGACAAAACTAATAGTACAAGTATAAATAGTAGGTTTCATGTTAAATCCTGTCTCACTCTCAACGCTTCTATGGGCGTTATAAACGGGCGTTGGTTTTTTAAATAATTGATTCGATTTGCCAATGTCTATTTGGTCAAGCACCTAGTCTATAAGTTCATTTGCTTAGGCGCGAATTACATACGTATGTTGTTTGTAAATAAATGAATTGGTAGGTTTAGAGCTCGTTTTACTCGCCTTTATGGGTAAGAGCAAACTTATAAGATTAGGCAAAATATTTAGTTTATCTGTCATTTTAGGGTCATAAATACTGAGTAGCATCGCCCATTAAGCTGTGCAAAACGATTAGGTTAACGAGCTGATTTTATAAGCTTTTAGTCGTAAAAAACATGAATTTTATATACACCTAATTATTATCTGTTAACCTAATAATCAGCGTGTAACATAAACGTGAATTACATTTTACTTAAGAATATCTTTACATCTGTTTTACCAGTTAGTTATTGAATAATTTCTGTTAGTAACATGCATTATTTCCATCGTTCTACACAGCTAAACCGGCGTGCATGCGCTATTTATTGACAAAAATTAGGAAAAGACTATGTCTAAATCAACTGGAATTGTTAAGTGGTTCAACGCAGAGAAAGGCTTCGGCTTTATTACTCCCGATAATGGCGGAGCTGATGTGTTTGTACATTTCCGTGCTATCGCTAGCGATGGCTACAAAACGCTAGACGAAGGTCAGCAAGTGACGTTCGATATTGAGCAAGGCCAAAAAGGTCCTCAAGCGGCAAACGTGACTGTTTAAAACATCACTGCGAGTCCATATGAAAAACGTCAGCTTAAGCTGACGTTTTTGGTTTTAGGGGCAGGAAATGTTGTTATGGTGAACCCCATGGCCTAAAGGTGAACCTGTAGTCGGTGGCTTCAGCCCCGAAACGCAATACGAATATTTCCACGGGATAAATCCCGTCCTACAGGGGTATCACCTGTAGTCGGTGGCTTTAGCCCCGAAACGCAATACGAACATTCCCACGGGATGAATCCCGCCCTACAGGGGCGTTTTCGGCCCCGAGATAGCATTTTAATCCCATGGCCTAAAGGCCATGCTACATGCGAATCTGTAGTCGGAGGCTTTAGCCCCGAAACGGCATACGAACATTCCCACGGGATAAATCCCGTCCTACAGGGGCGTTTTCAGCCTCGAGATAGCGTATTAATCCCACGGTCTAAAGGCCATGCCACAGGCGAATCTGTAGTCGGTGGCTTTAGCCCCGAAACGGATTACGAACATTCCCACGGGGTGAATCCCGTCCTACAGGGGCGTTTTCGGCCCCGAGATAGCATTTTAATCCCATGGCCTAAAGGCCATGCCACAGGTGAATTTGTAGTCGGCGGCTTTAGCCCCGAAACGCAATACGAACATTCCCACGGGATAAATCCCGTCCTACAGGGGCGTTTTCAGCCCCGAGATAGCATTTTAATCCCATGGCCTAAAGGCCATGCTACATGCGAATTTGTAGTCGGTGGCTTTAGCCCCGAAACGCATTACGAACATTTTCACGGGATAAATCCCGTCCTACAGGGGCGTTTTCAGCCCCGAGATAGCATTTTAACCCCATGGCCTAACGGCCATGCTACAGGGTGAACCTGTAGTCGGTGGCTTCAGCCCCGAAACGCAATACGAACATTCCCACGGGATAAATCCCGTCCTACAGGGGTATCACCTGTAGTCGGTGGCTTTAGCCCCGAAACGCAATACGAACATTCCCACGGGATGAATCCCGTCCTACAGGGGGTTATTCAGCCTCGAGAATATTGGTTTGATGGGCCCCATGGCCTAAAGGCCATGCTACGGATTTTTTTGTAGGTGGTTGCTTTAGCCCCGCGGGAATGTGGAAGGTTCCATGGCCTGAAGGCCATGCTACATGGATTGTTGGTATTCTTATTTAAATCCGTTGGGATTATTGGATTGCCAATTCCATGAGTCGCGACACATTTCCGCAAGGCCTTTTTTTGCGGTCCAGTTTAGTTCTTCTTTGGCCAGCTTTGGATCGGCATAACAAGCTGCTACATCGCCACTGCGTCTGGGCACAATATTGTACGGAATGGACTGTCCGCTTTGTTTCTCGAATTCTTTAACCATATCCAACACGCTATAACCTTGGCCAGTTCCCAAATTATAGGTCACTAATCCTGCGTTTTGAGTGAGTTTATCCAGCGCCTTCAAATGGCCATTGGCCAAATCTTCAACGTGAATATAATCGCGCACACCTGTGCCATCTGGGGTGTCATAATCGTCACCAAAAACCGATAATGCTTCGCGTTTTTTAGTGGCAACTTGTGTGATGAACGGCATTAAGTTATTCGGAATACCATTAGGATCTTCGCCTATTCGGCCTGATGGATGAGCGCCTGCTGGGTTGAAGTAGCGCAAGATTGCAATATTCCAACTGTTGTCTGACTTAAACAAATCTTGCAATACTAATTCAACCATCAGTTTAGATTGGCCATAAGGATTTGTCGGTTGACCGGTTGGCAAGTTTTCATGCAGCGGCAGGGTAGTTGGGTCGCCGTATACGGTGGCAGATGAACTAAACACAATATTTTTGACATTATGTTTGGCCATGGCTTCACACAAATTCAGTGTGCCAAACACATTATTTCGATAATAAAGTAATGGTTTTTCAACCGACTCGCCAACAGCTTTTAAACCTGCGAAATGGATAACAGAGTCAATCTTATTTTCAGTGAATACCTTATCAAGAATGTTTGAATCTTGAATATCACCTTCTACAAACGCAATTTCTTTCCCGGTTAATTCAGATACTCTTTTTAAGGATTCTGGAGAAGAGTTACATAGGTTATCTAGCACTACGACTTGATCGCCATTTTCCAATAATTGCAACACTGTGTGGCTGCCGATATAACCAGCACCGCCAGTAACGAGTATAGTAGACATGTTATTCCTTTATTTGTGAATCATCAGGTTGTTTCAAATATTTCGCCGATAAGCTGTATTGAAAGGGCTTCAAAATTAGAGGGTAAGCGATGATTATCAGTGCGGCCCAAAGTAACGAAGACCAATCTTGAAAAGTGCGCAGTACAAAAACAAAAAAAGGCACCATAATAAGCAGTTTTATAACGTTAAGAAATAACTTCTCAGGCGCAGTCAGCTTGCTTTCAGCTGCACGAATTTCTACAAAGCGCTCTTTAAGGCTTAAGTTTTGTAGTTGAGGAATTTGACGTGTCGAAAAATAGAATTTCAAAAGCACTACCTTGAGATCTTCGAATTATAATGGCGACATTATACAAACTATTTGGATCAAAAACGCCCCGAAATAATGTTTTTTGTTTCGGGGCGTGATTCAGTCTTTTAAATAAATGTTTTAGCTAAAAATTTATGGTGTTTCTAACACTACAAAATCGTTGGCTTTTCTTCGTCATGATTAAAGGTTTTCTTTTCAGCTAACTTTTCCCACTTACGTGTTTTCAGGGTCAATAGCCCAACAACAAGCGCTGCGGCAACGGTAATTTGTCCAATACCCCAAAACAGATTTGGCATATCACTCAAATTATCTGGGTCTAGTCCACCGGCTAATAAGCCCGCTGTCACATTACCGATTGAGTAAGTAAGTACAAACACGCCCATCATCTGACCGGCAAAACGTTTAGGCGACAATTTACTCACAGCGGCCAGCGCGACTGGGCTTAAACAAAGCTCGCCCACTGTATGCAAAAAGTAAGTAGCAACCAAGAAATAAGGCGCCGCTTTTAAGCCACTTGCGGCAATTTGTGCAGCAAAGAACATTACGATAAAGCCAGTGGCCATTATCACCAAACCAATGGCGCACTTGATTCCGTATGAAGGCGTTATCATGCGCTTACCCAGATTTACCCATAGGGCGGCAAAGAACGGGGATAAAGTAATGATGAAAAATGAATTAGCGGATTGGAACCAAGCTGGTGGGATCTCAAATGAACCTATCATGCGTTCTGTGTAGTCACGACCGAATAAGTTTAATGAAGAGCCTGCTTGTTCAAAGCCGGACCAGAAGAATATTGAGGCTAAACACACCACAAAGAGCGCACCTAAGGTTCGTTTTTCGTCTGATGACAAGTTACCAAACGCATAGATGCCAGCGTAATAAGCTAAGAAGACAACCGTAATGGCTACTGCTACATATTGAGCAAGGGTGACCGGGTCAATACTCAGCATTCCCGTCATCATCGCAAACGTTAGCACTGCAATACCCACTAAAAACACAGCGATTACTGTCCAGCTTTTCTTTTCCCCAGATGGTGTCATTTTAAGCAGAGGTTCAGCGCCTACGCCACCTAATCGGCCTATGGTGGCACGATATTGCAGTAGACCAATTGCCATACCTACGGCAGCAGCACCGAAAGCGTAATGGTAGCCTGCATTGACCTGCAACCAACCACAAACAAAATAACCAATTAACGAACCTAGATTGATGCCCATGTAATAAATGGTATATCCCGCATCACGTCTTTGATCTTCAGGGGCATAAAGCTGACCAACCAAAATACCTACATTGGGTTTTAACAGTCCAGTTCCTATCACCACTAGGATTAAACCAATAAAGAAACTCCAGCTGGCTGGAATGGCAAGCACAATGTGACCACACATGATCACGATACCACCGTACCAAACTGCTTTTTGGCTGCCTATTAGTCGGTCGGCTATCCAACCGCCGGGTAAACCCATGAAATACACTGCACCTGTGTACAATCCATATATTGCAGTAGCGGATGCCACCGTAATTGCCATTCCTTCTTCTTGAATACTGGCGGTCATGAACAAAACTAACAAAGCACGCATGCCGTAGTAGCTCATTCGTTCCCACATTTCAGTATAAAATAGTGTTTGTAGGCCACCTGGGTGACCGAAAAAATCGGGTGTTTTTGAATTCATTGTGTCGCTGCCTTTAGGTGAGTTCATCAGATGCGTTAACGCTAACTTTGCATGTGAACTGCTTTATTTTAATTATTGTTGTTTTTCTCATAGATTGATCCATTGCTTGCATCAAATCACCGAGATGAAAACTTGTAAACCCATTGTTTATACTAGAGCTCTTGTCTGAAAACAAGATTGTCGGTTTTTATTGTGCTTTATTTAAACGAATTTAAAGGAGATTTTCATTTACAGGCTAAGCAGGTTATTAAAAATCTAATTTCCCACCGAGCTATGCTGTACGATTAATGTGCATTTTAATAACGAGGATGCTCTAAATTTAATATATTCGTGCACAGACTCGGTGCATCAAATTTGGTGCATGCATTCCAAAATGGTATTAGCTGATTTTTTTAACAACAGTTAGAGAATAAAAATGCGCTTAAAAAACAAGCGATTCTAAGCGTTTTTTATTCTGTGTTGCGAAAAACATACAGTTTTTTGATGGGTAAATGTTTTTCCTGTATATTATACCAACGGATAATACGTCGATTGCATTTAGTAACACGATTTTACTGGTTTTCAGCAACTGATATTTGGTATCATCCCCGCGAATTTTCGAAGTAGCGGCGTTACCTATTTATTAGGAATACGAAGGAAAATACGATTTTCTTATAAATATCAAGAGGGTATAACTTGATTCTCATTGAAAATACAAGTTCTGCTGGAACGCTATGCTGCATACAGGCTCGATTATTGCTTCTGCAGCTTTAACGAATTAACAAGGAATCGTGTAATATATGTTTGCCTATTTGGAGTTTGTACCACTTTTTACTGCGTTTTTTGTAGCGGTAATATTGTTGATTGTAATGACTCCCTTTGCTCATCAACTTGGTTTGGTTGATCATCCTACTGCAAGAAAACAGCACAATGGTATGGTTCCGCTCACCGGTGGTGTGGCCATTTTTGGTGCAGTTTTAATTACTAGTATCTTAACCGATGTCTGGTTTAAAAACGGTTCTCTATTTTTTACCGCATCTTTTTTCATTATTTTGCTAGGTATGCTGGACGACAAGTTCGACTTAAGCGCTAAAGGGCGACTTATGTGTCAGTTCGGTGTGGCCGCAATAATGGCGTGGGCTGCGCAGAATTATATCACCTCGCTAGGCGATATTTTTGGCTTCGGTGACACCTCTTTTGGTTTATTTGGCTATTTCTTCACATTAATTTGTGTGGTTGGTGTTATCAATGCGTTCAATATGATTGATGGTATCGATGGGCTCGCCGGCGGTATGAGCTTGATAGTGCTGCTTGCCGTGGTCTTTTTGTTATTAATTTCCAATAATGGCAACGCCATTATGGCACCTATGATGGTTATTGCAGCCATCGTACCTTTCATGGCATTTAACTTGAGCTGGAAAGGGTTCAAAGGTAATAAAATATTTATGGGTGACAGCGGCAGCATGTTCGTTGGACTAACCATTGTTTGGTTGATGGTCGATTTTACCCAAGGTGCAGAGGCGGCTATGCGTCCAATGACAGCAGTGTGGATTATCGGGTTACCATTAATGGACATGGCTGCAATTATGTACCGACGGGCGAAAAAAGGTCAGTCAGTATTGAAGCCTGACCGCCAACATCTACATAATATCTTTATGCGAGCCGGCTTCTCTTCGCGTCGCTCGTTAGCCGCAATCTTGCTAATGGGATGTTGTTATGCCGCGGTAGGAATTTTGTGTGAACTGTATGAAGTTGCCGAATATATCATGTTCTATGGTTTCATAGTGTCGCTATTTATATACAGTTACGTAATTCAAAATATCTGGACTATTTTACGCTTTGTTCGTGGTAAACGAAAAATAGCTCGCTAGAATAGCATCAAGGGCAACCAACAGGTTGCCCTTACTTTTAGTGTTACTTTGCAAACGCATTCTTTGCAAAATCAAGGTGACGCGTTAGTATGAACTGTTGTGGACAAAAGCTAATAATAATTTATGAAAAAACTGAGTAGTTTCTTTTTACTAAGCATCCTTCTTCAAGGCTGTACTTCGATTGACCAACCCATTGCTAGTCGAGCACTTGTTGAGCATGAATTTGTTTCAGACGCTAAGCCTGTGTCATCTACGCAGCAAGCTATTTTGTCGCAGTCTTCTATGTCTACAAATGTGCAAATCGACGGTAAACCTGCGGTTTTAGGCAAACCTTTTTTCGCGGCCAGCGGTAAAACCTGTCGTAAAGTGCAGTTTATGCTTGATGGTCAACGTGTGTATTGTAAAACCGGTGACGGTGATTGGTACGCAGTTAGCCCTGTTTTAGCCAGCTACAGTGAAGCTACAACAGGAGGAAACCAATAATGTTATTAAATTATCGTGTCGTTTCTGCTTTCCTAATTAGAACAGTACTTTTCATCGCAAGCTCAATGTTTGTAGGTTCCCTATTTGCGCAACAAGCGCCAACCCAAGAACAACTGCAACAAGCTCAACAGGCTAGCCAAAGTCAACGAGTTGACTTGTCGCAATATATTCAATCAGGTGGCAATAGTACCGGTAGAGGAGGGAGTATCAATTTACCTTCGGATTCTGGTCCTATGCCTGCGGGTGAGGAAGGGTTGCCACCACCTTACGGCGCAAACTTGTTCAAAGGTGGGTTTGAAACGGAACGTAGTGATGGTTTAAATTCTTCTTATTTAGTTGCCCCCGGCGATAAAATTGCGATTCAAATGTGGGGCACGGTGAACAGTTCAGAAGTGGTTACCGTGGATAACCAAGGCAATATATTCATTCCAGATATCGGTCCGATTAAAGTGCAAGATGTGCCCGCTAATCGCGTCAACAGCGTAGTGACGCAAGGTATAAAATCAATATACACCAACAACGTGAGTGTTTATGTCAATCTGCTTACGGCAACGCCAGTGAGTGTGTTTGTGGCAGGTCCGGTGCTTAGACCTGGTCAGTACGCCGGTTTGGCTTCAGATTCAGTGTTGTTTTATCTAAAACGAGCCGGTGGTATTGATCCCCATCGCGGCAGTTACCGAAACATTACGGTAATGCGTCAGGGTGAAACGGTGCTAACTTACGATTTATACGACTTCCTAAAAATGGGTAAATTACCTGCATTCTCGTTCAAAGATGAAGATGTGATTTTTGTAGGCGAACAGGGCGCTATGGTGAACGTAGAGGGCGCGGCTAGATACCCATTTAGATTCGAGTTAGAAAAATCAAAACGCTCTGGCACTGCATTAATGAACTATGCTCGACCATTGTCGAAAACCAGTCATGTGGCGATAACCGGCAATCGTGAATCAGGCCCTATTTCGGTCTACTTGCCAGTTAATGAATTCGCCCAGTTCACCATGGCCGATGGTGATACCGTGTTATTTAATGATGACATTAGACCGCAAGTGATCAGCGTGCAAATCTCCGGCAGCTACGAAGGACCTTCTTATTATGCTGTAGAAAAAGATACACGTTTGTTGGACTTGTTAAGCTACATTGAGATTGACCCAGAACAAGCCAACTATGGTTCCATCTACATCAAGCGTGAAAGTGTCATGGAACAGCAAAAAATGCTGATCAACGAATCTTTAGACCGCCTAGAGCGAAGCTTATTTACAGCGCCTGCATCATCAAGCGGTGAAGCGTCGATCCGCGCTCAAGAAGCACAGTTAGTCTCACAATTTATTGCCCGCGCCAGAAGGATCGAGCCGCTAGGCAAAGTGATAGTGTCTGAAAATGGCAAAGTCGCCAATATTCGCCTAGAGCAAGGGGATGAAATTGTTATTCCAGCCCAAACTGACTTGATTCAGATTGCTGGCGAAGTGCTTATGCCTCAAGCCGTGGTTTATAATCCTGAGGCGACAGTATCCGATTACATCGCATGGGCAGGTGGATTTAGCGAACGAGCTGACGATGATCGTATTGCCATAGTTCACGCTAACGGTATCACCAGCTTTGTTTCATCTGATGCTGGGCAACATTGGTATTCTGATGAGCAAAATGCCACTTTACAAGCTGGAGACCAAATTCTGGTGCTGCCTAAGGTTGACGCAAAGATTATGCAATCTATCAAAGATGTTACCCAAATCATCTATCAAATTGCTGTAGCTGCCAATGCTGCAAGCTAAACTGCAAGCAAAGCACTAATTCATGACAACAGTTATTAAACGCAACAAATGGGAAATATGGCGAGACGTCATATTCGCCCTATTTGCCCGCGAAATTCGCACGGGGTTTAATGATAAGTTTGGTTTGAGTTGGGCGGTGGTGAATCCAGTTGTATTCATTTTTGTGTTGTCTTTCTTGCGAGGTAGACTGGCCGGAGGCGAAACTCACACTATACCCACCTTTACCTTTATGGCCATTGGCATACTGTTTATTCAAAGTTTTTTGCAAACGTTGGGGAGCACTGCTAGAGCAATTAAGCAAAATAAGCCTCTTTATGCGTTTAAGCAAGTACAACCAATTAGCGCTGTTTTGGCTGGTGGATTATTTCAAATCCTAGTTAAAGCCTTTGTGACAATTGGTATTGTTGTTTTGATGTATTTTTTGGGGATGGATCTACATATATCCGATCTACTTTTGTTTTTTACCTGCTTTTTTCTTTTGTGGATTTTTGCAATGGCAATAGGCTTGTTGTTTGGAATAGCCGAACTATTTTTAAAGGAAGTTAGCCGTGTAAGAGAAATGATAACTCGACCTATGTTTTTTATTTCCGGCGTGTTCTTTTCTTTGCAGGACTTTCCTAAAGAATATTGGCATTTCCTAAACTGGAATCCTGTACTGCATGCTATTGAATTAACACGCTTCTCCGTTTATTCCTCATATGGTAACGAAGGGGTCAGTTTGGCATATTTATCCTCTATCGTACTGTTTTTTACGTTCTTTTCATTAGCTATCTATCATGTTACTTGGAAACAGGCGATAAGCAGGTGATTCGTTTAGAAAATATTACTAAGTATTACCCTTCGAAGTTAGGTAATCAGTACGTTTTTAAAGAGTTATCTTTTGAGATACCTGCAGGGCATAACATCGGTATATTGGGTTCAAATGGCGCGGGTAAATCAACGTTATTTAGACTGCTTGCGGGCAGTGAATATCCCAATAAAGGGCAAATAATAACTGACTTAAGTTTATCATGGCCGGTAGCCTTGACTACAGGAATACACCCGCAAATGACAGGACGAGAGAATACGCGGTTTATAGGAAAAATAAATGGAGTAGGAGATTTAGATACCTATGAAAAGCGGGTTCAGAAGTTTGCAGAATTAGGTAATAAATATAATTTACCTGTTAAATCTTATTCCAGCGGAATGAAACCACGTTTAGCTTTTGCTTGCTCTATTGCAATCGATTTTGATGTGTATCTTATTGATGAAGTTACTTCAGTAGGGGATGCAAAATTCAGAAGGAAAGCCAAAGAAGCGCTTTTGGAGCGCAGTGAAAAGGCAAATGTCATAATGGTCAGTCATGAAATGGATGAGATCAGGCAATTTTGTGATAGTGCAATTGTGCTGCACAAAGGTGAATTAACGTTTTATAACGATCTCGAGCAAGGGATCGAACAATATCAGGCTTTATAAACATGACTAAACAAGCTCAATTAGAATTGGAACAACGCTTCGAAGAACTCAAAGCTTTGCTATCTAATGAACAATGGTCTGATGCTGACTTTTTAAATAAAAAGGTTGAAGAGTTAGAACTTACCGATGTTGCTTTAGCATTCCGATTAATGCAGCGAGTAAAAAATTTGGATCCTAGTGAAACTAATCAAAACAAATTAAAGGAATTGCGGGGTAAAGCGTTGCAAGAGGTACCTGAACTGGCGACCTTATCTTCAACGGAATCTAATAATCGAAAAACGATGTTACAAAATGCGTTAAGTCTAAAAGAACAAATTGCAGTTGTGTTTGCCCATCCTCAACTACAAAAGTTTAAACGTCCGTTGGTTTTATGCGTATTTTTACCCTTTGTGTTATTTGCTTTTTATCAAGTGATATGGGCAAGCCCAAGGTACGAAAGTCAGGCTAAATTGATAGTAAAAGAGCCGGATGGAATGGCCACTTTAGATCCAGCAATGGCGTTAATGTCTGGATTTGGTGTAGGTTCTGCTAGCTTAGATACGGAATTGGTTAAAGCCTTTATTTATTCAAATGATATGTTAACTTATTTAGAAAATACGCTAGATATTTCATCTCACTACAGTAATAACGCTTACGATATGTTTAGCCGTTTGGACGGTGATGCTAGTAGAGAAACCACCCTGAAATATTATTTGGATCGGGTTCTAGTTGAATTGGATGAAAAATCCCAAGTTATTAATATTTATGTACAGGCCTTTGAACCTGATTTTGCTCATTTGATGAGCAAGACTATTGTGGATAGGGCTGAGTGGTATATAAATGAAATTGGTCATAATCTGGCTAAAAAACAACTGGAATTTGTGATGTTGGAACACCAGTTGGTTGAGAAAAGATTGCAAAAAGCCAAAACAGAACTGTTAGCCTTTCAACGTCGCCATAACTTGTTAGATCCGCAAGCTGAAGGAATGGCGTTGCAGCAGATAACATACCAGATGGAAGGACAAGTAGCGGCTAAGCGCACAGAATTGAACGCCCTACGAAATAGTATGAGTGAGAATGCACCTCAGGTTATACAAGCTAGGTCACAATTGGAAAGTATGTTGGAACAGCTTGAAAATGAAAGGTCTAGGCTTACCAGTGATAAATCAGATAACAATTCTTTGCCTGAAGACGAACAAAACTTAAGTGTTTCGCAAATAATGGCAAAATTTAGTGATTACAAAATTAATATGGAGCTAGCCTTACAGGCTTATACTTCATCTCAAGTTTCTTTGGAAAAATCGCGAATTGAAGCTTATCGTCAACTTAAATACTTGGTTACAGTAGAGTCCCCGACGTCGCCTCAAGATGCCAAGTACCCAGAAGTGTTTTATAACCTAAGCTTGTTTTTAGCCATAACCTTAATGCTGTTTGGTATTGGGCGAATTGTAATCGCTACAGTGGCGGAATTAAGATAATCGGAATCTCAATTTAAAATTAGGTTGTTACATCTTATCAATAACCTTGCAATTTTAAAGTTTCAAATTTAATAAGGTAATGAATGTGAGAAAAGGAATTGTTTTAGCTGGTGGGTCTGGAACGCGACTCCACCCGCTAACTTCAGTGATCAGTAAACAGCTTATGCCGGTTTATGATAAGCCGATGATTTACTATCCCATTTCTACACTCATGTTAGCGGGAATTAAAGAGATCCTAATCATTTCTACGCCAGAAGAGTTACCTCGCTTTGAGTCTCTATTAGGCACAGGTGAGGCTTGGGGGCTTAACTTTAGTTATGCTGCACAACCTTCTCCGGATGGTCTTGCTCAAGCGTTTCTTTTGGGGGAAGAGTTTCTTGGAGATGACCACTGTGCGCTGGTATTAGGCGATAACCTTTATTATGGCCATGATCTTCAAGTGTCTTTGCGGCACGCTAATAATCAACCCTCTGGTGCCACCGTATTTGGTTATCACGTAACCGATCCTGAACGTTATGGTGTAGTGGATTTTGACGATGATTGGAAAGCATTGTCCATCGAAGAAAAACCGAAAAAACCAAAATCAAATTATGCAGTAACAGGCTTGTATTTTTACGATAACCAAGTGGTAGAGCTAGCTAAACAAGTTCAACCATCTAAAAGAGGTGAATTGGAAATTACTGACCTCAATAACCTCTATTTACAACAAGGTAACTTGCGAGTAGAGCTGATGGGGCGCGGTTCGGCATGGTTAGATACCGGCACTATTGATAGTTTGTTGGATGCATCAAATTTTATTGCTGCCATCGAAAAACGCCAAGGTTTAAAGATTTGTTGTCCTGAAGAAATTGCCTATCGTAAAGGTTTTATTGATGCCGCTCAGCTGAAAAAGTTGGCCAAGCCCTTGTTGAAAAGTGGCTACGGTAAATACCTGTCAAAATTGCTCACCGAGAAAGTTAAACATTAAAATGAAAGTAGTAAATACAAATATTCCCGATGTGAAAGTGATAGAGCCTAAGGTTTTTGGTGATGAGCGAGGTTTTTTCATGGAAACCTTTCGCCAAGATTGGTTCAAAAAAAATGTCGCGGACGTCGAGTTTGTGCAAGACAACCACAGCAAATCAAAGCAGGGAATTCTTCGAGGGTTACATTACCAACTAAAGCATACCCAAGGAAAGTTGGTTCGAGTTACCCATGGTGAAGTGTTTGATGTGGCGGTGGATATGCGTAAATCATCACCGACTTTTGGCAAAACGTGTAGCATTTTGTTATCTGCTGAGAATAAAAAGCAATTGTGGGTGCCTGCAGGTTTTGCCCATGGGTTTTATGTGACCTCAGATTACGCCGAGTTTTGTTATCGCTGTACCGACTATTACCATCCAGAATCTGAAGTATCCATCCGCTATGACGATCCTAATCTAGGTTTAGAATGGCCTTTTAGTAATACTGAAAAGCCAGGCTTGTCAGCAAAAGATGAAAATGGACTCGACTTCAATTCAGCACCCTATTTTGATTAAGATGAAAAAATTCATAGGCGATGTCTAAATGACAATAGTGGTTATTGGAAAAAGTGGTCAGTTAGCACAAGAATTAAAACGACTAGATGATAGTTTGCTTTGTTTAGGCCGTGACGATATTGATATAACCAGTGCAGAAAACGTTAATTCAATACTGAGTAACAATAATGTCACAGGTATTATTAATGCATCAGCGTACACCGCCGTAGATAAAGCCGAATCAGAAAAGCAACAAGCGTTTGAAATCAATGCTGCCGCGGTAGAGAATTTGGCCAAGTTCGCAAATCAAAACGCTGTGCCATTAGTGCATGTATCTACCGATTATGTGTTTTCTGGCGATAAAGGTTCACCTTATCTGGTTGAAGATGTGCATGCGCCTATCGGTGTTTACGGGGCGAGTAAAGCGGCAGGGGAAAAGGCTATTCAGCAATTCGCGCCTAGCCAAGGGTGTATTATTAGAACCAGTTGGGTGTACTCACAATTTGGCAATAATTTTGTGAAAACAATGCTGCGATTGATGGCCGAAAAACCCGAACTGGGTATCATTGATGACCAAATTGGTTCACCCACATCAGCCAGCGCTTTAGCCAAAGCCTGTTTGTATGCGGTTAATCATAATGTGAATGGGGTGCATCACTTTACTGATTCAGGTGTTTGCAGTTGGTACGATTTTGCACTAGCAATTCAAGAGTTAGGTATTAAGTATGGGCTATTAAATAAATCCATCCCGGTTAAACCAATTCCAACCTTAGCGTATCCCACTCCGGCAAAGAGACCGAGCTATAGTGTATTAGATAAAGCCTCCCTTACGATGGCTTTTAACGGACTTCAACCCAAACATTGGCGGGTCGAATTGAGTGAAGTTATGCAACAAATAGCTTCAACTAAATGAATAAAAGATATTAAAAATGACTAAAAATAAAGCGTTACTTGTGACCGGCGGTGCCGGATTTATCGGTGCGAACTTCGTTCTGTATTGGATGCAAAATAACCCTAACGATAAAGTAGTGGTTTTAGATGCACTAACTTACGCTGGTAATCGTGCAAATCTAGCATCAGTTGAGTCAAACGAGTTTTTTGAATTTGTAAAAGGCGATATTTGTGACACAAGTTTAGTGGAGTCACTGTTACAAGAACATCAAATTGATACTATCGTGCATTTTGCCGCAGAATCTCATGTAGATCGCTCTATAACTGGGCCAGACGCCTTCATAGAAACTAATATCATTGGCACCTATAGTTTGCTCAAAGCGGCTAAAAAAGTTTGGATTGACCTGCCAAAAGAAGCAGGGGAAGCGCCATTAGAACATCGTTTTCATCATGTTAGTACCGATGAAGTCTATGGTTCTTTGGACGCAAACGATCCGGCTTTTACCGAAGATACGCCATATGCTCCTAATTCTCCTTATTCCGCAAGTAAGGCCGCCAGTGATCATTTAGTGCGAGCGTATCATCATACCTATGGCTTAGAGGTAACCACCAGTAATTGCTCAAACAATTATGGTCCTTACCACTTCCCAGAAAAGTTAATCCCCCTCATTATTACTAATATTTTGCACAATAAACCCTTACCTGTGTATGGTGATGGGCAACAAATTCGTGATTGGCTTTACGTTGAAGACCACGCCCGTGGAATTGAGCTGGTGCTTAAAAAAGGCCGCATAGGTGAAAATTATAATATTGGCGGCCATAATGAATGGGCTAATATTGATATTGTGGAATTGGTTTGTGAAAAAATGAATCAGGCGTTTGCTACCAACACCGAATTACAGGAAAAGTACCCAGACGCAACGAGTGCAATTACTGGGCAAGCTGAAGATCTTATTACCTATGTTACCGACAGGGCAGGCCATGACAGACGTTATGCGATAGATGCCACTAAAACTAATAATGAATTATACTATAAACCTGAAGAGACTTTTAAATCAGGGATAGCTAAAACGATTGATTGGTATTTAAAAAATGATAGTTGGTGGAAAACATTAGTTGAGCGTTAATTAGTGTCTTTTCTGAAGAACGCAAATTTTAATTAAATGTTCTTTAGTTACTTAAATATTGTGTCAGTAATTGTTTAGTTAACAAATATATAGGCCGTAAAACAATAGGTGCTGTTATGGGTGTAATATTCTTACAAATTAGTTATTATTCATCTGATCAATAGTCATCAAATTAACAGCTTTCCAGTTTCCATTGAAACTGTTAAATCAAGCAAACAAAAAATCAAATGATATTAATAGGATATATAGTTTGAAAATCATCATTACCACTGAAAACACAGAGCTTTGGCGAAATTTAGCGAAGTCATTTGATGATAAGAATATCAAATTTATAGAATCTTATAGTGATTTAGAAAACAATACAGAAAGTAAACTCGTCTTTTGTTACCAACCCGTAGTTGACTTAGAGCTATTGGCGAAAGATTTGCAAACGAATAAAATTGATTCGGCATTTTTGTTTTATCAACAAAGTGAATTTGTTCTTGCAAGTGCAGTTAGTCAAGGTGAGGATTTAGAAACCGCCACTAATGAATGGCAACAAAAAGGTGATTTATTGTTGAACGTCCATAAACAATATCGCCGTAAAATTAAACTGATTAATTTGAATCAAGCATTGCTGAATCAAACTACTTTTGCCGAACAAATGAAAGATCAAGGAGTTTCGATTCTTAACAGCTTTGATTATCAACTTATCTCCGATTTTAATCTACTGCTTGCATGTCAACACGTTCGTCAGGAACAAAGATTGGCGCATTTAAATCTCGTCTTAACAGCTAGCAGTTTGCCGGTATGTGAGACAATTGATTTGGTTTTGGACAGCGACAAGGTGTTAAAACTGAATGCTGCTGATAGTAGTACAAGAAAAGAGTTAGAGAAAAATATTGAAACTCTAAACAATCAACTCAAAGAACAAAAAAACGCCATGGATTTAGCTAACCAAGCGTTAAAAGGTGAACAGAAGATTGTTGCTGAACTACAAGATAAATTGGTGCTCCAGAGTACCTCAATGAAACAGCAAGCCGAAAGTGTAAAACAAGAACATGAGTTGTTGGAATTACAATTAGCGAGCGTACAGGAAGAGTTAGAACAGTTTTATTTAGATTTCGAAACTGAAAAACAGAAATATGAACAAACAGAATTGCAGTTAACAACCCAATTAACAGATACCTTGGCTAAGTTAGAGGCGGAGAAAAGTGAAGGGGAGTTATTAGAACTGCAATTAGGGCAGGTTCAAGAAGAGTTAGAAGAGTTTTTCTTATACTACCAATCTAAAGACAAAGAAATTACAGCCTTTAAAATTGAACTAGAATCGCTCAACAAGAAAAACGCTGATTTAGAGAAACAACTGGCTAATTCAACTAATTTGGTGGTGTCGTTAAATTACAAGGTTACTGATCTCAACGCAGAGATAAAACAAAAAGATAAAACTCAGGCTAAAAATTTACAGCAAATCAAATTAAAGCAAATGGAGTTGGATAAACAAGCCTCTCAAATCGCCAAGGCAAAGAGTGAAAATAACATTCTTAAGCACAATTTGAATCAAGCAAAAGCTGAAATCACCCAAATTAAATCATCCACTTTCTGGAAGTCGGCAGATCCTGTTCGTAAACTGGTAAAAGCCGTAGGAAATATGGATAAAAAGAAAGCTAAATTACAGGAAAATATAGGGTTGTTATTAACCTCCGAATATTTTGATGCCGCTTGGTACTTAGAAACTTATCCTGATGTGGCGGCATCGGAAATTAACCCTGCGGAACATTATCTAAAATTTGGAGCCAAAGAGGGGCGTTTCCCAAGCCCTCAGTTTGATGGAAAGTGGTATCTTCAGCGCTACCCTGATATTGCTGATGCAAATATTAACCCTCTAATCCACTATATAAAGTTTGGAATAAGTGAAGGAAGAAGTGCCTCTCCAAAAATGCTTGTCAATCAAAATAAACCATAGTTTGAGCAAGGACGAATATAATGAATAAAGTCTTAATTTGGTTAGGGGCAGGGCAAGTTGAAACACCAAGTATTAACTTCGATAAATTCGAAACTGTGGTGTTAGTTGAAGCTCGCTTAGAACAGGTAGCCAAGCTTCGTAAACAGTTTAGTAAAGATAACAAGTTTAAAATAGTCCACGGAGTCATTTCTAATACTGCTCAAAAATCTGATTTTAATCGGTATTCTTTAGATGAGTTTTCTGCTTTTTCATCTGCTACAGGCTTAAAGGAACTTTATCCGGGGTTAAAGTTAGAAGAGCGGGAAGAAGTAAATACTGAAGTTATTGTTGATGTGTTAGAAGAGTACATTACGCAACCTGCTTCGATTACCTTGGTTTTGGATATACTTGATATAAATCACTTAATATTAGAGTCTTTGTTCAGCATTGAGTTTTGGCAGAATATAAGCACGCTTTATTTACCTATTCCTGAGATCTCGTTATACGAAAATGCCCTGCCTGCACCGGAATTATTATCCTTATTGCAGTCCCAAGGTTTCGAACTGACCACTACAGATAGCCTCGATCCAGATATTCCCATTGCCGAGATGCATCGCAATCCCATGTGGTCTGAACTTGAGTTGGTAAAAAAACAACTGCAGTTGCAAAAAAGTCAGCATCAGAAGGAAATTGAAGAGTATAAAAGTCAATTCCTAGCGCAAAATAATGATGCCGAAAAAGCGAAGAGGGATTTTACTCAATCTTTAGAAAAACAGTCTGTTGAATTGAATAAAGTAATCGAAACTAACAACAAACTTAAGTCAGAGTTGGAAGAGTCTAATCAACAAAAAACAGACTTAGTAAAAAGTTTGGAAAAAAGGTTAGAAAGTGACAAGTTAGCATCTGAAGCCACAATAAAACAGCTTCAAACGGATAAGCAACAATTAATTGAAACGCACGGAAAAGATAAAGAAGAAAACGAACAGCAACATCAAAAATTATTCAGTCAAATTCAAACATTGACGGCTCAAGTGGAGCCGAAAACTAAAAGAATCGAACATTTAAACACTTCTTTAGAAACTCAAAAAGCAGAGTCTACAAAACAGTTCGAAACATTGCAGGCTGAAAAACAACAAGTAGCGAGTAATTTAGAGCAATTGAAAATAAACTTTTCAACTTTAGAGTTAGAACATAAACAACAACTGGAAGAGAGTTCACAAGCCAAACAATCTTTTGAAAGCGAAAAAAGTTCATTAGAGTCTGAGTTATCTTCACTTAAAATCGAACTCGAAAAACGAACTAAGCAACGAAATGAGCAAGCCCATTGGCATGAAGAAAATAAAAAATGGGCTGAAGAGTTGAACAAAAAGGTGGAGTCCTTAGAGGTTTCATTGAAAGCGTCTAATGAAAATTTGAAGGCTGTGCAGACTGAAAAACAGCAATTAGAGACAAAGGTAGACGACTTAAACACAAAGCTTTCAGTATTGGAAACTGAGCATAAACAACAGCTTGATAACAGCTTGCAGGTCAAACAATCTCTTCAAAGTGAAAAAAGTGCAATAGAATCTGAATTAAGTTCACTTAAAGCTGAACTCGAAGAACGAACAAAGCAACGAAACGAACAAGCCCACAGGCTCGAAGAAAGTAAAAAATGGGCTGAAGGGTTAAACAAAAAGGTGGAGTCCTTAGAGGTTTCATTGAAAGCGTCTAATGAAAATTTGAAGGCTGTGCAGACTGAAAAACAGCGATTAGAGAGTAAGAACGAGGAGTTAAGCACAAAGTTTTCAGTATTGGAATCTGAGCATAAGCAACAGCTGGACGACATTTTAGAAGTCAAACAATCACTTCAAAGCGAAAAAAGTTCGTTGGAATCTCAATTAAGCTCACTTAGGGGCGAACTCGAAGAAAGGACAAAACAAAGAGACGGACAAGCCAATTGGCACCAAGAGTTTAAAAAGCGATGTGAAGACCTACAAGAAAAGGTTAATGCGTTGGAAGAGTCATTGAATATTGCCAATGGTAATCTAAAATTATCTTTCAATACGCTTACTTTGAATACAAAATTAATTACAAAGTTAGAAATGGATAATGACGGTTTAAGAGCCAGCATAATTGAACGAACTGATGAGTGTAAACAACTAAAAACTCTAATTAATGAGCTTTATGATAAGTTGCTTACTGCTTCTGAGTTTTATGATGACGTTAAAAAGAGTTATCCAGAATTAATAGATTGTGAATCTAAAAAACATGAACTTTAAAAAGCTTGTAAAATTTAAAAATGAGCTAGATTCTATTTCTCAGTTAATTGAAACTAGCCCTACCACTGATTTTATTAAAAAAAGTAAAAAATTAAATAATCTTAATTTCCAAGATAAAGAAACGAAAAGTTTGTTGTCAAGATGTGCTCGGATTTGTGACGAAGAAGAAGTTAAAAAGAAACCATTACTTCGAGTAATTCACCATTTCGCATGTAGTGGCGGTACATTGATATCTAAGTGTTTGTCTGCATTACCAAATGTTTACGTCCTAAGTGAAGTTCATCCGCTTTCTAAAAATCATCTGCATAATGAATTGAAGTACTGCCCTACAGATATAACTACACTAGCACGATATGCAAATGTTCCCGATGCTGATGAATTAGCAGTGAAGCTTTTTATTAGAAACGTTATTGATACAGAAAAATTTATAAGAGAGCGAGGTGGTATTTTAGTAATCCGAGAACATACGCATATGGATTATTGTTTAGGAGGAGCCGCAAATACTCAGTCAACAGTAAATGAGTGTTTGAAAGAGCATTTCGAGTTAAAACACATTGTCACAGTGAGAGATCCGGTCGACTCTTATCATTCACTAAAACTCAATAAATGGGTGCAATTTACACCAGATTCTTTTGATGAATATTGTAAGAGGCTCTCTATATTCATTAGCCATTATAAGACGGAAGATATTACCAAGTATGAAGATTTCGTTAGTCTCCCTGAACAGCACTTAGAAAACATTTGTACCTTATTGGAATTACCTTATAACGAAAGGTTTAATGACATATTTGATATTTTTAAAGTGACTGGAGATAGTGGTCGGCGGGGAGTAAAGATTGAACCGCGAGAGAGACGAAAGTTATCGAAGCAGTTTTACAAAGAAATTAAGAGTTCAAGTTATTACAGAAAGCTTGCTAAAAAATTAAATTATAAAAAAATTACGTAAAAGTATAGCGATTATTTATGGTCAGTTTACAAAGTTGAAAATCAGAAGGTTTATATGAAATATCCTAAAATTTCGGTAGTGATAGGAAGTTACAATCGAAGAAAGTTAATTGAAGTATGTATTGAAGCTGTTAGAGCTGAATTAAGCAACCAAAGCTTCGAAATAATTGTTGTAGATGGAGGTTCAACAGATGGAACCGTCGAATGGTTAGTAGAGCAAAAAGATATAATAACTTTGGTTCAACACAATAGAGGTGAATGGTTAGGTAAAACAATTGATAGGAAACCATGGGCTTACTTTATGAATTTAGCATTTAAATGTGCCTCTGGAAAGTACATATGTATGCTAAGTGATGATAGCTTAATTATTCCAGGAGCGATAAATAATGGAGTGTTTTTATTTGATGAGCTTCTTGAAAACAATATAAATGTTGGTGCCGTTGCCTTTTATTTTAGAGATTATCCAGTGAGAAAAAAATATGCTGTGGCCGTCAATATAGGTAATTTATATGTAAATCATGGGCTGTACTTAAATAGCGCTATTAAAGATGTTGGCTATATAGATGAAGATTACCATTTTTATTTCGCTGATACAGACTTAGTGATGAAATTAAAAAACAAAGGGTATAAATGCATTGCTTCAAAGTCTTCATTTGTTGAACACTATTTTGATGCTACACCAGAAATAAGAGCTACAAATAATGATGATAAAAAAGAAAAAGATCGGTTGCGATTAATAGAAAAGTGGAAAGGAGTATCATATCCCGAGCAAGATTACGAAAAATATAAGAAGATTGTTGGTTATTGGGATTACCACAGTCTTGATTTTGAAGATGAAAGAAATACTATCCAAAAGTTGATTGACGCTCATGATTGATAATTCTCCATTAGATTATTTAGTTTCTTTTGATAGAGCTATCTTGGAAACTAAAACATCAAAAGAGTTACTAATTATTGAAAGAACACGTTATAGAGAGTTGTTTTTTTGTAAATTAAATAGCTTTGTGTTTGATAATAAAGAAAATCATGACTTTTTGTTTTTTCGAAGTTTACAACGATCAGATTATAAAAAGTATTTCGACAGTGTTTTTAATTCACTTGATTCTAAACGTAAGCTCATGATTTCAGAGTTATATAGTATCGAAAGAACGTTTAATTTTGATACGTTAAATTATTTTCTCCAACATGGCGATACTATTAAAAAGCATTCGGGTTTATCAGGAGATATAATTGATAGCTGTATTTTATTAAGATTAGTTTTAAATCTGTATTTAGTTGAACAGCTTTTAAAATTGAAGTTTAAAACAGTAGTCTTTTTCTCAGACCATCAGCCTATTGAATACTTATTTTCGCTAGTCTCTAAAAACGTTGGGAAGTTGACGATAACTTTACAGCATGGCCTTTATGTTGAGTATGATAAAATCGAAACAATAAATAGAGTTAACTATGAAAGTTGTGTTTCTGAATACTTCTTAGCTTGGGGGGAGAATACTCAGAAACTTATTCGAAAGTACCATCCTAACAAAAAAGTATTACTCTGCGGTAAACCGAATATTTCAGTTAACTTCGATAAAAATGTTTGTAAAAATAAATACGTAACTTTAATTTTTGATCAGCCATTATTTAGTTCGGAAAATGATTCTTTATTGAAGTTAGTCGTGAGTTTTTGCGAACAAAATAAATTGGATTTAAACCTTCGGTGTCATCCCGGTAAGCCTTTTGAAAAGTATGACTGGACTGGTGTTGAGAATTGCACAGTTCACAATAATTTAGATATAACTCAGTCTCTAATTATTATAGGGCATACCACTACAATGATTTTCGAAGCGTTAGCTGTTGGATTACCTGTGGTGCAATTTAATTCAGGTGCACCTGCAATTCATTTACCTCAAAAAATGCAATTTGAAAACTTCGATAGTATGTCGAGAGCTATTTTAGAAAATAAGTCAAAAAGCAAAGAGCACTTTAAAGCAATTTCTGAGAAATATTTTGCAAAAACAGGAAGTAACTCACTAAAAACTTACAATGACAATATAAAAAATATTTTTGAATTGAAAAAAGCGACTTTTGTATGTTGTAGAAAAAGCGTGTTTGAGATTATAGGAGTTTTACCTTTCCAAAAACGTATAAATTGGTTAGTGGCAACAGTTAAAAAAAGAATATCAACAAATCCTACAATTATTTTTGTTGGATCTGAAAAGTGGTTACATAAATCAAAAATGTTAGTTCATAAACCTCTAGAAAACATTGCAAATTGTTACTATTTTTCTTTTAAGGAATTAGAGAAAAATTTTAATTGCGAAAATTTAAATCTTCTTGACGATTTTGAATTAATTAAGCACGCAGGCGATGTGTTAGTGAGTGATATGATTACTGATATTAACATCAGTAATTTTGGCAATGTTTCTAAAGTAAGAACTAGCAGAAGAAGCAATTTAATTGCTAGGGTCGAAAACGAATTAATAAAGCTTAATATTCAAGAATTCAAGAGGTTATAATAATATGTATATTTTAGACTGCACACTGCGTGACGGTGGATATTACAACTCGTGGGACTTTCCCCTCGAACTTACAAATAACTACTTAAGCGCAATGACTGCGGCTGGGGTGGATATTGTTGAATTGGGTCTTCGCTCACTGATAAACAAAGGCTTTAAAGGAGCGAATGCATTTACAACTGATAGTTATATTGATTCGCTTAATGTACCAAGTGAATTGAAAGTTGCGGTAATGATAAATGCAACAGAAATAGTCGGAGATGTAGATCAAAATGAGGTGTTATCTAAGTTGTTTCCGAACAACGCAGAACATTCAAGAGTCAACGTCGTTCGTATTGCTTGCCATGTTCACGAATTTGTAAATGCCTTACCTGCTTGTACTTGGTTAAAAGAACGAGGGTATCTTGTAGGCTTTAACTTGATGCAAATAGCCGATCGGTCTCAAGAGGAAGTCGAAGATTTGGCATTAGAAGCTGCAAAATATCCCATTGATGCTTTGTATTTTGCGGATAGCATGGGGAGTATGAATCCCTCTCAAACGAGTAAAATTATTAGCTGGTTACGTAAATATTGGAAAGGTGCCATGGGGATACATACCCATGACAACATGGGCTTGGCGCTACAAAATACCGTACAAGCTATTGACGATGGTGTTACTTGGTTAGATGCCACTGTTACCGGTATGGGAAGAGGTCCAGGTAATGCGCGCACTGAAGAGTTAGTTATTGAAATTGCGGATAAGAGAAATCAAACTATTGATATGGTTCCTTTGATGGGGATCATTGCTCAATTCTTCCAGCCAATGAAAAATAAATGTGGGTGGGGCTCAAATCCATATTATTATCTTTCGGGTAAATATGGAATTCACCCAACCTACATTCAAGAAATGTTGAGTGACTCACGATATGACGAAGAAGATATTTTAGCAGCAATTAATCATTTAAAAGTTGAAGGCGGTAAAAAGTTTAGTGCTAATACACTTGATGCGTCTAGACACTTTTATCAAGGCAACTGCAAAGGCAGTTGGGAACCAAAATCTGTACTTTCTGGAAAAAGTGTACTTATATTAGGTGCTGGTCCTGGTGTTGCAGCCCATAAACTTGCAATAGAAAGTTTTATTAAGACGGAAAAGCCAGTGGTCATCGCATTGAATACACAATCTTCAGTTTCTCAAGAACTAATTGACTACAGAGTTGCATGCCATCCAGTTAGATTGTTAGCGGATTGTGCTGCGCATGTTGAATTACCACAACCTTTGATTACACCAGCATCTATGTTACCGCTAGATGTTTTACAATCTCTTAATGGAAAGAAATTGTTAGATTTTGGTCTAACAGTACAACCTTCATCATTTGAATCAGGAAAGTTAGCCGCAGTGTTACCTAACTCACTGGTTATAAGCTATGCTCTAGCCATTTCAAGTAGCGGCAATGCTAACTGTATTTACTTAGCCGGATTTGATGGTTACGGTGCAGGAGATCCTAGAAGTGAAGAAATGCAAAATACTTTAGATCTTTTCAATAAAACTCAAAATATTGAAGTTATGTCCGTTACACCAACAACTTATCGCATCCCTACATCGTCAATTTATGCGATGCAGGAGTCATAATGAAAACTGTTGTATTAATTCCTGCACGATATTCTTCAAGTCGCTATCCGGGTAAACCACTTGTCCCTCTGCTTGGCAAACCAATGATCATTTGGGTTGCTGAGCTGGCTAGTGAAGCTGTGGGTAAAGAAAATGTTTACATTGCGACCGAGGATTCGCGAATTTCCGACGTTGTTGAGCAAGCAGGATATAATTTCGTGATGACTTCGGATAAATGCTTAACGGGAACGGATAGACTTGCCGAGGCTGCTAAACAGATTAATGCTGATATCTATATTAATGTTCAAGGGGATGAACCCTTAGTTAATCCTAGTGATATCCAAAAAGCTATTGATGCAAAAATCAATGACATGTCTTCAATTATCAATGGATATTGTTGGTTGTCAGAAGACGAAGATCCAACTAGTGTTAATATTCCTAAGGTTATTACAACTGAAAATGATGTATTAATTTATATGTCTAGGTGTGCATTACCTGGCTTCAAAGACCCACAAAATGCTCCTAAAGGTTATAAAAAACAAGTTTGTATTTATGCCTTTAGTGCTGAAGAGCTTAAAATGTATCAATCTTTTGGAAGAAAAAGTGAATTGGAGTTTAGTGAAGATATTGAAATTTTACGATTCCTAGAGTTTGGTAAGCGCATTCAGATGTATGAAACTACACCGGGAAGTTTAGCTGTGGACGTACCTGAAGATGTGGCACCTGTTGAAAAAGCATTACAAGTGTTGCACAAATTATGAAACTACCATTATCTGAATATAAAACAATAATATTTGATTGTGATGGTGTGATTTTGAACTCCAATAAGGTCAAAACTCAAGCGTTTTATTTGGCCGCTCTACCGTATGGAGAGGAGGCAGCTAACAAGTTAGTTGAATACCATGTTGCCAGAGGTGGTATTTCACGTTACAAAAAGTTTGAGTGGTTTATCGAGTCCTTTGAGAGCGAAGATAAACCTATTCGACAGCAAGAGTTGTTGGATAATTATGCTAAGTTCGTTTTAGATGGATTGATGAAGTGTGAGATTGTCAATGGATTAGCGGCATTGCGTCAAAAAACTAGTAAAGCAAGATGGCTAGTGGCTTCAGGAGGAGATCAAAAAGAGTTGCGAGATGTTTTTTCTTCTCGGGGTCTTTTCGAACTATTTGACGGAGGAATTTTTGGAAGTCCCGATAGTAAAGATACTATCTTAGAGCGAGAGATTTCTAATGGGAACATCCTACAGCCTGCACTTTTTTTAGGCGATAGTAAATATGATCATGTTGCATCAAAACAGGCGAATTTAGATTTTGTCTTCGTAAATTATTGGACGGAATTTAAAGGCTGGGAACAGTATTGTGATAAAAATGCGATAATTGTTCGACCATCTTTAGAATCGTTATCACCAATATAGAGTTGAATTATGAAAAAAGCATTAATTACCGGTGTAACCGGGCAAGATGGCTCTTATTTAGCCGAGCTATTATTAGAAAAAGGTTATGAAGTTCACGGTATCAAACGTCGTGCTTCATTGTTTAATACTCAGCGTGTAGATCACATTTATGAAGATCCACATGTTGAAAATGCTAACTTTAAGTTACATTACGGCGACTTATCTGATTCGTCTAACTTAATCCGTATCATGCGTGAAGTTGAACCTGATGAAGTGTACAACTTAGGCGCACAGTCTCACGTTGCTGTTTCATTTGAAGCACCAGAATATACTGCAGATGTAGATGCTTTAGGTACCTTGCGTCTGTTAGAAGCCATTCGCTTCTTAGGGTTAGAAAAGAAAACTAAATTTTACCAAGCCTCTACCTCAGAGCTGTACGGTGAAGTACAAGAAATTCCACAAAAAGAAACCACACCATTCCACCCACGTTCTCCTTATGCCGTGGCTAAAATGTACGCTTACTGGATAGCAGTAAACTACCGTGAATCTTATGGTATTTATGCGTGTAACGGTATTTTGTTTAACCATGAGTCTCCGCGCCGTGGTGAAACCTTCGTAACACGTAAAATTACCCGTGCTATCGCCAATATTGCCCAAGGTTTAGAAAAGTGTTTGTTCCTAGGAAATATGGATGCATTACGTGACTGGGGTCATGCAAAAGACTACGTTCGTATGCAATGGATGATGTTGCAACAAGACAAGCCAGAAGATTTTGTTATCGCTACCGGTAAACAAATTTCTGTACGTGAATTCGTGCGTATGTCTGCAGCAGAAGCGGGTATTACCCTTGAATTTAGCGGTGAAGGTGTAGATGAAGTTGCTACGGTAACAGCCGTTAGTGGTGATGATGCCCCAGGCGTAAGCGTTGGTGATGTAATTGTTAAAGTTGACCCACGTTATTTCCGTCCTGCAGAAGTAGAAACCTTGTTAGGCGACCCTTCAAAAGCCAAAGAAAAGCTTGGCTGGGTACCAGAGATCACAGTAGAAGAAATGTGTGCTGAAATGGTTCGCAGTGATTTGGACAAAGCTAAGCAACACGCTTTGTTGAAAGAACATGGTTATTCAATGGCCGTTTCCAGAGAGTAGCGTGTGTGTTATAGAATTCGGTTAGTTAAATAGTGGCGGAGGTAACCTCGAAGACTTAGGGTTACCTAGCACTAATTTTTGAGGCGCCAATGCAAAATAAACTCGCTAAAGACGGTTTTATTGGACCGTTTTCGATAGAAAATGACATGCTCCTAAGTAAAATGATTACTGAGCTTGATGGAATTGGTGAGGCATTCAAGAATTTACATATTGAAAACGAAAACTGTCAAAAATTAATTTCTGAAAATACCATCTCTGCTAAGATTCAAGAGTCGTTTGGGGATAATCTGAAAGTTTGGCGAACGAACTGCTTTAAAAAAACAGATGGTTCAGGTGAAGTTAAATGGCATCACGATAGGCACTTTGAAAATGCTGATGATGATATAGATTTCAGTAATTTAACCAATCACTTTTCGATTTTAATCGCTTTGACTGATATCGATGAAGCGTCTGGAATTATGGAGTTTATTCCAGGCTCTCATTTACAGCAAGAAGGTTATACCAGAGACACTCGTCCATATCATAAGCGTCCATTAAATCAACATTTTTTGAATGTTCCTGCGGACTTAATTGAAAAACGTATCACCATCCCATTAAAGCGTGGTGAGTTTATGTTATTTCATTCGGGGTTGTCACATCGAAGTTTACCGGCATTAGGGAGTAACGTTAAACGGTGTTCAATGGTAGCGCGTTTGTGCGTTAGTAACACCGTTATCCCACCAGAATTGGCAACTGAAGATGAGATATTTGACTACCCAATTAAATCCTTAAGAAACTCTCCACTACACAATTTAGTAGCAGTAGTAACTGGCGGAAGTAAGGGGATCGGAAAAGCAATTTGTAAGCACTTGCTGGAAAGTGGTTGTAAAGTTGCGATTTTAGGAAGAGACGCACATTCTTTAAATTTGACTTTACAAGAGTTTCACTATGTTTATGGAGAAAACAATGTATTAGCATTGAAAGTTGATGCAAGTGATTATTCGAGCGTCGAAAAAGCATTTTATGATGTGAGTTTGTCTTTCGGACAAATTAATATAGTGTTTGCCAATGCTGGCATTAATGAGGCAAAAGACACAGTAGAAAATTTATCAGCTGAATCTTGGTTTTTACCATTAGAATCGAATGTTAAATGTACCTTCAATACCTGTAAAGTAGCAATTGAGTATCTAAAAAGTAAAGGTGGAAATATTATTACTATAGGTTCAGGTATCGGGCATGTTGGGTCTGCTGGCTCGTCATCTTACGCTTCAGCTAAAGCTGTAAATTGGATATTCACTAAATCATTAGCAATGGAGTTGATTAAATATAACATAAATGTCAATGAGTTAGTCCCTGGCCCAGTTAAAACGCAAATGAACCCCACAGCGGAAGGAAGCTTTTGGAAAGAACCAGACGATGTTGGCCCTTTGGCTGTTATGCTAGCTAGTCAAAACTTGTTGAATGGCGCAACCGGTCAATCTTTTAGCTTAAAGCGGATATGACGATAAAAAAGCAACTATTGCTTATCTACTAGACTTAAGTGGTTAAAAGTATGGTTTTGCTATAGATTCAAGATTGTAATAATCGTCTGGGTAGTTCTTATTTGTTGTAGTTCAGGCATTTAATATTTATGCTCGAAGTTAAATAAATTTCCATATAAATTATCTTTCTATTTAGAAAGATGGGCTAAAAAATAGGACTTCAGGTACACACTCGACTTGCTATTGCGGTTGAAAGTAATTCAAAAAAAGACTGCTGCACTGAAGTTGCTTTAAAGCAAACTATTAGCTAATAAGATAAACACGTAGAACTAAAATGTTTAATCTAATTTTTATTGGAATAGTGAACTGTACTTTAGTTTTAAATGTGCCAACATATAAAGTGCTTTAAATAAATAATCACATCAACTTACTCAACCAAATTTTTCTTAATACATTAAAAGTAGATATTTTGCGAAATTTACTAAAACCTAATAAAAAGCTGATACTTAATTGCATTAAGCTAAATCAAAAGCAAGTTGTTTTGTGGCTTGACCTTTTAAGCTGGTTTAAAGAAAACGTCAAATTACAATTTGACGTTTTCTTGCTGAGTATCGAGAAAGATCATTGCAAAGTAGTCTCTGATGATTTTTTCATTATTGATGACTATCAGATAGATTTTAGTCAAAGCTCAGCCTTCTTATTTGATAGTAAAACCTTTACTCAAAATTTATTAGTTCAATTTGATACTCTTCACCTACTGCCTCAGCGGGAACCTAAATTCATAAATCATCTATTTTTTCCATTAATGGAAAACGATGGATTTTCCATTAATCGAAATTTAAAGCCTTGGCACCCAATTTGTACTCTCATTACTTCAATGTTTAATGGAGATGAATACAAAGAAGCATTTCTTGAAAACACCGCGAAGTTTAAAGAGCTTCAAAATATCGAAACATTTGTTTTTCGTCCCAAGTCTGATGGTCAAGAGCATTTAAGCTTAATGAGTTTTGGTGAAGACAACACATCGTTAATTTATGTTTGGTTAGCTGTTGATCCTGGGCTATATGATGTTTGGAACTTAGGCGTTAGGTTAAGCTCTTCGTCTTTCTGTTCAAATGCAAATATTGATGACAAACGCAGCTCTGAGCATGTCGTTGAATTGGTTGATGTATTAACGAAAAACCAAGAGATTGATGCCGCTAGCACCAGTCTTCGAGTGACTGATGTTAAAAATCAACCTTGGAATGACTCTAATCACAACGAGGTTTGGTATAAGCCGAAAGTACCTGAAGTGTATGACATTGAAAAACTGGCGAAATTTAATCATAAAAGTCAGAAAATAGTATCTCAAAATATCCCCCATTGCATGCCTGTTTGGCGCACAAAGGTTCACCGCGAAAATGGTTACTTTAAAGAAAGCCGTTTTGGCCCCTCGTCAGATTGGGAATTCTGGCTTCGATGTGGGGTGAATGGCAGTAAATACTATCTTTTGAACAAAGAGTTAGGTTTATATTACCGAGCTCCAAATTCGTACTGGAGACGTAATCCAGAAGCAAAAAATTATGATGATTTGATTGTAAAAGAGTATTTTGTTGGGCGACGTAAACGTTCTATACCCTTAAGCCAGAATTTAAAGAGTTTGCAATTAACAGCCATTGTCAGCGCATTTAAGCAAAATGATTTTTGGGTGGGATTTGGGCTTCTTTACAAGTTTTTGAGAAAAGAGTCTGTTAACCATCAATCCCAAAAGGAGTTATTGGAAGCCTTATGTGAATCAATATTAGAAACTGATTTTCAGTATTTGATTGACTGCACAAATAGACTTTTGCCGGTTTCAAACCTAAGAGATACTTTCTTTGATTTCATTGGATTTTATTTGCGAGGTTTGAATCAGCAAGATATTACTGAAAACCTATTTGCCCGCCTATTGATTCTGTCTGACAAAATTATATCCTCCGAGGACGGTATTTTAGGGTGGATGATAAAAGCGAAAGTACATCACCAAAAGGGCGAGTCACAACTTGAAAACGTTTATTTAAACAAGGCTTACAGCACCGACCATTATAAGTTTTGGTGTAACATAAATCGTATTTATGGATTAGAGGAAAAATTATCTTACTTTTTGGATAGAATAGATAAAGCGCCGAAAATGTCAGACTTTTCTTGGTTAACACCTGATCGCACTCTTTACTATTTGCCAGATTATAGTGAAGGTAACCCTTATCAAAAACTACTTTATCAAAACTTTAAACAGTTTGGTGTTGAGGTTAAGGGCTTGTCAGAATCTGACAGTAAAAACTTGGATTTGTCACAATTTATTAATGGTGATGTTTTACATATTCATTGGGTAAATATTTTCTTCAATAATCAAACCACGGATACCTTATCTGTTGTACTTGATGATTTTTTAACTAAATTGAGGCTGTTAAAGAAAAAGGGCGTAAAGGTTGTTTGGACAGTTCACAATCGTCAGAATCACGATCAGTTAGACCTTGATGTAGAGTATAAATTTCGAAAGGAATTGTCTAACTTGAGTGATGTTGTTTTACTTCATCATCCACTCATAGAAATGGAGATAAAAGGCTGGTTAGATGAAAATGCCAACATACAAATAATTGAACATGGGCATTATCAAGATGTTTATAAAAATACGATTTCCAAGTCTGAAGCAAGAGATATTGTTGGTGTAGGTTCTAATAAGTTAGTAATCACGACTTTAGGTAAAATTAAAAAATACAAAAACTTGGTTGATAAACTCAGAGTTTTTAAAGAGGTGCTCAATGAAAATAAAGATTATTTGAGCTACGTAATTGCCGGGAAAGTTTTTTGTAAAGAAACATTAGCTGAAATTAAATCAATAGATAAAGGGGACCTTGTATTAGTAAACAAGTTTATTGATGATGATGATGTACAGTTATATCTTAACTCAGCAGACTACGTGCTTCTCTCGTATCGTGATATTTTAACTTCCGGTGGCTTTTTTCAAGCAATGTCCTTTTCAAAAAGCGTATTAGCCCCTAGTTTAGGTACCCTTAATTATTATGTGGTAGATGGAATAAATGGTTATAAATATAGTAGCGATGAAGAGCTAAGTACTATTCTAGTCTCATTGAAGCCTGATTGCGGAAATTTCTTAATTGTTGACAACTTATTAAATTGGCCCATTTTATCCTCCGATATGGTAAGTCACTAATTTTTATACTAGGTCACAATAAAAACATCATTGGTTGCAAAACTCCTAATTTCCTCGAACTTATTTCTTACTGTAAACTAAAACTGTTTATAACTTCATGGCTAAAACTGTGCTGTCTTGCTAACATGAAAAAACCTATACAGGATTCTGCTCATAGTTTGAAAATCGAACAATTTCAGTAGAGCTTAGGTGCATGGTGGTGCTGTACTTATAATAAAATTAGTGAGTTAATAAAAATGAAACAACACTTAATATTTATAGAGTTTTTGAAATGAAAAATGTTCGAATTCTTGGTAGTTGTGTAACGCGGGATGCATTAGAAATAACTACGGACTTTAAGTTAATTGACTATACGGCGAGAACCAGCTTAGCGTCTTTGGCAACCAAAAGCAGAAAAGACCCTAAAATATTAACTAATATCAAATCTACATTTCAAAAACGAATGGTAGAAAGAGATATGACTAAAAGGTTTTGGCTTAGTTTAGAAAACAGCCAAAATGACATTATTGTTATTGACCTAATTGATGATAGATTTAATCTAAAGCTTTTTGATGATAATTCGTCACATACTGTTTCATCGGAGTACAAAACAGCATCGATCTCTCAAGGTCAAAATGGACGTATAGTCAAAAGCTCCTCTGACGAATTTAAAACCCTATGGGAAGCAGGTTTAAGACGTCTGAAGGGATATTGTGATGATCTAAAGCTAAATAAAATATTCGTTAATTGTGTGTTTTATCAACCAACTGGCAATCACTCTATAGATTTCCCAGCGAAAATTGCAGAAAAAAACGAGTATTTGCGAGCAGCTTACCTTAAGTTAGAAAACACCTTCGGAAGCGAGGCAATGATTGAGTACCCTAAAGAAATAATAAAGGCCGATATGGATCATAAGTGGGGGTTAGCTCCGTTCCACTTTACTGAGCAAACATACAAGTTTTTCCTTACCGAGTTAGCAAATAGAACGTTATAAAAAGTGCTATCAGTTTAATTTTTTATAGATAACTTTTTTGAAATGTTATTTTTCAATTAATTGATATTTGCATAGAGTTAATTCAATATTTATTGTGAATTTCTAGAATTCATTGTAGACGACGTCAGAACCACAGCAGCCTAACTCAACATTCCGCGAAAGAAATTGCTCTGCCTCTCTGTCATCCTGTTTGATGTATCTCCTTAAATGTATGAGTTACTCTCAGGGTACTAGGCTATAGGGGAGTTGCCGTTTGTCAGAGACAACGATTATATGGTTGGTTAACAAATGCTCAATACCGACGGCGAAGAAAGTTAGTTAAAAAAGTTGAACATTTTGAGTTTAATAGATTTGGGAAAGAAAATAATCGCCTATGAAAAGAGCGTAAAATGTTAAAAGGCCGATACTTTGAATTTACTTAAAATGTAAATCTATATTTATATATTTTTGTTTATCACGGTATCATGTACCTGTATTTTTAATTAGTAGGATTTTAATATTGTGAACAATACATCGACGAAAAAAATTGGCTTTCCAATTTCTGGTAGGAAGGGAGAACGCGGAAATTGGCAAGGAGCTAGACCTGGTGGGGCCGATTTGTCAGCGTTAAATTTGGCCGTGAAAATGTCACAAATGGGCTTCCAGATCGTCGTGATTTTAGATCAAGATGGCCCAACCGTTGATTATATAATACGTCTAGGTTTAGATTACGTCGTTATTAATTTACCCAGTATAGATAAGAGAGCGCCTTTTGACGACTCTGTGATTCAAAGTATTGTTAAACACTCTGCTGATGTCGAGAGACATTTAACAAAAGAGTCTATTGGAATCATCCATACAAATGATGCGGGTATGCACAGAATATGGGGTGCCTTGAAACAAAAAATTGAATTTATTCACGTATGGCATGAACGAGGATTGTTCCAGCACCCTGCCAAAGCTGAAGAGTTTTTACTAGCGGCCGAAATGGTACTGACAATTTCGATGTTTGTTAGAGATCGCGCACCAGTAAGTATTAGAGATAAAGTTATAGTAGTTGACAACCCAATTACAATCGACAGGGTTTATGATCGCAAGCAAGATAGTTATTGGTTAAAGAATGAGTTTGACATTCCATTGGATGCCAAAGTCTTTACGATGATTGCGAATGGCAATAAAAGAAAGCGTTGGGATATGTTTTTTGAGGCAGCTGCAAAGTCTATAAAATCTAACAAACGACATTATTTTATTTCTGTTGGGTTAACTGTACGTAGTGAGATCAATGATTTAAAGCATAAGTACATATCATCTGATGTCGCAAGTAATGTTATCATTGCTGGATATCGTTACGATGCTTTGCGGTTTGTTTCAGGAACGGACGCGTTAGTTTCTACTGCTAAAAATGAGCCTCTGGGACGTACTATAGTTGAAGCCGGTATGTTAGGAACTCCGATGATTATTTCCTCTGAGGGAGGACATAAAGAGTTACTTCAACAGCTTTCACCTTTTTGTCTTGTAGAAAGAGCTGATGCCAATAAATTCAAAAATGAGTTTGATAAGATTGATGAGCTATCATCGCTTTATGTGGGAGTTAGGGATGATGTGGCAGATAGTATGTCGTGGCGTTTTTCGCCCGAAAGACATGTAAAGAGCGTTGCTAACCTTTATGTGTCTGTTCTAGGTATTGCTGTATAAGGTCGTAAGTATAATTTATATACTTAGCGTTAATTAACCTTAACCTTGTTTAAGACCGTGACCTAATTACATGTTCCGTGCTCGGGTCTTTCGACCAAGAAATATTCACTCACAAGGAACAGGCATGAATAATTTATTTGAGTGGTATTGCGATGTTGGTTACTTTTGAAAAGTAGTTACTCCACAATGTCAAAAACAATTACTTGAAGACGGTAACAGCAAACGGCAATGATAAGGCAATATGACACCCAGCGAAATCATGACAATTGTGATTGTTTTCAGATGTCACATTACACTTATCACTACTTTTAGTAAAAACCTGAAAGCAAAAGCCCTGTCTTTATGAGATAGGGCAATGCTCTCAAAATGCTTTATCATTAAGACAATCAATGAACCGTTAAATAAGATTTCGTTGATCAAATACTCAAGCCATCGCAGTCTGCGATGGCTTTATGCTCAATTTACTCGCGAAATTAGTGACTTATTGCTTAAAAAAGATAAGCCATCCATTGATATTATAGACCTTAAGCGTAATGCGATGGTCGTTGTTTAAGCAGGTCTGAGGTTAATCAGAAATATCATAGGTTTGTTCATTCCTATTTGAGCAGATTAAGTATTTTTCTTGCGACCACAGGACGGCTACAATTATCAACTACGAATGCAAAACCACGTTGAGTTTGAATTGTGTATTTTTCTTTGTCGTTCCATAGCTCACGAATAGTATCTTCAACTTTTGAAGGTTTACAATACACTGCAGCTCCACCGAATACTGGTTCATAACTTTCCGGCAAAATTACAACTCTGCCAGACGCCATCGCTTCCATAATATTTCTACCAAACTCTTCAATATAATCTTCATGGGTAAAGTGAAGGAAGAAGTCTAAACTTTCAATGAACTCTGTAATTTCGATGGAATCGAACTTAAACACTTCCCAATTACTCGGCAATTTGCCAAGTACTTTTTGAGGTGTTTTTGCACCGCCTAACAGCTGTACCTTTACATTTTTCTTGTTGCCGCAATATGCATTGAAGATATCGGAATGAGATTCAGGCCACTTAGTCCAGTGATCTCGACTATGGCGTCCGAGAACTATGGGTCTATTAGAACCTAAGCCATTAGGAGGATTAGGGACTGTTTTTGGTAAATCATGGCTATAAGGAGGGAACCAAGTTTCATTTAGTAAATTATTACCTCCTCCAGCAAGTGTCAGTGTTTTTTCCACAATAGAAGAAATGGGAATCCAAACCGGTAGTTTCCCAAATAACTTTTGAGTCAACTCATTCACATCTTTTTCTGCATAATAATGAGGTTTTTCACTCCACAACTGCATTGGAGATTGGTTAACTAAAATAGCTACTTTTTTACAATCTATAGTAGGAACAGCATCAATTTCATATTTCAAAATAGGAGGATGATGGATAACAACTAAATCAGCGTTAATATCATCTTCAGGAACTAAAATATCAACATTTTCGTTGTACGATAATTCCATATATTCGTCGGCAATTTCTGCAACTTTTAGATCGTATCTGGGCCAATGAAACAAACCGACTCTAAGACCTGAATCTAGAGCTGCTGCTACATATCCCTCATTACAACGCCTAGTCCCACCAAGTAAGCTCAAGTCAGATATAATAACCAAGTCGTAGTGGCGATTTAACGGCCAATTATTGGGCGCTAAACCCGCAGGGATAGGAAAGGGGTCTTTTAAGCTCTTTCTATTTGTAACAATTTTTTCAGAGTTCGCTTCTACCTTTTTAGATTTCCAATAATTAGCTTGTCTAGAGTATTCCTGACGTATACCAAAGGTTAAACTGTTTAGGCTAGTTTTTTTATTTTGAGTTAACGAGTTTTCATGTACTAAAAAGAAAGATAAAGGCACGCCAGTTAATATATCTTTAACCGAATCGTTACCCCAAAGCATTCGGGCTCTTTGCACAAACTCATCATCCGCATTAGCCGAAACGCCGTCCCATTCTCCTAATGCTTCCAAGTCTTGCTTTCTAATAAGAACTGATGGGTAGCTTCGATGTACATAATCGAGATTATTTCTTTGCGGTCTTAGCATAAACTCCATATTAGAATGCACTCGAGCCATCATCGAACAGGTGATTTTTAAACGCGGATTACTTAACATCGCTCCCATTTGAATTTCTAACATTTGTGGATGTGACCAATCATCACTATCATGAACTGTTATAAAATCACCAGTGGCCAAGCTGAGGGCTTTGTTTCTTGTACCATAAGCACCTTGGTTCACGGTATTTTTGGCTACCTTCAAGCGGCTATCTAATGCCGCCATTTCTTCAAGTAAAGCAAGCGAGTTATCTGTACTGCAATCATCTACCGCAATAATTTCAATGTTACTCCAACTTTGGCTAAGTAAAGATTGCATCGCTACTGAAATAAAGTCTTCTGCGTTATACACAGGGACTAAAATACTTATTTTAGAACCGCCGCTAATTGTTTTTGGTGGGGTCGCAATTGTTAAATTGCCAAATTTCATACCTTCAGATTGGTCTATAAAGGAAACTTCACTCAAACCGAAGTGTGAGTATATCTTGTTTAATACTATGAGCCTTTCTTCATTTGATTCTAGGCGGTTACACAAGGCGCATAAAAAATCACTATCAAACCTTTGCGCTAGTGTGGGTTCAAGAAACTCTGTTGCTTTATCTAAAAGCCCAAGTTGAAGAAGGCTATCTATAAGTAATAACTTTGTTCGTTTGGCTCGATAAAGTTTGATATCTAAAGGTCTAATATCTTTCAAACAACGATATGCGTTAGACCAATCCTTCGTTGTACTGTACCACCGACTCAAACTTAATAGGGCATGGGCGCGCTCTGATTTTTTGCCATTATCGTCGTAAGCAAATTTCTCTAAATCATTTACCGCATGCTCACTAAATCCACCCCATAATTTTTTGTTTAACTCGCCCGCTGGAGTTGATGGTTTTATCGACTGAGCTCTAGAATCATTGGCTTGAATAGAGCGGCCTTCTGCCATTCCATGCTCAATATAGTGTACTAGAGGATTTAAACCGGCTATAGCTACATCTTGGTATTGTGATAGGTACCATGTTTGGTCGAATTTGGGGCTGGGTGCGCGACCTTCAGTAACACCAAATTGAATGTAATGTTTAATTGGATCTTGACCCGACTCTTTCACATCTATGTTTTGTTCTAAGTACCATTTTGAGTCAAATAAACCTGATTCTTTAATTAGTTTGGCTTGCCGACGAATAGAGTGTTTTTTAAAAAGTGAGGCCGAAGGTAAAAATCTGAACATGTATAGCTTCCAATTGTAACTGAGTAGTCGGTCAAAAGAGATTCTTGTGACAATAATAAACCAATCGGAAAGGATAAACGTCGTGGTTGATCTATGCAATAGACTAGCGGCAACTATTAACATGGTTGTTGGATTCTTATGCAGTCAGTTAAGTTGTATTAAACCAAATGACCTTTAATTGATAGAATCTGGTATTGTCATTGTTTTCAGTTTTACTCTTGCTTTCTAGCTTGTTGAAAAACGTTTGAGCTAGGTTAAATTTGAGACTTGTTTTAGACAAAGAGCTATAGAAAGTTTAGTTGATGAGTAGTGGGCTCTAGGCACCAACCAAAGTGTTGTAGCCTCTGGAGTTGGTGCTTTTGTACAGGATTTTAAAATGGACGTTTTGAAGGCCGATTGCTGTAACAATTTGAGTAGTGAGTTTAAGACTATATACCAATAACTTAAAAAGGAGCATAAGAGTAAATTGCTAAGACTCATATTACTGCTGTTATTATCGTTATTATCGTTGTTTGCGCTAAGAGGGCATATGTCTTCAGCGCAGCAATCAACTGATTACTTGTATTATCAAGACTTTGAAGGCATGGCTTTAAACCAAAATTGGTTTAAACCTGAGTTATCGGTAAAGGGGAGCAGTGAAGAGCTAGAATACGGACAGATTATTCGACAAACTTACACCCCTAGCAAAACAGGAACACCCTATATTGGTAAACGTTTTCAATTAGTAGAGAGTGTTTCTGAAGCCACTCTCAGTTTTGATATGAAATTAGATAGTCAATTTGAATTTGTAAGAGGCGGTAAAATGCACGGCTTGGGAGGCGGTACGGCTACCACTGGCTGTAAAACTATCGATCCGAATGGTTGGTCTGTCCGAATGATGTGGAGGCAAAACGGACAACCCGTTTTATATTTATACCATCAAGATCGTAAAAAACGTTGTGGGGATGATGTAGCAGACCCTCTAGGGTTTACGTTTGTTAAAGATACCTGGTACAAAATTGCACTATATGTAAAGTTAAACAGCGAAGTCGGCAGCAGTGATGGCATAGCTGCACTTTTCATTAATGGAAAAAAACTGATAGAGCGTAACAATTTAAATTTTACTGGAAATATGGAAAATAAGATTGATTATTTTTTGTATAACTCATTTTATGGTGGAAACGATCCGAGTTGGAGCCCTTCTACTGATACTTTCGTTTATTATGATAATTTTAAAGTAACTCGAGGATTGCTATTGTCAGAATAGTTTAGCAGCTGCCAATAAGTTTCCTTTACTTCATAATTTTAGAAAGGGGTCTATTTAAAATAGCAAATGCTTACTCTATCCCCAAAAGGTGGTTGTAGAAATTTACTCAGAGCTAATTGGAATCAAAGACGCGACTTAATTTAAAATAAAACGAATGTTTTATTAAGTGCTAGTGTATTTTTATTATTGAAAGAAATTGTAATTAAAAATGGTTATTGAACAAAACATAAAGCTTGGAAAATATTTTGATGCCAATTGGTATTTAGATACTTACCCTGACGTGGCAGAGGCAGGAGTCGAACCATTAGAGCACTATATCAATTGTGGTCGTGGCGAGGGGCGGTTCCCCTGCAAAATTGAAGCATTTGAATTAGAAAAAGAGTTATGGACGACCGATAACACTGACGAAATTGAGAAAAAACTAATCACATTGTTCAGTAACTCTAGTGACTTTAGTCGGTGTTTAGCTGGGTGGGTGCTTGGTCGCTGGTATGGCAGTTATGGAAAATGGGATCTAGTAGAACAATATTTACCCGAAGCCTTGAAAGATCCAATGGCGTTATATTTAATCGCACATCAAGGTCCATATCTGTTGTTGTTTGATGCATATTATTGGCAGGGCAAATTGAGCGCGGCGCAAGCGTTACTTAACAATAATACCTGGCCAACATCTAACAATAAGTTACTAGCTCAAAATATGCTGCTTGATAATGAGAGTAGAGCTGATGATTTAACTGAACTATTTGCAAATAACCAACTTTTGGGTGTTAGTGTTAAACACCCAGAAAAGCCACTAGGATTAGATAATTTAATTGGGCTGAATGTACCTCGCAACAAAACGTTAAAAGATATTTTGCAGCCATTAGTTAGCATTATCATTCCATGCTTTAATGCGCAAGATACTATAAAAACAGCAGTAACGAGTTTGCTAAATCAGACTTGGAAAAACCTCGAAATCATCATAATTGATGATGCTTCCTGTGATGACTCATGGCAAGTTTTGCAATCTCTATCGACGCAAGACCAAAGAATTAAGTTATTGCGTCACGACGTCAATTTAGGTGCATACCGAGCGCGAAATTATGGACTTAGTATGGCCAGAGGTAAGTATATTACTGTACACGATATTGATGATTGGTCACATCCGCAAAAAGTTGAATGCCAAGTTAATGGGCTACGACAAAAGCGCAATGCTATCGCATCCGTTTCACATTGGGTTAGAGCCGATGAGGAATTGCGTTTTCAACGTTGGCGGATGGAAGATGGCTGGATTTATCGCAATGTATCTTCACTAATGTTGAAGCGTTCGGTATTTCGCCGTTTGGGATATTGGGACAACGTTTCGGTGAACGCTGATACTGAATATTATCATCGTATTTTGGCATCTTATGGTGTTAATTCCATTGTCGAGGTTTTCCCTGGTATACCGCTTTCTTTCGGGCGGGCAACAAATGAATCCTTATCTCAAAGCAAAGCGAGTCATTTAAGAACTCAATTTAAAGGGTTGCGAAAGGACTATCATGACGCAGCCATTACTTGGCATAAGACTCATAAAAAGCTGTATCTTACTCGCTTACCTAATCAGCGACCTTTCGCTGTTCCTCCGACAATGCTGAGAGGTAATGATGCCCAAAGAAAGCATAACTTAACGCTACTTTTGCAAAGCAGCGAACTGTTTGACCGAACATGGTATTTGACGCGATATCCAGATATTGCCAAGGCGGGAGTCGAGCCCGTTGCACATTTTATTAATAATGGTATTCACGAGGCCAGAGACTGCAACCCTGTGATAAGTATTAGTGGGCAGGCCTACCTCCATAAAACTAATAAATTAGCGGTTATTGAACATCTGCTGAACGAAAGTCATCTGCCAGAGTGCACTGAACTTGACGGCGAAATCCTTTTCCATGACGATAAGCCCACAATTTTATGTGTCGGCCATATGGTGTCAGAACATACTTTTGGTGCTGAGAGGAGTTTTTTGGACACACTTAAGATGTTTTCGCAAAGTGATTTTAATATTGTTGTTGTTTTGCCTAATGCCGAAAACCTCGATTATGTAGAAAAAGTCTCTGCATTATGTAGCAAAGTTATTTTTCAACCCATGCAGTGGTGGAACGCAAATAGAGACACAGATGAAAAGGTAGTTGATGCTTTCAGTCAAATTATTGAACAGCTGAATATTGCACTTGTTTATGCAAATACCCTTGTTTTGTCAGAGCCATTGAACGCAGCGACTAGAAACAACCGAAAGACGGTTATGCATATTCGTGAGTTACCCCTCAATGATCCGGATTTGTGTGAAGCATTGGGGGCAGATGCTGAAACTGTTAGGAATCATTGTTTAAAAAGTAGTGACTATTTTATTGCTAACTCTTTGGCAGTATTGAATTTCATTGATTTCAAAAGTCGAGCTTTTCTAATTCCAAATGTTATTGACATTGATGTTACTACGTCAAAACTACCTAGCGTTAAACTTCCTGTTATTGCTTCTTTACTCAGCAGTAATCTGCCTAAAAAAGGTATTGAAGATCTACTTAAAGTTGCGGAGTTGTGTGAGGCTAAACAGTTTCCTATTGAGTTTCATATTTATGGGCCTGAAAATGAACATACAGCGAATTGGAAAAAACAGACGAGCTTACAAAATTTAAAATGGAAAGGTTATTGCCAGAGCTCCTTTGAAGCACTTAAAGATACCGATATCTTACTAAATTTGTCCCACTTCCAGGAGTCTTTTGGTCGCACGGTGATAGAAGGTATGGCGAGCGGTTGTGCCGTTGTTGCATATGAATGGGGGGCTATTCCTGAACTAGTTGATGAAAAAAATGGTATTTTAGTTCCCTTTAAAGATATTGAAGGTGTCGTCAACGCTCTGGGCTTGCTGATAAAAGAGCCAAGCCTGATTGTAAAACTTGGTGTGAATGGCAGAAGTAAAGCAGTAGAAGGCTATAGTTATCAAAAAGTTAAACCAAGCATGTTAAGTGCTATTCAGCAAATTTTAAAATAGTATCAAAACATCAATTTATATTTCCATAATTGAAAATATATCAGTTAGATGTTTGTAATCGTATTCAGTTAAGAGGTTGTGTGGTTAAAAAATATATAATGATAGGAGTGAAGTCCATGGTTGGATGCATTCCTGAATCAATTCGAAATAAGGTTAAGCGCTGGCCATGGTTAACTTCTTTGTATAGTCGCAACCTCCAAAAAAGCGGCTTATCATACGGTATTCCATCAAAGAAAAAGACCGCTAAGCTATATGAAGGGCTTATATCTAAGCAAAATATTTCATTGAAAGATATGACATTAGGTACTCCTTTTAATGTTGTAGTGGTAGTTAACGGAAATTCAAGTTTACTTAATTTTACCTTGGAATACTTGGCGGATATAAACACAATAGAAACTGTTTTTCTTTTGGTAAAAGATGAAGAAAACGTCAATTATAACCTTAATAACTTGACTGCTAATCTTGAAGTTGTGTCGGAAAGTTCACTTGATTTTTCTTGTGATGCCGAAAGAGAAATTAATAACTTCTTAGCAATAAACGCCGGTGACGCTTTGCACCCTTTAATTGAAGGAGCAGTTTCAGCGTTTTTAAATTCTAGCTCTTCAATTGGCTATTTTGACAGTGACAGCATCACTTCTTCAGGAAAAAGGCACTCACCCAAACTACATAGCGACTGGAATCCCGATTTATTGTTAAGTACGGGCTATATCAATACTGGGCTTTGGTTCCGCTCGAACAGAGTATTTGCTAAACAAGCGCGTTTAGAGGTTAGTCAGACTAGTATTGCTGACTTCCTAGCTAGTATTTATCTAGATGAGTTAGATATGATAGTAGGGCACCTACCTTACGTAGTCGTTCATTCACAAGCTGCCGCTGATAAAAATAGCTTCCCTCTGGGGTCAACAACCATTAATAAAGTCGCTAAATATGCAAAGGTCACTAAGCATGCTCAATACCCTATTTTAAAATTGCTTTGGCATACAGAAACAAGCCCCTTAGTGAGTTTAATTATTCCGACTAGAAATTCACGTCAACTTGTTAAAGTATGTGTTGAGTCTATATTGACGAAGACCACTTATCGAAACTTTGAAATATTATTGGTTGATAATCAATCAGACGAACAAGAAAGTCTTGATTACTTCAATGAGTTAAATAAACATCCACAAATAAAAGTGCTTAAATATGATCAAAAGTTTAATTACTCTGCAATAAATAATTTCGCGGTCACTCATGCTTCGGGGGAAATTATAGGGTTAATTAACAATGATATAGAAGTGATAGAGCCTGAGTGGCTGTCCTATATGGTAAATCAAGTCAATCGAAAAGAAATCGGCTGTGTGGGCGCTAAACTACTTTATCCAGATGGCAGAATTCAACATGCAGGTGTCGTTATGGGCTACGGCGGAGGTGCAGGGCATGCTCACAAGTATTTTCCCCGAGAGCATAGTGGGTATTTAAATCGACTAGCCGCTACAAATTGTTTTAGTGCTGTGACTGCAGCGTGCCTGTTGGTTAAAAAGAGTGATTATTTAGCTGTAAATGGTTTGGATGAAATTAATTTGGAAGTGGCTTTTAATGACGTTGATTTTTGTCTTAAAGTATTGAGTTTAGGAAGGCGAAATCTCTATTGTGCAGAAGCTGTTTTATTTCATTATGAGTCAGTATCCAGAGGTTTCGACGACACGGTTGAAAAACGTGATAGATTTGAAAAAGAACTAAATTATTTACAAAAAAGCTGGGCAAGCATCATTGAACATGATCCCGCCTACAGCCCCAATTTAACATTGAGAAGAGAAAACTTCTCGATAAAAGAGTGTTGATAAATTGAATTTAAAAAAATTATTCAGATTTAGGTTCAGTGTTTATCTCTCTTACCGCAAAGCCTCTAAATATTTACTTTGGTTATGGATTTTAATTAACAAGTCCATTAGGAAGAGAAAGCCTTATCGTGTAAAGCTAGTTGCAATTGCAAAAAATGAAGCTTGCTATTTACCTGAATGGTTAGCTCATCATCAATACTTCGGATTTGATCATATTTCAGTTTATGTAAATAACACCACTGACAATACCAGTAATATCGTTCGGAAATTAAGCTCAGTAAAGCATATTGAGTTTTGTGATGGGGATGAGTATTTTCAACCGGATATAAATGTACCGCAGACTCAGGTTTACAAGCATGAATTAAATCGCAGTAAAAAGCAGGGGTACTCCCATGTCATGTTTTTAGATATTGATGAATTTTGGACTCCCAAAGATCTCAAAACCACCATTCATGACTTCTTGAAACAAAAGACTACAGATGTGGTCTGTTTTGAATGGCTCAATCGGACCAATGAAAATCACCCTTTTTTACCATCAATAGACAAGAAAATAGTAGGTATCAAAGGAAATCATGTAAAATCACTGGTTAGCACTAATGTTTTAGTTGAGGATGTTAATCCCCATAGCATTTTAGGCTATAAAATTAAGCACCAATTGGCGGATGGCAGCATATATCATGTGGATAAAAATAATTTCGCAAAAATAAGCCGAGAAGAAGTGAAGTCTCCTTTAAAGGAGATTTTTATTTTACATCGAATGTTTAGAAGCCAAGAGGAATATGTAGCATTGTTACTAAGAGGTCGACCGATCCAAAATAGACCTTATGCCGATGTATTCAAAACGAACAGAAGTGGATATATACCTCGTACTTCAAAAGTGTCTATTTCCTTTGAAAGTGAAGTATTGATTGATTATCAGTGGTTTTTAGAAAACTTTTTTGCAAATTATAAGTTACATGAAGAGATTATGTTAGGAAGGGAGTTTGTGATGGGAAAAAGGGAACAGGTTTCACGTGTTATATTGGATTCCCCCCCTGAAGTTTTTCCAATTCTATCGAAAATTTTTACGCGTGTGACGCTTCCTGATGTTGTTGCTGCAATGGAAACGAAAAAATCTAAGTGTGAACTTAATGATTAACGAATACCATTCAGACTATTTATAAACAATAATTACGGGCGTTTTGTCTGTAATGTCGGGATGGAAAATTGAATAAATCAATTTTTTCTAGTCCTTGAAACTAATTGAAATGTATTAATGAATTTATTATCAAATATTTTGAATATGTTACGAGTTCAATCAGATGGTAGTGATACTGTTTTATGGTTGTCTCATCATATCCCTAAAACGGCAGGTACGTCGTTAAAACTAGGTTATGCAGAAGCTTTCGGCACCCGTGCTATTAAACAGTTATATTCTCCAGAAGAAGTAAAACATGTGGGCAATGGTGGAAAAATACTTTTACCTTACGGAACTAAGATTTTACACGGTCATTTTCATGCGCACCCTGAGCAACTTAAACTATACCCAAATGCGAAGCGAATTGTTTGGGTAAGGGATCCTGTGGAGCGAGCTTGGTCTCTTCTTGGGCATTTATTGGCAGTGCAAAAAAACAAAGAAGAATATCAAATCATTTACAATGAATTTGGTGAAAATATAGAAAAAAATAAATTAGACGTTTTTGAGTTTTTTTTAACGCACCCCCGTTTACAAATATTAAATAGGCCCTATCAGAATCATTTTTCAAAAGTACCCATAAGCGATTTTCATTTTGTTGGCCGGACTCATTGTTATGCTGAAGATTTACAACGCTTATCACAAGTCATGGGGACTGAAATTCCACTTCTTGAAAAAAATGTTAGAGCGTCAGGACATGGATTGCCCGCAAATAGAGAGCAGTACCAAAAATTATTAGAAAACGAATACAACATCGTTGATGGCTTTCTTTAATTTTTGTGTGAATAGTCATCGGATTTTCATGAAGTATTTGAATTTAACCATGGTAGAAATATTTCCAATGGTTTAAACGGTGAATTAACCAAATAGTCTGGTATACTTCGCCGCCTATCTCTCTTCGCGGCGCTAACTACTTAAATCGAAATGCTGGAGCAAGTTTCTGAAGTCACCAAACCATCAGTCTCATTCTTTTACAATTTTACAATCGCTTGAGAAGCATCAAACTTTTGAGTCTGTAGTGGGCATGGGTGTTTACATTGATGATCACTTAAATTGGGTTGAACAATCGATTGAGAGTGTTCTTTGTCAAAGTTACCAAGGGTTTCTGCTGGTAATCGTGTTAGACGGTGAAGTTAAAAAAGATGTTTTTAGTTATCTCAAACAACTAAGCACTACGCGGAATAATATCCTGTTAATTGATTCTTCGGTGAATGTTGGTTTAAGTAGTTGTATGAACTACGTCATCGATTGGACATTAAATAATATGCCATCTGCAGAGTTCTTTTTCAGAATGGATGCTGATGACATTTCCCTTTCGGATCGTTTTGAAAAACAAATCAAATTTCTGAAGACGCATCAAAAAACGCAAGTATTGGGCACTTCTTTGGTTGAAATAAACGAGAATGGGAAAAAAGTGGGTAAGCGAAAGCTGCCTAAAAAACACGGTGATATTTTTCGAATTTTACCGAAACGTTGTGCAATCAATCACCCTACTGTAGTGGTTAGAATGGAGGTGTTTAAAGCTGGTCATCGATACAACGACCTGCTACAAAACACCCAAGATTATTTTTTGTGGATAGAGCTTTGTGCTGCCGGTTTCAAATTTGCCAACTTGCCTGAGCCTCTGCTGGAATTTAGACGGGTGAACGATTTTTACAAACGTCGGGGGTTGAGTAAGTCAATTAATGAGTTTAAAGCTCGTTTTTATGCCATGAAAGTATTAAAACGTTATAGTATTGGCAATATTGTTTACGCTTGCGCGGTGCTCTTTTTACGGCTTATGCCTTCCAAAATTGTGAAGTTAGCGTATAAAATAGACCGTTACCTTTTGAATAAGCGGGTTAGACACGAGTGATAGGCGCGACAGTCATTTTATATAAGCCAGATATGGGGATCACCCAAGATCTTCTTGAAACCGTCCTAAAGCAAGTGGATGTGGTTTCCATTGTCGATAATTCTCCGGTTGCTACTGAGTTGCTGTTCGATAAATCCAATATGCATTACCATCACTTTCCGAATAATATCGGCATTGCCGCTGCCCATAATGTTGGGCTGCGTGATTTACGCTCTTCCGGCTGCGAATATGGCATGCTGCTCGATCAAGACAGTACCATTGATGATGAACTTGCATTTAGGCTATCTTCTCTGCTGGTGGCTTCTAAGGTGGAGAAACGACCTGTTGTAGCCATTGGGCCACGTATCATTTGCTCTTTTTCTGAAAAATCGGTGAAACCTAGAGTGCAGCGTGAAGTTTTGGTGTATGACGAATTAGTTTGTGTTACGCAAATTATATCCTCTGGAATGATGATCGATTTGTCACAGTTGGATGCCATTGGTTATAAAGATGAAGCCTTATTTATTGACGGGGTAGATCACGAATGGTGTTGGCGAGCGAAACAACAAAATTTAATGGTGGCCATTGCTGATAAAGTTGAAATGATTCACCGCTTAGGGGACTCTCGCAGTAAATTTGCAGGCATTACCTATAAAGTAGGGAGTCCAGTCAGACTGTATTACCAGTTCCGTAATATATTGTTGTTGTCGCGCAGAGGTTATGTACCTCGATACTGGAAAACCCGTAATTTGTGTGTTTTACCCATTCGGTTTTTTGCCAATAGTCTATTACAAGACCGTAAACTGGAGCGTCTGAAGTTTATGTTATGTGGCCTGTGGGATGGAATCCGTAAAAAAGATGGTGCATTTTCCGACAACTGGTAATACCTTCAAAGCAAATCTCTGTGCACTTCAGTTTCAAACTATATTTTTTATTTTTGAAGTTATACACTAACTGCCGTTTGTAATACGAATCGCAACATATGTAGTTTAAAATTTTTGCACGATAATTGCTGACAAAGATACAGCTAATTGATTAAAGGAACTAAAAATAATGAAAGTAACCGTGTTTGGTATTGGTTATGTGGGGTTAGTACAAGCTGCTGTATTGGCAGAAGTAGGTCATCAAGTTGTCTGTGTCGATGTTGACCAAAGCAAAGTCGACAACCTTGAGAAAGGTATTATTCCTATTTACGAACCGGGCTTAACGCCTTTAGTTAAATCTAATTTTGATGCCGGTAGGGTTACATTTACCACTGATGCCAAGGCTGGGATTGAGCATGGTGAAGTAATTTTCATTGCCGTAGGCACACCGCCAGATGAAGATGGTTCTGCTGATCTTAAATACGTACTTGCCGTTGCTAAAACCATATCTGAAGCTATGGAGCAGCATAAAATTGTGATCAACAAATCGACGGTTCCTGTGGGCACCGCGGATAAAGTGAAAGCAAAAATTACAGAAGTACAAGAGTCTCTGGGTAAATCAGTACCCTTCGATGTGGTTTCAAATCCTGAGTTTTTAAAAGAGGGCGCAGCCGTTAATGATTGCATGCGACCTGACCGTATTATTATCGGTACTGACAGTGTTGGTGCAGAAAAGAAGCTAAGAGAGCTTTATGCACCATTTAATCGCAACCATGACAAAATTATTGTCATGGATATTCGCAGTGCTGAATTAACTAAATATGCAGCCAATTGCATGTTGGCTACTAAAATTAGTTTTATGAATGAAATGGCTAATTTAGCTGAAGTGTTTGGTGCTGACATCGAAAACGTAAGACTCGGTATCGGTTCAGATCCGCGAATTGGCTATCAGTTTATTTATCCTGGTTGTGGTTATGGTGGATCTTGTTTCCCCAAAGATGTGCAGGCGCTCGCTCGTAGTGCAACTGAGGCAGGGTATACCGCCAAGATCTTAGAATCTGTAGAGGCCGTGAACTACAAACAGAAAGAAAAACTGTTTGAATATATCTCTGGGCATTTTAATAATGATCTGAAGGGCAAGACTGCGGCTGTTTGGGGTTTATCGTTTAAACCTAATACTGATGATATGCGTGAGGCATCTAGTCGCGTGTTAATGGAACATTTGTGGGAAGCAGGCGCTAAGGTACAAGCCTACGACCCTGAAGCCATGGAGGAGACTCAGCGCATATACGGTGTACGTGATGATTTGAGTTTAACTGGCACCAAAGAAGCAGCCCTTAAAGGCGCTGATTTCTTAGTCATCTGCACTGAGTGGCAGGCATTTAGAGCACCTGATTTTGAGTTAATAAAACAGTCGCTATCTGAGCCATTGTTATTTGATGGACGAAATTTATTTGAACCTTCGTTAATGCAGGAATACGGATTGCATTACTACGCCATAGGTCGTGGATTATCAATAAAGGAAAGTTAATATGAGTCAGGTTAAAAAAGCAGTCATTCCAGTTGCAGGACTGGGGACAAGAATGTTACCCGCAACAAAAGCGATTCCAAAGGAAATGCTGCCAGTAGTCGATAAACCACTGATTCAGTATGTGGTAGCGGAATGTGTAGCCGCTGGTTTGAAAGAAATTATACTGGTTACTCACGCGAGTAAGAACAGTATAGAAAATCACTTTGATACCAGCTTTGAATTAGAAGCTACCCTAGAAAAACGGGTTAAGCGTCAGTTGTTAGAAGCGGTTCAAGCTATCTGCCCTAAAGATGTAACCATTATGCATGTGCGTCAAGGTGTGGCAAAAGGTTTGGGTCACGCTATCTTGTGTGCCCGTCCTATGATCGGTGATAACCCTTTTGCAGTGGTTCTGCCAGACGTTATCATTGACGATGCTGCATGTAACCCTAAGAAAGATAACTTGGCTGACATGGTAGCAACCTTTAATACCAGTCAGGTTAGCCAAATTATGGTTGAAGCCGTACCTGAAGATTTAGTTCACAAATACGGTGTGGTTGACTTAGAAGGTAAAGAGTTAGGCGAAGGTGAGTCGGCGAAGATCCATAAAATGGTAGAAAAGCCGCCAGTGGAAGAAGCACCATCTAACTTGGCCGTAGTAGGGCGTTACGTTTTATCTGAAAGTATTTGGGATGAGTTGGAAAAAACTCAGCCGGGTGCGGGTGATGAAATTCAATTAACCGATGCCATAGACACAATGATGGAAAAAGAACAGGTTGATGCTTACTATATGACTGGTAAAAGCCATGATTGTGGAAGCAAGCTTGGTTATATGAAAGCCAATATTGAATACGGTTTACGTCACGAAGAAATTAAAGACGAGTTTCTTGATTTCTTAAAAGAAACCATTAAATAACGTTAGCCTTAAAGCAGTATAAAAATGGCGCCAATTGGCGCCATTTTTTTATTTAACAGAAACCGATGTTTTCAATTTTGCTAACATTCGGTCACCAATTCCCTTCACGTTGGTAATGTCTTCCACACGTTTAAAGCTACCATTGGCTTTTCGGTACGCCACAATATCTTGGGCTTTTTTTGCTCCAATGCCGGGTAAGGCTTCTAAATCATTAGCGGTAGCCGTATTGATATTGATGGGGGTCGCTTCAGCCTGCAATTGAGTTTTTGCGGTTTCAATTTTCTGGTTTAAGCTTTTTGCATGTATAGAAAGTGGGCTGCTGGCAGTAAAAACTGCACAAGCCACAATTAAAGTGGGTAAGAACTTTTTCATATGGAATCTCCGTATTCATTTTTAATTCGTTAGTGCTTCATTTGCACGATTTAAAATTAGTCCGGCTTGGTTTATATGTAAAGTCTAGTTTTTGGGAGGTCAATACTGTCGGTGAGATAATAAGTGTCGAGGAAGTATTTAAATAATCACTTTTCAGAGCAATAAAAAAGGCCCTTAAAAGGACCTTAGTTAGACTCTACCGTTTAGTAGAAAATTCAGTGTAGCTTTATTCTAGATTATTTTTTACGACGAAGTGCTAATAACCCCATACCTAGCAATAAAATGCCTGCTGGTTCAGGTACACTGGCCGCTTCTACAGAAGCAAGTGATAAAGCTTGAACATCCCCAGAGCTCACTTCAGTCAATCTGATTGAGTTATTACCGCTACAGCAGTTCTCAGCCCAAAATATTTCGACAGTTCAAAATGAAAAAAGCCATTACATAATTAAATGTAATGGCTTGGTGTAGAGAGGATCTAAACCTGTAGTTTAAAGTCTATCTAATACTGCTTGGGTGAAGTCAGTTGTACCGTGTTCACCACCTAAATCACGTGTTGTACGGTCACCAGATTCGATAACGTCTTTAAGCGCACTACGGATTTTATCCGCTTTATCACCCATCTGTAGGTATTCAAGCATTTGAACTGAGGCTAAAATAACGGAAGTTGGGTTGGCTAGGTTTTTACCAGCGATATCAGGTGCAGAGCCATGAACAGCTTCAAAAATAGCGCAGTCTGAACCTATGTTAGCTCCTGGTGCCATACCTAAACCGCCTACTAGACCAGCACAAAGGTCTGAAAGAATATCACCAAATAAGTTTGTTGTTACCATTACATCAAATTGATGGGGGTTCATAACTAATTGCATACATGCATTATCAACAATCATCTCGGTTGACTCGATGTCAGGATATTTGTCGGCTATTTCTCTGGCTACTTTCAAAAACAAACCTGAAGTAGACTTTAAGATGTTTGCTTTATGCACTGCCGTAACTTTTTTACGTCCTTCGCGACGCGCTAGTTCATATGCGAAAGTTATAATGCGTTCAGCACCTTCGCGAGTAATGATACTTTTTGCTTCCGCTTCACTGCCGTCCTCAGATACAACTTGTCCTAAACCTGAGTACATGCCTTCGGTATTTTCTCGAACGGTAATGATATCAATGTCTTCGTAACGAGCTTTAGTCCCTTTAAAAGATAGTACAGGACGGACGTTTGCGTACATTTGAAACTTTTTACGCAAGCTAACGTTAATGGAAGTAAAGCCTTCACCTACTGGTGTGGTAAGTGGGCCTTTTAACGCAACTTTGTTTTTTTCAATAAGATCTAAAGTCTCTTGGGGTAATAGTTCGCCGTGATTTTCTAAAGCCATCAAACCTGCATCGGCAAAATCATACTCAAAGTCGCAGCCAACTTTTTCTAAAATTTGTAAGGCCGAATCGACGATATCAGGTCCGATACCATCACCTTTGATAACGGTAATGCGTTGTTGTGTCATTATGTATTCCTATTTTACACTTTTGGGGCTGTGTATTTAGCCGGCGTATAGACTGAGTTTAAGGGGCAGTTTTATACCACTTTTGGAGCTAATTTTCCATGTATTACGACGATTTCCACGTGATAGCTGCTGAATTCTTGGGTTTTAAGGTAATGCACAATAGCTGTGACTGTGATGTAGAGAGTTGGCTAACAATTCACTAACGTTTTGTTCATTAAATTTAAAAAACGTTAAACTTTGGGTATAAAAATAGCGAGACTCTTCATTTAAAACCTGTTCACAAAAATAAATTTTTCTGGCTAGCAAAAGGCTCAAACCGAGTGTCATGATCATGGTTTTAAGAATCGGGTTTTTAGGCAGTTCATCTGAATTTTTGCCATTTGCCACAATTGCTTCTGTATACAATGAGGGTTGTTGCCATGCTTGGCACAATTTTAAACTGTGACTGCGTAATGTTTCTGGCTGTCGAAAATCGAATAGACAGCAAATATCTTGCTGTCGTTCTAAACTAAGGTTCCATTTTGTACGAGTTTTAAGGGCGGGTTGGGTAAATAATCCGCTACAAGCAAAACACAATAAAGTGGACGCTTCTTCAGGCGTTAGGTGTTCATTTTGGCTGGTAAGATTAGCGGCAATTTGACTGGCTAAACGAATGAACTGAGTGAAGTTCTGTTGCAATGGGAAGTAACTTTGGTTTAATCGCAATAACAGGGCTTGTTGAATAAGCATTGAGTTTGCTTTCACATAACCGTGCATCATGATTCCGTGTTTAACTTGCTGAATGGGAAGCTTGTTCCTATTTGATATTGTCGCGGTTTGTTTTAAGTATTCCGCAAAAGCCGGTTCTGAATTGATTTGCAATGCCAATTTGTCGATATCGATGGAATCACTATTTAAATGCTTTTGTACCTCTAGTAGCAATGTGGGTGGCTTGTCTAACGGAAAGTTGTTGCCTATTGGATCCGAACAGTCAGCCTTTTCCAATTGCCAATTTATATTCCACCATCGTTGAATCTGGCTAAAACCTGATACTTTTTGAGTCGCTGAAACGTGTTGAATATTGTCCTTATATACCCGTTTAAATTGCGGGGAATCACTGTCATCGGCTTTAATCATAACCACTAGTACTTTGTCTTCGGCAACACTTAGCACTATTGCAGGATCTTGATTGTTTAGTTTAATTAATGAACCAGGACAAAGCAGAGCAGGGTATTCTAACAAGCCATCTAACCCTGTTAAATAACGTTCCGGTGAGCTTTGCACGAGTTTTTGTAACGCCGTGGAAAAATGCATGGGCTTTTTAAATTTACTCGGGGTGATCCGTGATGCAAGTTGGTGTGCTAATAAAATAATTTGCTGGTTTTTGGTTAACGTTAAAGGCCAAGAACGGTTATTTTCAAACTTGGAAAAAAGCCATTTGTAAATTTGATAGCCATCCATCCATGTTTGCAGATTAGCTTTATCTAGAATTTGTAGTAGGCGTACACTTTTACGATGGTTAGAGGGGCGTTTGTTTTGCTGAAAAAAGCTTTCTAGATCTTCCTGACGTTCGCAATATAGTGAGAGTAAACAACTTAATAACTGTTGGCAGCATAAGTCATTAACCCGCCCTCGGTTGCAAAGAAGTGCGCAGTAGACCATGCCATTGAAGACGAAATTATGTAAGAAACTACTTCTGGATTTATATAATAAAGGTTGGGCAACAAAGATATCAGGAGCGAGCTTAAAAGCCGCTAGAAAGTGTTCTGAAACTTTAACAATCCGTTTGATCTGTTCTGGTCCAACGGGGTTTTGCCGCACTTCATCAAGTACGCTGGAAACCTGCCCAAAGGCTTTTATTACACCTTGGGTTGGCATGTTTCAATAAACTCTGGGGAGCAGGAGTGAGTCACTAGCGCTTTAAGTAACTTTGATAAGTGCCATCACCCCAGGCAATTAATTTATCATTTTGAAATAGCAGTGGGGTGCACTCATCTTGGGTGGTTATACCATCTGATTGATTCCAGGTAGTCCGGTAAAACATCACTTGTAACTGTGCGTCACCCACTTGTTTGGCTTCACTAATATCTGGAGGTCCCAATAGTTCAACAATACTTGAACGAAGATCACCAACTTTGATTTTAGTTAACTGAACTTTATTATATTCCTGACGATCTTCCCATCCCATACTGGAGGTGTCGTCTGGGTTAAACAATATCAGTACTACAACCAGAGATACGTAGATAAATACGCCAATTCCGATACGTTGTATTACTTTACTATTCATAATTATTTCTCAAGATTAATTATCCCTATGGTAATCAAATCACACTGATGAATAAAGGCTACTAAACGTGAAAAGCCTATATCCTGCCTTAGGTTATTACCTGATAACAAGGGCTATAGTCGCTACCAGGAAGCTTCATTCGTTGTTGTTTTACAAATGATTGCAGTAAAGTGTCGAGCATATTCATCAATTTAGGATCGCCATTGATTTTAAAAGGGCCATGTTTTCGTATTTGCGTGATGCCTTCGGATTTCACATTTCCAGCCACTATTCCCGAAAAAGCTTTACGTAACGCAGCTGCAAGTTCGGCTTTAGGCTGCGAAAAATGCAAATTCAGTTCTTGCATGCTTTGATGGGTAGGCTCAAAGGGTTTTTGAAATTCTGGTTCAATTTTTAGTAGCCAATTAAATAAATAGGAGTCGCCGGTGTTGCGTCGATGAGTGCGCACGTCAAGTTGCTGGTTTTTTATTTTTTGCGCAACTTTAACCGCATCATCCACTACTATTTCATATAACGACTGTGCTTCTGGACCTAAGGTTTCCCCCACAAATTTATCAATAGATTCAAAGTAGTCTTTAGTTTGAGCTGGCCCAGTTAAAATAATCGGCACGATTTGTTCGCGGTTTTCTTCATTTAACATGACACCCAACAAATATAACAACTCTTCAGCGGTACCTACGCCTCCTGGAAAAATAACAATTGCATGGGCAATACGGACAAAAGCTTCTAACCGTTTCTCAATATCTGGCATGATAACCAGTTCATTGACAATAGCGTTTGGCGGCTCGGCGGCAATAATTGATGGTTCAGTCATTCCTAAATAGCGGCCGGTTTTGTAGCGCTGTTTTGCGTGTCCAATTGCAGCCCCTTTCATTGGGCCTTTCATCGCTCCTGGACCACAGCCGGTACAAATGTTCATTTCTCTCAAGCCGAGTTGGTAACCCACTTCTTTGGTGTATTTATATTCTACTTCGCCAATTGAGTGACCGCCCCAGCAAACTACCATATTCGGATCGCTACCTACTTTAATAACTTCAGCGTGACGTAACATATCAAACACTATGTCGGTTAAATCTTTCGATTGTGTAACATGGGCTTCATTGAGCCGGTATTTTACTCCCATATGTAAAATATCTCTGAGTACGGCAAATAAGTGTTCGTGCACACCTTTGATTAATTGCCCGTCAACGAATGCTACAGCAGGCGGATTAACTAGTTCGATTTTAACGCCACGCTCACGTCTTATCAGATTAACTTCGAAGTCTTCATAGGGGGTAAAAAGCTGTTCGAAATCATCTTCTTCCACGCCAGAATTTAATACTGCTAAACAACAGTTTCTGAATAATTTATAGAGATCACTATTGACTGATTGTTTAAGTCGATCTACTTCGTACTGCGACAATTGACTTAAAGGGCCAACTGGATTTAATTGAATTGATAGCATAGATTGTCCTATTTCCGAACTTACTGACGAGCCTGTCTTGCAATGTTGTATGCAGATTCAAAATCACTTCTGAAGGGATTGATATCAAGTCCTCCGCGGCGAGTGTAGCGTGCATAAACGGTTAACTCTGATGGTTTGCAGTAATGCTTTATATCGTGAAAAATTCGCTCTACACATTGTTCATGGAATTCATTGTGGAGGCGAAATGAAATTAGATAGCGCAGCAGTGATTCTTGGTCAATTTGAGCACCTGAGTAGCGGATCATAATACTTCCCCAATCGGGTTGGTTAGTGATCAGACAATTGGATTTAAGTAGGTTACTGCAAAGTGTTTCACTCACTTGCTTCGATGTGATTTTTAATGCTGAGGCGTCTAATTGGTAATCAGTAAACTCTATGTCTTGATCATCAATATTTTCACCAGGCATATCTTCAATTTTTTGACTAGCAAAATCCTTTGGCAAAATTATTTTTACTTGTACTGACTTTCCAGCGCAATTTGATAAATCTGAGGTAAGGGTGTTTGTTAATGTTTGTATGGATTCGATTTTAGATTGATTAAAGCTGTTTAAATATAATTTAAAGCTTTTTGATTCAATTAAATGCGGCGAGTCAAACGGAACAATACATTGCATTATTGCAACTTGCGGTTTTCCTCGCATGTTGAGCCAGGATAGCTCATATGCATTCCAGATATCTTCGCCAGTAAATGGCAAGCTTCCAGTTAATCCGATGGTATCTCGACTTAAACTGCGGGGCACTGCCTGCAACAGTTCTGGGGAATAGGTTTGCACATATTCAACTGTTTTACCCAGTGTTAGTTTTTCTAGTGCCGGAGATGCATTACTTATCTCATCGGTTTTATTTGTCATTTAGTCTTCTCGTTATACAATACTTGAGCAGTGTAAATACCTTTTTGATGATTGTTATTACGCAATTACGCCACTATCAGATTCGATTCGCATATTACCGCAGATAATTGGTATTCACTTCGTTTGTTTCAAGTCATCTTAATTTAAATATAAGGAAGTGTAGTCTGTGAGCATTGATTCGGCACTACAAAATTTTGTTTCTGAATATGTCGATTGTCATCAACGTAATCAACATCCATTGGTTATTCAGTTCGATGAAAACTGGCCATCAAAATGCTATCAGCAAAAAGGAGAGCAAGATGAGTGGGTCCCATGGTTACCGATTAAACAAGCAAGTGACAGGCACTTCGCACACTTTGAAAAAGCCCTTGAAATTAAAATGGATGAACAACTTAAGGATTACTATACCTGCTTTTGGAGTGATAATCTAAATGCTCAAACTCCAAGGGGGAATCTGCAATTATTGATGCCTTGGAACGATGATGATTTTGAACGATTACAACAAAATTTAGTGGCCCACGTGTTGATGAAAAGACGTTTAGGGCAAGAAGACACGTTGTTTTTTGCCATCACCGACGAAGACGATTTTATTGTGAGTGTGCATAATGAGACAGGGCGAGTCATGTTGGAACAGATAGGATTGGAGCCGCAAGAAACCCTAGCGAATTCATTAATCGAATTTATCCAACAGCTCACCCCACGCCTGTAGCATGGCCTTCAGGCCATGGGATAAATGAACACCCCATTCACTTTGCGGGGCCTGTAGCATGGCCTTTAGGCCATGGAGTAGGGGAACATTCCATCCATATCGCGGGGCCTGTAGCATGGCCTTTAGGCCATGGAGTGGGGGAACATCCCATTCATATTGTGAGGCCTGTAGCATGGCCTTTAGGCCATGGCATAGATGAACATCCCATTCTCATCGCGGGGCCAGTAGCATGGCCTTTAGGCCATGGGGTAGATGAACACCCCATTCTCATCGCGGGACCTGTAGTATGGCCTTTAGGCCATGGCGTAGGGGACATCCAATTCACATTGCGGGGCTAAAGCCACCGCCTACAGGCTTGGGATTATTGTTTCAAAGCTTGGGTTAGGCTCAACACCTGCTGTTCCAATAATGCGATGCGTTTTTCTAACTGATTTACATGCTGTGCTAAATCAGTTGGTTTCTGCATGGGAACATCGTCTTCAATTAGATCCGCAAATTGCTCTGGCTCGTCTTGCCAGCGCCTTAAAACATCAATAACTTCCCGCAATGGTAGTGGTCGGTTAGATGCTTTTTTGATTAACGCCACACTTGGCGCTTTTCCTTTAGATTTTAAATTTTTACACAGTGAAGCAATGTACTGGTGCTGATTTGACATGATGAAAAACACTAATTATTAGCCAATGTGGCTATTTTAACTGTATTGAGAATCACATGCATTAATATATCTTGTTATATATCAATGGGTTAATTTTTGGCTTCAATTTTGTATAGTGGACTGCATGTAAACAATAAAATTGAAACTCCAAGGAACTTAAAATGAAAAAAACACTTGTTGCTGCAGCATTGATCTTACCTCTTACTTTATCTGGCTGTGTTATATCGGTTGGTGGTGAAGGGGATTATTCTTATCAATCAGATTGGGAACAAAAAGAGCGCAAGAATAGAAAGGCAATTGCAAGATTAGAGTCAAATACAGCGATTGCAGATATTAGAAGCCGTCTCGGTACACCAGATTTTAGTGAGTTATACCAACAAAATAACGACGAGATAAACGTTTTGTTTTATCGCACACAGCGTCGAGAAGGTGACGGTGTTACCACTAAAGATGAATGTACTCCATTGGTATTCAAAAATGGTAATCTAATCGGATGGGGCGACTCCGCTTACCAAAACATTTAAGTTTGCAAACTACAGCCCAGCATCGTTGGGCTGTAACTAGCCAGTTAGCTTATCGTAAACGATTGTCTAGCTGATCGATTAACTCTGTCCATTCCGCATCTTCAAAAAAGGACTGCCTAATAAAGGTCGACTGAGCCTGGGTCCAAAAAGTGGCTTCTTCAAGTTTTATCGATTTATCTAAACCTTTATGTTCCGCAATAAAGCGCTCAATAGACTCGTCATCATTTGCTAAGCCTAGTTGTAAAAACAAGTCTTTCAATTCTAGATTTTCAGTTAACATGTACTGTCTCCTATATGAAATTCTATTTTCAACGGGTCGTCAATTCAGTTCCTTGCTAATTGGTTCGAAACTTAGAGTTGTTGCTTTTCACCTTGTTGCTATCTTTTATGCCGTGGATACTTTTACCGTTGTTTCTTTAAGTCTTGGGGGGAATAGGCTATAAATCAACCTATTCAGCACAAAATAGTCTAAATTGTTTGCAATTGAGTTTAATGAATTGTTAACAAATGGTTAATAATTATGTAAAGTGAAGTTTCCTAATTGAAGAGAGTCGAACTATGTCAAATACCGCACAAGACATAAACCCAGTGGATACCATCAAAGCTGTCTACCTTGCTGCTGAAGATCTAAAGATCGCGGCTTCAATTTTGTACCAAGCTTATCATGATGATCCGCTATTTTTAGACATCTTCGATTCTGATAAAGAAGGTTATGAATCTCGTTTACGAGGAGCAATTCGAGAAGAGTTGAATGCATTTTGGACTGCTAAGCAGCCGATGATAGGCGTGTTTGAAAGTGATCGATTATTGGCGGTGGCTTGTTTAATCAAACCTGATAGTGCTTTTAATCCTGATCGGTTTTGGCATTGGCGTTTGAAGATGTTGCTTACAGCGGGCTATATTGGTACAAAGCAAATGATTGAAAAAGAACAGCGTGTGAGGGAGCGTATTCCCCATGAAAAATATCACATGTTGTCGTTCATAGGTGTGCATCCTGATCATCAACATCGGGGTCTTGGACATTTTCTAATGAGCGCTATTGATAGTATTGTTCTTGAAGAAGAGAAAAGTGAAGGTGTGGGTGTTTATGTAACGCTACCTAAATGTTTGTCGTTTTTTGATGACGGGAAATATCAATACTTAGAAGAACTCAAAGTGTCTCGTATCAATGGCCAAATTATGTTTAAACCTCGTTCAGCATGAATATCGCTTCATTTCTTAAGAGAAGAAAGTCTCAGCAACTGGTACTTTTCTTCTCTTAACCCTCCTCTATCTTAAGATTTGCAATGTCGATATTGTTGTTTTATTAAGCATGTAACAATTGAAATTGACAAGATTTTAAATTCCTCCTCCTTAAACTAATTAGCCTAAATTGAATGGTAAGATAAAAGATATTTTATTTGTACGATATTTCGTACATGGCTGTAAGTCTTAAGCGGAATAAACCCCTAGAGTAAGGCTTACTAATTATTTAACTATATGAATATATTGAATTAATTTTAAAAATTTAGACTTTAGTATAATGGCTAGCAAAAAAAGCGTGCTCGGGGCACTGGTACAAACTTTTAATTCCTTTATCTTATAACTCGTCACAGGGAAATACGATGGGTCAGGAAGACTTAAGGATAGCCAAAGGGACACTTTCAATGGATGAAAGTAAATGTTCAAGGTGAACATTAAGAAAAGGACAACAAACACAGGGATAGTTAGGGAAGAATAGGGACAATCTTAAGGAAGAGAAATACTGTAAGTAAGGATGTACAGTAATTTAAGGATTTATGGAAAGGGACTCACTCAGGGAGAGTGCCTCACTTAAGGATGAGCGAGATTGGAAGGAAAGGGGTGTATATGGATGTTGACCGGGATGGTTTAATAGCGAAGGATAGCTGAGAGGGATTCTCAAAATTTCTAAGGTGTGTCTAATTTATTAGACACACCTTTTTTATTTGTAGCGTGTTAAACCCAAAGATTTAATGTAGTTTATTTTGCCACTGAAGCAAACCTTGTTTTAAGTCTTCAATGACTATGGGTTTACTAAGGTAGCCATCCATTCCAGCATCTAAACATCGCTCTTTATCCCCCTTCATCGCATTTGCCGTTAATGCAATAATTAGAATATTTGGATCAAACTTGCCCCCTTTATGAGCGCGAATTATTCTGCTGGCTTCATAACCATCCATAACGGGCATTTGGCAGTCCATCAAAATAATATCAAAGGCTGTGGTTGCTTGTGTTAGCTGTTCTATAGCCTCTAATCCATTATTTGCTACTTCTGTTATACACTCTAAATTATTAAGCATTTCATTGGCTACAGCCTGGTTAATTTGATTGTCCTCAACTAACAATATACGTGGCTTTCCAATCAAATTATGTCTCGCATTGTGGCGTGTTATAAGCTCATACTCTTGATGTGATCTTTGTTCTTTTTCACTTTTGTGATTAGCTATTTGGCTTATTGCCGAGAATAAATCGTCATTTTTAATGGGTTTATGGAAAAACGCATCGAAACCGATACTTTTAAATTTCTGAGCATCTCCCCGCCTTGCAACAGATGTCATCAAAATCATATTTAAATATGCGAATCTTTCGTCACTCTTGATTGCTTTTCCTAATTCCATACCATTTATGCCTGGCATATCAGCATCGATAATCGCAATATCTATATTGTTTTTCATTTCACAGTGTTTACGCAGCAACTTTAACGCTTCAGGAGAATTCTTTGCTTGCATCACCGTTATATTTTCAGAAACTAAAATAGATGATAAAACTTCTCTATTGGTTTGATTATCGTCTACCACTAATACATTCAAGTTAGCTAAATGAGTACTAGATATGTCATAATTTTGGTTGCTGTGATCATTTTCAGCGGGCTCAAATTTAAGGGTAAACCAAAACTCGGAACCTTTTTGCCATTCGCTGTTAACGCCTATTTCTCCAGATAATAATTCAACAAGTTCTTTGGCGATGGATAAGCCTAAACCTGTCCCCCCAAATTTACGGGTGGTAGATGCATCTACTTGGCTAAACTTATGGAACAACTGCTGTTGCTTCTCTTTTGAAATTCCAATTCCAGAATCAATGACACAAAATATTAGCTTGTTCTCGTTAAGCAAGTTTACTTTAATGACGATTTCGCCTTTTTGGGTAAATTTGATAGCGTTACTTGTAAGATTGGTCAGTATTTGTCTTATTCTTCCAGGATCACCTTGAATCCATCTTGGTACATTCGGGTGCATAGAAAATATAAGTTCTAACTGTTTTTCTTGAGCTCGAATGGAGAAGCTTTCAACAAATTTATTTAGCATCTCATGTAAATCAAACTCTATAACTTCAATTTCTAATTTGCCTGCTTCAATCTTTGAAAAATCTAAAATATCATTAATTAAGGTCAGTAAAATGTGTCCGCTGTTTTGAGCAAGCTCTGCATATTTAAGCTGTTGTTCCGACAAAGGCGTGTTTAGCAAAAGATCATTCATTCCAATAATGCCGTTTATCGGTGTTCGAATTTCATGGCTCATGTTTGCTAAGAAATCACTTTTTGCCTGACTGGCAACTTTAGCCTTTTCTTCAGCCTCTTTAAGCTCTGTTATGTCTTGGAAAGCGCCACGTAGTATCACATCCCCATTTGGGGTGTGTTCTCTAAACCCAAATGATTTAACCCATATTTTATTGTTTTTTGCTGTGACAAATGGCAACTGGAAATTGAATGGAATATTACTTATGGTCGCTTCGCTTAACGCATCTTTAACTTTTTGTCGATGTTCAGGTAGGTAAAAGTTAATTGCATTTTCGACATCAACTTTGCTACCAATAGGAAGTTCGTGGATACGGTAAACCTCATCAGACCAATATACATCGTTAGTGCTCATATTTACTTCCCAAGCACCCAACTTAGCAACTCTTCCAGTCGCCCTTAATAACGACGCGCTTCGCTCTTTTTCCCCTTCAATGTGTTTAAATTCAGAAATATCACGTCCAATTAGCAAAAATCCTTCAACGTCTTTTTCTGCATTCATTACTGCTGTTACTGCTAACTGGATTGGAATTGTTTTGCCATTCTTGCTTACAAATTGAGTTTCATATTCATCGGCAATGCCTTGTCTAGCTGAGTAGGTAATAGACTCTATACCAGGAGGAATTGCGGTACCTATTTTTTTACTAAGTTGCTTCGCGTGGTCATTCAGGGCTTCTGGGGTGAAAAATAACTCTGGTCTCAACCGGCAAACTACTTCTTGACGATCGTACTTCAACGTTTTCTCTGCAAAACTATTGTAAGTAATGATGTGGCCAGATAAGTCTGTGGACATAACAATAAGGTTGGCGCTATTTAAAATAGCTTCCTGCATATTGCTGTAATTTATTAACTCTAGCTCTTGTTGTTTGGGTATTGAAATATCTGTGGCAACAACAATAATTCGTACAACTGTATTATTTTCCTTTATGGGTTTAATATTTGCGCGTAACCATACCGTCTGTTTTTGCTTATTGTAATGAATTAACTCATAGCTAAAACTTTTACCTTCTGCAATCGCTAGTTTGATTTCCTGTACTGTTGAGGTGTCTGTCTTAGGACCAAAAAGAAAGTTCTTTGGTGATTGACCTTTAATTTCTTCCAGTGAGTATCCACTTAATTTTACAAAAGCGGGATTTACCCATTCAATAATCATGTCAGCATCGCACATCATGATTGCATTTTCAGCTTCTTGAACAATAGTCGCTAAAAATTCGTTTTGCGCTTTACTTTCTATTAACTTTTGCTGTGTTTCATATTGTTCCGTCAGATCAATATTGATGCCGGTAAACTTCAAGGCGTTATTATCAGCTGTTTGAATAACTTGCCCAAAACTATGGATGTATTTGTTAATACCCGAAGATGTTTTGATCCTAAACTCGGCTTCGTATTTGCTATTTAAGATATCTGTTTGCTGAAATTCGTTGATTGCCATTTCACGATCTTCGGGATGAATAAATGAAAACCAATCTTGCAAATCGGTAGAGTAATGCTCTGCACTCACACCATACAAGCGGCACATCTGTTCGTCCCAGATAACTTCCTGCGAAGAAAAGTCATATTGCCAAACGCCAATACCAGATTGTTTGGCTACCTCGTACCTTGCTAATAAATTGTTTACAACGGTTTGTGCGGATACTAATTTTTTTGCCGGACTAAAAGAGATTACCCATCCTTCAAATTGGTCTTTTGGTAACTGATCGATTACTGCAGTGACATAGTGGATGGCAAATGTGGGAGTGGATATAGCAATTGGCTCGCCGGCATTTAACTCAGCATGAAAGCTGGGTAAGCGAGTATTAGCTGCTTGCTCAAAAAACTCATCAAAGTTCGATTTACTATGATTTAAGGTGAAAAGATCGCAAATCTGTTTTCCTATCAATGAGGGACTATCAACATCGAATAGTTGCCCAGCAGCAAAGTTTGAGTTTGCGATCTTACCTTCTAAATCACAAACTATCATTGCGATGGAACTATGCTCATATAACGATTGAGCAACAGCTTGGTTCCAATTGTTTTGTTTTGCCACGATCAAATATCCTAATAATAGAGTTCTCTACCGCTTATAAGTATAGATAAATAACTCTTTTTATACGGTCAATTTTATAACTTCCGTAAACCACTAAATAAGCTAAAAGCCGAAACACGTTTAGCTCAAACTGCATTAGTACTTAGATCTGCTAATTTATTGAAAACACCGAACTATGGCAAATCGAATTACAGCAAGTATATTGGCCTAAAGTTCGTCTTAAAAAAACAGAAAGTTTGCAATCAACCTATATTTAGTTAAATAAGTTAAAAAAAGTAGGATTGCGTCCAATCGGCACTTCATGAAAAGGCGAAGACCTTAAAACGGTTATTCCAGAATTTGCGACTGCAAACCTAGACGTTCGATTCGTGCCTGAAACGAGCGCCAAAGTGCAATTAGGTATGATTAAAAAACACATAGAAGGATTAGCTTCTTGATAAAGAACCTAGTGAGGCACAGTGCCAATTGTACCGACAATCAATGCTTAGAATATTCCAACGGTTATCGTACTTATGGTGAATATGGACAATAACCAACACAGCCCAAATGAAAATATTCGTCTCGGTAGTGCCCGCCAAGGTATTCATATTTCATTGTCTTTATTAAACTCAACTTTCTAGCATTAAATGAGGAGCTCAGGTCGCCTCATTACAAATTTTCTTTAATTTATTTGGTGAGTTTGACCATAGATTTAACGCACTTTTACAGTGACATTGTTGGTAACTGCGTCGTTTGTTAATTACAATAGCGAAAATTTCTTATTAGAGGTTAACGCTTGTCAAACGCTCGGGTTAAATCCCCATCATTTAAAATGTCTTTCTTATTACCTCAATACTGGCCTGTTTGGTTGGGTGTCTGTCTACTTTACAGCATTTCATGGCTACCTTACCGATTGCAGCTAGTTATCGGTAAAGGCCTTAGTTTTTTATTAAAAGTATTGGGTAAGAAACGTGTTGCGGTGGCAAAGCGTAACTTAGAACTGTGTTTCCCTGAAAAGACTGAAGCGCAGCGGGAAGCGTTATTAGCAAAAAATATTGAGTATGCTGGAATAGCCATTCTTGAGTCTAGTATGGGCTGGTGGTGGCCAGATTGGCGAGTTAGACGTCATTCAGAAATTGAGGGGTATGAACATGTTCAAGCTATATTAGATAAAGGGAAAGGGGTTTTTGGTTTAGCCATTCATAATATGAATTTGGAACTTGGCTGTCGAATTGTGGGTCTAAAAAACCCATCAGTGGCATTTTATCGTAAACATAATAATGCGTTGATGGAATACATTCAGTATCACGGTAGAGCTCGTTCTAATAAATACATGATCCATAAACGTAATGCTAAAGGGTTAATCAAGGCATTAAATCAAAAGGAAGTTTGTTTCTATTTACCGGATCAAGACTATGGTCGTCAATTTAGTGAATTTGTACCTTTTTTCGCAGTACAAGAAGTGGCTTCAACTAAAGGAACCATGTTGTTTGCTAAGAACTCTAATAGTGAGACGGTGTTTATTGTTTCAGTGCGCACTAAAGTAGGTTACAAAATTAAATTTGTTCCGGGTCTTAATCATTTTCCTTCTGGAGACGATAAACAAGATATAGCTAGAATAAATCAAAAAATTGAAGAGTTAGTTAATATCGCACCAGAGCAATATCTTTGGATGCATAAGAGGTTCAAAACTCGTCCTAATGAGGATGATCCATCACTGTATGATTAACCATTCAATTGCGAAATGAGGCTCTTAAAATGAGCAAAAGAACATCTAACGTTTTATTTTGGGCAAAGCACATTGGGTTAGCCATAGCGTTGATTATTATTGCAGCCATCGTCCTAAACCTGCAACGTTTTAATATGTCGAGTCCAAAGCCTGAGGGGCAATTGGAACAAAAAAGCGTATCACAGGGAATGACGGATTTTTATGCTGCGTATAGAATGTCATCTTCTAAACCCTTTGAAGACGACATCGGTGATTTTGTTCTACCTGTTAACCCTCCCAAAGAGCCATTAGAACAACGTTTGCGAAAAATGGTAAGTATTCAGAGTAATATTAATTCTAGATGGGTAGGAGAGCATAAATACCGGAGCTTCCGGGCTGGCAGTACGCTTCGAGAAGCCATCACAAATTATGCTCAATCAGAGGGAATGCAAGTATTATGGGAGCTGGATAAAGACTTTATTATCAAAAGTCAGTTTCAATTGGACAATACCATTACAGGTTCTGTGGCGGAAATCGCCAGTGCAGTGAATGGCAGTTTCGAGGGGGAAGTGAAAGCCTATATATGTCCTAAACAACGTTCAATGATTGTCACTCAAGAGATCAATGACTATGTTCGTAAAAATTGTTATTTGCTTGAGTAACCATCTCACATAAATAGGCGTTGCGATTTAAATCTATAACCTAAATCAGGGATTAAGTGGGCTGATTAAAGGTAGCGTCCCAAATCGCTTTTACGTTTTTTTGGTGCTCTGAATACTGACTTTTATCAACTAAATTGTCTTTTTCTAATAGGGTTAATCGATGTGAGCGGTTCCTGTAATCTAAATAAGCCTCTGTTAGTTGAGTCTTATCATCAGCACTAATGCAGTTAGCAATACACAAGTGTTCCAGTAGTCGTATATTATCTGACCAATCGACCATCTTAGGAAAATGTTGAGCATTTTTCAGTACCCAAAACTGCACTAGAAACTCTATATCCGCCATTGCTCCCGCATCTTGCTTAACATCTAACCAGTTTTCGTTTCCTTTGTTTAAATGATCGCGCATTTTTTGCCGCATGTTTGCGACATCTTGTTGTAGGGTATTGATATCTCTGGAGCGGCACAAAATATCCCGTCTGATGGCCTCAATGCGTTGAGTGAAATCTGGACTTCCAATAACCACTCTTGCACGCACTAGAGCTTGATGCTCCCAGGTCCAAGCTTCTTGTAATTGATATTGTTCAAAACCATTTACATGGCATACTAATAGACCCGCGTTGCCCGAGGGGCGCAAGCGCATATCTATTTCATACAATTGACCTGATGGGGTTTTGGTCATAAATAAATGCATAATACGTTGCGCAAGTTTGGTGTAAAACTGGTTTGCTTCAATGGATTTTTTTCCATTTGTCATGGTTTGTGAATCACATTCGTGGACAAATACTAAATCTAGATCTGAACCATAACCGAGCTCTATTCCGCCTAGTTTCCCATAGCCGATAACGGCAAATTTTTTGTCTTGCTCTGAACTGCCTTCAGGAATACCGTATTTTTCCTTCATTTGGTCCCAAGCCATATTCACCACTTCACGGATAATTGCTTCGGCCAAAAACGTTAGGTGATCACTAACTTTCATTATCGGTAAAACACCGGTTACATCAGCTGCCGCAATTTTAAGTTGCTGAATTTGTTTAAACTGTCTGAGCGTTTCCATTTGTAGCTCTAGATCATCAGGCTCAACACGCAATAATGATTGACGTAATTCATCGGGATAATCGTTTAACTCAGTAGGGTGATAAAGCAATACGGGATTGAGCAATTCATCTAACAAAATGGGATACTTGGCTATCTGTTCTGCTATCCATGGACTGGCGTGACATAACCTTACAAGTTGGTGTTGAGCGCCCTGGTTTTCAACGAGTAACTGTAAGTAGGTTGTCCTTCTTATCACGGTTAACAGAATATGCGCAATTCGTTCTAGCAATATTGATAATTCACTGCCGTCCAAGTTGGTTTGATTTAACGAAATAATATTGGCTAACAACTGCGGGACTAGTGTGTTCAACGCCACTATTGCTTTTGGCGATGGGTGTTTTTTAACGACCTGACTTTTTAGTTCAATGATGTGTTTGGCAAGCAATTCAGCGGTTTCATGAGAGGCTACTTGAGCAAATAAGTCGGAAATTTCTTGAGGTGTTAGATCTAATTTCCAAGCATCTACAAAGCCACTGATATGAGTGGTTTCTTGGGTCTCATTTTCATTCGGATTATCGCCAATTAACATTTGAAACTGTTGATTTATCCACGCGCTATGTTCATTTAACTGTTGTTGCAACAAAGAGTAGTCTTCACAGCTCATCACTTTAGCTAACCGCTCTTGATCTAACGGTGTATCTGGTAATACTTGAGTTTGTTTATCTGCAAATTGTTGTAAGCAATGCTCGACCTTTCGTAAGAACAAATAGCTTTGTCTAAGGTGTACGTATTCGTTCTCAGGCAGTAAATCTAACTCAGTCAGTTGTTCAAGGGTGTAGAGTATACTGGGAAATTGTAAACGTGGTTCTCGTCCACCTTTTATTAATTGAAAACTCTGTGCAATGAATTCCACTTCACGGATCCCACCTGACCCTAGCTTTATATTATTGGTTAAACCTCGGCGTCTGACTTCTTGGTTAATTAGGGATTTCATTTCTCGGAGGGAGTCGATAGCACTGTAATCTAAGTAACGACGGTAAATAAATGGCTTGAGTATGTTATGTAATTCTTCGGCATATTCAGAATGGTCATTCAGAATACGTGCTTTGACCATGGCATAACGTTCCCACTCACGACCTTGCTCTTGGTAATAATCTTCAAAGGCGGCCATATGCATTACCAGTGGGCCACTTTCCCCTAAAGGGCGCAGTCTCATATCAACACGAAACACCTGACCTTGTTGATTTGTATGATGTAAAGCGTGGATTAGGCGTTGTGCCAAGCGGCTGAAAAATTGTTGATGCTCTAAGGTTTTTTTAGCGTTTACGATTTCGCCTTTGCTTGGGTAGCAAAAAATGAGGTCAATATCAGAAGAAAAGTTAAGCTCTTTACCGCCAAGTTTGCCCATGCCTAAAATTAACAGAGGTTGGGGGCCGAACTCACCCATAGGCGTACCGTAACGTTGACACAGGTTTTCATAAAGCCAAAAGTAGGCACCGTTTATAAGTGCATCAGCTAATTCAGAAGTGTGCTTTAACGAGCGCTCAATTGATTGTAAGTTTAATAAGTCCAGTGCTGCGATAGCGACCATATGTTGTTTCCGAAATATCCGCAAACAATCCAACAACTCAGCCTCTGTTGAAACTTTCTCAAGTTGCTCACTTAACTCTGCTTGGTAATTAATTGTTAGTGTAGGATTTTCTAGGGTATCTAGCAAAGCTGGAAGCTTTAACGGATCTGATAGTAAGGTATCACGTATGAAGTCACTCAATCCTAACAGCTGTTTTAATTGGGTTTTGATCCCTTCTGGTTGGGTTTCCACTGATGAGATTTCAGATAATTGCAGCCAGTATTTATCAGCCGTTTTATTGAGTATTGGAAAAGAAGTATTCATAGTGATATCAACCAAATTTGAGTCGTCTTGCGTTATCTTAAACAACAATGCTATATCATGTGCAGGTACAATCAATAGGTTAAATCAATTCGTTGTTAAATCTGAACTTTTAATTTGTTTTTAGCGTTTAACTGTTAATATTAACTTTAAAATACCTGAAGTTTGGAAGGTTTATTTATGCAAGATTTGGTGAATTTGGTGCCGTTGTTACCTGAAACTTGGTTTTACCTTGGCATTGATATTTGCATTGCCATTTGTTTGCTATTTGCATTGCGCTTAATGTCAGGGCGAATGGCATCGGTTAGTACTACGGAAGAATTGGGGGCTCAGGATAATATCGCTTTTGGCATCAGTGTTGCTGGACGTATGTTAGCGCTTTGCTTTGTATTATCAGCAGCGGCAGCGAGTTCGGATACTAATGGCTTTGAAGAAGCCGCAATGAGTATGTTGTTGTACGGTTTAGTTGGTATCTTTTTGATAAAAATTGGCCGGATATTACACGATAAGATTATTCTTAATCGTATTAACAAAGAAGCGATGATTAAAGACCGTAACACCAGTGTTGCCATTGTTGACGCTGCCAGTTCAGTTTCTACCGCTTTGATAGTCAGCAATGTTATGTTGTGGGTGGTAGGTACTGATTGGAATGCGCTATTTGCCGTCATATCAGGGTTTATTGTCACTCAAGCTATTTTATTATTGAGAACAAGAATTTATGAACGGCGCTTTTTAGCGTTAAGCCAAAGTAATACATTCCAACAAACCATTGCCAAGGGCCAATTGGCAGTTGCCATTCAACATTCAGGAAATTTACTTGCCACGGCAATAGTGGTATCTGCTAGTAGCAGTCTTTTAATATATAGCCCTCAAGGTTATGTCAGTAATTTAACTGGTTGGCTCATTGTGGGAATGGGCCTAACTTTAATGTTGCTTGTTTTGGTTATTGTGGCTAAGAAGATTATTTTAGCCGGATTAAATTTAGCCCAAGAGGTAGAGCAGCAGCATAATATTGGTGTAGCTAGCATTGAAATGGTGCTCAGCGTAGGTATCGCGTTAATTGTTAGTGGTTTATTTACTTAATTCCATAGAAGCAATATTACGTTTCTGATTGGACTATTTTGCGATTCTATCTGTTACTTCTAGTTGTAAGTTATCAAGTTGAGTTGGTTCAATTTTTATGGGGTTTGTGGGGAGGTTTTGCTGACCTTGGATAATCTTTAACTTTGTCGCTTTTGTTTGTTTTTTGAACCAATATTCGGATTTTAGAGCCGATGACTGATCTTCCATTATTGCAGCAAATTTTAACTTTAGGGGGCCTTTTCCTCTAAGTGCTTTAGCACACCGTTTTGAGTTGCTAGCATGTTCATAAAAGCGTCGTGCTAAATCAGTACAAATTCCACAATACGTCATTCCTAGGCGGTTTTCGAGAACATAAATAAACCATTTTGTGTCAGCCATATAACCTCTAATTAGCTTTTTCAGTGTACAAGTGTACGCTCAGTGGGTAGACTTAAATACCCAAAAATTTTGTGCAGAATCTAAAGTGAAACCCGTCCCACAAGTTAATACTTCCAATCAGGCTTATTCCGTTGAAGAAGAAGTCATGAATGTCGTCAGTCACGGTCTTGGCTTAATTTTCGCTGTGATTGGCCTAGTATATCTTGTCTTACGAAGTGACACAGCTACATCTATCACTTCAACTGCTGTTTATGGCGCTAGTTTAACCATTATGTTTTTGTCTTCCACCATTTATCATTGGGTGAAAGGTTCTCAAGCTAAACAATTTTTTAAGTTGTTAGATCATAGTGCTATCTATTTATTGATAGCGGGCACTTATACGCCTATTTTGGCAGTAAGTATTGGTGGCTGGATCGGTTGGGTGTCTTTAAGCGTTATCTGGGCAATCGCAATATTTGGGGTGGTATTTAAGTGTTTTGTACGTCACCGTTTCCCTAGAGTATCTGTGATCACCTATTTGGTAATGGGCTGGTTGTCGATTATTTTAATTTACCCGTTATATCAGAGTTTGCCCGCCTACGGTTTATTGTTGTTGGTTGCTGGTGGTCTGTTTTTTAGTATTGGGGTGATTTTCTATGTTAAAAAACACTTAGCGTTCACCCATGCAATTTGGCATTTATTTGTCATCGCGGGTTGTGCTTGTCATTATTTCGCAATTTACTATTTTGTTATTTAGATTAAAGCAATTCCTTCTAACTTCAGTATAATTCAGGTAATTCATTTTAAGTACGGAATAGGTTTATGCTGTTACCTGATTTTTCACAATGTCGCATCCTAGTCGTGGGCGATGTCATGCTCGACCGATATTGGACTGGTCCTACAGGACGGATTTCTCCTGAGGCACCAGTGCCTGTAGTGGCAATACACGATATCGAAGATAGACCTGGCGGAGCTGCAAACGTTGCTATGAATGTGGCAGCGTTGGGCGCAAAGGTGACATTGCTGGGAATGACAGGACAGGATGAGTCTGCACAGATTCTGCAGCGCTCGCTAAACTCATTGGGGGTTCTGAGTGATTTTTGCCAAATATCTGAATTTGATACCATTACTAAACTTCGCGTTTTAAGCAGAAACCAACAGTTAATTCGTCTGGATTTTGAAAAAAACTTTGCTCAAGTCGATAAAACCCCCTTGCAAGAACGTTTTATTCAGCATCTTGAAAACGCAGATCTGGTTATCTTATCCGATTATGCCAAAGGAGCATTGAGCGACGTAAAAACCCTCATAGAGCTGGCTAGAAAACATAGTGTTCCAATAGTTGTTGATCCTAAAGGGGATGATTTCAAAAAGTATTCTGGAGCAACCTTATTAACACCAAACATGGGGGAGTTCGAAGCTATAGTGGGCCCGTGTGATGACGAAAGTGTGTTAGTGGAAAAAGCTCAGCAATTGATCGCTAATCTAGACTTAGATGCGTTTTTACTGACACGTTCAGAAAATGGCATGACGTTACTGCAATCCGCTCAAGATGAAACTCACTTCCCCGCTAAGGCGAAAGAAGTGTATGACGTTACTGGTGCCGGCGATACGGTCATTTCAACTTTGTCAGTAGCGATTGCTGCAGGTTGTAGTTTTTCAGAAGCCAGTTTTCTAGCCAATACCGCTGCTAGTATTGTTGTTGGTAAGTTAGGAACGTCCACAGTGAGTAGTTCCGAATTACGTCAGGCCGTAGAGAAAGTTGAGCATTATGGTCGAGGCGTAATGACACAGCAACAGTTATCTATTGCCGTTCAAAGCGCCAAACGGGGAGGCGACAAAATCGTTATGACCAATGGCTGCTTTGATATTCTCCATGCAGGTCATGTTTCATATTTAGAAAACGCAGCATCACTCGGTGATAAGTTAATTGTTGCCGTAAACTCCGATGAATCTGTTCGCGCTTTAAAAGGCTCAGGTAGACCAGTTAACAATGTTAATCGTCGTATGTCAGTTTTAGCCGGCTTAGCTTCGGTATATTGGGTGGTCGAGTTTAATGAAGATACTCCGGAGCGATTGATTAGTGAATTGTTACCTGATGTACTCGTTAAAGGAGGCGACTACAAGGTTTCTGAAATTGCTGGTGGTAAACAAGTTATTGCCAACGGTGGGGAAGTGAAAGTGCTTAATTTTGAAGATGGTGTATCGACAACAAGTATTATTAACACCATTGTACAATCTACGGATACTTAGTTAAGTATCCGTAGGTTGCAAATGTTTAGTGTAGGTTTTAAATCGTATTCACTATTTTATTTGGCTTGGAATAAATGGACGTCCCTTTGTGGGAAAGGAATGGTGATATCGTTCTCATCAAACGCGTATTTCACTTTTTCATGTAATCCGAAATGTACAGGCCAATAATCTTCACTTTTAACCCAACAACGGGTCAAAATATTGATCGAGCTATCAGCATGTGCAGATACATAAATTTCCATTTCTGGATCAGTTAAAATACGTTCGTCCGAGCTTATTACATCTTTTAGTATCTGTTTTACTTTACCAATATCATCATCGTAGCTAATCCCAAAAGTGACATCTACGCGGCGATTTTCTTCACAAAACAAGTTTGTGACACAACCATTAGACAGCAATGAATTAGGGATAACCACTCTTCTATTATCCAACGTCAGCATAATAGTATTAAAAATTTGTATCTCTTTAACTGTTCCTAAATAACCCTGAGCTTCAATTACATCTCCAGACTTAAAAGGTTTAAATAATAATATCAGCACCCCGCCAGCGAAATTAGCTAAACTGCCTTGAAGCGCAAGTCCTATAGCTAGACCAGCTGCGCCGAGCATAGCGATTAATGATGCTGTTTCTACCCCTATCATAGATGCAAATACTATTATCAACATTAATTTAAGAGTGACACTTATTATGCTGTGTAAAAACTTATTTAATGTTTCATCAACTTTAGCACCAGCTAATGCTCTATCAATTCCTTTTAAAATGATGCCAATGACCCAAAAACCGACAACTAATACCACCAAGGCTAGTATGAGCTTTGGACCGTAGGTCATCGATAACTCTATTCCTGTCTCAGTGATCATATCAATCGTATCTGAGCCATTTTGTATAGTTTCGTCCATTTTCTGTACCGTTTGATATTTTAACGAATCAAAAGTATCGCAAAATTTATGAACAAATGCTTAAGTTTTATTTTTATATATTGAAATTGACCTATCGACACTCGAAATCTTGTTAATTTGTATAAAAAATTTGCGACTTGCTGCGCACCCCGCTAAGCTACTCACCTCAAATATAATCAGTATCTCAGGTAATTTTGCACAATGTATGAAAATTATTATGGACTCACGTCGAAGCCTTTCCAACTGACACCAGACCCAAGCTTCTTTTTTGCTAGTAAATGGCACAAAAGAGCGATGTCTTACCTTCAGTACGGCTTGTCGCAGGCAGAAGGTTTTATCGTAATTACCGGAGATATTGGTACAGGTAAAACGACAATCGCGAATAGCCTTCTCGATAACATTGAAGATGATATTGTGGCAGCGCAAATTGTTACGCCAAAGTTATCTCCAGATGAATTGGTTAAAATGGTTGCCAGTAAATTTGAAGTCGGCACCCTAAATAAAACCAAGGCTGATATTCTTAAAGACTTGGAAGCGTATCTGTTTGATTTGCATAAGTTGGGCAAACGGGCACTATTAATTGTGGACGAGGCACAAAACTTACCTTTAGAAACCATTGAAGAGTTGCGCATGCTTTCGAACTTTCAGCAGCAAGGTAAACCATTATTACAGAGCTTTTTACTTGGCCAAGAAGAATTACAGCCAATATTACGCGCTCCCAATATGGAGCAGTTTCGTCAACGTATAGTAGCCTCTTGTCATCTGGCACCTTTAAACGAAGGTGAGTGCAGAGAATATATCGAATACCGCTTAGAGCATGCTGGGTTGGAAAATAAGTCGTTATTCACAGATGGTGCTTTCGACAAAATCTACCAATTTACCAATGGTGTGCCACGACGAATCAATACCCTAATGGATCGCATCCTTCTGTACGGTTTTTTAGAAGAGTTAACCTTATTAGATGAAAGCGCGGTTGACACTGTTACCGCTGAAGTCGCAGATGAAATGTTTCGACCAGAGGAGGGGACTGGAGTAACACCTTTACCCGCAGCGGGACAACCTCAACCTAAGGCTAATACGACTGACCCGCAAACCGATGGCGGTGCAGATGTCATGTCAGAATTGACGCCTGATGGCAGGGTTAAAGATGTGCAATATTACAAAACCATGTTGAATGAATTAACGGATGCATTAGACGATGCTATTAGCCATAAAATAAAGTTGACTCGCTATATAGACAATTTATTAAAGAAAAAATATAAAACCTATGTTCGCTTAAAATCTGATGATTAAAAACTAAACCTCAAAATAGCACTAATTAATTGAATTAATTAACAAATTAGTTAAAACTAAGAGTATGTTAGAAATAGCAGTTAAATTAATTAGTTGAAAAATGAACTAACTGTGTGTATAGATCTCTAATAGCACAAGAGTATATATTTTACCGGAGTTTAAGGGGGAGTTATGAGACCGTTAAAAAGTTCAGGTAGTAGCGAAAGCAGATTTCATGAGCAATTCAGGAATAGAAGGAAAGCATATTTTCACGGCAAATATACCAAAGAGTTGCTAATGATTTGCATGCTATTTCTCTTAATATTTTATGTTTTTATCAGAGCCAATATTACTTAAACTTATAAGAATACCTTACTGTGCTTCTTCGAGAAATAAAATCTCGATTTTCAACTGGTGACGCTCTATTGGTTATTTGATAGCTAAAATATATGTCTGCATTTCTACTCAAAGAATGTCGGTAGGTCAAAGTACTGGAAATAGTTCTGTCGTCTAAACCCTCAGATAATTCTGAAATATTTCTTTTTGCTTTACCATAAGTATTCGTCCAGCTTAAAGTTGCAAGTTTACTTAGGTTCACATTTAGGGTGAACGATGAATTCAATTCCTGTTGCTTTCTCAGTGTTTGCACATATTCAAAGTCACTACTTACTAGCGTGAAAGCGGCACTGAATCGACGAAAATTATACCCCGCACTTAATTGGAACGACTTTCTAAGTGTTGACTCCTCGCTCAGTTCTGCAAGGTTGATATTTAATGCGGTAAACTCTTCTCCTGGTTGCAAGTCATAGTCCAGTGATTCGGGGATAAAACATTCAAAAAATGAAACCGAACCAATAGGGCAGACAAATATTCCCCCAACAGTATCTCCTGCAATTAACCTCGTAAAGCTGGTGACTTCTTCTGTATAACTTGCTTCAATACGTAATTTTCGCAAATCATAGTTTAAAGAAAAACGTCCACTTTCACCGTAAAACCTGCGTCCGTATTCACCAGAAATTTTTGTTCGAGGGGAAAAACGCCAGCTGAAATTTGTTCCTATGAAATGCTCTTTTTCTCCTTCCTGCTTGGAAGATTCATTGTATGTTATGTCTATAAATTGTTCGGCTGAACGATACCAAGACAATCCAGCACCGTAGCTATTGTATTCTAACTCTTGGGTTCCCTCTGCATCTTGCGTGGAGGTGAGGATGTTATTTTCTAATTGGGCTGTTGTTACCAAGCGAAGGTTACTGAAAAGTCCCAAGTATACATTTCCATTAAATGTACGTGATTCTATGTCATTCGAACCTCTACCTTGAGTTTTATTATAATTACCGACGAAATTCCAGCTTATTGCTTTTAAGCTCGGACCGGAATAGAAAACAGCGCCTAAAGTGTCATTAGTACTATCTAAACCGTTTTCTAAAAAGCTAGATTCATCACTATTTACACTTGTGGTGTTACCACTCATCTCAAATCCCATGAGCTTACTTTTGTTCAAGGTAAGATCAAACCCTACTGCATCCGTTCTGGTTTTGGCGAGTTGTTTGTTTCCAAAGTCTTCGTTATTTATTAGTACGTTAGTTACATCAACATTACGGTAAGTTTGACTTCCGCTGGCATTTAAGCTCAGTATATCTTGTATGGTATTGACTTTTACTCTATAGCTATAGTTTGTCAAACTACTTTTATCGTTTGTTCCAATATCTTCACTGTTTTCAATTGAGGAACTGTCTCTAATGAAACGATGATCTACATTAAAAGACGCATCTATGATTTCTGACTCCAATATCAATCCAACCGTTGGCTGAATAACTAATGAAGACGAATCTCTTTTTCCAAAATCATCACCCTGAACTTCGTTATTTATATACGAGGTATCTAATGATGCAGTTGAGCGCAGCTTAGCATTCACAGTTACTGGAATGCTCAACAATAAAATTATCGTAAATATTTGGCTTTTCAAACTAACCTTTCCCCGAAATAACGTCTATTCGTCGTGGCCGTAATAATATCCATAATATCCAGTACTATCTGAAGCACTTTTCTTGGCTTTGTTAATAATAAAACCTTTTGCCATATCTGGATTTAGGTGCTCAACAGCTTGGGATACTCTGTTTAACGAAGTTTTTCCTTCTTGAACTACGACAACAGCTTGCCCGGCGAGGTTAGCCAAAATAGCGGTTTCATTAATACCCAATAGAGGGGGGCTATCAATAATTACAACACGGTCTGGATAGCGGTTAGCAAACTCGCTGACAGACTCCAGCATTTTCTCACTGGCTAACAGTTCTGTTGACAGATGGTGGGATTTTCCCGCAGGGATTATCCTCAGGGTATCTAAACTAGTGTGATGAATTACATCTGATAAATCATCCACTTCACCTAATAAATATTCCATTAGGCCACTCTCGAAAGGTTGGTCAATGGTTTTCATAACACTAGGTCTTAATACATCAGCATCAACCAATAGAACAGTCTTATCTTGCTCCAGAGCGATACTTAAGGCTAAATTAATAGCGGTGAAGGTTTTTCCTTCGTTTGGATTTGGACTAGTAACCATAACTATATTGGCATTCGTCAAAGTTTTAGATAGAGGGCCAAATGCATTACTTAGTACTTTGCGCTTTATCGCCCTGTATTCCTCGTTGATGGTATTTCTACCCATATTCGATACAAAACCATCTTTTTGAATTTGGGTAAGAGGAATAAACTTTTCTTTAGATGTAGTATCTTCTGGATCTACCACCGTATTAGCAGTGTCAACAAGCTTAGAATCTTCTGTTGAAGGACTAGCTATATTTGAATCCATAGGACTAACGGTTTCATCATCATGTTTTTCTACCGTATTAGCTATGTTGGCTGCCGAACTTGTTGTCGCCGCCTCATCTGGATTAGCCATTTCTTGCGCTTTTGCCTGCGCACTCTCGATCAAAGATTTTTCTTTATTTTCGGCTTTTTGTTTTTTGTTCTTTTGCAGCGCTTTTTCTATTGTACTCATATTAAGTTCTCCAAAAGATAAATAGGTAGTCTGCCATAAGCAATATCAGCATAAACTAGCCCTAAGAAGATTATGAAGATAGCTAAACTTGACGCACTAAATACCAACATTCTGCGCCTATCAACTTTGGCTAACTCTTTGGCGTCTATATGAGATACTTTTCCAAAAACAGGTATACCAAAATTACTTACCAATTGACTTGGGCTTAAAACAACAGGGTTGATCTGGCTGAGTAAAAATGCGACACCAAGTCCAGAGCCAAATCCAACGATTAATATCATTGTATAAAAAATGATTCTATTGGGGCCGGATGGTTTAGTTGGTAGAGTGGGTGGATCTATAACTCTAAACTGAACATCATCAGACGTTGCCTCGGCTTTACGAGATAACTCAGCTTGCTCGCGTCTACTAATTAATTCTAGATACTTTTCTTTAGTTATTTGGTAATCGCGGTTTAACCCTTGAGCCTCCGCTTCAATTTGAGGTACCAAATCAACGATTTGTTCTAGTTCATTGATTTTCAGCCGAATGTTCTCTGCTCTCACGTTCAACTGCGCTAATTGCCCATCATATTGTGCAACCGACAACTTCAGCTCTTGATAAACTGGGTTTTGGTTTAGGTTACCAAATTGACTATAAGATCCTGTTTCTTCTGCAACATCTGTCAACCCTTTTATGTGACTTTCCCGTTCGTCATACAATTTTTCTAAAAGTTTTTCTGTATTTTTAACTTCCGGGTGATTTTCAGTATATTGAATCAATAAATTATTGAGTTGATTTTCAAGATTTTCAATTCTAGCATCATATTTGGTGTTAATTGAAGGGGCTACTCTTGAGTCGGGCGCTGTTAATCCAAAAATAGGCGCTTCACCTTGCATTTGAGCTTTGGCGGCTTCCAATTGAGAAGTTAACTCTAATATTCGAAGTTCAGTTGCTTGAAGTTCACTTATTTGACGCTGAAGCTGGCTATTGTAATCTCTAGATGTACCAGGTGCTCGGTCGATGCGGTTAACTTTAAATTCTGCTAGCCGTTGCTCTGCTTCTTCAAGACGTTGTTCATATTCTTCAATTTGTCGATTAATGAATTCTTCCGCAGAATCACTACTCTGTCGGTTACTACCTAGGGAGTTTTCAACAAATTCATTAAGGGTAATTTGCACAATTTTCTGAGCTAATTCTGGGCTCGGGGAATTATAGCTAATGTTATAGATATTTTGCTCAGCAGTACTGTTGAGCTTAATCTCTTTGCGCATATTGTTGATTAGGTCATCCATTTCTGCTTGCGTGGTGACGGTTATATCTAAATCCGCTTCTCGCGCAATCTTTTCCAGATTAGGACGACTTAGCAAAGTTCTGGCGACTAAACTAACTTGGTCACTGGGATTATTGTATACAGCCAGCCCTCGCAATAGAGGGCGAAGCAAACTGCTTGTATCAACAAATAATCTTGCTGAAGAAGCATATTGGTCTGGTAGACTAGCCACATACGCCCATCCAATTGGGCAAATTAACCAAGTTGAAATAATAATGTACCGCTTTTTGACCCAAACACCTTTAAGATAGGTAAGGACTTGGTCTATCGTTTCCTGAATTCCTAACATAGATACGTCTTTTTAACCTTTAAATTATTAATTATTGGAAACCAGATGAAGCTTAAAACCAAGCTTCTGGAATAATTAATATGTCACCTGGAAGGATATCAACATTGTCGGATATATTTCCCTCTTTGACCAGTGAGTCTAACTTCACTGAATATTCCCTTTGCTGGCCATTAACTACTCTAATTAATTTGGCACCGTCACCATCAGCATACTCGGTTAGCCCACCAACTTGAATCATTAAGTCTAATAATGTCATGTCTTCGGAGTAACTAATTGCTCTAGGTGAAGAAGCCTCACCAATTACACGAACCTGTTCACTAAAGGGGCCGTTAAAGCCACTGACACTTACGGTTACTATAGGATCACGAATATATTTACCTAACTCTTGCTCTAAATCTCGCGCTAGAGCTGTTGGAGTTTTACCGGAAACGGGGATGTCTTCAACCAAAGATGTGGTAATCATGCCATCTGGACGCACTAAAAACGATCCGGATACATCAGGATTACGCCATACAAAGATTGAAAGGTTATCTCCTGGACCAATCAAATAGCTGTAGTCATCGATATTAGTGGTTAAAGATGCTCTTGTTGTTGCCTGAGGCAACGAACTGCCTGAGCTAGTACATGCATTTATTGCCGTAAATGCAGCTGCTGCAATCAGTAACTGAGCTATTCTACTTGCTTTCATATTATGTCTTTCCTATCCAAACAGAAACAAATGTAGCAAATCAGCCATTTACCCGAGCGTTTTAATCTCTATAATAGCTGACCAGAAAAGTTAGTCTATCTCAAATAATTCGTTTAGCATATGATAAATTTATCAAATAAATCCATAGGTAAGAGCTAATGGCAGCGACCAACAAACAAAATAAAAGGTCCAATGCTCTTGTTATAGCAGAAGCAGTGATCGTTTCATACGCAGCTTACTTAGCAAACTTTTTAGTTGTAAGTATTCTGGAAGTGGAGTCCCCAAGCTTATTGAAGCTAGCGGCCAATATCTCTCTCATGACCTTTTTGGTCTTGGTTTCATCCCTTTCTGTGGGATTGTATGAAGCTAAATTAAGAGAAACCTTCCGTGGCATAATCAGACGAATTTTTGTCAGTTTAGCCTTGACGTATTTCGTGGTCGAGGTCATCACCAGTACCTTTATGGAAGAACTAAGGATGCACCCTTACTTCTTGCCAGTCGCTTCAGGTGTGGTAATTCTATCTTTGGTGACATTCCGTTATTTCACTAATCGATTGGGGCTGTTAGGACTAGGACGGACTCGAATTGTGGTAATTGGTGCCGGTGAAAGAGCTTCTATTATTGAGAAGCGTATGCGCCGAGATGTCGATAGATTAGGCTTCGAGTTATTAGGCTTTATTCCAATTCCTGGAGATAACCGCGAGGACGGTATACGTAATGAGCGCCTAGTACACGTAAAAATTGACGATAATTTCCGTAACTATGTCATCGACAATGAAATAGATGAAATTATTATCGCTTGTGATCAGCGTAGAGGTACGCTGCCAATTGAAGTGCTATTTGATTGTAGGCTACGTGGAGTAGAAATTACCGATTTACTTGATTTCATGGAGCGGGAAACAGGCCAGATCGTAGTGAACCTGATGTATCCTAGCTGGGTTGTGTATTCAAACGGGTTCAATTCTCAAAACTATTTAAGAGATATTCTTGAATACGGAATTAATGCTTTTGTCGCTGTTTTTGTAATGCTGTTTACTTGGCCGTTCATGTTGTTAACTGCCGTTATTATATATTTAGATGATGGAAGACGAACAGGCACCTCGGTTTTCTATAAACAGGAACGTGTAGGATTAAATGGCAAGCTGTTTAAAATTATTAAGTTTCGTAGCATGCGTCCTGATGCTGAGAAAGACGGGGCTAAATGGGCGTCGGCAAATGATAACAGGGTAACCCGTATTGGTGCTTTTATACGTAAGTATCGTATTGATGAATTACCTCAGTTAATTAATGTGTTAAAAGGTGAAATGGCTTTTATTGGTCCGCGCCCAGAAAGACCACAGTTTGTTGAGCAATTAATCAGGGAAATACCCTATTACAATCAGCGTCACAACGTGAAACCTGGTTTAGCGGGGTGGGCTCAACTTAATTACCCTTATGGTGCAAGTGTCGAAGATTCAATGGAAAAATTGAAATTTGATCTTTATTACGTAAAACATCAAAGTTTGTTGTTGGATATGCTTATTTTTATCCGAACAGTTGAAGTAGTCTTGTTCGGAAAGGGACGATGAAGTGGTAAAAAATACAGCTCTAAATGCTATGACAGTTGATGTTGAAGATTTTTTTCACGTTTCTGCATTTGATTCAATTATCAAGCCAGAGGATTGGGAACAATACAAACCGCGTGTCGATGCTAATACCCGAAGATTGCTCGATGTGTTTGCTAAAGCGGATGTGAAATCGACATTTTTTGTACTTGGTTGGGTTGCTGAACTTTATCCACAACTTATAAAAGATATTCATGCCCAAGGTCATGAGATCGCCAGCCATGGATATGCGCATAGAAGAGCCTATCAGCAAACTCGCGAAGAATTAACGGCTGATATAATCCGCTCTAAAACCCATTTAGAAGATTTAATTGGTGAACCTGTTATTGGTTATCGTGCGCCAAGCTTTTCCATTGGTTACGACAACGAGTGGGCATTTGAAGTACTGGCAGAGCTTAAGTTTAAATATAGTTCTAGTACTTATCCGGTTAAACACGATTTGTATGGTACCCCTGACTGGCCGAGATTTGCCTATCAACGTCCAGAAAATATTATTGAGATTCCTATTCCAACATTGAAACTAATGGGAAAGCAGGTTCCGATCGGTGGCGGTGGTTATTTTCGTTTATATCCTTATAAGATGACGCGAATGTTAGTTAACCGTTATTTGAATCAGGAAAAACAGCCTTATTCTTTTTATTTTCATCCTTGGGAAATTGATGGTGAGCAGCCTCGGTTGACTAACGCGCCCTTAAAGTCGCGTTTTAGACACTATATTAATTTAGATAAAACTGAGGCAAAATTAGAGCGATTATTGGCTGATTTTAATTGGTCAACTATGAAAGATGTATATGGAGTAGCATAAGTGACGGACAACTACCAACTCTGTAGATTAGGTGATGACGCGCAAGAGTCGCAAAAATGGGACGACTTTGTAGATAGTATTGATACCGGCACTTTTTTCCACTTAACCGGTTGGAAGCGGGTGATCGAGTCAGTTTACGGTCATTCTTGTCATTATCTTTATGCTACATTGAACAATAATATTGTTGGTGTTCTTCCTTTAGTTGAACAGAAAAGTTTACTTTTTGGGCATGCGCTAATTTCTACCCCCTTTTGTGTTTACGGTGGTGTCGCGTCTAACTCAGATGATGCTACTTTGTTTTTAGAAAATGAAGCTATCGCCCTTGCGCACAAATTGGGCGTTGATTATTTAGAGATGCGCTATCCATTTACGCGCAATAACCCAGAGTTGACTGAAAAATGTGCTCATTCTTCCTTTGGGTGGGAACTTGCTGACACACCAGAGGCAATTTTAGCTGGTATTAAAAAGAAACAGCGAGCGGTGGTTAGGCACTCCTTGAAAAATGAGCTTAGCTTTCGGATCGAAGAAGATACCAAAACAGCCTACGATGTTTATTCTGAAAGTGTACGAAATCTAGGTACGCCAGTCTTTCCCAAAAAATACTTTGCATCATTAAAACAAGAGTTTGGTGATAATTGCGATGTATTAACCGTGGACAAAAATCAAAAAGCGGTCTCATCGGTTCTCAGTTTTTATTACAAGAATCAAGTGCTACCTTTTTACGGTGGCGGATTATTTGATGCTAGAGCGTTAAAAAGTAATGACTTCATGTATTATCAATTGATGTGTCATGCTCAGGAGAACAAGAAATGTACTTATTTTGACTTTGGTCGAAGTAAAGATGATTCTGGCGCATTCAAGTACAAACGAACATGGGGAATGGAGCCGGTAGCCCTGCATTATCAATTCCATTTGGTGAAAGCTGAAGCGCTACCTAATTTAAGTCCTAATAATCCTAAGTATCAGTTCTTTATCAAAATGTGGCAAAAGCTACCCGTTTGGTTAAGCCGACGTATCGGTCCCTTTCTATCCAAATATTTGGGATAGAAGTGAATGACTAAACCACCACTGCTGTTTTTGTGTCACCGTATTCCTTTTCCGCCCAACAAAGGTGACAAAATTCGATCGTTCAATATGCTCAAGGTATTAAGCCAACGATTCGATATTTACTTAGGCAGTTTCGTAGATGATCCCTATGATTGGCAGTATACGTCTAAGTTAGATAAATATTGCAAACAAGTGTTTTTACTCGGACAAAATAAAACGTGGTCAAAAGTAAAAGGCCTAACGGCTTTTTTAACGGGGAAATCCATTTCTGAACCCTATTACGCTAATGCCAAAATGCAACAATGGGTTGATAAAACCCTGCATCAACAAACCATTACTCAGGTATTTATATATTCTTCAGTGATGGCAATGTTCACCTCTGCTCATCACAAAACCATTCATCAAGTTGTTGATTATGTGGATGTGGACTCCGATAAATGGCGACAATACGCAGAAAATAAGTCTGGTATTGGCAGATGGGTTTACAATCGCGAACATCATAAATTACAAGCGTTTGAAACTCAGGTTTGCGAGCGCTCGCAACATGCTTTATTTGTATCTGATCCGGAAGCTGAATTATTCAAACAGCAGCTTCCTGCTAATCAATATAGAAAAGTTCAGGGCTTGTTAAATGGCGTTGATGTCGATTACTTTTCACCAACCTCAGAGATGGAAACAATCTCAACGCAAATTGATGTGGTGTTCACTGGAGCAATGGATTATTGGGCCAATGTAGATGCAGTAATGTGGTTTGCTAACCATGTATGGCCTAGCATCCGAACGCAATATCCTGAAGCCAATTTTTATGTGGTTGGGGGAAATCCAACTGCCCAAGTTCTAGCTTTAAACAATATAGATGGAATCGTGGTTACAGGGCGAGTGAAAGATGTTAGACCTTATATTCATAACGCTAAAGTCTCTGTGGCCCCATTACAGATTGCCAGAGGTATTCAAAATAAAGTTTTAGAAGCGTTAGCAATGGCAAAACCTGTTGTTGCTACAAATATGGCGATTGAAGGCATTGATGCTCAGAATACGCATATAAAAGTGACTGATGATGCGGAGCAGTTTTGTTCAGCAGTTTGTTATTACTTAGAGTCGACGACTGAAGTGCCTGAGAGCCGTCAGTGGATTATGGACAATTTACAGTGGACTGCCACTATGAGCAAGTTACCTGCATTATTTAAGGTTTAATTATGACATTTTGGAAAAGTAGCATCTTTAAATATTTAATATCGATATTTTTAGTCTGGGGGGCTGTTTTCTACGACAGCATAGGGTCAACCGTTGCCATCTGGGTTCGCTCTGAAACTTTTACCCATTGTTTTATTATCCTACCTATTTGTATTTACTTGATTAAACTCAAATGGACTAAATTAAATAACGCTAGTCTTCAACCATCATATATATCGTTAATCTTTGTTGTCGGGACTCTGTTTGTTTGGCTGTTTGGCAGTATGGCCCAGGTGTTAGTGATAGAGCAGTTAGCCAGTTTTGCAATGTTGCCTATGATGATTTGGTGCGTTATGGGCAATCAAGTCGCCCGAATAATGCTGTTTACATCATTTTTCTGGCTATTCAGTGTGCCAGCCGGCGAGTTCTTAATTCCTCAATTACAGGAATTAACTGCCGATATAACGGTATTTGCGATTCAACTTACTGGTATCCCGGTTTTCCGCGAAGGCCTTTATATTGCTATTCCAGGTGGATTATTTGAAGTCGCCGTAGCCTGCTCGGGAATTCGTTATTTAATTGCCTCATTTACTTTAGGTACGTTGTTTGCGTATTTGAATTATAACGGCCTTAAAAAACGCGCTATTTTTATCTTGTTTTCTATCTTCTTACCACTAATTGCTAATGGCATTAGAGCTTACGGTATAGTTATGATTGCTCACCTGTCAGATATGGAGTACGCCACAGGCGTTGACCATCTTATTTACGGATGGTTGTTTTTTGGCTTGGTGATTTTAATTATGTTTACGGTTGGTGGACGCTGGGCGGATCCTTTGCCGAAAGCTGAAAAACTAGAAAATGAATTTGGGCCCAAATACCCGGTTTCTTCAATTATCAAACCAATAGGCGTATTGGCTGTTATTTTATCGCTGAGCATTACTTACAAGTCAGCTTTCGAAAATCCTGTGAGCCCTGTTAATCCCGACTTTGCAAAAGCTTTTAATCTAAAAGGAACAAGTAGCAACGCCACTTGGCTGCCAATTTTTCATAATCCAACGAGTGTTTACCGAGGGAGCAAAGATGGCGTTGAGTTTTATATAGCTTATTACAATGCGAATATTCAGGGACAAGAACTGATTAACGGTCGCAATAAGCTCTATAACATCGAGCAATGGTCAATTGTATCTGAAGATAGTAATCCAACTTATCGTTCATTGCAGATAATTGATAACTATGGAAATAAACGTTTGTTAACCTATACCTATGTTTCTCCGTGGCGGGTGACACATAAATCCTTAGAGATTAAATTGGTACAGGCTATCCAAGCATTACTAGGACAAGCACAAAATGGTTATTTAATTGTATTGTCAGTGCCAGATAGTAAAAAAGAACAAACTAAGCAAGCGTTGGAAGAAATGTCTAAAGACATCTTTAGCGGTGAGCTGCAATCAATACTGAGTGAAAGTAAAGGTGGTTAAAACAGACTTTCACTTTAAGCAAGATAGACCGAAAGTAAGTAGCATTAGTGGGGAATAACGTCGATATGGATTTCAAAAAAACGCACATCATGCATATCATTTACCGGTTTGATACTGGTGGATTAGAAAATGGCGTGGTAAATCTGATAAATCGTTTAGATTCGCAAAAGTATCAGCATACTATTGTGACCTTAAAAGGTTATTCAGAGCTTTTTTGTCAGCGTATTGAAGCCCAAAACGTTCAATTTTTTGATTTAGCCAAAAAAGATGGTAATGACATTAGTATCTTTTTCAAATTGCGTAAATTATTAAAAAAGCTCAAGCCAGATATCCTACATACCCGTAATACCGCAACTATTGAAAATCAATTAGTGGGATGGTGGTGCCGTGTGCCTTACCGTATACACGGTGAACACGGTTGGGATGTGAATGATATGCATGGTCAAAACAAAAAATATCAGATGCTTAGACGCTTTATGAAAACCTATATTCATAAATATGTAGCGTTATCTACTGAAGCCTTTGATTATCTGCGGGACACCATAGGTGTATACGTTGGTGACATCAAACATATTTGTAACGGCGTAGATATTGATAAGTTTAGCCCTAAACAAGCTGATTTTAGCTTATATCCTGATAATTTCGTTACCGATAATATGCTGGTTTTTGGTACGGTTGGGCGTTTGGCTGAAGTCAAAAATCAACCCTTTTTAATTGAAGCCTTTATTCGTTTAACGACGCAGTTTCCCGAGCACAAAGAGCGCCTTCGTTTAATCATTGTTGGCGATGGTGTGTTACTAGACAAAATGCAAGCAAGGGTAAATGAAGCCAAATTATCAGCACAGGTTTGGTTTGCTGGAAATCGTTCCGATGTGGCGCAATTGATGAACTGTATGGATATCTTTGTATTGCCATCTTTAGCTGAAGGGATTTCTAACACCATCCTTGAGGCATCGGCAAGTGGCTTACCTGTGATTGCGACTAATGTGGGCGGTAACCCTGAGTTGATCGCCATACAGATACAAAGCGCCCATTTAGTTGAAGTGAATAACGTCAACGAACTGGTTAAGGCAATGAGTCAATATGTTACTTCATCTGACTTAAAGCAAAAAAACAGCCTATTGGTAAGAAACCATTGCGTGGAAAACTTTAGTATAGATACAATGGTAGAGAAATATAATGAGCTTTATCAAACCTTTAGTAATTAAGGATTAACAAATGTGCGGAATAGCCGGTATTTTTCACCTATCAGATCAATCCCGTATTGATGCAGATTTGATTGCAAAGATGAATGATCGTCAAATTCATCGAGGACCCGATGCGGGTGATTATTTTTTTGACCCCGGTGTAGCTCTAGCACATAGACGCCTTTCAATTATTGATTTAGAAGGCAGCCCTCAGCCTATGTTAAGCGCTGACAAGCGAGCCTGTGTTGTGTTTAACGGTGAAATATATAACTTTAAAGAGTTGCATAAAGAGCTTTCTGCAAAAGGTTATACATTCAATACTCACGGCGATACTGAAACCATTCTAAACGCTTGGTTAGAGTGGGGTGAAGACTGTGTGCACAAATTAAGAGGGATGTTTGCTTTTGCTATATGGGATCGACAAAAAGAGTGTTTGTTTATTGCCCGTGATCGTCTAGGTATCAAGCCATTTTTCTATAGTTTATTGCCCAGCGGCGAATTTATATTTGGTTCAGAATTAAAAGTCATTACTGCTCACCCTGCTTTCAATCGTGACCTTAGAAACACCACTATTGAAGATTATTTCAGCTTAGGGTACGTGCCTGAACCGAATACCATTTATCAAAATGCATTTAAGTTATCCCCTGGTCACACACTCATGCTACATAAAGGGGATAAAGGGTTACCTGAACCAAAAGAATATTGGGATGTGCCACTTAATTATGAGCAGCCTATTGATCCAAAAGAAATAGACGAACAACTTATTGAACGTTTAAAAGAAGCCGTCGATATTCGTATGGTAGCCGATGTGCCCTTAGGTTCATTTTTGTCCGGCGGCGTAGATTCAAGTGCCGTGGTTGCTATGATGTCTCAGTTGCAATCGGATCCTGTTAATACCTGTGCCATCGGGTTTGATGTTAAAGAATTCAATGAAACAGAATATGCACAATCAGTTGCAGACCGTTATCAAACTAACCATCGTGTTGAGGTGGTGGGGCAAGATGATTTCGACTTGGTGGACCAGTTAGCTCATTTATACGATGAGCCCTACGCAGATAGTTCAGCCATTCCCACTTTTCGAGTCTGTGAACTTGCTAGAAAGCATGTCACTGTAGCGTTATCAGGTGATGGTGGTGATGAACTCTTTGCCGGTTATAGTCGTTACCGAATGCATCAGGGCGAAGAAAAAATCCGTAATTTATTACCCTTAGGATTACGCAAGCCAATCTTTGGTCCTTTAGGAAAGTTGTACCCTAAAGCTGATTGGGCGCCTAAGTTTTTGCGCGCTAAAACTACCTTCCAGTCTATGGCAATGGATACCGTCGAAGGGTATCACAACACCATGAGTATTCTGCGTACGGGTGATAGAGCCAAGTTATTCTCCGAAGATTATAAACGCAGTCTTAACGGCTATACCTCGCTGGAAATTTTTAGAAAATACGGTGACAAAGTTAAACATTTGGATGAAACCAAAATAGCCCAATATATTGATATGAAAACCTATTTGGTTGGGGATATTTTAACTAAAGTGGATAGGGCATCTATGGCCCATTCTTTAGAAGTCCGTGTGCCTATTATCGATCACAAATTTGTTGAATGGGCGTTTAATGTTCCCACCAATAAAAACCTTGCCAATGGGGTAGGGAAGCTGTCGTTTAAAAAGGCATTAGAACCTCATCTCCCCCATGATGTTCTATACCGTAAAAAAATGGGATTTGCTGTGCCTTTAGCTAATTGGTTCAGAGGGCCTCTAAAAGAGCGACTCTATGAAGGGGTGCTATCCAAACAGATGACAGAATCAGGTTATTTCAACAAATCTCAATTACAACGATTGATTAATGATCATATTTCAGGACGACGAGACAATAGTGCGTCATTATGGACATTAATGATGTTTGAGTCGTTTTTACGTCAACAAAAGGCGCAGTAAGTCGTGAAAATAATGCACATTTTGGATCATTCTATTCCCTTGCATAGCGGATATACTTTTCGTACTCGCTCTATCTTGAATCAACAGCGTGCACGAGGCTGGGAAACCTGTCACGTCACGAGTGCAAAACAGGGTGTATGTGAAGCCGCTATTGAGGAAGTTGAGGGTCTGAAGTTTTATCGTACAACTCCTCCTGATAGCCTTGCCAGTAAATTGCCGGTATTGAATCAATTGTCCTTAGTTAACCCGTTGCGGGATCGAATTTTAGAAGCGATTGAAATCGAAAAACCTGATATTTTGCATGCTCATTCTCCGGCCTTAAACGGTTTGGCGGCCATCAAAGCGGCTAAAAAAACCGGCTTACCTTTAGTCTATGAAATTCGCGCATTTTGGGAAGATGCTGCCGTCGACCACGGTACCTGTAAAGAAGGCGACTTACGTTATCGTTTGACACAAAAAATGGAAACTCACGTGGTTAATAAAGCAAATGCTGTGACCACTATTTGCCAAGGCCTGCGTCAAGATCTGCTTGCTCGGGGCATTGCAGACAGTAAGATTACCGTTATACCCAATGCAGTCAATATTGAACAATTCAATATTATCACTGAGCGTAATCAAGCATTAGAAAAACAGTACAATTTAAATAACAAAGTGGTGCTGGGATTCCTTGGATCCTTTTACGGTTACGAAGGATTAGACTTAATCGTTGCCGCTTTGCCACAAATTCTTAAAACTATTCCTAATGCTGTATTTTTGTTAGTGGGTGGCGGACCTCAAGAACAGAATTTAAAAAATCAGATTAAACAACTTGGTTTGCAAGAGCATGTGATTATGCCTGGCCGCGTTCCTCATTCTGAAGTAGATAAATATTATAGTTTGGTTGATTTACTTGTTTATCCACGAAAACCCATGCGTTTAACTGAATTGGTGACGCCGCTTAAACCGTTGGAAGCTATGGCGCAAGGGAAACTTGTTCTTGCTTCTGATGTGGGGGGGCACAAAGAATTGATTGAAGACGGCAAAACCGGTTGGTTGTTTGACAGTGGCAATATTGATGCGCTGGCCAATACAGCTATAAAGGTTTTATCAAATCGTGATTCTTGGCCTGCAATGGTTGAGAATGGACGTAATTTTGTGATGCAAATTAGGAACTGGAAAAACTCAGTTGCCAATTATCAGTCTATTTACGAAAATTTACTGAGTAAGTGACAATGAAACGCCCAAGAATTGTTGTCTTGAGTTCATTATTTCCTAACTCAGTACGTGCACAATCAGGTTTGTTTGTCCGCGAAAGAATGTTCCGCGTAGCAGAGTATGCTGACATTGAAGTGATAAGTCCTGTTCCTTGGTTTCCTGGACAAGGATTGATTCGGTTATTCAAACCTAATTATCGTCCTATGCCTGCAAAAAAGGAGATTCAACAAGGGATAACTGTTCATTTTCCTCGGTTTTTATCTATTCCTAAATTTTTTCGAAAGTTGGACGGCGCGATGATGGCGCGAGCGGCTTACAAAGTCGCCAAGCAATTAGAGCAACAGCAAGCAATTGATATTATTGATAGTCACTTTACGTATCCCGATGGTTTAGCTGCCACCAAAGTTGCCCATCGCCTGAATAAAAAAGTGACTATTACACTACGCGGCACCGAGTTGTCGCATAGTAAAGATCCAGAAAAACTGAAGCTAATGTTACAAGCTTGGCAGGATGCCGATCACATGATTTGTGTAGCTAATTCATTGAAGCAACTTGCGGTCTCATTAGGCGCGCAAGAAGATAAATTCACTGTAGTGGGAAATGGCGTTGATACTCATAAGTTTTCTGCTATTGCGCCTAATAAGGCTCGACAACAAATGGGAATTGATGAAGATGCCAAGGTGCTGATTACGGTAGGTGGTTTAGTTAGGCGAAAAGGCTTCCACCGTGTCATTGACTGTCTTCCTGAATTATTAAAACGCTATCCTAAGCTTGTATATTTAATTGTTGGCGGCGCGAGTGCCGAGGGTAATATTGAAGCTGAGCTGCGTGCTCAAGTTAAAAACTTGAATTTAGAGGAGCATGTTAGGTTTTTAGGCTCTCTATCACCAAGTAAACTCAGTGCCCCATTATCGTCTGCGGATCTGTTCGTACTTTCAACCGCCAATGAGGGATGGGCAAATGTTATTCTTGAAAGTATGTCCTGTGGAACGCCTGTTGTTGCTAGTGATGTAGGCGGTAATAGCGAAGTGATAAACAGTGACGATGTTGGCGAGATTGTACCATTTGATGACCATCCCGCATTGTTCGCGTCATTAAATAAAGGCTTAAACAAAGAGTGGGAGCGTCAGGCTATAATTGACTATGCCCAACAAAATCATTGGGACACCAGAATGGCTAAAATTATGGATATTTATAACAATTTAGTAAGTTCAAGGGAGCATTAGTGGATGTCTGGTTTATATACTCAAATCGTCTCAAAATTACTTTTTCCCTTACATGAAAAGCTTAAGAAGCACGATACCGTAAAAATTCGCAAGTCTTTAGAAAAGTCTCAATGGTTGGATCCAGAAACATTAAAGCAGCAGCAGTCGCTTCGTTTGCAAAAATTCATGGAGACAGTCTACAAAAATGTGCCTTATTACCGTCAATTGTTTGATTCAGCGAACATCAGCCCTAATGACATCACCTGTGCTGAAGATTTAGTTAAGTTGCCGTTTTTAGACAAAAGTAAGATTTCTGCTAATTTTGACCAACTAAAATCAGATGTAGCTGGCCCGTTAGCCCGGTTTAATACTGGCGGCTCAAGCGGCCAACCGCTGATATTTCTATTAGGCAATGAACGTGTGTCTCACGATGTCGCTGAAAAATGGCGGGCTACGCGTTGGTGGGATGTCGATATCGGTGATAAAGAAATCGTCGCTTGGGGCTCTCCCATTGAGCTAGGAGCGCAAGATAAAGTGCGCTTGATTCGCGATGGGCTGTTTCGTTCCGAATTAATTCCCGCATTTGATATGACAGAACAAAAGCTGTTGTCATTTTTGAAAACCATTCGAGATACTAAACCTAAAATGTTATTTGGTTATCCATCTGTATTCGATTTGTTGGCTAAAACTGCCAAACAGCACGGTATGGAAATGAACAATTTAGGTATCAAGGTGGCTTTTGTTACCTCAGAAAGATTGTATCCATACCAACGAGAGAGTATTGAAGAGGTGTTTGGTTGCCCTGTAGCTAATGGCTACGGAGGCAGAGATGCAGGGTTTATTGCTCATCAATGCCCAGAAGGGGGCATGCACTTGTCTTACGAAGACATAGTGGTGGAGATTATCGATACCCATGGTAACCCTCTGCCGCCAGGTCAATCTGGTGAAATAGTTGTGACACATATGGGCACATCTGAATTTCCATTTATCCGTTATCGTACCGGTGATATTGCTGTTATGTCGGATAAAAAATGTGCCTGTGGTCGAGGCCTACCAATGCTAGAATCTATTGAAGGGCGCAGCACAGATTTTGTCGTCGCGGCAGATGGCACGATTTTACATGGGCTTTCACTGATTTATATTTTACGAGATATAAAAAGTATTGAAGCTTTTAAAATCGTTCAGGAAACAAAGCAGCATACACACGTACAAGTCGTCTCAAAAACGGGTGAAGTTGAAGAGCAGACACAGAATATTATTGTTACTGGGATTCAAGCAAGACTTGGAGACGAGGTATCTGTTACTGTAGAATCATTAACCGAAATTGCACCGGAAAAATCGGGCAAATATCGATATGTCATAAGTAAAGTGAGCATAACATGATAGACAGTTTATACCTTTTGGCAGATGTCGTTGCTATTTGTTATGTTTTTTGGTGGTCAAGTATGCAGGACGAAGATTAATGCGTGATCTACTACTCGTCGGTTTTTTGTTTGTCGCTGTTTATTATAGTTTCAAGAGGCCTTACATCGGCACGGCTGCGTGGGTGTGGATTGCGTTAACTGCGCCTGCAAAATGGGCCTTTGGCTTTTCCAGCCACTTTCGTTTGAATCTAACCATAGTACTAATCACTGTTGTTTCTTATATGTTTGTCCAAAAATATAAAAAATGGCAATTCAACGGTTTGACTTTTTGGGTTTTATTCTTCGGGTTTTGGACTTTGGTTACCAGTATTGCTAATCAAACGTCTTATTCCGCGTATGTCTGGGAGTATTGGAATCAATTTATAAAAGTACTACTGCTATACCTTTTTGTTACCTTAACTATTACTAAACGACTCCATGTTAATACAATAATATGGGCGATTGTATTGTCAATTTCCTCTTATGCAGCTATGGAGTCTGTAAAGTTTTTGATATCTGGTGGTAGCCATAGAATTGTAGGTAAAGCGGGAATTATTCGTGATCGAAACGATCTAGCTGTTGCCATAAATATGTGTATTCCTTTAATTTTATATCTAATTAGCATAACCAAAGATTTTTCGCTAAAACGCGGTTTAAATATATTATTGGTATTAAATATTTTAGCAATTATAGGAACATATTCTCGAGGTGGATTTATAGGTCTGATGATCTTAGGGATTGCGTTCTGGTGGACGTCGAAACGTAAAGTTTTGTATGGCATTTTGGCAGGTATTGCTTTACCTCTATTTTTTGCTTTTGCACCAGGGGAGTGGAAGGAACGGCAAAATACAGTGAGCTCGGCAGCCCAAGAGGATGGCTCTTTTATTGGACGGCTCTGGGCATGGAAGATATCAACCCTAATAGCAATGGATTATCCATTGACTGGAGGCGGGTTTCACGCGGTAAAAGACCTTGGTCTTTGGAGATATTATGCACCGATGACAGCAAGTTTTGGGCCGATAGATACCCCTCCGATTCCTCCTAAGCTAAGGCCTAAAGCTGCGCACAATGTTTATATGCAAGTTTTAGGTGACCACGGTTTTGTCGGATTGTTTACCTTTATGATGATTCTTTGGTTAACATTAATGGTTAATTTTAAGAATAGGAAATGGGCTATTGCGAATAATGAAAAATGGTTAGCTTCTCTATCCAGTAATATTACCCTAGCTATGGTTGGATATGGAATTACCGGTAATAACGTTAGCTTAGCGTATTTTGATTTACTCTATGCCATGGCAGGACTTGTTTGCGCGATTAATATTCATATAGTGAGAAGGAAGAAAGATTCAGTCTCCGCAAATGGTGTGCTTTTAACCCCATCAAATGCCCCAAGTGTCTAATTTGAATATTACACCTCAGGCCATTATATAGTTTGGATATGGTAAATAATGACTAACAAGTTGTTGCTTTCAGGTGGTTGCTTAAGGCCCAATGGGTTTGAGTTAGGTGAAGGAAAGTACTATCAAAGTGCTAGGTTAGTTGAACTCGATACTGAGACTAAATTGTGTCGAATTATCATTCAACAAGATGAAGGCGGCAGCAATTACCCCTCAGAACATCCTAATCTACAATTTACTAATGGTTGTATTGTAGACCAAAAGTTATGGTTACCAACTGATACTGAGGTCCATTTGTATCAGTTGCCTGATTTTAAATTAGTTAAAACCATTTCCCATCCTTGTTTTCATAATATTCACTCGGTAACAATGATTAAGGGAGAGTTAGTCATTACATCAACTGGGCTGGATAACGTCGTTTTTTGTGATCCAGATAGCGGAATTATCACGCGCATTGTTAATACAGAGGGCAAGGCGCCTTGGCACCGCTTTGATAACAATATTGATTATCGTAAATATCATTCTACTAGACCACACGACAGCCACCCTAATTTTGTTTTTGAATTAGACAACCAGGTTTGGGTAACAAGGTGTACGCAGGAAGATGCAGTAAATCTATCTCAGGTGTCAGACCGCATCGATATTAATTTAGGTAATGATAAAGGTGTGCATGATGGCTTGTGGTGGAAAGATAAATTAGTCTTCACGCAAGTCGATGGGGTTTTGTTGTTATGTGATCCTATTGAACGCAAGATGATTGAAATAATTGACCCTTTTCTCAACGTTTCTAACCGCCCCTTGGGTTGGTGCCGAGGTTTGTATATTGAAGGTGATATGTTTTACGTTGGTTTTTCCAAATTACGTAAAACTGGTATGAAATCAAGATTAAAATTTCTTAGTCAACGTAATTTCAAATACGCCTCTGGTAATAATGCCCTTGTGGTTAAGGTTGATATGAGGACTCGTAAAGTTATCGACACCTTTGAAACGCCTAATGGCATGTTAGACGCTATTTACGGCATTTTACCCTTTAACGGTTCATTCGATGGTTAAACCCCCGAAAACCAACATGCTGGCGAGTATATATTGGTCAGTTTTATCTCGTTGGGGCTCTAAATTTATCGGTATGATAACCACCGTGATTCTTGCTAGGTTATTATCTCCCTCTGATTTCGGTGTTATTGCCATGGCAATGCTGGCGTTAGGCTTGCTTGATGCTATCAGCCAAGCAGGTCTTAATTTGTATTTATTACGAATAAAAGAACATCAGACTTACCTATATAACACGGTATGGACTGCGGGAGTTTTACAAGGGTTAATTATTTCGATTCCCTTGATCGTGTTTGCGCCAACGATTGCCAGTTTTTATCAACAAGAAAACTTGCAACCTGTTATTTTCTGTCTAGCTGCAATAAGGTTATTGCAGTCATTTAGTAACGTGGGTTTATTGATCGCGCAAAAGCAGCTTAATTTTAAATTGGATTTTAGTGTTACTCTTTATTCACGAATAATATATATGATAGTTACTATAAGCTTCGCTATCTATTTAGAGTCATATTGGGCAATCGTTGTAGGGCATTTCGTTTTTACGCTTTCTATGGTCATACTTAGTTTTATTTGGCATGAGTATCGACCTCGATTACAAATATCAGGCTGGCGAGATATATTTCAGTATTCAAAGTCGACGGTACCGTTAAGTATTGGTCGGTATTTAAATAATCAGGGCGATGCTTTAGTGGTAGGTCGCGTTGCTTCTGCAGATTTCCTCGGCATTTACAATGTTTCTATTAACTTAGCTTCAATGTTTTCCAAAGAATTGTTGATACCTGTTATTCGAGGTTTATTGCCAAATTTAGCTCTTTTACAACATGAATCTGACTTTAAACAACGCTTAATAACGGTGTTTGCTTTATCTGTTTATATTTTTTTACCAGTTGGATTTGGATTAAGTTTAGTTTCAGAAGAGTTCATTTTAGTATTCTTAGGAACTAAATGGACTGCAGCCATTCCGCTAATGACCTGGTTTAGCTTATACACAATGATTGGCGGTATACTCATGTTTTTCAGTGAACAGTTTTTGGTCATTTTAAAAAAAGAGTCTTTATCTAACAAATTAATGTGGTTTCGAAATGTAATGCTACTTGCTGCTGTTATCGTCAATTTAACTTTTTATGATATTCACAACCTTCCTAAACATTTATTTATAGCAGTTTGTTTATCTTTTCCAATTGTATTGACAGTCTTATGTAGAACATTATCACTTCCCATATTGACGGTCGTGATCAGTTGGGGACGACCTGTAAGTGCAGTGGCGGTCATGTATTTTACAATTGATTATTTTCCAGTATTAGCGCTTCCATTAGTTTTAATATTAGCACTGAAAGTGATAAGTGGATTTGTGGTTTATACACTTACTATAACAATTTTATACAAGCTTTTTGGTGATCCTGTCACTAGTGTTGAATCTATGCTGTACAACAAGTTAATTGACGATAGAATATCAAATAAACCAAGGGCAAACTAAAACAAGGCAGGCGATAAAAGTGCAAGAATCTTCAATGTGGTTAACATTCCCGATTAATGAACAAAAGGTTGTTCACATTTGCAAGCATCAGCAATTTCATAGTAAAAGTGATGATTCAGCTGCCTTATGTCTCTCTGGATATGTTTTTTTAGATGGTGTAGCCACCGATGTAAATGAATTATTTATGGTTATGACCAAATTGACTGATGTTGCCAGCATTTATCAGCGCTTATCAGGCCAGTTCTGGATGTTGTATTTCGATCAGCAACAAGCCCCGATTTTGTTTAATGATCAAATGGGGACGAAAAATTGCTACTACCATGAGAGTGATTCCGCACTATATTTTTCTAGTAATTTGAAAGATATAAAGTCACACGAAGATACGCAACTTAAGATCAATAATCAGGCTCTTTATAACTATATTTACTTTCATTGCATACCATCCCCCACCTCAATTTATGAAAATACATTTAAACTTGAACCTGGCAAGGCCGTAATATTTGATTCAGTCGCTGGTACCCATACTCAGTTGTTATATTCGCCTATGTTTGCCTCTTCATTAAATAATCCAGAAGAGGCCCAAAGAGATTGTCTAGAAATAATTGAAGAATGTGTTAAAAACGCTGAATTTGGAAATATAGGTGCTTTCTTAAGCGGTGGTTTAGATAGCTCAACTGTTGCAGGAATGTTGGCTAAAACAAGTGAGCATGCTAAAACCTTTTCCATTGGATTCAAAGTTGATGGGTATGATGAAACTGAGTATGCCCTTATTACTGCAAATCACTTTGGCACAGAGCATGAGGTACTTTATCTTGAGCCTCAAGAAGTTGTTGAAGAGTTTGTAAATGTTGCCCAGTATTTTGATGAACCTTTTGGCAACTCATCTGCAATGGCCGCTTTTTTCTGCGCTAAATTTGCCAAAAACAAAGGTGTGGATGTTTTGTTAGCAGGTGATGGCGGTGATGAATTGTTTGCGGGTAATGAGCGCTATGCAAAACAAAAAGTTTTTGAAATGTACAATAAACTTCCAGCGCCAGTGGGAAGCTTGTTAAATGTGACAGTGAATAATTCTTTAGGTCGAAAAATACCAATAATTAAAAAGGGTGCTAGTTACTTGCAACAAGCGCGAGTGCCATTGCCTGGGCGGTTACAAACCCATAACTTTGTGAATCAAATGGGTGCAGAGAGGATTTTTCCTAAAAAGTTCCTCGACACTGTAGAGCAACAGGCACCTATCCAACAACTTAATCAGCGATTTGACGAATGTAAGAGTTCTCACCCAGTGGATCAAATGTTGTATTTAGACTGGAAAAATACCCTTGCTGATAACGATTTAGTTAAAGTCACTAAAATGTGTGAGTTGGCAGGAGTGGAAGTCCGTTTCCCTTTACTGGATAAGAAGTTAATCGACTTTAGTTGCAAAATTCCTGCGGATATTAAACTTCCAGGGGGAGAGTTACGTGATTTTTATAAAAAAACCTGCAAAGGATTTTTAGCGGATGAAACCTTGAGCAAAAGTAAGCACGGTTTTGGTTTACCCTTTGGTGTCTGGATGAAGGAAAATCAGCAGCTTAAAGATATCACTATTGACGCATTAAACCGTTTTAAACTGCGTGATATTGTAAATTCTTCGCTTATAGACCAAGCATTAGATGCCCACAACTCGGTACATACCGGCTATTACGGTGAGTTGATTTGGATTATGGTTGTACTTGAATTGTGGTTACAAAAAGAAGAGCCAGAATTTAAAGTCGGGTAATTGTTAAACTGGCTTAATTCTTTTGAATATTGATTTTAAAAGGGTGAGCATGGTTTTTGTGCGATTAGGCCCTTTTATTAGCAATTGGAAAAATGCTTTGAGTCCAATTGATAACTTTCCTCTTGCGACATGGGCATCTGCAAAATGACTATGCCCATTGTAACTTCTCCTTGAAAGCTCTTTATGATCTACTTCGGCGCCATCTGGAGAAGTGTATCCAAAGCGTTTAATGAGTGTTGAGCGCATAATTTCGGTGGCATTTTTTTCTGGTACTCTTCTCGAGAGTGAACTAGAAATTTGCCTGTAGAGTACAAAAGATTCCTTTAATTTCACAAATTGGCAAGTTTTGCTAGCTCGAACAAAATATTCCCAATCATCAGTTTGGTGATCCTCGCATATGAAGGAGCCAAGCTTATCCCAAGCGGTTTTTCTAAACATAACTGAAGAGGGAAGAGCCCAGTTAGTTAACAGCATTTTGTGATAAATCCAGCCTGTCAATGAGGGTTCTATGCTGGCACTTCTTTTCGATACCGAAAAATCTTGATTATTTTCACCATGCCAACTGGTAAATTCGGTAAAGCAAAAGTCAAATTGGGAATTGCTGTTTAGTGCATTAACTTGAAACTCGAGCTTTTGTGGGTGCCAAATATCATCAGCGTCTAATAACGCTATAAACTCCCCTTTACTTAATTCTATTCCTTTGTTTCTTGAGGCAGACATACCCGCATTTTTCTGTCGTATGACCTGAATTCGAGGATCAATATTTGATGCAACTTCAAAGGTATTATCTGATGAGCCATCATCTATTACAATTACCTCAAAGTCGGTCAGAGTGGAATTAACCACTGATTCTAAAGTTGGTTTAATAAGTGCTGATGCATTATAAGCTGGAATGATTACGCTTACTTGGTGTGAGTAAGGTTTCGTTACTGTTGTTTTTAAAGTCATTAAATTAATCAATATGTATTATACCTCGATCAAAATAAAATATTTCCAAACAATTATCCAGTATTAATTAACCACTGGCTTTGTATCCAAAACAATAGTAGATTATAGATTGAAAAGAGACTTTAGACGTTTTTAAAGAATGACTTAAGTCAAGAAATGCTGTAATTTCACGGAGTAATCTTTCAAACCGCATAACACGTCAAATTACATGTTAATTAGTATGTAATTTCAAATTGGTAATAGCCTAATATATGTCTTCTTTGCGACGAGCCCTTGTCTATTCTTTTGCTGGAAAGTATTCGGTTTTGACCATAGATTTCCTAGCTGTAATGTTAATTTCGAGGATTTTAACACCAGAAGAGATCGGATTGTATTCGATTGCAGCAGCAAGCATCGTAATCGGTCAGGTATTGCGTGATTTTGGATTATCCCTTTATCTGGTTAAAGAAAAAGATCTCAGCACCGAAAAAATTCAAACCTGTTTTACGATCTCCTTAGCTATATGTTGGGCTATCACTCTTTTTTACTATGTAATGTCACCATTCGCGGCTAAATTTTTTGGTAGGGTTGAGGTGGAACTACTCATCCAAGTACTTTCCATCAACTTTATTATTATTCCATTTGGTACTTTATCATTGTCCTTACTTAAACGGGATTTATTCTTTGATAAAATAATGAAGTCCGACATTTTTAGCACTATTTTGAGGGTGATTGTAACCTTAACATTAGCCTTCCAAGGGGAGGGGGTGTATGCCCTAGCAATTGGCTCAGTGGTGGGAACGTTGGCCAGTGTGGCTTTTTTACTTAGATATTCGAAATTTATTTATTACAGAATTAACTTAACTGATGTAAAAAAGATTATTGGATTCAGTTCTGTTATCAGTTTGTCCAACTTAATTAGTGAGTTCAGACAAATCATTCCAGAATTCGTAATTGGCAAATATCATTCTATTGAAGGGGTAGCTTTTTATTCAAAAGCGTCAGCAACGTCGGGTATTTTTTCAAAGTTAATCTTACAAGCCGTATCGCCTACCATTCAGCCATTTTTAGCGAAACTTAACAATTCAGATTCTAACTTAGCTCAACCAGTGCTAAAAATTTTTAACTATATTCAAATTTTTTCTATTCCATTTTATGTATTTGTATTCTCTTTTTCTGATCCCATTGTAACGCTTTTATATGGTGAACAATGGCAAAGTGTTCCCCCTCTTTTGGAAGTGATTTGCCTTTCCATGATAGTGATTTCACTTTTACCATCAGTTGAGCAAATGCTTAATGTAATGGGACAAGAAAAGTTCGTGCTTTGGCTCGCTATCGGTATGTTCCTAATAAGGTTAATTTATATTGCTATTTTTGTTATGTATGATTTCGAACTATTGGAACTACTCTATTTGTTTTTGACACTTTCTATTTTGCGATTGATTATTTTGTTACCTAAAATTATTAAGATATTTGGTGTCAATTTTAGCAGTTACTCACAGATAGTCTTGAATAACTCGTTTATCTCTTTGGTTTTGGGGATTGAATTTTTTGTGATTATTCACTACCTACAATTGAATTTATATAACCCTTTAATCATGTTAGCCATACTTGCAGTAACGTTTACAACTTGGTTATTTATGCTGTTGTTAACGAAACACGAAATATTAAGTGAATTGGCAAGAGTTGCTTTTTTTAATAATGTAAAAAGTAAATTAAAATTAAGGAGAGAATAAATTTGAGACTAGGATTTTTTGAAACGGCCACTAAAAATGTAGGTGATGATCTAAACCCATATTTGTGGCATAAATTTTTTCCAAATTTAACTAATGCCAATAAAGATTCTGTTTTAATTGCAATAGGCTCTGTTTTAGATAACAGGTTTGATGATTACAAACATAAAGTTGTGTTTGGGACTGGCGCTAGAACAATTGATTCGGTACCGAAAATCGACGAAAGCTGGGATATAAGATTTGTTCGTGGGCCAAATACTCAAAAAGCCTTGGCGAAGCAGGGAGTTAAAGTAAAATACATTACAGATCCCGCAATTTTAGCAGCCAACTACTTTAAAAAATCTAATCAAGCTAAAGAAATTGGTTTAATCCCCTATTTCAGAACTGAGCAAACTCCTTGGCATGAAATTGCAGATAAATTGGGATATCAATTGATTTCACCGTGTACGTCTGTTGATAACTTTATGAATGCATTAAGTAGTTGTAAACTTGTCATAACAGAAGCCATGCATGGTGCAATTTTGGCTGATACGCTAAGAATCCCTTGGATCCCTTACACCTCTTTCACTTCGGCCTATGAGGGCGAAACACACCACTTTAAGTGGGTTGATTGGTGTCAATCAATGGAACTCGAACATCAAGAGATAGTGTTAAAACGATTTTGGCAAGAGGAGTTGAATAGCCTTAAAGGAAAACTCAAAAGAGAGCTCAAAAAGTACCTTATTACAACCGATTTACGTAAAGCTGTTGCACAAAACCATTCTTTTTTAAGCTCTGAAAATGTTTTCAAGGATGCGTTGTCAGCCATGGAAATTGAAATTAATACATTGAAAACACGCTATGATCTCTAAAACTTTATTGGAAGGAGTGTTCGATGGTTAGGATTGCCGCTTTCCCCGCCGAAGACAAAAATAACCCTTATATTAATAACTTTTATTCCGCGTTATGTGATGAAAGTGTGAAATTGGTTGCATCCAATGGTTCGGCTTATGCTTGGCTGAAAAACAACCTAGACGAATACGATATAGTGCATTTTCATTGGTTAATTGAATTTTATAATAACAGTAGCTGGAAAATTTGTTTTAGCCATGCCATTAAATTTATTCAGATGTTATTATTTTTAAAAAAATCCCGCAAGAAAGTCATTTTCACACTTCACAATACATTTCCACACGAATCCAGAAGCCGATTGATTGATTGGTTGGTTAGAGTAGCTATTTTACATATTTGTGAATGTGTGATTGTGCACTCCTACAGTGCAAAAAGGCAATTAAGGTATCTATTTGGGAAATTTAGTAATGTAGTTGTTATGCGCCACGGACATTACAAAAATAACTACTTAAACTTGATTTCTAGAGAGCAGGCTAGGAATAAATTAAATATAACAGCTGAAGAAAAAGTAATTTTATTTGTTGGTGCAATCAGACCTTACAAAGGTGTAAGTGAACTTGTCTTAGCATTTAAAAAGTTAAAGACTTCCAATCTAAAATTAATAATAGCGGGTAAACTAAAAGAATCTTCTTATGCCAATCAATTAGAACTGCAAATAAGTTCAGATGAAAGAATTATTTTACATAACAAATTTATTGATGATGAGGAGTTGCAATTATATTTTAATGCATGTGATTTGGTTGTATTACCTTTCAATAATTCTTTGACTTCTGGAAGTTTACTTTTAGCTTATAGTTTTAATAAACCAGTATTGGTGCCCCAAATTGCTTCGCTAAATGAATACCATATTTCGGGCCTGACTTATACTATCGATGGATCTTTAGATAGTGCAATTGTTAACACACTCGATAATTTAAAGGCAATTCCCACTTCTGACATCGCAATGGAAATGCAGAAATTTAATTGGAAAGAATGTATATTACCAGTGAAACGAAAAGTTGCTAATCTGAGTTGAAAAGTAACAAGTCTATGTGAAATATGAAGTTTAAAAGGCACCTAGTATTAATGAAACCGTCGATTTTGTTTGTCACAAGCCACAGTTACTTGCCACAAAAAATAGGTGGTGCCGAAGCTTCTACTCATCAGTTATGTATAGAAATGCTTAAAAACGGTTATCCAGTGTCAGTTCTTTCAACATTGGATTCCGGGGATTTTATTTCATTTAAAACACGACTGAAAATGAAGTTGCACAGGACCGACACAGTATGTGACTACGTAATGAAATATCCAGTATTCCGAGTATGGGATTTACATGAAAAGTTACCTAAAGTAATAAATTCATTAAAACCAGACTGGGTTATTATGCAAGCGGGGGAATGTATAAAACTCGCTAAAATTGCTTTACAAACAAATGGAACGCATAAGGTGTCCATTTATGTGAGAGATGTAGAGTTTGCGAAGCACGGTGGTGAATATTTTGCTGATGAAAAGTTAAGTTATATCGCAAATTCTGATTTTACATCACAAAAACTATTGAAATGCTTCCAATTAAAATCTACCGCTATACCACCCATGGTTGATTATTCGAAATACAAGGTTCCTTTAACAGGAACACAGATCGTTTTTATTTGTCCTTTTCCTGAAAAAGGAGTTCACTTAGCTACAGAGATAGCGAAAAACAATCCTCACTTACCCTTTCTATTTGTAGAATCATGGTCGTATACGGATGAGGTTAAGCGATATTTAGTTGAAAATGTGGAACCGTTAAAAAATGTTAAATTAACGCCTAAACAATTGGATATGGTCAATATATATTCGCAAGCCAAAATAGTCATAATGCCAAGCTTATGGGAGGAAGCGTGGGGAAGGGTTGCAAGTGAAGCTCAAGTTAGCGGTATTCCTGTCATTGCTAGGGCTATCGGTGGACTTAAGGAATCCGTTGGAAAAGGAGGTATTTTGATGGCTCCCGACGCGACGGCATTTGATTGGAGTGAAAAAATCAATAAGCTTTTTAGTGAGCCATCTTATTATAGAGAAATTAGTCAAAATGCACTGGAATACTCTCAAAGAGAGGTAATTTCCGTTGATCATTTAACGCGTCAGTTTATTAAATTAATCGAACAAGAATAAACCTAAATGAGAATTAAAGCTGAGAATATAAATGCGCCAGCTTTTCTGCTGTAGCGGCCAATGAAAAATGTTTTATTGCTCGCTGCCTATTTGCATTTTGCATTTTTTCCATTTTTTGTTTGTCGTTAAAAACATCCAATATTGCTGCTGTGATGGCTTCTGCTGAACTTGAAGGTTCGAATAGCACCGCGCCTTCATTGTTTAGATAATCACTTATCCCTCCTACATTGGAGCATACAATTGCCTTGCCTGTTGACATCATCTCTAATACTGCGTTATTCGCCGTACAATCAATTAAAGGCATAAATCCGATGCTCGCGTTTCGATATACATCTCTTAATTGTTCATCTGAAATGCCGGAGAGTAGGTTAACATTGACCATCTTATCAAAACGTGGCCATTCACTCTTTGGAATCAGAAAATCAAACTTAACCGCTTCGCTGCCTAATGTGTCTGTTAACAGCACCACCACTTTCTCGAGTAAATCCATATTTCGTAGTATTCCGCCAAGGCTGACTATCCGAAGCTTCCCGTCAGCTCTAACGCTATTCACATCGGGCTTAAAAAAGTCGGTATCCACATGATGATGTATTACATGGATATTTTGTTTTGGAATATATCTCTCAAACCAACTTCGTTGACTGTTTGACATAAGTATGACGGCGCTTAAACGTGAAATTATGGCTCGATTTACTCTTTCATCTAGGCGGACTGGGGGGTAGTGGTAGGTAGCAATAACTTTTTTATTTTTATGTTGCCAAAGAGGGGTGTAAAAATACGTGTCCTCTCCATAAATAAAATGGCAAATACCAGGCTTTGAAGAGGCAACTGTGGATAGGGCTTTTAATTCAGGAATTAGTCCCTCATCTCCAACAGCTTGTGGCCGAAGTGAATGCAACCTCCATTTTAAGCCTGCTGGCATATGGCCCGCAATATAAGATCTTATTCCACCTTCTGCATGAGGAATTTTCATGTATTCAAAAACCGTATTATATCCGGAGTGTTGGGCATGATGTTTTATGCGCCTGTGCACTATCGACACATTTAATTTTGTTAAATCGACATTTTCCGTCATCGATAATTACACCTGTTTCATGATTTTTAGTTTCTGCAGAATACGGATATTTTTTGCCAATGTGGTGGCTAGATCCTGCAAAGTCCTCATCGTTTTCAACTTAAATTGTTCACTGCTTAGCGCACTTAACTTAATCAGCTCTTCTCCTAAATCAGCTGGGTTTTCAATTTCGAACAGTAAGCCGTTTTGCTTGGAAATTTCATAAACCGGATAGCTCGGATAGGTGGATTCCCAGCCGCTAGTAATAACGACGGGTTTGCCAAAGGCGAGGGGTTCTAAAACATTGTGATTTTTTCCAATGTAAGAGAAGTTTGAGACTGAATATAAACCTCTTAGCTCCCCAAACGTATCTAGTACCAATACGTCTAAAGTTGAATCTAGTGGTTTTTCAACTTGTGATCTAAATTGAAATTTTAAGTTTTTCTTGGTCAGTAACTCTGCAATCACATCAAGTTGTTGCTGTTTCTCAGGATGGCGGGGAGCCATTATCATTAAAGTATTTGGGGAACTATTTTTTAAAGTAACGAAGGCATCAATCAAAGCCATATATTCATATTTATCGGATAAGGATCCTGCAACAAAAATGGATTTATCCAACATATGGAGCTGTGAAAATAGAGACTTCGCATTGTCGTCTTTGAAATGTACTTTTAGATCACTCACGGCATCAAATTTTAAATTCCCTGTGACATGTATATTTGATTTTAGCGCGCCGGCTTTGTTTAGCTTCTCTTTAACGGCATCTGTTTGAACCATAAAAGAGTCGAAAAGTCTTACATATTCCTTTGAAAATAAGCGCCTTTCAATAACATCCTGTTTGCAAGAAGGCGCATACTCGTAAAGCCAACTGTTTACCGCAACTAGGGTTGCTTTTTGCTTTTTTAGGTAACGTAAAAAAGCATATGATAGGCGGCAAGGAGCATCATTTGGCTTACAGGGAATTTCGCATAAAATAAAGTGATGGGTTGGAAACAACTTGTATAACGACTTTGCTTCGTTTTTCCAGCCAGTCAATTGAACTACTTGTGCGTCAGGAAATTGCACTCTATAAGCATCGGCATAACAGTCTCGATCAGAGATCAGCACTAGAGAATAAAACTTTGAAAGGGATTCAATAATTGGTTTACAGCCATTCAGTTCGCCAATAGTCGAGCAAAAAATCCAAATAAATGGCTTTTTACTATCCCTTGAAAGGTTATTTTTTGTTGTATAGATAAGAGGTTTCTGCTTTTCACCTATTACGCTTAAAATTAGCGAATAGAACCACCATTTTATTAATTCCATAGATAAATAATTGATTTCTTTTTTTTTAATAGTGTAAAGAGTTTAATGAACAATTAATATAGGGAAGAATATTTTATATCAAAGATTGATGATCAATTGTTAACGCTACTTTAAAGTTCACGTACAACCTACGACGGAGAGTTCATGTTCAAGGTGCTATTTAAGTTTCTAGGAAGAGGAAAAAAACTAAGTATTTTGATTTACCATCAAGTGCTGCCACAGTTTGACCCAATGCGGCCATACGAAATGCATGCGGATCTGTTTGAGCAGCAACTTACTTGGTTAAAGCAGAACTTCACACTGCTTTCCTTAAAACAAGCTGCCACTCTTCTGGAAGAAGGTAACTTACCTAAAAATGCGGCTGTGATTACATTTGATGATGGATATGAAAATAATGCTAGTGTTGCGTTACCGATTTTAGCCAAACATAACACTGTGGCGACTTTTTTTATTGCTTCAGATTTCTTAAACGGTGGCACTATGTGGAACGATATTGTTATTGAATATGTACGTAACTGGCCGCACAAACAACTAGCATTAGATGAATTTCCTAACGAATATTACATCACGTCTGATTTGCAGGAAAAACATCAGACCGCGGAAAAAATCTTATTAAGATTAAAGTATTTACCATTTGTTGAGAGAAGTAGGATTATACAAAGGTTGCAACCCTTAGCTGCTCCAGATGGGTTAATGATGAGTGATGAACAAGTCATTGAGTTGCATCAAGCAGGAATGGAGATTGGAGGGCACACATGTAGTCATCCCATTTTAGCTAAACTAGATGACGACTCAGCCAAAAAGCAAATTAAAAACAACAAAGATTACCTAGAAAACTTATTGGATGAACAATTATTTAGCTTTGCCTACCCCAATGGGAAGCCACAACAAGATTATTTGCTACGTGATGTTAAATTGGTAGAGCAGGTTGGGTACAAATGTGCCGTCTCTACAGCCAATGGGGTATCGACCAAAACAACTGACAAGTATCAGTTACTACGTTTTTCACCATGGAAACAAGACAAACTGGGTTTTCTTGTATTGTTGGCAAAAAATTATTTCTAGCAATTATCCAAAGATAGTATTTTTATATATGCAACTTGAAGCGTGAAAAATGAACGGTACTGAAAGAGTCTACTTTTCTTCCCATTTATTTACAGCGATAAGCATATTTTTCAATCCAGGTAAAGGATACCCCATTGAGTATGCTTTTTTAGCATGTTCCAATGCTTTAGATTCTTCTCCGACCTGCATTAAGAATAACCCAAAATTATAATGGGCCTCAGGATTTTCAGGTGCAAACTTCACTGCTTCTTGATAGTGTCTAGCCGCAACTTCGTAGTTTTTATATTGATGATAAAAAATAGCAATCACCAAATGAACTAAGCCGTCATCTGGGGCTCGATTCAATGCGTGTTGAAAGTAACATTCTTTTTTAGGCCAGAACCTATCTTTACGCAGTTTATGTTGCGATGTGTAATCTGGTCTCATTTGATTTTTTGCTGCTACAAGCAACGCTTTAGGATGATTTGGAAATTTATTCAATACGTAATTTAAGTCACCTTCAAGTGAACCTGCATTCCCGTACTCTCCTCGTTGAACCCCTTTGGTAAAGTGAGCACCTTCAACTTTTCTACGAAGTTCATTTGTTTTGTAATCCGTTCTACGGTAGTCAGTTCCCTTAACCGTTTTCCCACAATTGAATGCGCTATCCCTAAAGTCAGGTGGTATTTTCGTTTCAGTAGCCAAGGAAAGTGGGGTGACGAGCCAAAGAATTAACAACAAGCAATATTTCGACTGCTTGAATTTACGCATTAACACCATAGTAGCCTCTGATTTATATGTTTTCTATGCTCAAAAAGAATCATTTGAAGATGTATTTTTGAACTATTTTAGCTTTTTAGCAAGCTTGATTGCGAATTTAAACAATGTATTCGAGTAAAACGTAACATGCTCTATTTCTCTTAACGTCGAATCTAACCGCTTGTGCCATTCCATCGCTTTTCCGTAAAACTCGATATTGTTAATGCCTTCAAGTTCTCGTTGTTGAGAATAGTGTTTAATCATTTCAATTTTAAGCATTAACGCCGGAGATTGTTTATTAAATTGCTCGTTGTAGGTGGTTTTTAAAATAATTAAGCAATCATCTTGTTGTATACACAAATCCACTGCGACTATTTCATCGTTAATTAAATAGTACCAACAACATGCTTTGCCTTTCTCAGCTAAGCTGCCCAAGGCTTGTTGATAAAATTTTCCTTGGGTGTTGTCAGGGGATATGGCGGTGCCTTCTTCACCTTTCCAGCCACTACTCTCTAATTCACCGTATTTAATAATTGCTTGTTTAACCTCTGCAGGCTTAGTGACTTTCTGCCAAGACAATGTATCTTCAGCTCGGGCGGCGCGATTAATTACTTTGTTGTAATTTTGTCGCATATTTTTGCCCAGAGATTGAAAATACTTGTCAAAATCTTCAGGAATGGGACGGTTCCCAGAAGTAATGTAGGGCATGATTTCAAATTCGTCTGCTGGGGTAAACTGGCTATATTTTGAATCCATTTGCAGCATATCTAACATTGTTACATTACCGGGAAGGGCGTTGCATAAAGACTTCATCACGCTACTACTGATTTGTGGTTCGCGATGTAAGAATAATCCAAGCGGACATTGCGAAGGCATTGCTGTTGCCCAACGACCTTTACCATGAGGCTTAAAGAAGCCAGCGAATTGCAATTCATCGTTTGTATAAGCTACAACTAATTTTTCATTTCCATCAAAAAAGTGAGCAATGAGACCTTGTACGAATTCAGGCTCAAAAAACGCTAGATTCATGGTTTTACAATTGAGATCTGCCCAAGCTTTTTGATGGGTAGAAAATTCAGAACAACTTAAAACTGACCAATTCATTAAACTATCCTAGGGGCGTAATTGATTAAAAGTGTCGACAATAAAATTTAACTGACTAGAAGAAAGTTGCTGGTGGCATGGTATCTGAATCAGTCGAGAACGGTAATCTTGACTTATACTGCAGTCACTAACCGCAACTTCTTCCCATCGAAGAATTTGAATGCCTTTTTTGCGAATTTGATAAAAATAACATTCGTCTGTAAGCAGAAATGGTATGACGTAAGGTATGTCTTCATCCTTAAGGCAATTGAATAGAGGTGCGCCAACTTTTGGGTTATTGATGTTGTTGACGATATATTCGAAATTTCTACGTCTTTTTTTCCGAATCAGTTTGAGGTTACTGTGGCAAAAAATACTTTTGGTATTTCTGTAACTAGCAGAAACAAGATCAATTGGTTGGAAATAACGTAAATGACTATCTTCTTCTGAAAGTTCTGCACATACTCCAGCGGTTTCATTTTTACTTTTTTTAAACCGTGCTTTTAATCTGCCAACAAACTGCGGAATACCAACTATAAAAGCACAGGCCTTAGCCTCTTCTAGCCAGCCAACATGAGTTAGCTTAGCTTCGTATTTATTTTTTAAATAGAGTGCACCACCGTCAATGGTGGGCAGTATTTTGTTGATACTACATATGCTCGCGCTAACATCTGGAACTTGTTTGCCTGAGTCTGCAAAATGATCTACAAATCGAAACAACGAGTGAGCACAATCTTCAATAATTTCTACCGGCTGGCTATGTAAAAATTGAATAACCTCATCGTTATTTTGACCAAATCCAAAATACCTGACAACCACGCAGTGAGTCACATCGCCTGCACAAATTGCTTTTTTTAATAGACTGGTATCGACGGTTAAGTCTGCTTTTACAGGATAGAAGCGAATTTCGTAGTCTAACCAAATAAAAGGTTCAACTAATGCTGGGCAATGATAAGCTGGAATCAATATGACATTTTTACGATTTTCTTTTCTTAGCGCCGTCCCTGCGATACCTATGGCACCGCGACCGTTACGAGTGAAAATTGTTTCCCTCACGTCCCCCTTCGCATGTTGAGCTAAATCCAAATCACGTAACCTAAATTTAGGAGTCGCTGTGACGCTTGGAGTTGGAAATTGACTTGCATCGGCAAGGGGGTTTAAAAATTTTACTGCCATGTGATTCCGCTAAACTATGCCTGATATCGTTTTTCTTCATGAAAAACAGAGAATTCCTAAGCTTATGCTAAGGTATGTTTGGCAAAATTGCTATATTGTTGATTAAAGTATGGGGAAAGTGATAAAAAAGTATTATTCTTGAAGATGTGTTTGGGCTGTTCATTGGTGTTTTTTTATCATCTAGATGCCTTTTCATATGGAGTAAGATATCATTATCTTTGTTAAAAAACATGTACCTACAGGAAGCAAAAGTGATCAAAGGTTATTTCCTACCTAGTGCCGAAGGTAGCTTGTTTGTTAGTCAATACGGACAAACGAATCCACAAAAAACAGTTTTACTGCTTCCATCTATTTTCGAAGAGCTAAACCTGAGTCGAGCGATAATCACAAAACAAGCGTTATTTTTAGCTAAACAGGGATATTGCGTATTTGCATTAGATTATCTTGGTACCGGCGACAGTGAAAAAGATATTGAACACGTCAGTGCCTCTATTTGGCGCGATAATATTATTACCGTGGCTCAATGGTTAAAATCTAAAGATATCGATAGCATTGACCTCTGGGGGGTACGTTTTGGCGGATTGATGGCTTTAACATCATTGGCAAGCATCGAAACAATCTTATCCATCAAGCATATTCTGTTATGGAAACCCGTTATGAAGGGTAAGCAGTTTATGACTCAGTTTTTACGTTTAAAACAGGCTAATTCAATGATGCAGGGAGAGCAAAAAGTAAATTGGCGTGAACGAATTCTGTCAGGCACTAACGTTGAGGTAGCAGGTTACGAAATTACTACAGACTTGCTGGCATCCATAGATGACATAGAGGTCTCTAAATCATTAGTCCTGACGTGCCCATTAACTTGGTTTGAATTGGCAACTGAAGCAATCACGCCAGCGGTATCGATACAGACTAAAAATTGGGATCCACAGCTTCTCAAAATAGCCTGTTTTGAGGGTTCTGCATTCTGGCAAATACCAGAAATATTCGAACAAAGTCAGTTGCATACACCTACTCTGAACGCCTTGCAGGGAGAATTATGATTATGCCCGAACCTATTGAGTCAGCAGTGGTGTTTAACAGTAATGGTGCTGAATTGATGGGGATACTCCACCGTCCCCCACAAACCGTTAAAACTGCCGTACTTATTGTTGTTGGAGGGCCTCAATATCGTGTAGGCAGTCATCGTCAATTTGTACAGCTTTCTCGGGCTTTAGCTAAAGAAAATATAGCTTCATTGCGCTTTGATTACACCGGCATGGGTGATAGCGAAGGCGACAAAAAGTCCTTTGAGAACATTAGTGATGATATTCATGCTGCTTGTGATCTGCTCTGTGATGAACTCGGTATAGATTCCATTGTCATCTGGGGACTTTGTGATGCAGCCTCGGCTGCGCTGATATATGTTCCACAAGACAAACGAGTTAAAGGTTTATTTTTATTAAACCCTTGGTTGAGAAGTGATGCAGCCATGGGGAAAACCATGCTGAAATACTATTATGTGCAGCGTTTACTTTCTAAAGAGTTTTGGTCTAAATTAATTCGCGGTAAAGTGAATGTGGCTAATAGCATCGGTGATGCAAAAGGTTTTGTGAGCGATAGTGTTTCTAGCCAAGATAATCAACAGCAAAGTTATCAAGCTCAAATGCAAACGGGTTTGCAAACATTTTCGGGCAAGGTTTGTTTAGTCTTAAGTGGCATCGATTTGACCGCAAAAGAGTTTGAACAGCAAACGCTGAATAACAAAGCGTGGAAAAAGTTGAAAAGTAGTGATAGTACGGTTCACCGAATTGCTAAAGCAGACCATACTTTTTCAAGCAAAGCGTTTAAACAAGAAGTCGAAAAATACACCATTGCATTCGTCAAAAACAACGAATTTTCTGGAATTGGGTAGAAGGGCGCTTTTAATATTGTTAGATTGCTGCTGCAGCCTAACTACCTGCTACAACGCCTTTTAGATTTAAAAAATTTTATAGGATTGAATGTGTCAAACACTAGTCGTCAGTATTTTATTTTAAGCACAGTCGTACAGCTTATTTTGGTCGCCTTAACCGTATCGTTAAGTTTTAGCTTTACTAAGCACTTTGAAATAATTCCAGATAGTATTTTACATTTGCCCGATGTCTATGTAAGTCATGGGGACATGCTGCAAATAGTGAAAATATTTGTCATTACCTATGCTATTCAGATAGGTCTAGCGTGCTGGCGAAACGGCAGTAGTGCTTTTTCAAGTGCTAAACGATTTGCAAATGAATACATTTGGTTCTTATATGCTTATACAACTGCATCGCTGTATTTATTTCTTGCTACCACTATCAATTATGATCCTCAACTAATTGCAGCTATCGGTTTGTTTGCAACTGTTTTCTATCTTATCGCATTTATGTTGATTAATAGCCTGCTATTTGGCGGGACAATTTTAGGTAGTTTAGGAACAGGGATTGCTGCCACCTTCAAACGAGTGTTCAGTGTTACAGGGATCTTAGCGGTAATATACTTTTTGGTCCCCCTTGCGATGGGAAAAGCATTCACTTCCGACCGAGATATTGCCAATGCAATTACCCAAGTCCGTATTTGGTTCAACCCTGTTGAGACCTCCGATTGGGGGTTCAAAAATTACTTACCTAAGTTCAAGTTTGCGCAGCCTGTTTTAGTGCGCGAGGGACCTGAAAATGACGGCACGGTTTATGTGTTAGAGCGAGGCGGTAAAATCAAAAAGATATCCCCACTGACTTCTGATAATGCGCAGGTAGTGGTGAATGTGTCAGAATTCATGGGTGAAGTGGAAATGGAAAATGGCGCTATTGGTTTCGATTTTCATCCTAATTTTGCTAACCAGAACGAACCGAAACCTTATTTATACCTGTATTACACAGATACACGGGAAGAAAATATTCAACACAATAGAATTTCTCGGTTTGAAATTACGTCACCGGACGCTTTGGTAAACACGGCTTCAGAAACTATTTTATTTGATTTAATTCGCAATGATTCAGGGTTTCACAATGGTGGTGCTTTAGAGTTTGGAGCTGATGGGTTTCTATATATTGGATTGGGAGAAGGTGTGCATCCGCCTGAAGCAAAAACCTCTTCGCAGGTTTTACGCTCTGGGATTTTGCGTATTGATGTAGATATGGATCCGCAAAAAAGTCAGCCTATTAACCAACCTATGGAATATGGTGTAGTACAAAATTACTATATTCCTAACGATAACCCGTTTTTAGATAATGACGACATACGTAATGAATATTATGCGTTAGGTTTACGCAATCCCTTTCGATTCAAATTCGATTCTCTTACAAACGATCTCTGGTTAGGTGATGTAGGCTCTACTATTTGGGAAGAAGTAAACAAAATTGAAGCCGGTAAACATTACCAGTTTCCAGTGATAGAGGGGCGCAGCAAAAGTGGTGTAGATGCATGGGAAGAATTAGATATTCCTCAACAAGGTCCTGTTTATACCTATGAACATAATGCCTACGACAGAGCGGTAATTGGCGGCATTGTCAATCGTTCTGATATGTATCCAGAATTAAAAGATAAGTATGTTTTTGCGGATAATTATTCAGCCAAAGTATTTGTGATGGACTCGGATAAAGCTCAAGTGGAAAGCGTTAAATTGATAGCCAGAGCCAATCAATATGCGCAACGAGGAATCAGTTCAGTGGTGCAATTGAGCGGTGGAGAAATACTGGTTACAACGTTAGGAGCAGCATCTGAACCTAGCGGAGAAGTATTGCAATTAGTTCACGCTGATCAAGCGAATGTTTTTCGAGAAGAAGTAGATAACACTCCAGAGGGTTATGACCAAACAGCAACTGCCAGCTTGTTTGCGGTTAACTGCGCCCGTTGTCATGGAGTGAAAGGGGATGGAAAAGGACCTGACGCAGCGCTGTTAGGTGTTCCAATGCCAGATTTCACATCCCCTTTGTATCATCACAATACTGATACCTCAGCAATAAAATCTATTATTGTTGAAGGTGGTGGAGCGGTTGGTAAAAGTCCGCTTATGCCGCCGTGGGGAGGATTCTTAAAACCAAAAGAAATAGATCACCTGGTGACTTATTTAGAATCTTTGCCAGATCAACACCATCAGCATTAGCCATTACATATGCACTTTCAAAAACAAAAATCCCCTGTAAAACAGGGGATTTTTTATGGAAAGCTAAAGACCTTGTGCTTTAGACTTAATCTGTTGCGGTCAAAAATTTATGGTGAAAACGCAAATGTTCTTCTATAAAACTAGCAATAAAAAAGTAACTATGATCATACCCAGAATGGTAATTTACTATGGCGGGGTACTTTAGTTTTTGAGCGAGTTCGTCAAATGGTTTGGTCAATTTCTGACTTTGATAAAAATCATCGTTCAACCCTTGGTCAATTAATATGGGAATTTGCAAAAATTGGCCTTGCTGCTGCAGCAATTTACAAGCGTCATATTGTTCCCATTCACTCACATCATCCCCTAAATAGGCGTGCAATGCTTTTTTACCCCAAGGACAATCTAACGGGTTTACAATAGGTGCAAATGCAGAAATAGAAGTGTATTTCTGGATATTTGATAAACCTATTGTTAGTGCGCCGTGGCCCCCCATAGAATGTCCAGCAAGTGCGACTTTAGGGATGCAATTAAACGATTGGTTTATTAGGTCGGGCAACTCATCAACAATGTAATCATACATATGATAATGGGTATTCCAGGGTGGCTGAGTTGCATTGACATAAAACCCAGCTCCTTGACCTAAATCGTAACCGTCGTCATCAGCAACATTGTCTCCTCTGGGGCTAGTATCAGGGCATACAATAATGAGACCTAGTTCAGCTGCAACTCTTGCCGCGCCGGCTTTGGTGACGAAGTTTTCATCCGTACAAGTCAGCCCGCTTAACCAATATACCACTGGAAGCGGTTTGTTTTGCTCAACTTGTGGTGGGACAAAAACACTGACGTTCATTTCACAATTAAGCACCTTTGATTGGTGTTTGAAGCGCTGTTGCTGACCACCAAAGCTTTTAACTGAAGAGGTAAGTTCCAAGATAGACATTAGTAATGTACTACCGATCTGATGGATTTACCTTCATGCATTAGGTCGAAGGCCTGATTAATATCTTCCAAGCCCATAGTATGGGTAATGAAGGTGTCGAGTTCGAATTCACCATCCAAGTACCTTTGCACATAATCTGGTAATTGGCTGCGACCTTTCACACCACCAAAGGCGGTGCCACGCCAAACTCTGCCAGTAACAAGTTGAAAAGGACGTGTGGAGATTTCTTGGCCAGCACCCGCTACACCAATTATCACCGACTCTCCCCAACCTTTGTGGCAACACTCTAATGCGGAGCGCATAACATTGACGTTACCGATACATTCAAATGAATATTCAACACCACCGTCAGTCATGTCTACGATGACCTCTTGAATAGGCTTATCGTAATCTTTTGGATTAATCACGTCTGTTGCGCCAAGTTGTTTGGCTATTTCAAATTTATCTTCATTAATATCAATGGCAATAATGCGACCGGCTTTGGCCATTCTGGCGCCAATTAGAACCGACAGGCCAATCCCGCCTAATCCGAACACTGCAACGGTGTCGCCTTCTTGCACTTTGGCTGCATTTGTAACCGCTCCCATACCTGTAGTGACTCCACACCCTAATAAACACACTTTTTCCAAAGGTGCTTCTTTAGGGATTTTAGCCAGCGCAATTTCGGGGACCACTGTGTGTTCAGCAAAAGTGGAAGTGCCCATATAATGATAAATTGGCTTACCGTCTTTAGAAAAACGTGTACTGCCATCAGGCATTAAGCCTTGGCCTTGGGTTGCCCGTATAGCCTGACATAAATTGGTTTTACCAGAAAGGCAATATTTGCATTTGCCACATTCAGCGGTATACAAAGGAATAACATGATCGCCTACTTCTACTAAGGTCACACCTTCACCCACAGCTTCAACAATTCCTGCACCTTCATGACCTAAAATCGCTGGAAAAAGACCTTCAGGATCATCTCCTGACAATGTGTATGCGTCAGTGTGACAAACACCTGTGGCAACTATTTTCACTAGCACTTCCCCTTTTTGCGGGGGCATTAAATCAACTTCTTCGATGCTAAGCGGTTTGCCTGCTTCCCAAGCTACGGCGGCGCGTGTCTTAATGGTTTGCATATTTATATCCTTTATTTGGGCTAGTGGCTTTATTTTGCATTATTGGCATTCTCCAATAAATCCAATGGAACGTTCAAGCCATTTAATTTGTTCAATTGTATATCCATGCGGGCACATTTTATTAGATTCAAGCTCAGTTTCTAATCGTTGAATTGCAATTTCTTCTAATTTAAGTCGAGTCTCATTGTTTATAGAGAATCGCGAAACTTGAGTCGTTTTCGATGTAACTCCGGTATTTGCAATCAAACGGTTCTGTTGGCGACGAACCAGCTCCGAAGGTGGTAAATACCAAATCAACACAAACTCGAAGCCAGTACTATCAGGTGTCATTTGTTTGTCGAAAACGTGACGAATTTGAAGTTGCGAATCGTCATTGGCAACGCAGCCTGTTACGCAGGCAATAGCAATCAATATTATGCATCTCAGTGTCGAAAAAACTAATTTCAAAAGTGTAAACCCGCCAATCAATATCTTATTTCACATTTTTCATAACGAACGTGTCGATTTGCCCTTTGGTAAATCAACTACATTCTATAGTCTTATCTAATAAGGAGATGGAAGTTAGCTCTTTACATCGCCTCTTTCGTAATGCAGAAAAATATTTACTTATCTAGAATATACAGCATGTGACTGCTAATTTTACTTTATTTGTTGGATAGATTAAAACTTAGATTGAGTCGATTTTGCCTGAAAAAATAAGCACATCCTTAATAAATTGGGGTAACATAAGATTTCAAATTAGCTTGAATTTTTACTATTCAAGCTAAATTAATGTATACAGTCTCACTGTGTTTTTAGCTCAATTTGAAGGATTATGTGTGAATATCTCTCGTTGTCTTTTTATTATCTCTTCTTTAATTCTAAGCGGTCATGCTGTTGCAACAGACAATATGTATGGCGTTACGACCTTGGGATACGGCAAAACCGACCTAGAATCCACTAGCGCCAGTACAATCAGTTACAAATTAGCCGTGGGCTACCAGTTTGCTGAACAATGGTATGCAGAATTTGGATACCATCAGCTTTCAGACCAGTCTCAAGTTGAGCAAATACCGACCACCATTGATGGCCTTAATTTGACTGAGTTTGGGCTCAATGCTGAAGCGTTGGGTATTTCTGTACTTGGAAAAGCGACTAACAATTATGGTGAACTCTATTATCGATTAGGGATTTTGAACGTGGATATTGAAGGTCAAAATCTATCTTCAGGGGAGGGGTGCGAATTTGGCGCGGCAACCCCATTTAGTTTAAATAGTGGAGAAAGTTTCACCTTGTGTGAGTATGATGAAGGTATAGCTGCTGGGCAAATTGGTATAGGCTTCGATTTTTATCTTGGGGTTAACTTATTATTACGCACGGAAGTTGAGCATATTCGTGGCGAGCACGGTTTCGAACATAATGGGGTTTATATCGGCTTACGTTACAATTTTAATTAAGTTAAGGTACGTTAAAGCGTTTAGGTGCAGTTTCCAGCTAGCACTATGGGTATGTTTATAAACCTATTTGCAGAATTCGGAGGTTTACATGAAAAATGAATTAGACAGTCGTTTTATTTTAAATGTGTTTGAAAAAATCCGTGATAAAGGCGAGGCAGTAAAAGGTGGGTATCTTTTTCAGGGGGTTAAAGCCTATACAGATCATGATGGTTATACGGTCTTTTTAGAGGATGCATTGGTTAGTTTACGTTTTGGTTTCCACAATCAATACCATTTTGATTATGAAAAAGTGGAACACCTAGAGCAGTTTGAAAAAAAATTAAAAGCGATAAGCGAAATAGAGTGATTAGCGCCGAAATAAACATTCAGCGCAGTTAAAGCTTAGCTACAACTTAGCGCGCTACCAGTGATACTTTCATGAACGCCGTTTTTGTCTGAGTCTTGACTTATTTTAACTCTACCCTGTGGGGTAACCACCAGTTGCCGTGCGTAAGTAGCCTCTTTATCATCATGACAAATGAGTATTGTAGATAGTGCATTAGCCGAGCCATTGGGGTTAAATTGAATGGCTTGGGTCGGGCCGGTAACATAATTATTATTGGAAGTAAGTGAGGTGGCCACCAAAATATCTTCATCATCCCCCCTAGAGCCATTACCATCTTCATCGCCAAACACCATTTTTACTTGACTCCAATTGGTCGTACAGGTCGAAAAATCAGAAGTAGGGCAAACGATTGTGGTAAGTTGTTCACCCACTGCGTTAGCCCTAGCAAATTGAATTACCCCGCTGATTTCATTCACTTCTGATACAATACGGTTTTTGATAATGATCCCTTGAGCAGAAGGAACGGCTATAGTTAACACTATGCCAACTAAGGCAATGCCAATCATTAATTCGACAAGTGTAACGCCTTTTTGTAAAGTATTGGACATCAAAGAGATGTTTACGCTTTTCAAAGATACTCCAAATGTTATTAGCTTATTTACTGAACTGAAAATAACCTGATGAGACGTTACAATAACGTATTTAAACTACTTTTAGGTATACAATTACACATCAAAGTATTTGAAAATATTTAATTTAAAGGCATAACGTTTATTTCAAAAACGATTGCCAAGATAAGTTTAACCGTTCGTTACTGAACGTTGTACCCAGCTTAACAACCCAAAAAACGAGAACTGAGATGCACAAAAAAGCCATTTTAGAAGAAATGCACGTACTTCCAGAAATTAATCCGCAAAAAGAAGTAGAAAGACGAGTCGCATTTATTCAGAACCAACTTACGCTTTCTGGAATGAAAACGTTAGTGTTGGGGATCAGTGGGGGGATTGATTCTTGCACTTTAGGTCGATTAGCCCAGTTGGCTGTTGATGGCTTGAATAAACAGTCTAACGGTGGATATCAGTTTGTTGCTGTGCGTTTGCCATACAGTGTTCAGGCCGACGAAGAAGACGCGCAAATCAGTATCGATTTTATACAGCCAAGTCATGCGGTTAGTGTAAATATTCAACCAGGCGCAGATGCAATTCACGATCAAACATGTGGTTCATTAGCCGCAGCTGGATTACTGCCCGATGATGCCCACAAACAAGATTTTGTAAAAGGGAATGTAAAAGCACGCTCACGGATGGTTGTGCAGTATGAGATTGCCGGAATGATGGATGGGTTAGTGCTTGGCACCGACCATTCTGCTGAAAACATTACGGGGTTTTACACCAAATACGGTGATGGTGCATGTGACCTAGTTCCTTTATTTGGTTTAAACAAACGTCAAGTTAGACAAATCGCCGCTCACCTTGGTGCGCCTGATAAAATTGTTTATAAAGCACCAACCGCTGATTTAGAAACATTGTCACCTCAAAAGGCAGATGAACAAGCTTTAGGCATGACCTATGACCAGATAGATGACTTTCTGGAAGGTAAAGAGGTTTCACAAGATGTAGAGCTAAAACTCATCGAAATATTCACCAAGACTCAACACAAAAGGGTACCTATACCGACGCTTTATGATTAAGGATGATTTGCTAGTTAATGAAGTAAAAAAACAATGCGTACGACGTTTTAAAAAACTTAGGGATCTTTGTCCGGATAGGGTAATTGCAGATGGTATATTTTATTAACCTGTTGTAAATTAAATGTGAATATGGGTGGCAGCTAGAATGTAAGCTTGTTACTGCGACTAAAAGTAACAACGTAAATGCTCTGAAATAGCCATGAAGTAATCTAGTCCCTAAGGATATTTGATGAAAAAAGTCGAAGCAATTATTAAACCTTTCAAAATGGAAGATGTGCGATCAGCGCTTTCAAGCATAGGGGTTTCGGGTATGACTGTCACCGAAGTCAAAGGCTTTGGGCGACAAAAAGGACATTCAGAGTTATATCGCGGCGCAGAATATCACATCGGTTTTCTGCCAAAACATAAAATAGAAGTTATCGTTGCCGATGACGTGGTTGATCGGGTGATTGAAGTGATAATGGAGAACGCCCGAACGGGTAAAATTGGCGATGGCAAAATTTTTGTTTCTACTATCGACCGAGCGATTCGTATCCGTACAGGTGAAGAAAACGAAGAAGCCGTTTAGTCTCAAAACTAATGTTTAATTTGGAGACTAAAATTAGAATTGAAAATATACGAAAGGTGCATCGCCTGAGGAAAATGCTATTAGCAAAAAGGTGATAATTGTAATCAGTATTGATTGCACGATAGAAGGTAGAGAAGAGTAGGTTTTCTTCCAACTGAAAGTCCATGAGTCAGGTAAATAGTGTGCAGTAATAGCAATAGCCAGTATTCCCAACCCAACCAAACTCACAGGGGTATTTTGATTATCAAATTGAAGCATAGATTGTGCGTATGTAACAGCTCCTTCTAAAGATCCACCTCTAAAGAATAAGCGTGAAAATGCAACTAGGTTAAAAATCCAAAAAATTTGTAGTAAAAGGCGACTTCCTTTGAAAGACTGCTCATCTATTCCCTGTCTTCTGCGATTTTCTCGTCGCCATCTTTCTAAACAGACAAACGAAGCGTGTATAAAACCATAAATGACAAAGTTCCAACCTGCGCCGTGCCAAACACCTATCATGAGGAAGGTTATAAAGAGGTTTCGATATACATTGCCAGATTTGGAACCGCCTAAGCCAAAATACAGATAATCTCTAAAAAATGAAGACATGGAAATATGCCATCTCTGCCAAAAATTTGAAATCGATACCGCTTTATAGGGGCGATTAAAATTGATCTGTAGTTCATAGCCAAGTGTTTTAGCCACTCCCCTAGCAATATCTGTGTATCCTGAAAAATCCATGTAAATTTGATAGCTATAAGCATAGATAGCAAGCAGCAAAAATAACGGCGAATATGCTTGAGGATCTGCAAAAGCAGGATCAACTATATGTAAAGCTAGGGTATCAGCGATGATGATTTTTTTAATAAAGCCGCGAATGATTAATGCAAACCCATCTTCAATAGATGTGGCGGTGTTTTCATAATTATTATCTAACTGTGGAAGAAAGTAAGATGAGCGAACAATAGGCCCAGCAACCAGTTGTGGGAAGAAGGATACAAACAATGCAAAGTCTCTCAAGCTTGAGACTGGTTCAACCCGTTCCCGGTATATATCCAAAGAGTAACTGATACTTTGGAAAGTATAGAAAGATATTCCAATGGGAAGAACAATATTTAAGATAGGTAGTTCGCTTGTAAATCCAAACTCTTGTAGTAGTTCGTTGGCACTTTCGATAAAGAAGTTTAGATATTTAAAGTAAGCTAAAATACCCAGACTAGATGCCAATGACAACGTCAGCCAAAACTTTTTTTGGGCTTGAGATTTAGCCTTCTGAATTTGAGGACCAACAACATAGTTAATTAGGGTAATTAGTAAAATTAATGCAGAAAATCGCCAATCCCAACACATGTAAAAATAATAGCTAGCTGCAAGTAAATAGGTTTTTTTCAAGTCTTTATTTTTAACTAGAAGTACTCTAACAATTAAAAGAGTGACTAGAAAAAAAACAATGAAATGGAAAGATTGAAAGCTCAATTGTCAAACCCTCATTGTGGAATTAAACCACTGGTGATTAATTTTTGCTCAAAAATTTCAGCAACTTTTTGGCTACCTTTAACTGTAAAATGGGTTGCATCTCCAAAATAAGTATCTCCACCGGGAATATATTCATTTAACTCCAATACAGGGTATCCTCGGGATTCAGCTACGCTTTTTATAATTAAATTGTGATCGTCGAAAAGTTGGTTGATTCCTTTTAAATCGAAACAGTTGTTATAATATCGAGACGTTTCTGAAAGTCGATATTGCTCTTTTTCGGGCATATCCGTTCTGAAAGCTCTAGCGTTAGTAACGACTAAAGTAGGAACGTTTAATTTCTCTGCTGTGTCTAATAATTGATTTATTTTTTTTGAATATCGAGACGTATCTAATGTTGAAGGATCAAGTTGCTCAGTATTTTGAATCTCAGTTGTGCGTAATCCTATTGTATTTTTAATTAGCAAGTCTATGGAAAGTAACCAGCTAGGTAATTGTATTTTCGGTAAATCAAAATTAACCTTTTGACTTGCTTTAGCTTCAGTTTGCTGAAGGCAGTACCCCGTCATATCGTTGAACCCAGGATACCAAACCAACAAATCAATGTTCAAAGGCTGAATAATTTCATCTAATAATTTTATTTGTTCATAAACTACTAAGCCTGCAATACCTGCATTAATCACCTTGAAATTTTTCTCAGGAAAATGGCTTGATAATGTGTTGTTTAATTTAGCTGAAATCGTATCACTGTTTTTTTTGGTGTAAGTCCCCATTACTGACGAAGCACCAAGTATAGCTATTCTAAACTCATCATCTTCTTTTTCTCCTATTTCGTCATCTCTTAATCCTAAACTATTGGATTGAATAGTTGCCTGAGAACCTTCAATGATTGCATTAGGGCGCAAAAGTAATAATCCCGTTTTAGGATCTACGACAAAGGTAGTTGTTTCTGATATTGCGTTGAAGACACTTTTACCGAAACGAATATGTGAGCGAACTTGCAACGCTATCTCTAAAACAATAAATAAAATAATCGTTATAGCTATTGTTTTGAATGTTTTCGTTACTGGATTCTGCAAAATGTTATTCCGCTGAGTTAAGAACTTGCAGATAATTTCAATATTATCAACGTTTACTACATACTATTAGTTTATAGATGAAGATAAAATAGACAACGGTTTTTCAAAATGTTTTCAGATTAATATGTCCAGCTTAAACCAACCATAAACTTATTCCCCTGTTAAAACCAAAAAGGTTACCGACTAATTCGGTCGCCTTTTCATTCAATCATTTTAGATAAAATATCAATGATGATGACCACAACCGCCTTCGGCATGCGGATGGCCATGGGCTATTTCATCATCCGTTGCTTCTCTTACTTCTAGAATTTCAACGTCAAAATTCAGTGGCACACCAGAAAGAGGGTGATTGCCATCGATCACAACCTCATCATCAGTTTCATCAATTACCATGACGGATTGCTCACCATTGTCCGTTGTCGCTCTAAACGTCATACCAACTTCAACTTCCATTCCTTCAAACATGGTTTTTGGTACCATTTGTACAAGTTCATCATGACGTTCACCATAAGCCAGTTCAGGCGGCACATCGAGAGCAAACTTATCGCCTTTTTGGCGACCTTCTAAGGCATCTTCTAAGCCTTTAATAAGGTATTGGCTACCTTGCATGTAGATCATTGGCTCACCGTCTCGGGACGAATCAATTTGTGTTCCATCTTGGGTTTTTACGGTAAAGTGCATTGTCACAATGGCATTTTCTGAAATTAGCATAAAACGTTATTCTCTATATTGTTTGGTTAATCACACCGGATAAATTAATCAAGGCTGTAGGGTAAAGGCGCTACCGTAAATAGTTGCTCTGGGTTCTCTTTGGATCTAAATATTTGCTCTGCTGTTGTATCATTTGGCAGTATCGCTAATACGCAGGTGCCAGTTTCTAACGAGGCGCTACGCAATACAGTACCACTTCGTCGCCAGTTATCTCCAATTTTAGCCTCTAAAATATCACCTGCAAGTAAGGAAGAGCTATTGTCTGATGTTAGAATGAAGGCGGCTCTTTTGTTTTTACCTAGATATTTAGTGCGGGCGACAACTTCTTGCCCCATGTAACAACCTTTATCAAAGCTGATGGCCTGAAGTGCTTGCAAATTCATCATTTGCGGGACAAATTGCTCTGAGGTGGCCCCTTGAATGTTTGCTAAACCACTTAATATATCCGCAGCTTCCCAATACGCTTCTGCCATTTTTGATGTTGTTAGTTGTTGATTCAATTGCTGCGCTAGAGCGGGTTTAGCTAACACTAGATAACGTGTAAAAGGCGCATCGAAGCGAATAACTTTACCATCTTCATTTGAGTTAACCTGCAAATGTTCAGTTGGAAGTTGTTCGAAGATACCTTTTAATGACTGTTCTGACTCTGCGCCACTTAACGCAAAATACTGCCAGTTAGCTGTTGTGTCGTTGAATTCGACTTTAGAAAACACGCCATATTTTTTTAGCTCAGCCAATGATGCAGGGATACTTTCGCGATGACACAGTAAATCTACTCCCTCAGGAGTTTTGATGGCGTGAAAAATATTCCAGGTTTTGCCTTTAAAATCACAATGGCAACCAAGTTGTATCCTTTCTTCGCCTAATGAATCCATGTCGTTGGTGACTTTTCCTTGCAGATAACTGACTGCTTCTTCCCCTTCAACGGAAATAATCCCTAGGTTAGTTAATTCACCATAAAAACTCTCTGGTGTTGAAAAACTAGACTGCATATTCGCTAATACCTTGTTAATCTATCTATCATGACCACTATAATGGGGTTTTAGGACTCAGATGCAAGTGTCTCGTGAATTTGTCTGAGATTTTTTAGCATAATCAGAATACAATTAGCTTCGGCTAATTATTCAATAATACGTTGACTAAAATAGCTATCCCACAATGTTTAATATTTTTACCTGGAGCCAGGATGTTTGATAAAAAAAGATTGTCTAGATTGAAGTGGGCGTGTCGACGAGGCATGCTTGAACTTGACGTCCTTTTTATGCCGTTTGTTGATGAAGCGTTTGAGGATTTGGATGAATCTCAACAATTGGTCTTTGAACGTTTACTAACCAGTGATGATCCCGACCTGTTTGCTTGGTTTATGGGGCATCAAGAATGCGAAGATCCCGAGCTTGCGCAAATGGTCGAGTATATTTTGAGCCGTGTCAAAGTATAGGATCAGCATTGCAAAAAGCCGTCTAATGGTTTGCTTACAAATCAGTTGGATTAGCTTTTTAATAATGACCTTTTGGCTGTGGAAAGAGTCCGTTATTCCAGCCCAATTGCTATTACAAAGTGGTTGCAGTCTTCTCACCTTGATATTCGGTCTTGGCTGGATATTCAAACGGAAGCAAAAGTGTTCTCCAAGTGTAATGAGCTTAACCCCCACAGGGGAAGTCAATTGGTTGCAAGGTGCTCATCACGGATATTGTAAACTCAGCCATCAAAGTAAAATTTGTGGTGCTTTTATCTGTCTGTTCTTCGAAAAAACCGTGTTTGATAACCAACCGCGCTTATTGTGGTTGGCAAAAGATCAAGTTTCTGAACAAGATTTCAGGCGTCTTTGTCGAATTATATTGCGATGCCAGCAGCCAATGGATTGTTAACGGGCTCGTATATTTGTACTCCCTTTTGGATAATGGCCGTTAAGCTATTATTGGCCCGGTTTTGGTCGGTAAGGATTAAGGTATTTATGCTGGATTTTTTAAAAGCAGGTCTAAAAAGAAATCACCCTTTAGTGTTTGATTCAGCATTGCTGCCTAGGTTGGACCAGAATATTCGACAAAAAATTAATAGAGTCGATGGGGCTAAAATCAAGGCATACCACAATGTAGTTCAATGGTACGAGACCCAGCACGAAGACATCCATCCATGCTTTTTACATTTATATGCTTTCAAACAACATATGCAATTAATGCTCAATGAGCAGTTTCCGTTTGCATTGTTAGGCATTGTGCATTTAAGTAATCAAATCGAAGTGTTAATGCCGTTAGATCGTTCCAGTGAATTAGAACTTGAAAGTAAGCTTGTTAGTTTCAAGCGACATGTAAAAGGTATAAGTTTTAAAATTGAGTCTACTTTTTATCAGCATCAGCAAGTGATATGGCAGTCTGTAAGTGAGCTATTAGCTGTTAATAAGTCGTGTTTTGTTGGCAAGTCCCAATCTACACCCTATCAATTAGATACTAACCTAGATTTTATGAGCCAATGGCATTGTGATATTGGTATAGGTCGTCGTTACGGTAAAGTATCAGGTGATTTTAATCCCATACACTTGAGTCAAATTAGTGCCAAATTATTCGGTTTTAAATCTGCTATTGCACACGGAATGTGGAGTAAGGCAAGAATTGTGTCTGAGTTCCAACAGCAAATTTCTGATACGTTTTTTGTGAAGGTTAACTTTTTGAAGCCTTTATTTTTGCCATCGGATGTAATTTTGTCGAAGGCGTCTAACACGGCGTCTAAATCACAATTTGTGCTTACCAGCGAAGATAAACAAATTTGTCACTGCGAGGGACAGATAATGTTTTAGTATTACTTCGCATAGAAGTTTAAAGTAGGGGGAGATGGAAATCTCCCCCTCTCAAAAATAACCTCGGGTGTTTACGAGTCAAGCCGTTGAGATGGTAAACTGCTGCGACCACTAAGCACTGTGACTTCAGCTTTATCAAGGGTATCTGGATAATCAAGATTATAATGTAAACCACGACTTTCTTTACGTTTCATTGCACAACGTACGATGAGTTCAGCCACTGTAACTAAGTTCCTTAATTCCAATATGTTATTGCAAACCCGAAAGTTAGCATAGTACTCGTGGATTTCCTGTTGCAATAACTCTATCCTGCGCAACGCTCTTTCTAACCGTTTATTAGTGCGCACTATGCCAACATAATCCCACATAAATAGGCGTAGCTCATGCCAGTTATGCTGTATCACGACTTCTTCATCTGAATCACCCACTTGGCTTTCATCCCAAGGGGGAATTGATTGGTTAAAAGTCGGTCTGTCAGATTTGGCTAAAATATCATTAGCTGCTGCATGGGCAAACACAACACACTCCAACAATGAATTACTGGCCATGCGGTTAGCACCATGCAACCCTGTGTACGCTACTTCACCTATGGCATACAAGTTATCTAAATCTGTTTTAGCATTAAAATCGGTTTTTACTCCACCACAACTATAGTGGGCAGCAGGCACTACGGGAATAGGGTGGCGTGTAATATCAATGCCAAGGGAGCGACATTTACGATAAATATTTGGAAAATGTTTAACAATGAAATCGGCTGATTTATGACTAATGTCCAAATACATACAGTCTTTTCCAAGACGCTTCATTTCAAAATCGATTGCGCGGGCAACAATATCTCGCGGCGCTAAATCACCTCTAGGGTCAAATTTATGCATAAATTTACTGCCATCAGCATGGCATAAAAATGCACCTTCTCCTCGCAATGCTTCGGTGATTAGGAAGTTTTTGGCTTCTGGATGAAACAGGCAGGTTGGGTGAAATTGATTAAACTCCATATTCGCTACTGAACAACCTGCGCGCCACGCCATTGCTATTCCATCTCCACTGGAAACATCCGGATTTGAGGTGTACTGATAAACTTTGCTTGCTCCGCCAGTAGCCAAAGCAGTAAATCGACTGCGAATAAGTTCCACCTGTTCTTTTTTGCGGTTCCAAACATAGGCACCTAAACATTGATTTGGAGCATCTTCGTGACGCACTAAATCAATGGCATTATATCGTTCAAATAGGTGAATATTAGGATGTTGCATCACCGCTTCTTGTAAAGAGGTTTGAACTGCGAAGCCTGTGGCATCGGCTGCATGTAAAATTCTGCGGTGACTGTGTCCGCCTTCTCTGGTTAGGTGGTAGCGGGAATTACCTTGTTCATCTTTTTCTTGATCAAAGGGGACGCCATAATTGATAAGCCACTCCATACAGGATTTTGCTTGGTTAGCCGTAAAGCGAACGGCTTGCTCTTCGCACAGGCCTGCGCCGGCTTCAAGGGTATCTTTAACATGTGACTCAATAGAGTCTTGTTCATCAAAAACCGCAGCGATCCCACCCTGAGCATATCGAGTGGATCCCTCTGATAGCGCACTTTTACTTAGCACGATAACGTTATATTTTTCAGCTAACTTCAATGCTAATGAAAGACCTGCTGCGCCACTTCCAATAATCAAAACGTCACAACGATGTTCAACAGTAGAGCTCATATAGTATAATAGCCAATTGGAATGAATTTGCAGACCCTATCAGAATTGGCAGCTTGTGAAAATAAGCCTTTTAATAGAAAGTTTGTAATAATTTAATTTAAATCGAACTTTTCGCAATACGTACAGTCTATATTTGTGCTTGCGAGAGCCGTGGTAGTATTTGTATTAGGAGTGATGGCTCGAATGAGCGAGCAGATAACGGATCAACAAATTGTTGAAAAAGTACAACGCGGAGATAAAAACGCGTTTGGTTTGTTGGTAACTAAGTATCAACACAAAGTGGCGCATTTGGTGTCACGTTATGTGAAAAATTCAGGTGATGTAGCTGATGTGACCCAAGAAGCTTTTATTAAAGCTTATAAGGCTTTACCTAATTTTCGCGGTGACAGTGCCTTTTACACTTGGCTATACAGAATTGCGGTTAATAGTGCAAAAAATTATTTAGTTTCGCAGGGGAGAAAGCCTCCTGCCAGTGATGTGGATGCAGAAGAAGCGGATTATTATGACGGAAGTGACGCGTTAAAGGAACAAAACTCCCCTGAACGTAGTCTGATGTCAGAAGAACTTGAAAAAGTGTTATTTGATGCACTTGATAAATTGCCCGAAGATTTACGCATGGCTATTACATTACGTGAATTGGAAGGGTTGAGCTATGAAGATATAGCGAATGTGATGGACTGCCCTGTTGGGACAGTGCGTTCAAGAATTTTTAGAGCGAGAGAGGCGATAGATAGAGTCTTAAACCCGCTCTTAGAAAGATAAAAAATGACATTTGTGAAAAAATGTTGAAGAATGAAGCGTTAATTCAGGAACCTTTTATGACGCATAAGCATGAAAATTTGTCCGCATTTGTTGACGGTGAGAGTCAGGACGATAACTTTGTCTCTGATATCCTCAATGATGATGAAATGGCCGCTAAGTGGCAGCGTTATCACATTATTCGCCAATCTATGCGTAAAGAAATGCCAATAAGCGCGGATTTTGATGTAAGCGCATCTATTGCGGCTGCATTGGAGTCTGAACCTGCTATATTAGCTCCTAAGCGTACTTGGCGTGATCTACCGGTTATCAGTAATGTGGTACCTTTAGTTCGCTCTGGTGGTCAATTAGCGATAGCCGCCTCTGTTGCCGTTGCAGTAGTTGTTGGTGTTCAACAATTGAATCAAGATGAGCAGCAGGTGTTCAACCCCGCTCCAGCTTCATACCCTGGTATCCAAGGTGGATTATCGCCAGTTAGCCTAGAGCAAACACAGGTGACACCAGCGGTAAGTGTTCGTGATCATCAACGTCGTATCAACGCGTTTATTAACGACCATATGGAGCAAGTCTTGCTAAAAGATAGCCAACGTTATCTTGAAGACGAAAGTGCTTTGGTAGATGAAGTTAAATCTGAAGCTAATCAACCAGAAGTAAACCAAGAACGTGAGAAACTTCCTGAATAAATACTTTCTGCAGCTCAATTATCTTTGGGCTGCAATACTCTTTTTTAGTTGTGTCAAATTGGCTAGTGCGCAGGTTGGATTAATCCAAGATCCAAACGTGTTAATGTGGCTAGACAAAATGGCCAACGCTAAAACTCATCTCAATTATACTGTTTCATTTGTTTTATCCAAACCCGGATCGGATCCTCAGCCTTACCTTTGGCGTCATGGCGTGAATGAACATGGCATTGAAATGGAGCAACTCGATCAACTAAATGGTCCAGGACGCGAAGTTGTGAGGGTCGGGGATAAAGTCAGTTATTTTGAGTCTCACCGTGCACCCTATAGTTTAGCTTCAGGTTACATTATTGGACCTATGCCGAATGTATTGCTAACAGATCCTAAATCACTTCTGAGTTCCTACGACTTTGTAATCATCGGAAAGAGCCGGATCTCTGGTAAAGTTGCTCAACAAATTCGGATGATAAGTAAAGATAAAAGCCGTTACGGATATAACCTTTGGTTAGATCAGGAAACTGGCTTGCCGTTAAAAATTAACGTAATGGAATTGAACGGTCAAAAAGTAGAACAGATTCAAGTTACTGAATTAAACGTAACGGAACAACCAGACCCTTATTTTGCTAAATTAGAAGCGGCAACAATGCCAGCTGTTATTCAGTTTGAAGCAACTGAGGAAGTAGATAAGTTATGGCAAGTTGATTATGTCCCTGTGGGTATGAAACAGATAAAACATAGTGTCCGTCAACTTCCAGACAATGCAGGCCCACTAGAATATTTCATGTTAAGTGATGGCCTAGTTGATATTTCTGTGTATATGCAACAAGCCACTGCGTCTGCAGCAGAAAGCGATATAGTCGCTCGCTTTGGTTCTGATATTTATTTTTCAAGAAAGCAAGGGCCAGTTCTGGTCACGGTAATTGGAAAAATTCCCGCTAACACTGCAAACTCTATCGCCGCTTCAGTAATTAAGGTGCAATAACGTGATTGAAGAGATTGGGGTTATTACCGCAGTGGATAAAGATCATATTTGGGTTGAAACCGAAATTAAATCTACATGCGGTGGTTGTCAGGCGCAAGATAACTGCGGCACCGGCGTGGTTGCTAAAGCGTTTACCCCGAAAAAAGAGCAATTGATTTTACGCTGTCATCACAGCGCCAAAGTTGGTCAAAAAGTTAAGCTTGGGGTTGCAGAAAATCAGCTGTTGACGGCTTCTGCAATGATCTATTTATTGCCACTGTTGGTGATGATTGTTACCGCGTTAAGTGCACAATATTTGTTACCTTTAATTGATTTACAACATGAACTCTGGATTGTTGGAGCTGCTTTTTTTAGCACATTTATCACGTTCAAATTTCTTAAAAAGTACGCGAATCAACCGAATAAGAATCGATTCCAACCTAAGTTATTGGCTATTTTACCTGCCCAAGATGATGCTTTAGTCGTTAACGCCAAATAATCTGTTCAAATATCAGGATGCTATCCAACTTGCCGATCGGGGGATGTTTTTGCAATCATGCCTGTGACCCCTGTCACTACTAAACGTGCACCACGATAAGTGAGTATCTATCCCTAAATATCGTTTTATTACCAAGTATTAAATCAATTGTCCTAGTATTCGTCAGAACATTATCGCAATGTGCTCCAGAACACTGTAAAATCCCCGCCAAATTATTTTTTATTCGTTCCTGCTTCATCACTTTTGATAGCAAGGGCACTAGCTGTAGGTAACAGTCTTAAACTATGCAACATAAGCACATTCGTAACTTTTCCATAATAGCCCATATTGATCATGGTAAATCGACTCTTTCAGATCGACTTATTCAACATTGTGGCGGTTTGACCCAACGTGAGATGTCTGAGCAAGTATTAGACTCGATGGACATTGAGCGTGAGCGCGGGATTACGATTAAAGCCCAAAGTGTCACCCTAAACTACACTGCCATAGATGGTGAAACTTATCAGTTGAATTTCATTGATACACCAGGGCATGTTGACTTTACCTATGAAGTGTCACGCTCCTTAGCTGCATGTGAAGGGGCATTGTTAGTCGTTGATGCAGGACAAGGTGTTGAAGCACAAACCTTAGCAAACTGTTATACCGCCATTGATTTAGATATGGAAGTGGTTCCAGTTTTGAATAAAATTGATCTTCCACAAGCCGAACCCGACCGTGTTGCCGAAGAAATTGAAGATATAGTCGGTATCGATGCAATTGATGCGGTACGTTGTTCTGCTAAAACCGGAATTGGAATTGAAGATGTTTTAGAAGTGATTGTTCGTCAAGTTCCACCTCCAGAAGGCGATCCTGACGCACCATTAAAAGCACTTATTGTCGACTCTTGGTTTGACAACTACCAAGGTGTGGTTTCTTTAGTACGAGTGATGGAAGGAACTCTCAACGCCAAAGATAAAATACAAATCATGTCAAATGGTGCAGTACACCAAGCTGATAATGTGGGGATCTTTACACCTAAACAAACCAAAACCGGCGAGCTTAAAACTGGTGAAGTGGGTTATGTCATTGCCGGTATTAAAGATATTCAAGGGGCGCCGGTTGGCGATACTATTACGTTAGCAAAAGCGCCGGCTGAAGCTGCTCTTCCTGGTTTTCAAAAAATTAAACCGCAAGTGTATGCAGGCTTATTTCCCGTCAGCTCTGATGAATATGAAGATTTCCGCGATGCGTTAGCGAAACTTACCCTAAACGATGCATCGTTGTTTTATGAGCCTGAAAGTTCTTCTGCACTTGGCTTTGGATTCCGAATTGGATTCTTGGGTATGTTGCACATGGAAATCATTCAAGAGCGTCTGGAAAGAGAATACGACTTAGATTTGATCACTACTGCGCCAACCGTAGTGTATGAAGTAGAAACCACTAAAGGTGAATTACTCAAAGTAGACAACCCGTCTAAATTACCTCCAATAAATGACATTGCTGAAATTCGTGAGCCTATTGTCGAAGCTCATATCTTGGTACCACAAGATTATTTAGGTAATGTAATAACACTATGTATCGAAAAACGTGGTGTACAAACTAATATGACCTACCACGGTAAGCAGGTTGCAGTGGTTTATGAATTACCAATGGCTGAAGTGGTAATGGACTTTTTCGACCGTTTGAAATCAACTAGCCGCGGTTTTGCGTCTCTGGATTATAACTTTATTAAGTTTAATGCTGCTGACATGGTGCGTTTAGATATCTTAATTAATGGAGAGCGAGTAGATGCCCTTGCGGTTATTACCCATAAGGATAACGCTCAGGGGCGTGGTCGGGACTTAGTTGAAAAATTGCGGGAATTAATCCCCAGACAAATGTTCGATATTGCGATTCAGGCCGCTATTGGAAATCATGTTATAGCCAGAAGTACCATAAAGCAGCTTCGTAAAAACGTAATTGCAAAATGTTATGGTGGTGACGTGAGTCGCAAGAAAAAACTGCTACAGAAGCAAAAAGAAGGTAAAAAACGTATGAAACAAGTGGGTAATGTTGAGTTACCGCAGGATGCATTTTTAGCCGTACTCAAGGTAGGAAAATAAATGGCCAATTACTTTTCATTATTTCTAGTTTTTATAACAGTTGCATCAGGCTTGATTTGGTTAATAGATGCCAAGGTGTTCGCGCCAAAACGTCGGCAAAAAGTCATTGCTGCTAACGGCGGCAACGCTTTACCTGAAGGTACCGAGCTACCTATTCCTTATTTAGTGGATACTGCACAGCAAATTTTTCCGGTAATTGCATTTGTGTTGGTTTTGCGGTCTTTTTTATATGAACCTTTTCAGATCCCATCTGGTTCAATGATGCCAACTTTATTAGTGGGCGATTTTATTCTGGTAGAAAAGTTTTCTTATGGTTTAAAAGATCCTGTCACTCGTACTAAGTTTTTTGAAACGGGTGAGCCAGAACGTGGCGATGTCGTTGTTTTTAAATATCCAGAAAATACCAAGTTAGATTATATTAAACGAGTCGTTGGGTTACCAGGCGATACAATTAGTTATTCGTCTAAAGATTTGTACATCAAACCTGCATGTCCTTCAGGGCAAGATTGTTTGCCAGAGTACAAAGTACAACGAGACTTTTTGGGACAGTATAACTATCAAGGTTATCAGATTAATAAATTTAGTGAAAAATTGGGTGATGTGAATCATGAGATCCTTATTTTCCCAAGAAGGTTAGATGATATTAGTCGTTACCATGAGCAACCAGGTACCAAAATTGGCGAATGGGTTGTGCCACAAGGACATTATTTTGTTATGGGAGATAACCGTGACAATAGTGAAGATGGCCGCTTTTGGGGATTTGTTTCAGACGATCATTTAGTCGGTAAAGCGGTTGCTATTTGGATTAGTTTTGAATTTGAACGTGCTCCTGAAGATATATTGCCAACGTGGATACCTACGGGTGTGCGATTTGAGCGTGTGGGTGGCATTGAATAAATGGCGCTAAACCCATCCTACAAAAAATTATATAAACGCATTGGTTACCAATTTTTAGATGCAGATAATCTTACTTTGGCTTTGACTCATCGCAGTTATAAAAATGTTCACAATGAACGCTTGGAATATTTAGGTGATGCTGTTTTAGGGCTGGTGGTTGCGGAAGAATTGTTCAAACGTTTTCCAATGCAACCCGAAGGTAAACTCACTAGAATGCGAGCGACCTTAGTAAAAGGGGAAACCTTAGCTGAAGTCGGTAGAGAGTTTGAGCTAGGGGACATTCTATTGCTTGGCTCAGGAGAGCTAAAAAGTGGCGGTTATCGACGCAGCTCAATACTTGCTGATGCCGTTGAAGCGATCATTGGTGCAATTTATTTAGAATCAGGTTTAGATTGCTGTAAGCAGTTGATTTTGAATTGGTTCGCATCGCGATTTAATGATTTAGATCCCACAGCTCACCCCAAAGACAATAAAACTCAATTGCAGGAATTTCTCCAAGGCCGCAAGTTGCCTTTGCCAGAATACGAAGTAGTAGAAGTGCTTGGTAAAGATCACGACCAAATATTTGTGGTTAACTGTTCGGTTGAGGGCTTATCTGAAAAAGTGTCGGGTCGAGGTAGTTCACGTCGAAAAGCAGAGCAAGAAGCGGCCAAACAGGTATTGGAGAAGTTAACGTGATAGAGGCAAAAACATTTTGTGGCATGGTCGCCATCGTGGGGCGTCCTAATGTTGGAAAATCGACGCTACTGAATAAGCTGTTAGGGCAAAAAGTGAGTATCACGTCTAGAAAGCCCCAGACCACACGTCACCGAATCATGGGAATCGATACAGAAGGTCATCACCAAGCTATTTTTGTTGATACGCCGGGACTACACGTGGAAGAAAAGCGTGCAATCAATAAACTAATGAACCGTGCTGCATCAAGTTCTCTAGCAGAAGTCGGACTGGTCTTGTTCTTAGTTGAAGGCACAAAGTGGACCGATGATGATCAAATGGTGCTTAATAAGATTAAGCAATCCGGATTGCCCTGTTGGTTGTTAATCAACAAAAGTGACAATGTAAAAGATAAAACCCAATTGATGACACATATGCAATGGCTTCAGGAGCAACATGATTTTGAAAAAATCATGCCGGTTTCCGCTAAGTTAGGGCGCAATGTCGAAGAGCTTCGGGAAATGGTCCATTACACCTTGCCAGAAAGTGAGTTTTATTTTCCTGAGGATTACATAACCGATAGATCAAGTCGGTTTATGGCAGCTGAAATTGTACGTGAAAAGCTCATGCGCTTTACCGGTGACGAATTACCTTATTCTGTGACCGTAGAAATAGAACAATTTTTGCTTGCTGAAAATGGTGTCTATCGAATCAATGGCTTGATTTTAGTTGAGCGTGAGACGCAAAAGCGCATGGTGATAGGTAAGGGTGGGCAACGGCTAAAAACTATTGGCGCAGAGGCAAGAAAAGATCTAGAAAGTTTGTTCGAAAACAAAGTGTTTTTGGAGCTTTGGGTTAAAGTTAAGTCAGGCTGGGCAGATGACGAGCGTGCCCTTAGAAGCTTGGGTTACGGAGATAACAATTATTAAGCCCGCTTATCATTAGAAGCGTGAGTGAATTAACAAAGGTGAGTGAGATGGCAAATATCCATGGTCTTCGAAGAAATTACAACCTGGGTGAGCTACGTCAAGAGGATCTCGATTCAAACCCAATTAACCAATTTAACCATTGGCTCAAACAGGTTATTGATTCGGACTCACCAGATCCAACGGCCATGACTGTGGCCACAGTTTCTCCTGATGGTCAGCCGTCTCAACGTATTGTGTTGCTCAAAGATGTGGATGACAGAGGGTTTGTATTCTATACAAACTTAGGTAGTCGAAAAGCAACAGAGTTGGCCCATAACCCTAAAGTATCCCTGCATTTTCCATGGTATTTTATGGAGCGACAAGTCAAAGTGTGTGGTACTGCTCAGCCTCTTAGTACCGCCGAAGTGGCCAAGTACTTTCTTTCTCGGCCGAAGGAAAGTCAGTTAGCGGCATGGGCATCGAAACAAAGCCAACCCATCTCTACTCGTCAAATGTTAATGAGTAAATTTGATGAAGTGAAAAAGAAATTCTCTGCAGGGGAAATCCCTCTTCCTAAGTTTTGGGGTGGCTACCGTGTTGTTCCCCATGAAATCGAGTTTTGGCAGGGAGGAGAGCATCGTCTGCACAATCGCTTTGTTTATACCTTAGGGGATACACAGCAAACAGCAGACTCGAATAGTCAGAACTGGCAAATACAACGTTTAATGCCTTAATGGAAGACTGGCTGTAATGATTGATAGCCACTGTCATTTAGATTTTGATGCCTTTGATATAGATAGAAATGAGGTGCTAAATCGTTGTTCACAACTGGGTATTAAAAAAATTATCATCCCAGGGACTCAATCTAGTCGCTGGCAGTCCCTAATCGAGCTGTGCGAAAGATCATCAATGTTAGAGTATGGATTAGGCATACATCCATATTTTATTAACCAAAGTGAACACGCCCATATAGATAATCTAATTACTTTAATTGAGCAGCATTCAATGGTCAGAGCGGTTGGGGAGATTGGTCTCGACTTTCATGATACTGACCAGCACAGCGAAAACAAACAACAAGACTTCTTTACTCAGCAACTCACTATAGCCAAGCATTACAAACTACCTGTTATTATCCATCACCGCCGTTCACACAATGAAATTATTCGTACCTTGAAGCAGCAAAAGTTTCAGCAATCAGGGGTGATCCACGCTTTTTCTGGCAGTTATCAGCAAGCTAAAAGTTATTTAGATTTGGGCTTTAAACTGGGGTTTGGTGGTGTTATTACCTACTCTAGAGCTCGCAAGACCAGAGATGTCCTAAAACAGCTACCACTGAGTGCAATTGTATTGGAAACTGATGCGCCGGACATGCCTATTTGTGGCAAGCAAGGACAACGGAATAGCCCTGAGTATTTACCTGAAATAGCGCAGCATATTGCCGTTATTAAGGATGTTGGCGTTGAAGAGGTGATTGAACAGACTAGCGCTAACAGTTGCGAGCTCTTTGCTTTGAATGACTAGACAAAAACACTAGGGCCTAGTTTTGTGAGTTTTTGATTCCCTTAGATTCTACTGGATTTACTTACTTTTTCATAATGCCGAAAGCGCAATTTATAGTAAGCTCGAGTGAGTAATAGCCCCACCAAACCCGCTACCAACATCAGCATTAGAAGCTGTTTATAAATTTGATTCTGATATTCTAAGTGGTAGAGCATTACTTGTTGTTTATCTAGCAACAATCTCACATAACCCAATAATTTATCTTCCAAAAAAACTTCTTCGACAAACACTAAAGGAAATTCATCTTCAATTAAATAACTTGCTAGTACAGAAGCATTTTGTTCATTGCTTTCAACCACTTTACCTGAACGATCATAAATTGAAACCCCTGCGACATGCTGGTCTTGAGTTAATAAGTTGATATACTGAAGAATTTGTTCATCTTGTCGTTTTTGTAAATGGGGAGCAATAATATCGGCTGTGAATTTGGCCAAACTGCGACCCAGTTGTGACGATTGATTGTTATGCCAATTTTGCGACTGTTCGGTATTTAATAACCAGATGTTCACACAAATAGCTGCCGCTACCACTAATAATGTGAGATTTGCTACTCGTTTGAAAATTGAGTAATTACTGGGGACTTTTTGAGCTGAATCAGCCAATCCGAATTTTGTCATATCCATGGCCTAGACAATAAGACAATTTGCCACGTTTGCCAATATTAGTTGTTGTTTTATTTATTAAATTAAACTCAGTTGGTTAATTGTTCTAAGTCATAGGGATATCTTATTGCGTCACCTATTGAAATCGGTAAAATCCCTGTCCTAATTAATAATCCGGTGGGTTAATTGTGCTTTCGACCAAATTATCAAAAGAAGAATGGCTATCGGCCAAATATTTGACCAATCTTCATCATAAAAATGTGAGTTTCACCTTACCTGACGATCAGCAAATTGAATTAGCTGAGAGCAGCGAGACCTGTACACAACAACTGATCCTTTTTTCAGAAAGTTTGAATTTGGAAAAATTGTATCAAGTACAAACTGTATTAGCGGATGTAATTAATATATTGGTATTTAAACCAGGCTACGAAGGCAATAGCGGTTGCGTTTTTGAAGCAGAAGTGGAAGTTACCAGTTCTGCTGACTTAGCGGCTGTTATTGAATCCGCTGCTGTGAAGTTTCAAGTGGATATTAGTTTCTTGAAACAACGCCCCACGCTAGCTAAGCCAGGCTTGTTATTGATGGATATGGATAGCACTGTCATCGGTATTGAGTGCATTGATGAAATTGCAAAGTTGGCAGGTGTAGGCAAGCAAGTAACAGAAGTGACTGAATTAGCCATGCAAGGTAAGCTTGATTTTGCGCAAAGCTTGAATAGCCGTGTAGCTTGTTTAGAGGGAGCCAATGAATCTATTCTCAAACAGGTACGCGATGGAGTTCCAATTAACCCAGGGATCAGCCGTTTGTTGGCTAAACTTAAAAAAGCTAATTGGAAGCTCGCTATAGCGTCAGGAGGCTTCACCTTCTTTGCTGATTATTTGGCCGAACGTTTGAATTTAGATTATGCCATTTCCAATCAACTCGAAATCGTTGACGGTAAGTTAACGGGCAAGGTAGTAGGGGAAATTATTGGTGCTCAAAGTAAAGCTGATACCTTGAACTTATTGGCACAGCGTTATCAAATTGATGCTTCACAAACCATTGCTTTAGGTGATGGTGCTAATGATTTGGTAATGATGGAGCAGGCTGCGTTGGGTGTGGCTTATCATGCTAAACCCGTTGTTCGTCAGCAAGCTGATGCAGCTCTTAGATTTTGTGCTGCTGATGGGCTGTTAGCCTTGTTGAAGAGTTAGCCTTGAAAATAAAGTGGTCTGTTAATCCATTAAATTAACAGACGTTTAGAACTTACTTTGATCCGTTTAATACATCGTGACCAACAAAAGAAAATAATTATGCCTAACTCTGAAAATACCGCCGCTAACCTTGACACTTCGCTACTAGCGAATGTGCGTATTGTGTTGGTGAATACATCTCATACTGGCAATATCGGTTCTACCGCAAGAGCTATGAAAACTATGGGGTTAAGCCAATTAGTTTTAGTTGATCCTATTGATAAGCCTGATGGCAAAGCGAGCGCCCTTGCAGCAGGGGCGGGTGATGTATTAGCCAATGCAAAAATAGTTTCGACCTTAGAAGAAGCGGTGCAAGATTGTGGCTTAGTTGTGGGTACAAGTGCCCGTTCAAGAACCTTACCTTGGCCAATGCTTGAGCCAAGAGAATGCGGTGAAAAGCTCATTGGCGAAGTGCAGAAATATCCAGTAGCTTTGGTTTTTGGACGTGAAAATAATGGCTTAAGTAATGAGGAGTTGCAGCAATGTCACTTCCATGTATGTATTCCTGCCAATCCAGAATATAGCTCTCTCAACTTAGCCGCGGCAGTGCAAACACTGTGTTACGAAATTAGAATGGCTTTTTTAAATCAGTCACGTATCAAAAGTGAACCAAATGAATACCCTTTGGCTGATGATCTAGAGCGTTTTTATAGTCATTTGGAACAAACCCTTTCAAAAACGAATTTCATCATTCCCCAACATCCCGGTATGGTGATGACCAAATTAAGACGTTTGTTTAATCGAGCCCGTCCCGAAACCCAAGAACTGAATATTTTAAGGGGTATTTTAGCTTCAGTGGATAAATCGATTAAAGCCAAAGATTAGGAAATCTCTAAGTAAAACTATGTTTGAGCGAATAAAAGAAGATATTCAAAGTGTATTTCATCGCGATCCAGCAGCACGAACAACCTTTGAAGTACTGACTAACTATCCCGGTTTGCACGCAATCTGGTTACATCGTCTCGCTCATAAATTATGGAAATCTAACTGGTTGTGGCTTGCTCGCAGCATTTCAACATTTTCACGCTGGTTGACGGGCATAGAAATACATCCAGGAGCCACACTAGGACGTCGCTTTTTTATTGATCACGGTATGGGAGTGGTCATTGGTGAGACGGCAGAGATTGGTAATGATGTCACCCTATATCATAGTGTTACTTTAGGCGGAACAAGCTGGAACGGGGGAAAACGTCATCCTACCTTAGAAGATAATGTCGTGGTGGGAGCGGGCGCTAAAGTGCTTGGACCTATTACTATGCACAAAGGCGCAAAAGTTGGCTCTAACTCAGTGGTGGTTAAAGATGTACCTGAAAATGCCACAGTAATCGGTATTCCTGGCAGAATAGTCGTGCAAAAACAGCAAAAAGATCAGGATAAACATCAGCACCGTGATAAAATCGCGCGTAAATATGGATTTGATGCGTACGCGGTCGCCCCAGATAACCCAGATCCCGTGGCGAATGCCATTGGAGTTATGTTAGAACATGTGCATTTGATTGATACCAAAGTAGAAGAAATGTGTAAAGAAATTAATAAAATGGGCGGCACTGTGTGTGGAGATTCTTTACCTTCTATTAATTTAGATAACTTTCAAGACTCTGATCTTGTTGATGATTTTCAAAAAGAAAAGGATGCATTTGATCCATCCATCTAAACATTACTTTTTCTAAGTAATACCTGACTAAATTACTAGGTCTAATACTTGACTAAATTAGTCGGGTATGTGAAAATTCACAGTATCTTGTTAACTGGTATTTTCTATGAAACTAACTTCCAAAGGCCGATATGCCGTAACTGCTATGTTAGATGTTGCATTACATTCTCGTAGAGGGCCGGTCTCGTTAGCCGATATTTCGGAGCGTCAGGAAATTTCATTGTCATATTTAGAGCAATTGTTTTCGCGCCTAAGAAAAGAAAATCTTGTACAAAGTGTTCGTGGACCAGGTGGTGGCTACAAATTAGGTCGTGTACCTGAAGATATCGCAGTAGGTGAAGTTATTCGTGCTGTAGACGAATCAGTGGATGCAACACGATGCCAAGGAAATTCAGATTGCCAAGGCGGAGAGCGATGCCTTACTCATAGCCTGTGGCATGATTTGAGTGAGCGAATCAGTCAATTCCTGAACAATATTACGTTAGGTGAACTTATGGATAAACAAGACGTAAAAACGGTTGCAGGAAGACAAGACAGAACTAAACAACTTAATACTGTTGTTGCAAATGAAATTGAAATTAGCTTGCAACCATAAGTGGAGCCAAAAATGAGCAATATTAATTTACCTATCTACTTGGATTATTCGGCAACCACTCCGGTTGACCCTCGTGTAGCCCAGAAAATGATGGAATGTTTAACCCTTGAAGGGAATTTCGGTAACCCGGCCTCTCGGTCCCATAAATATGGATGGATTGCTGAAGAAGCCATCGATCTGGCTAGAAACCAAATTGCTGAATTGGTGAATGCTGATCCGCGCGAAATTGTATTCACTTCGGGTGCTACAGAGTCAAATAACCTAGCTATCAAAGGTGCAGCTCACTTTTACAGTAAAAAAGGTAAGCACATTATTACCCTTAAAACTGAACATAAAGCAGTGTTAGATACCTGTCGTCAGTTAGAGCGTGAAGGGTTTGAAGTAACCTATATGGATCCAAAACCAAATGGTTTGTTGGATTTAGAAGAATTTAAAGCAAATTTACGTCCTGATACTGTATTGGTCAGTGTTATGCACGTGAATAATGAAATCGGGGTGATTCAGGATATTCAACAAATTGGTGAAATTTGTAGAGAAAACAAAACCTTGTTTCATGTTGATGCGGCCCAAAGTGCAGGTAAAATTGAAATTGATTTACAGGCATTGAAAGTCGATTTAATGTCGTTTTCCGCTCACAAGATATATGGTCCAAAAGGCATAGGCGCTTTGTATGTTCGTCGTAAACCACGGGTAAGAATTGAAGCCCAAATGCATGGCGGTGGACACGAACGTGGTATGCGTTCAGGTACGTTGGCGACTCATCAAATCGTGGGTATGGGTGAAGCTTTCCGAATTGCTAAAGAAGAAATGGTTGAAGAAAATGCGCGTATTTTGAAACTTCGTGACCGTTTATGGAATGGTTTAAAAGACATCGAAGAAGTGTATTTAAACGGTGACCTTGAACAGCGTATTACAGGTAACTTAAATGTGAGTTTTGCCTATGTTGAAGGTGAGTCATTGATTATGGCTCTTAAAGATATGGCCGTGTCTTCAGGTTCAGCTTGTACATCAGCAAGTTTAGAGCCGTCTTATGTGCTTCGAGCATTGGGACTGAACGATGAGTTAGCTCACAGCTCTATTCGATTCAGCATTGGTAGATTTACCACTGAAGAAGAAATTGATCACGTTGTTAGTGTAGTGCAAAACGCCATTGATAAACTACGTGAAATGTCACCGCTTTGGGATATGTTTAAAGACGGTGTGGATCTGACTAAAGTTGAATGGGTTCACCACTAGTTGGTGAAACCGTTTAAATTGGAATTAACGCGAGAAATCGTAATTTAAGAGGTAAGTAACATGGCTTACAGTGAAAAAGTAATCGATCATTACGAAAATCCACGCAACGTTGGTGGATTTGATAAAAACGACCCAACTATTGCCACTGGAATGGTGGGCGCGCCTGCTTGTGGTGATGTGATGAAATTGCAACTTAAAGTAGGTGAAAACGGTTTAATCGAAGACGCCAAATTTAAAACTTACGGTTGTGGTTCTGCTATCGCATCAAGCTCATTGGTAACAGAATGGGTTAAAGGTAAGACCTTAGATGAAGCTGTAACCATTAAGAATACAGACATCGCTGAAGAGCTTGCTTTACCGCCGGTAAAAATCCACTGTTCTATTTTAGCGGAAGATGCAATTAAAGCCGCTGTGGAAGATTACAAGTCTAAGCATTCTAAAGCTTAATACACGAAGTGATAGGAGCCAGTTTTGGGAATTAAAGTGTCAGACGCCGCTGCAAAGCGAGCTAGAACATTCTTAGAAAGCCGTGGAAAAGGAGTTGGTTTGCGCCTTGGTGTAAAAACGACAGGTTGTTCCGGCCTCGCTTATGTTTTGGAGTTTGTCGACGAACTAAATGCTGATGATGAAGTATTTGAAGACAATGGTGTTAAAATTATCATTGATGGAAAAAGCTTGGTTTATCTTGACGGTACAGAACTAGACTTCGCGAAAGAAGGGCTTAATGAAGGATTTTTATTCAATAACCCGAATGCGAACGGTGAATGTGGTTGCGGCGAAAGCTTTAATGTTTAGAGCGTTTATTCTCAACTTTTGTACCAATCAATTGATAGAAAGAAAATAAAGCTATGAATTTCTTTACGCTTTTTGGTCTTCCAGAAACATATCATATTGATACCGTTAAATTAGCCAACGTTTATCAATCGTTGGCTAAAGTGACCCACCCAGATAGATTTTCCAATGCGGGTGGTCAAGAAAAACTCATGGCCGTGCAAAAGAATGCACAGGTCAATGACGGCTATCAAATTCTCAAAAATCCTCTATCTCGCGCTGAACATATGTTGGAACTTCGAGGGATTTCGCTGCAACATGAAACCCAAACAATGCAAGATTCAGCATTTTTAATGCAACAAATGGAATGGCGTGAACAATTATCCGAAATCGAAACCGCCGGCGACCCCGAGCAAGTTTTAGAAGCTTTGGATGAAGACGTTGCGATACATACCAAGCAGCATTTTAAGGCGTTACAAGAATTACTCGAGCAACAAACAGACGACGCGAATAATCTAGCCGCAGCTGAAGTCAGAAAACTAAAGTTTTTGAATAAGTTACATAAAGAAATTGAACTGAAAGAAGATGCGTTGTTTGACGATTAGCGCGACTGCGATTCACTAAACATTAAAAAGCGAGTTAGAATCAATTATGGCATTATTGCAAATTGCTGAGCCGGGTCAGGCGGCTGCACCACATCAACGTAAACTAGCCGTTGGAATTGATCTGGGGACCACCAATTCTTTAGTTGCTACTGTACGTAGTGGTTCTGCCGAAACATTACCAGATCAATTAGGACAACACATTTTACCTTCGGTTGTTCAGTATACTAACGATGGAATTGTTGTCGGTGAGCAAGCCAAGCTTTCAGCAAACTTAGACCCAGCCAACACAATAATATCCATCAAGCGTTTGATGGGAAGAAGCTTACAAGATATTCAAAGTCAGTATGCAAATTTACCCTATGAATTTGTCCCTAATAATGATCAGGTATCTATCCAAGTAACTGGCGCGACAGTCAATCCTATCCAAGTTTCAGCGCAAATATTAGCCAATTTAAAAGCCCGTGCCGAAGACTCCTTAGGTGATGAGCTAACAGGGGCAGTGGTAACCGTGCCCGCTTATTTTGATGATGCCCAAAGGCAAGGCACAAAAGACGCTGCACAATTGGCTGGCTTACACGTATTACGATTATTAAATGAACCTACCGCTGCCGCAATCGCCTATGGTTTAGATTCCGGGCAAGAAGGTGTGATTGCCATCTATGATTTAGGTGGCGGTACCTTTGACATTTCTATTTTGCGTTTATCAAAAGGTGTCTTTGAGGTTTTAGCCACTGGTGGTGACACGGCATTAGGTGGTGACGATTTTGACCAACTGTTGTTCGAACATATTTGTCAGCAAGCAAACTTGCCTAAGGATATATCCAAAGGATTAAGACGTCGGTTACTTGATGATGCGAAACAAGCGAAAGAAGCCCTTAGCAACGACTCTGCTGTCGATATTGAATTTAGTGATGATAATGGGGAGTCCCATCAAGTTGTCATAAGTTGTATGACGTTCGAGGCATTAATTGAACCATTGATTAAAAAGTCATTGCGTGCTTGTAAGCGAGCAGTCAAAGATGCAGAAATCGACATCGATGAAGTACTGCAAGTTGTGATGGTCGGAGGCTCAACTCGTGTGCCTATGGTTCGACATAAAGTGGGTGAGTTTTTTGGTAAAACGCCTTTAACCTCCATCGATCCAGACAAAGTTGTTGCCATAGGTGCTGCTATTCAGGCAGATATTTTAGCTGGCAACAAACCTGATAGCGAAATGTTGTTATTAGATGTTTTACCCCTTTCCTTGGGGATAGAAACTATGGGTGGATTGACGGAAAAAATCGTTGCTAGGAATACCACTATACCCGTTGCCAAAGCGCAGGAATTTACTACCTTCAAAGACGGTCAAACGGCGATGATGGTACATGTACTACAAGGAGAGCGAGAGCTAGTTAAAGATTGCCGCTCCTTGGCTAAATTTAACCTAACAGGCATTCCGCCAATGACTGCTGGTGCAGCGCACATTCGGGTAACTTTCCAGGTAGATGCCGATGGTTTACTAAATGTAACTGCCATGGAAAAGTCCACCGGTGTTAAAGCGGAGATTCAAGTTAAACCCTCATACGGTCTCAAAGACGAAGAAGTAGCAGAAATGCTCAAAGATTCAATGCAATATGCCAAACAAGACATGCAAGCTAGAATGCTGAAAGAGCAGCAAGTGGAAGCGACTAGGGTTGCTGAAACTCTGAATAGCGCACTGCAAAAAGACGGTGACGAGCTGCTAAGTGAAGAAGAAAACGCAGCAATTAATAGTGCATTGTCTAATATGCTCAAACTGGCCCAAGGCGAAGATATTGAAGCCATTAAACAGGCCATAGAAAAAGTCGACAGCATTAGTCAAGCATTTGCCGCTAGACGAATGGACAAGTCAATTAATCAAGCACTGACTGGTCATTCAGTTAACGATATTTAAGGAGCAGTAATGCCACAAATTATATTTCTACCCCACGCAGAATTGTGTCCAGATGGCGCCGTTTTAGAAGGCGACAAAGGAACCTCAGTATTAGATGTTGCCCTAAAAAATGGCATTGGAATCGAACATGCTTGTGAAAAAGTTTGTGCATGCACCACTTGCCATGTGCTTATCCGAGAAGGATTAGATTCATTGGGTGAAGCTGATGATCTAGAAGAAGATATGTTAGATAAAGCTTGGGGTCTTGAACCTGAATCTCGTTTAGGCTGTCAGGCTGTTATCCAAGATGAAGATTTGGTTGTAGAAATACCTAAATACACAGTTAATCAGGTGAGTGAAGGGCATTAATTTCACTCGCTAGATTTACAGCAAAAACCCGGAATTCAATTCCGGGTTTTTTCGTTTTAAAGGCTGCCAACGACAGCCATTATTTTTAGGGGCTTTATATTTCAGTGACTTGGTAAACCGTTACTGTTCCACTGACTTCATTGCCAATAATAAGTAAGGCGTTGCCATTTGGACTTTGTTCGGCGGACACAAACTTGATGCTCTCTGGCCCAAGGTCGCCAGATTCGGCTACCTCAGAACAGTCCATGCCTTCGGCTGTATCACATGGATTATCCAAATCGTCGTCTAATTCAAAATCAGTGTCAAAATCACGGTTATTGTAATGGGCAACAAACGCCACGTTGAATGGGTTAGTAACATCGTAGGTGAATAAGTCACCGGAGCGCTCTAAACCAATAAACGCATAAGTACGTCCATTTATTTCGCCTACAGCTATAGCTTCAGGCTCACCACCTTTATCATCGGAGCGATTATCTCCTTTGTTTTCCGTATGGGCGCTATTAAAATCATCACCTAAAATAGCCGCTGAGATTTTTTCAAAGTCATCACCTGAGTCGAAGACTTGATTGACATTTTGGTCCCAAATGGAAAACGAACGACCACCATAAGCATAAAGAGCTTCGTACACACCATCTTGGTTTGCATCACCCAATACTGTGGTGACTTTTAGACGACCTAAACCATCATCTGCACCACTGGCGTCATAGATTGCTTGTAGCTCATCGGATAGCAACATATTCATCTCATCAGGATCAACGATATCTTCTACACGCACTTCTTCAGAGTATTCGTCCCAATCCCGTGAGTCACCTTCATTTGCCGATAAAATAAAAGTCGCACCATTCCATTGGTAACTGGCGATGGTATCGGGTTGGTACATGCCATATAAACCCGCTACGCTGCTGAAACTTGGCATTTCATCTTTGTTAGTGAAGTCTAATTCATATTGGCTCCAATCTTTATACCCTAATGCTTTGACTTCGATGGTCATATCATCTATATCGATAATGCCAATTCCATTCGCTTCTTGTAAGGAAACATAAGCTGTTTTGCCATCGTCGCTTATGGTTATGTACTCGGGCTCTAAATCTTGAGCCACGGTCGTGCCTTCTGGGCTTGAGAACTTGATGCCCTCAGCACTAAGTAGGGCCCTGCGTTTTGCATCGGTATCGAAGTCTTCTTCATCTAAGGTATCATTTGAAAACACCATATCTGTGGATAAATTGATGACGCCAGCCACATCTGCAGGTACTCCATCTGTAATATTAACCACTGAGATACTGCCTTCAGGATCTACTGCATAATCCGTGTCTGGCTCTCCTTCGTTGGCAACGAGGACTAGACTGCCGTCTTCACTGAATGTCACCATGTCCGGCAGCGCGCCTGCTAGAACGGCTTTGATAAAGCTAGCCTGGCCTAGGGCATCTAAGCTATAAAACAATACCGCACCGTTATCTGTTTTAGATTCACCTTCTACTGCAAGAGCCAACATATCGCCGTTGATGGCAACAGAGTTCGCTACACCAAGTGCGATGGTTTGCTCAACCCCGTCAGTATCTTTAACGGTGACACTACTAGGGAAGGTAAAAGCCTGTGAGGTTAAACTGCTATCTGTAATCGGATTGCCTACAGCCGCGGTCGGCAAACTACCTAGGGATATCACTTCAACTTGGTTTAGTGCGGCATTAATGGCAAAGGCGGATTGAGAACTTGCATGGAATTGCACAATTTCTGCCGCACTCTTACCGTATATCTCTTCGCCGCCAGCTGAAAATCTGCCAACTACTTCAATGGCTAATTCTCGGGGTAAGCTTTGACCGTCTAGACCATCAGTGCCATCTATACCAGCGGTACCTTGGGCACCTATTGCGCCATCTTGACCATCTTCCCCATCAAGAGTACATCCACCTAAAGCGGTTACTACCGCCAATGCAACTAGACCTAGTTTTACTTTTTTTAGCTGATCTTTCATTATTATTCCAAGTTAGACATCTGTGTTTAAAATCAGCCGATTACCTTAAGAGTTGGAAATTAAACATTTGCGACATTTGTGTGAAGTAATTGTGACGATTTGCCGCTGGATTGGTCAAATAGTTCTGTTTTGTAAGGCTTTTTAGATGGTTTTTTGCAGCACTGTTGATCTTTTGTTACAGCTCAAATAAAAATATTTAGTCAAATTGTCAGATAAATTAGTCATTGAGGGCAAAGTTTCATATAATCCGCGCGGAAATTTTAGCAAATACTTTTTTATATGTAATCGGAGACCTGTCAATGGCCTTAGAACGTACTTTTTCAATCATTAAACCAGACGCTGTAGCAAAAAATGTTATCGGTGCGATCTATAATCGTTTCGAGTCAGCGGGTTTACGCATCGTTGCTTCAAAAATGGTTCACTTAAGCAAAGAACAAGCAGAAGGTTTTTACGCTGAACATAGTGAGCGTCCTTTCTTTAATGCTTTGGTATCTTTCATGACATCTGGCCCAGTTATGGTTCAGGTTTTAGAAGGTGAGAACGCAGTTTTACGCCATCGTGAAATCATGGGTGCAACTAACCCAGCAGAAGCATTAGCTGGTACTTTACGTGCTGACTATGCTGCTTCTATCGATGAAAATGCAGTTCACGGTTCTGACGCTACAGAATCAGCTGCTCGCGAAATTGCATACTTCTTCTCTGACGAAGAAATCTGCCCACGCACTCGATAAGCTAATCGCTTTATTCAAAAGGGGAGCTTTGCTCCCCTTTTGTCGTAGTAAAGTTAGCTTATAAAATGTACAATCTAGTTAGTTTAAATTGAGGTTATTTGTTTTATGTCTGTAGTCCATCAAGTGGCTAAAACCAATTTGTTAGATTTTAATCGTCAAGGTATGCGAGAGTTTTTTGCGTCCATGGGCGAGAAACCATTTCGTGCCGATCAAATGATGAAATGGATTTATCAGCAAGGTGAAACAGATTTTGAAAAAATGACGAACCTGAATAAGTCCTTGCGGGCGAAATTGATTTCACGCTGTGAAATACGCGCACCAGAAATTGCTTACCAGCAAAATGCCACTGATGGCACTATTAAGTTCGCGTTAAAATTAGAAGGCGGCCAGGAAGTTGAAACGGTTTGGATACCTGATGGTGACCGTGCAACTTTATGCGTATCTTCCCAAGTGGGCTGTGCGTTAGAATGTACATTTTGTTCCACCGCTCAACAAGGTTTCAACCGTAACTTGACCGTGGCTGAGATTATCGGACAAGTTTGGCGGGTAGCGATCACCATAGGTTTATCCAAAGATACGGCTAAACGGCCTATTACTAATGTGGTGATGATGGGCATGGGTGAGCCACTGTTGAATTTAAAACATGTGGTACCAGCAATGGAAATTATGTTAGATGATCTTGGTTTTGGTCTATCTAAACGTAGGGTGACATTAAGTACTTCCGGCGTCGTTCCAGCACTTGATAAATTAGGTGATATGATTGATGTGGCATTAGCCATATCCCTACATGCGCCAACCAATGATTTGCGAGACGAAATAGTACCGGTTAATAAGAAGTATCCCATTGAAGAGTTTTTAGCGGGTGTGAGACGTTATTTGGCGAAGTCGAATGCGAACCAAGGTAAAGTTACCGTGGAGTATGTCATGCTAAATGGCATTAACGACAGTACTGACCAAGCTCACTTGTTAGCTAAAGTGCTGAAAGAAACCCCATGTAAAATTAACCTTATACCCTTTAATCCTTACCCTGGGTCGCCTTATACTTGCTCAAGTAATTCTCGAATTGATCGTTTTGCTAAAGTGTTGATGGAATACGGCATAACTGTGGTGGTTCGCCGCACTCGTGGTGATGATATCGACGCCGCTTGTGGCCAATTAGTCGGAGACGTTGTTGATCGTACTAAGCGCATGTTGAAAAAACAGCAAAAAGGTCAACAAATTTCAGTAAAAATGGCTAACTAGTTGGATTAGTACTTAACAAGCAGTTAGCATAGGTCAATCTACATAATCCCTAACGTAAGTGAGTTATATGCGTAGTTTTTTGATTATCGCAATGATATTTCTCTCCGCTTGTGTAAGCGAGCCTTTGCCAGAAGGTTTTAAAGCAAGTGATGATTTTGATCCAATCGCTGCGGCAAAAAATAGAATTTCATTGGGTTTAACCTACCTGCAAAATGGCAACTTCAGCCAAGCTAAGTTTAATTTAGATAAAGCCCTAAAATTTGCCCCTCGTCTTGCTGATGCGCATTTTAGTATGGCCTATTATTATCAGCAGGTGGGTGAAAATGACTTAGCTGATGAGGCCTACCAAAAAGCCTTAGGGTTTGATCCTAGAAACCCAGATATTGCAAACTCCTACGGTGCATTTTTATGTGAAAATGGCCAGTACGAAGAAGCCAAAACCTATTTTCTGAAAGCCGTTAATAGCACAAACTATATTTCCACTGCAGAAACGTACGAAAACCTAGCTTTGTGTAGTCAGAGCCAAGGAGAAATAGACGATGCTCTTACTTATTTACAAAGCTCATTAAACCATCAACCTTCCCGTGCTAAAACGTTAAAGTTATTAGTTGAATTGCAAATGCAACAACAACAATGGGAAGAGGCTAAACTAAATTTACGTCGCTTGGAGAAAACCTCTAGAGTCACCCCTGATACTTTGTGGATGTCGATTATTATCGAACAGGCGTTAAATAATGATGACGTAGCCAAAGGGTATGGTGACATGTTAATTGGTATGTACCCAGCTCACCCTAATACGGTAAAATATATCCAAAATAGACAAAACTTAGCCAATTTAGTAGCCCCAAAAAAGGTCGCTAAAAAATTGACTCCTGAGACCAGCAAAACAGAAGTTAATCGCAATCAGGATGCGCTTTCAGAGCAACTAAACACTAATCAAAACGTGGAAGTTGACTCTCAAACACAGACGTTAAAAGCAACCACCATGGTGGAGCAAAGCAAACCAGACCCCGTAGTGGAAGATTATCAGGTTGACGATTCTCAGGTCCAAGATGACCTCAAAAAAAGCAAGCAAGTCGAGTCGGAACAAGAGGTTGTAGCACAACTAGAACAACAAGAGTCTTTAGAGACTAACAAAGACACGGTGCAGAAATTCCATATTGTAAGCAAAGGCGAAAATTTATATCGTATTTCTTTGAAGTATAATGTCAAAATGCAGCGCCTGATTGATTGGAATAACCTTTCTGATGGCGCATCTATATACGTAGGAAAAAAGTTGATAGTGATTGACCCCCAAGCGGCAGAAATTAAATGACAGTAGAACAGCAAGAACAACCCGTAAACGTGAAAGGACCTGGTGCGATTCTAAAGGAAGCGCGGGACAAGTTAGGGCTAAAATCTTTGGATATTGCCAATAAATTACACCTAAAAGTGAATATTATTGAATCAATTGAATCAGATGAATACGACCCCAAAATCTCCATGACATTTATTAAGGGGTATTTGAAGTTATATGCAAAACAAGTAAATGTGGATGAACAGGTTATTGTTGAAGCGTTTGCATCTCAAACTGAAATAGAAAAAGAACCCGCTAAATTACAAAGCTTTTCAAAGCGCGTAGCTAAACAAGCCAGTGACGACCGATTAATGTTAATTACTTACGGTATTATCGCTGCGCTATTAGCCTTAGTCGTGATTTGGTGGTTACAGCAAGACTCTACTGATAATACAAATACCGAAACTAATCAGCTTGCAGAGCCAATTGCAGAACAAGTGGCGACAGATATAACAACTGAAGATAACCTGCCCGATAATGGCTTAGAGACTGATCTTTCTGAAGAACCTACAGCCGATGATTTGATCATTAGTGCTCAAATTAGCGAAGAAGTTGATAATGCCTCTGAGCAAAATGAAATCAACGAAGATGATTCTGTTGTGGCTGAACTTGCGCAACAAACTGATGTTGAAATAGCAACGGACGAGCCGCAAAATCCGGCTAACCAAATAGAATTGGTATTTGAATTTTCTGACAATTGCTGGATGAACCTTAAAGATGCGACGGGTGAAGCCATTGCGTATGGTGTTAAAAAGCAAGGTCGGGTGATGACTGTTTCTGGGGTTGCGCCTTTCGAGGTTACATTAGGTGCGCCAAGTGTTGTACAGATTCGTTATGATGGCGTGTTAGTTGATATGTCGCGTTTTGAAGCGGGCAAGTCAGCTAAATTCTCATTGCCATTTGCTTCATAGGTTAAGGTACTTATATGTTTTCTGAATCTCCCATAAAACGTCGTAAATCGACCCGTATTAACGTTGGCAATGTTCCCATTGGAGACGGTGCACCTATTGCGGTGCAATCAATGACTAATACACACACCACAGATGTTGATGCCACAGTTGCACAAATTAATCGTATTGTTGCAGTGGGCGGCGAAATTGTTAGAGTATCGGTTCCTACCATGGATGCGGCTGAAGCATTTAAACTCATCAAAGAACAAGTGAATGTGCCGCTGATTGCCGACATTCATTTTGATTATCGTATTGCCTTAAAAGTGGCTGAATACGGAGTAGATTGCTTACGTATTAATCCTGGTAATATCGGTAGTATGGAGCGTGTTCGTTCCGTGGTCGATTGCGCTAGAGATAAGAATATTCCTATTCGTATTGGTGTAAATGGCGGCTCTTTGGAAAAAGAGTTGCAAGAAAAATATGGAGAACCAACACCAGAAGCACTGGTCGAGTCTGCCATGCGTCATGTGGATATTTTAGACAAGCTGAACTTTGACCAGTTTAAAGTCAGTGTAAAAGCCTCAGATGTATTTTTGGCCGTTGGTGCATATCGCGAGTTAGCGAAAAAGATTGATCAACCTTTGCATTTAGGGATCACCGAGGCGGGCGGATTCCGTTCTGGGGCGGTGAAAAGCTCAGTTGGTTTGGGGATGTTATTAGCCGAGGGAATTGGTGATACCATTCGTATCTCACTGGCGGCAGATCCTATAGAAGAAATAAAAGTTGGTTTCGATATCTTGAAGTCCCTGAGGATCCGTTCTAGGGGCATAAACTTTATTGCTTGTCCAAGTTGCTCACGCCAAGAGTTTGATGTGATTGCTACGGTAAATGCCCTCGAGCAAAGAGTGGAAGATATTTTAACGCCCATGGATGTATCAATTATTGGTTGTGTAGTAAATGGCCCTGGTGAAGCGGAAGTGTCCGATTTAGGGCTAACAGGTGCCCGTAACATGAGTGGTTTTTATTTGGATGGACAACGTCAAAAAGAACGCTTATCAAATGATGATTTAGTTGATCAATTAGAGAAACGAATTAGAGCAAAGGCGTCTCAACTTGACGCCAGTCGAAAAATTGATGTGAAGCAGGTAGGTTAAATATTTTTAGCACTTGTAACACCACTATCAAAGCCCCTATAATACGGGGCTTTTTTATTAGGGTATTGGCAAATTGAGAGCCAATACAGAATCGAATTTCAGAGTACGTATTTAGTGACAAAACAAATTCAAGCAGTTCGCGGGATGAATGATTGCTTACCCGCTGATTCAGGTATTTGGCAATGGGTAGAAAATAAAATTCGCAGTGTTGTTAGCTCATACGGCTATCAAGAGTTGCGCACTCCCATTGTGGAAAGTACCGACTTATTCAAGCGCTCCATCGGTGAAGTAACTGATATCGTTGAAAAAGAGATGTACACTTTTGAAGATCGCAATGGTGACAGCTTAACTCTTCGTCCAGAAAACACCGCAAGTTGTGTTCGTGCGGGCAATCAACATGGTCTTATCTACAACCAACAGCAACGTATTTGGTATATGGGGCCCATGTTCCGACACGAGCGCCCGCAAAAGGGACGTTACCGTCAGTTTCATCAATTTGGTATTGAGACCTTTGGACTTGAAGGCCCAGATATTGATGTTGAAGTGATTCTGCTGAGTGCTCGCCTTTGGAAAGCCTTCGGAATCAGTGACCAAGTTACTTTGGAATTAAATTCATTAGGTTCGAATCAAGCCAGAGCCAATTACCGTGATGCCCTAGTCGAGTACTTAACGGCACGTAAATCTCAGTTAGATGAGGATAGTTTACGCCGTTTGGAGTCAAATCCACTGCGAGTACTAGACAGCAAAAATCCTGATGTTCAGGCGGCTATCAAAGATGCGCCAACCTTACTAGAGTATTTGGATGATGAGTCTAAAGTGCATTTTGAGACCCTGTGCTCGAAGTTAACGGATATGGGAATTGATTATCGAATTAACCCTCGTTTGGTTCGCGGTTTAGATTATTATAACCGTACCGTTTTTGAGTGGGTTACTGACAGTCTAGGTGCACAAGGTACAGTCTGTGCTGGAGGTCGTTACGATGGTTTAATTGAGCAACTAGGTGGTAAACCTAGTTCGGCTGTAGGCTTCGCAATGGGCATTGAGCGACTAGTTTTGATGTTACAAACATTAGAATTAACCTCAGATGTTCCTGATCCCGTTGATATTTATGTGACCGCACTTGGTGATTCTACGGAACTTTACGCCATGAAATTGTCTGAGCAATTGAGAGATTCCTCTCCACAGCTTCGAGTGCAATTACATTGTGGTGGCGGAAACTTAAAAAAACAGATGAAACGCGCTGATAAGAGCGGTGCACCAATAGTGTTAGTGATTGGTGAAAACGAAATGAATGAACATAAAGTAATGGTTAAATATCTTCGTGAAGACATTCCGCAGGTAACAGTAGCCAGTGCTGAATTGGACACAGTTTTAGCTCAATATTTTACAAAATAAGATAAAGTACAATTACCTATTACAGCTTGTACGAGGAAAATTAAATGGAAGAGTTTGCAACAGAAGAACAACAAGTCGAAGCGATTAAGCGTTTTTGGCGTGAGAATGGCTTGGCGATTGCGGTTGGCGTAGTATTAGGTGTAGGTGGTTTGTATGGTTGGAGATATTACAACGATACTCAAATTGCAGCAAAAGAAGCGGCATCATTATCTTACGAACAATTAAGCACTACGTTAACTTCTGAAAATACGCAAAAAGCAGAAGCTTTTGTTGAAAGTAACGAAGGTGGATACTCTATTTTAACCGCATTGCAGCTGGCTAAATTAGCCGTTGAAAGTGGTGAATTAGAAAAAGCTGTCGACCATTTAAAATTTGCAGCAAATAACGCTCAAGACGCAGCACTAAAAAGCGTTGCTAATTTGCGCTTGGCAAGAGTACAGAATTCGTTAAATCAATTCGATCAAGCTTTAGCAAGCCTAGATTTAGTGACTCAACCCGCCTTCATTGCTCAAGTAGAAGAAATTAAAGGTGATGTTTACTTCAACCAATCTAATTTTGACGCTGCCAAAGAAGCTTATACCGCATCGTTAGAAGCGAATGCCGGTAATCAGCCTGTTAAAATGAAGTTAGATAATTTAGCGGTTGTTATAAATGGGTAGTATCAGTATGGGTTTAAGTTGGATTAAAGTGATTACATTCGTAAGTGTAATGACACTAGCAGGTTGTTCAACTATTTCTGGCTGGTTCATGGACGACGAAGAAATTGAAATTCGCACCCTAAAACCAATTGATGCTAAGTTTACTGCTACCCAGCTTTGGTCAAAAGATCTTGCTGGAGGAATCGATAAATTCTATTCAAGATTACGTCCAGCGGTTGCCTATGACAAAGTCTTTGCAGCAAGTCGACAAGGTACCGTTGCAGCTTTCGATCTAGAATCAGGTAAGCAGGTTTGGAAACGTGATTTTGCCGAGTATCCTAACGATAGCTGGTACAGTTTTATCACTAATTTATGGTCTGATGGTGTCACGGCTAAAATTTCCGGCGGTCTCACAGTTATATATGAAACTGTATTTTTGGGCTCTGAAAACGGCGAAGTTTATGCGTTAGATGCAAACACTGGTGAAACCAAATGGGTTACCCAAGTTCGTGGTGAAATTATTGCTTCTCCCGCCGTTGATGAAAACGTAGTGTTGGTTAATACCGGTTCAGGTACTCTTTTTGCGCTAGATGCAAATACTGGCGAACAAATGTGGATGTTTGAATCTGATGTGCCAGCATTGAGTTTAAGAGGTATTTCTGCCCCTGTCGCTGTAAATGGTGGTGCGTTAGTTGGTACTGCTACTGGCAAGTTGGTTGTGAACATTCTAGGTAGTGGTCAAACTGCTTGGGAACAAACCATCTCAGCTCCTTCAGGTGCAACGGAGTTGGAACGTATCGTTGATATCGATAGCCAACCCTTAGTTGTTGGGCCGAACGTTTATATTATTTCCTTTGATGGAACCTTAGCTGCAGTTGAGTTGCGCAGTGGACGAATTATTTGGAAACGTGAATATAATTCCTACAGACGTTTAGGGATTGATGGCAATAGCCTGTTTGTGACTGATAAGAATAGTAATATCTATGCCATCGACAGACGCAACGGCGTTGAGTTGTGGAGTCAAGGCAGCCTTAAAAAACGCAATCTTACATCACCTGAACCTATCGGCAAATACATGGTAGTAGGCGATAAGTATGGTTATTTACATTGGTTAGATAAAACCGATGGCACTATAGTGTCGCGTATGGATGTAGGTGGTGATGATGTAGATGAAGGGATTTATGTCGCCCCAGTTGCTTTTGGCGATAAAATTTATACCCAGACCAGAGATGGTGAACTAGTTGCCATTGAAGTCCCTATAATCTAATTAACTTTTGTTGATTTGACTTCATCGATTGTGTAAGTTCACAGATATTAACTAGCAAGGAATAGGTTGCTAGCAAGATACTGGACTTCATAGCCTAAGTACAAACTAATAACGGCTCAACTATCTAATTTAGATACTTGAGCCGTAACTTTTTTATTGGAATGAAAATATGTTACCTGTCATCGCTCTCGTTGGTCGCCCTAACGTGGGAAAATCTACTTTATTTAATCGACTAACTAATAGTCGAGATGCCTTGGTTGCTGACTATCCAGGATTAACTCGTGACCGAAAATATGGTCAAGCCAAATATGAAGGCTTACAGTTTATAGTGGTAGATACCGGCGGTATAAGTGGTGATGAGCAGGGTATTGATGCAGAGATGGCCGAGCAATCATTGTTAGCCATAGATGAAGCTCATGTGGTGTTGTTTTTGGTGGATGCTAGAGCCGGTTTGACGCCTGCCGATATTGGTATTGCTAATCATTTGCGTAAACAAGAAAAAACCGTTTATGTGGTCGCTAACAAAGTGGATGGCATTGACGGTGACAGTGAAACTGCAGAGTTCTATTCTTTAGGGTTAGGTGATGTTTCACAAGTAGCAGCGGCTCACGGTCGAGGGGTTACTCAACTCCTTGAAAAGTCGTTAAAGCCCATTGAAAAGCTGTATCCTGATATGCACATCCCCGAAGTTGCTCGCGATGATGATGGGGAAAATGCCGAAGCTGAATTACTTCGTTTACAAAGCTTACCCATTAAACTGGCAATTGTCGGCAAACCTAACGTGGGTAAGTCCACATTAACTAACCGCATTTTAGGTGAAGAACGGGTTGTGGTATTTGATATGCCAGGTACGACCCGAGACAGTATTTTCATTCCAATGGAACGAGACGATCGCGAATATGTATTGATTGATACTGCCGGGGTTAGAAAGCGTAAAAAAGTGTCTGATGCGGTAGAAAAGTTCTCCATTATTAAAACCTTACAAGCCATTGAAGAGGCTAATGTTGTTTTATTGTGTATCGATGCCAGAGAAGGTATTGCGGATCAAGACTTGAGCTTACTTGGCTTTGTACTCAATGCAGGGCGCTCGTTGGTGATAGCGGTAAATAAGTGGGATGGTTTATCAAAAGATGTTAAGGATGATATTAAACGAGAATTAGACCGTCGTTTAGGTTTTGTCGACTTTGCCAGAGTTCACTTTATCTCTGCGTTACATGGCACTGGAGTAGGGCACTTATTCGAATCTGTGCAAGAAGCTTATGCATCTGCAACTAAACGTATCAACACTTCTATGCTGACCCGCATTATGGAAATGGCTCAAGAAGATCATCAGCCGCCTATGGTTCGTGGTCGCAGAGTGAAAATGAAATATGCCCATGCTGGAGGGTATAACCCACCGGTGATCATTATTCACGGTAACCAAGTTGAAGATTTACCATCAGCCTACAAACGCTATATGATGAATTACTATCGTAAATCACTCCAAACCATGGGAACACCAATCCGGGTCGAGTTCAAAGAGGGCGCTAATCCATTTGAAGGTAAAACCAACAAACTTACCCTATCACAACAGCGCAAACGTAAACGATTAATGACCCATCACAAAAAGCCTTAATGGCTTCAATAGTTGAATTTGTCAGTCACAGATAGTCAAAAAGCACTGTCTGTGACTGTTACTTTTCCCCTGCTAGTTTTTACCTGTGACTTTGCTACTAACTGAACCATCATGAAACTGAGTGGTAATCTCATCATTTGGTTGCAATTGCGCACTGCTTTTGACAATTTCATTGTCTTTATAGGTAATGCTATAGCCGCGGGATAGGGTTGAAAGCGGGCTGACACTATCAAGCAGCTCAGACGCTTTGGCTAATTGAAGTTGTTTATTCACCAACAGGTTGGTTGTGGACTTTTTCAATTGTTTAATCAGATTCTGGTTCGTTTCCGTTAACCTTTCCAACCTATCTATAGGTGAACGATTCTGCAATCGTTGGCTTATGCCATTCAAACTGTTTGCGCTTTCTTCTAACCTGCGTTTCATACGGTGGGTTAGTAATATTTGCATCTGATCTAAGTGTTGTGTTTGTTGCTTGATTCGATTTTCTGGATGCAGGGCTTTTAACTGCTGGCTAACGATTTGCGATCTGTGCTTGTGAAATTGAGTTTGGCCGACCATGCTTCGATGCAATCGAGACTTTAAGCTTTGTATGCTTTGCAGCACTTCTAACATGTCTGTACTGACCAACTCAGCCGCCGCTGAAGGAGTGGGAGCGCGCACATCGGCAACAAAGTCAGCGATGGTTACATCCACTTCATGACCTACGGCACTAATGGTTGGGATCCCACATGAAAAGAGTCGACGAGCGACCGTCTCATCGTTAAAGCACCATAAATCCTCTAAAGAGCCACCCCCACGACCTATCACTAGAACGTCTACTTCATTACGTAAAACAGCTTTGTCTATGGCTTGGCACAGCTGAAATGGGGCTAACTCCCCTTGTACTTGTGACGGGTAAACAATTACTGAAATTAGAGGGTTACGGCGCTTTAATACGGTTAATATGTCGTGCAGTGCCGCCCCTGTGGCAGAGGTGATGACCCCCACACGTTGAATGGTCTCAGGCAATGATTTTTTGTGTTCAGTAGAAAATAGACCTTCTGCGGCCAGTTTGACTTTAAGCATTTCAAATTGTTGTTTTAATTGCCCTTCGCCTTCAGGCTCCATGAAATCAACAATAATCTGATAATCTCCACGGGCTTCGTATAAACCCACTGAAGCACGAACCAATATTTTGTCACCCTCTTTAGGACGTACTTTAATCCGTGAATTTGCACCGCGAAACATCGCTGCTTTTACTTGAGAACGAGCATCTTTGAGGGTGAAGTACCAATGCCCAGACGCAGCTGCGACAAAATTTGATATCTCTGCAGACAACCAAATTTGACCAATTTGAGACTCTAACACAGAGCGCGCAAGTCGATTTAATTGGCTAACAGTAAATATATTTTTGGAGGGATTAGATTGGTTTGGCATAAAATCCTTAACGATAATGCTGAATTGCTTTGACTCCAGCCACTTATAATATTCTTAAGCATTGAGCTTCACAAAAAATAAACACAACAGTAAAGTTTTGCACCTATTTTTACTACGTTTTAATGGCACTATTTTGAGTAGAATGGGAGATAATGCAAATAAATCTGTACGTTAACCAGATTAACCGCAAAAACTTTTGAAATTTTACTACAAATTCAGTTTACCTGATAACGCAAAACCGCTACAATCACGCCGCAATTAAAACCCGCTAAATATAGGTGTAATTGCATGTTGAGGATTGCTAAAGAAGCCCTGACTTTTGATGATGTACTCTTAGTTCCTGGGCACTCCACTGTGTTACCTCACACTGCCGATCTGCGCACCAGATTAACCAGCAGTGTATCATTGAATATCCCATTAATCTCTGCCGCCATGGATACAGTTTCTGAGGCACGGTTAGCTATTGCTCTTGCTCAAGAAGGCGGAATGGGATTCATCCACAAAAATATGGCCATTGAAGAGCAGGCCAACCATGTTCGTGCCGTTAAGAAGTACGAAAGTGGTGTGGTATCTGACCCTGTAACGGTAAGTTCACAAGCCACTCTAGGTGAAATCAATACACTGAGTAAACATCATGGTTTCTCAGGTTTTCCAGTGGTAGATGACGATAATAACCTTATCGGCATTGTAACTGGCCGTGACTTACGTTTCGAAAATAAACTTGATCAACCAGTGTCTAGCGTAATGACACCCAAAGAACGCTTAGTAACAGTGCCTGAAGGTGCTGCATCTGATGAAGTTTTAGAGTTGATGCATGAACACCGAGTTGAAAAAATTCTGGTTGTAGATGATGCATTCAAACTCAAAGGCATGATCACGGTTAAAGATTTCCAAAAAGCAGAAAATAAACCGAATGCGTGTAAAGACGAGTTAGGTCGTTTACGAGTCGGTGCAGCCGTTGGCGTAGGACCAGGTACTGAAGACCGTATTCAAGCCTTAGTCGAAGCTGGTGTGGATGTGTTATTGATTGATACATCTCATGGTCATTCACAAGGTGTGCTTGATCGTGTCGCAACCACTCGTAAAACATTTCCTGATTTACAAATTATTGCCGGAAATGTGGCAACGGCTGATGGTGCATTAGCCTTAGCTGACGCAGGCGTTAATGCGGTGAAAGTAGGTATCGGACCTGGTTCAATATGTACTACACGTATTGTTACCGGTTGTGGTGTTCCGCAAATCACTGCCGTTGCAGACGCTGTAGAAGCCCTTGAGGGAAGAGATATTCCGGTAATTGCTGACGGTGGTATTCGTTTTTCTGGGGATATTGCGAAAGCATTAGTGGCAGGCGCAAGTTGTGTCATGGTGGGTAGTATGCTGGCTGGAACTGAAGAAGCGCCAGGGGAAGTAGAGTTGTACCAAGGACGTTATTATAAGTCTTACCGCGGTATGGGCTCACTTGGCGCAATGAATCAAAGTCATGGTTCTTCTGACCGTTATTTCCAAGATACTAAATCGGAAGAAAAAATGGTGCCAGAGGGGATTGAAGGTCGTGTTGCTTACAAAGGCCCAATTTCCACTATTATCCATCAACAAATGGGTGGCTTGCGCTCAGCAATGGGACTTACTGGTAGTGCTACCATTGATATTTTGCGCACTAAACCACAGTTTGTGAAGGTAACAGCTGCAGGTATGGGTGAATCCCATGTGCATGATGTTAGCATCACTAAAGAAGCACCTAATTACCGCTTAGGTTAAGCTAACGATTCGTTCAATCTTAGGTATTGGCTTTCTGCCAATACCTGCTTTTATATTATTAACACGAGACTTTCCATGACCACTAATATTCATGATCAACGTATTTTAATTCTTGATTTTGGTTCTCAATACACCCAACTTATTGCCCGCCGCGTCCGAGAAATCGGCGTATATTGTGAGCTTTGGGCGTGGGACGTAAGCGAAGAGCAAATTAGAGAGTTTAATCCTAATGGAATTATTCTATCTGGTGGTCCAGAGTCCGTTACTGAAGCTAATTCGCCTCGCGCACCTGAGTATGTATTTGAGGCCGGTGTCCCTGTATTTGGTATTTGTTACGGTATGCAAACCATGGCGGCCCAATTGGGTGGAAAGGTGCTAGGTTCAGATAAACGTGAATTTGGTTATGCCCAAGTTGAAGTGATTGACAATATTCCGTTGTTAGCAAATATCGAAGACCATATTGGCAGTAATGGCAATGGTTTGTTGGATGTTTGGATGAGCCATGGTGACAAGGTGTTAGAAATACCTGAAGGTTTTGTCACTGGAGCACAAACTCCAAGTTGTCCTCATGCGGCAATGTTTGATGTATCTCGTCAATTTTACGGTGTGCAATTTCACCCTGAAGTAACCCATACTCGTCAGGGTATGCGTATTTTATCCCACTTTGTGATGGATATATGTGGTTGCCAAAAGTTATGGACTGCGGCGAGTATTATTGAAGATGCCGTTGAACGTATAAAACGAAAAGTAGGCGATGACCAAGTTATTCTTGGTTTGTCCGGTGGTGTTGACTCCTCGGTTACGGCAATGTTGTTGCATCAAGCCATTGGTAAAAACCTCACCTGTGTGTTTGTTGATAACGGTTTGTTACGTCTCAATGAAGGTGAGCAGGTAATGGAAATGTTTGGTGATCACTTTGGTCTTAACATTATCAAAGTTGATGCTGAACGCCGCTTTTTAGCTGCTCTTGAAGGGGAAGACGATCCGGAAGCGAAACGGAAAATTATTGGTCGTGAGTTTGTTGCAGTGTTCGATGAAGAATCGAAAAAACTAAGCAATGCAAAGTGGCTTGCTCAAGGCACCATTTATCCTGACGTCATCGAATCTGCAGGCTCAGCAACCGGTAAAGCGCATGTTATCAAGTCGCACCATAATGTGGGCGGTTTACCCGATGACATGGAAATGGGGCTAGTGGAACCTCTGCGTGAATTATTTAAAGATGAAGTACGTAAAATTGGTCTAGAGCTAGGCTTACCTTACGACATGTTATATCGTCATCCTTTCCCTGGTCCAGGTCTAGGGGTACGAGTGTTAGGCGAAGTGAAAAAAGAGTATTGTGATTTACTACGCCGAGCAGATGCTATCTTTATTGAAGAGCTTCATAACGCCGATTTGTATCACAAAGTCAGTCAGGCCTTTACCGTATTTTTACCGGTACGCTCCGTCGGTGTAATGGGCGATGCTCGAAAGTATGATTGGGTAGTCTCATTGCGTGCAGTTGAAACTATTGATTTTATGACTGCCCATTGGGCGCATTTACCTTATGAGTTTTTAGGTAAGGTTTCTAATCGTATTATTAACGAAATTGATGGCATTTCTCGTGTGGTTTACGATATTTCAGGTAAACCCCCTGCAACCATTGAATGGGAATAAAAGCTAGGGTCAGTTACATCTGACAATAGTTAGCACTACCAGAATAAACCTCAAAGCCCAGCGTTCGCGCTGGGCTTTTTGTTTGTCTAAGAGACAAACCTGATTATTGAGCTAGTTATCGAGCTCGTTATTGAGTTCAGTTAGTCCACTCTAGCCGTAGCAGACCAATAGGCCCAGAGAAGTATTGAGCAGGTTAAGCATATTTACGCTGTGGGAGAGGTCGAAATTTTATTTTCTCCATGAACATTCGCGCCTGACGTTTTACACATTACCGTTGTCGACCTAGTCTGTGCATTGCCAAAGCCCTACAACTGGCCCGGGAGAACCACCATACTACCCACAACACTTGTCACAGCGCTGTAGTAAAGGCTATGGATGGAATGGTCCAAGCAAACCCTATCGCATTTAACAAGGCTAAGGTTGAACCGATTCTCTCTCTTAGCGCTGTTTCAACGGCCAAAGCCGATAGCTAAGGAGAGTCCGCAATGACTGAATATGCTTTCATGATCACGAAACTAATGTACGCAGATTGTCTGGTTAACCGCTTAGTAAAGTGCTCCTGCGCGCTTGAGTTTTGAGTCCATCGGTAAGTCTCTGATTTATGTTGACTGTAGACAGAGAGTCGTAACTAAGCTGAAAGCTACAAAAAAGGCGATATTCCTATCGCCTTTTTGGGGGGTTACGCCGCTTTGTTACGTGCCAAGTTGTCAAACTCACGCTTGAGCACATATTTTTCATCAGTGACAATGGCTTCGAGTACTGCAATTCTTTCCTGCATTGCGGCAACTCGCTGTTTTAGTGCGTCATTTTCAGGTTCAGGTGCAGACACTTGTTTCAGGTCTTTTTTATCTTTCCCTGTTAGCTTAATAATGGTCCAGCAAATGATTGCGATAATGGCGATGGCGGTTAAATTCATAGCGTAGTCTCCTTTGACTGGCATAGTGTTAGCGTATTAGTATGTTTTGCCGTTATAATCTTGTTTTGCATATTCTTAACCAACTTTTATTTTTGTTTAATATCAATTAGTTATGGTTTTTACTGACTTTTGATAAGAATTTATATTAGTTAAAAAAACAACTTTTTGAGCAAATTAACCAATGTTTTGTGTGACCAAAAAATGACAACGCCAAATTCCGCAAGGGAAATTCAATTACAAGATGAGTATTGGATGAACTATGCACTATCGTTAGCCGACAATGCTTGGAAAATTGGCGAAGTACCCGTAGGTGCGGTGTTGGTCAAAGATAATAAAGTAGTTTCCCAAGGTTGGAATCAATCGATTAGTCTAAATGATCCCTCAGCTCATGCTGAAATGATAGCCATTCGGGAAGGGGGGAAGTCGCTAAATAACTATCGCATGTTGGACTGCACTCTTTATGTCACCTTAGAGCCTTGCCCAATGTGTGCAGGTTTGCTTGTTCATTCTCGGATCAAACGTTTAGTTTTTGGCGCAAAGGATTATAAAACAGGCTTCGCTGGTAGTTTAATGAACCTTTTAAACGATGAAAGACTAAATCATCAAATTGAGGTGCAAGGGGATGTTTTGGCTGAACAGTGTGCCAGCAAAATATCGGACTTTTTTAAGATGCGACGAGAGCAGAAAAAAGCCCTTAAACAAATAGCCAAAAGCGGCAGTAGTTTAAAGTGATCTCTAGTAAATATGCTGAACACTAGATCCAATCATTGGTTGTGAGGTTTGTCATTGTGGATAGGGGAATAAACAAAGTGACGAAAATGAATGTGGATTTATAAGTGGACAGTCGTTTGTGAGATATTTAATCGATTTAAAATCAAGCTAAACCAACACCGCCGTTTAGCTGAAGCTTTATTTAACTAGCTTCAGCAAAGGACTCTTGTAAGTCAAACTGTTGGAAATTTTGACGTCTATCTAACACTTTTTGATGTACTTTTTTCAACAGTAATCTTCTTCTGCTACTGTTATTGGTCTTCATCTTTTTGGTAAATGTATTTCTTTTTCTCATGGTAACTCCTTAAAGGATTTTTCTCCTATTTCAATTATTAAAACGGGTTAACTAATCTAGACAGCTAACCTCGCCATTAGTTTCAAATTTATTTCAATTGAAACAAATGAATCATGTACAGGTGGTTAGCTTGGCATGCAAATGTGACTGCTTTATGACAAGTCAATAAACAGCGAAAACTTCGGATGGTTTAATTTTCTTGCGCTTGAGCTGCGTCTTCAGCTTCATCGAGGGTCTCGGCATCCTGCCCGTCTAGCCAGACTAATGTATCATAATAACGCCTTATGTTGTCAACATAAGTTACAGCTTCGTCGCCCCGTGCATATCCGTAACGGGTAGTTTTATAATATTTTTTCTGACGTAATTGCGGCAAACGTTTCTTTACGTCTATCCACATGTCAGGATTGCCACCTTGTTTTTGAGTGAGTACCCGAGCATCTTCTAAGTGACCTAGTCCTATATTGTATGCAGCTAATGCAAACCAAATTCGATCCGGTTCTTGAATGCGAGCGGGGATTCGCGTTAATAAGTTGGCAAAATATTCCGCACCTCCGCGAATACTTTGTTCGGGATCCAGGCGTGATTCAATACCCAGATCTTCTGCTGTGGCTAAGGTTAACATCATCATGCCACGTACACCGGTTGGTGATTTGGCGTTTGGATTCCAATGGCTTTCCTGGTAGCTCATAGCAGCTAACAAACGCCAATCTAAACTTTGCGCATGTTGTTCAAACCATTGTCTAAAATTGGGTAAATTGCTTCGTGCAGAGCGGATAAACTCACGAGTATCCACATAGTTAAATTGTCGAACATGACCAAAGTATTTGTCTTCCAATGCCGCCAAAGTGCCATTAGATTGAATTAAACCAAAGTATTCAATCAACGCTGCCAACAAAGAGTCATCTTGGCTTTTATCTAATGCCCAGGCTACCCCTTGTTCTTTACTGATTGTAAAACCAATGCTCAGCTCAGGGTGTCTTCTGCGTAGCACTGCTAAAATATTCGAGTCTACTATGGTGTAGGCAAGTTCGTCGCTTAGCACCATTTCCATCAGTTCTTCTGCGTCTTTGTCGTCCGTTTCCCGCCAAACTAGTTGTGGATGAAATGGTTTGAATTCACGCAATGTTTCAGCATGGCTACTTCCAGCAATAACTAACATTTCTTCGGTTAAATCTGTAGCGCTTCGAGGGCGTTCATTCCCTTGTTTAAACACGACTTTTTGGCTGATATTTTGATACGCTGGACCAAAACGGAATAAATCTGCACGATCATTGGTGACACTAATCCCTGCCGCGATTAAATCTAAGTGATGATTAGCAAGCTGAGGAAATAGTTCATTCAAGGTGTAGTAGGGGAAGACTTCCAGACGCACGCCAAGATAGTTAGCGAAACCGCTAGCTAATTCATACTCAAAGCCCTCAGGTCCAACAGGACCATTGTAATAGGTTGTCAAACCATAATTGGTTCCAACTTTGAGTACACCTTGATCTAAGATGCGGGCTAAGGTGCTGGATTGTTGCGGTTTTTCACATGCACTGAGTACGAGTAATAGATTCAGTAATAAAAACCGTAAAACTGTCTTCTTCACAGATTCCCTTTAAAAGTGGCTTAATTAGGCCATTGTGACGAAATTGTTTGAATTCATCTAGAGGAATAATGCAATTGACCATTAAAAACTTTCAAATCGAGTAGATTGATGCTTATAAATCGATTGGTTTTACACTATAATTCGCGCCTCAAAACTTCCTAAAAATCGTGAGCTTAGCCAGACTAAATGGTCAAGTTCCAGTAACTTTGGTAATAGCCCTATGCTCGTCCTTCGTGGTGCTCCTGCGTTATCTGATTTTCGTGTTGAAAAATTACTTCAACGTTTTACTTCTGCTCAACTTCCCATTACTGAAATTTACGCTGAATATGTACATTTTGCGCAAATTGAATCGGAAATAACCTCGCAGCAGAATCAAGTGTTATCTCAATTACTTACTTACGGCCCGGCAATTCCAGCTCATGAGCCAGAAGGTGAGCTGATTTTGGTAGTACCAAGACCAGGAACTATTTCACCTTGGTCCTCTAAAGCAACTGATATTGCGCATAATTGTGGATTAAGCGAGGTGAAACGAATAGAGCGAGGCTGTGCATATTATTTAAAATTTGCTGCACAGCTAAGTCAATCTCAACATGCCGAGTTACAACAAATCTTACATGATCGTATGACCGAAGCGGTAATGTCTGATTTTGATCAGGTAAAAACGTTGTTCGTGGAAGAGTCTCCCAAGCCATACAGCAGTGTGGATGTGATTAAAGGTGGAAGAGAAGCCTTAAGTGTTGCCAATGTAGAAATGGGGTTGGCGCTAGCAGATGATGAAATTGATTATTTGGTGGAAAATTTCCAGCGTTTAGGTCGCAATCCAAACGATATTGAACTGTACATGTTTGCCCAAGCCAACTCAGAGCATTGCCGACATAAAATTTTCAATGCCGATTGGACAATTGATGGTGCTGAACAGCCTAAGTCATTGTTCAAAATGATTAAAAATACCTTTGAGTTAAATCCAGATTATGTGCATTCGGCTTATAGTGACAACGCCGCTGTAATGGAGGGGTGGAAAGCCGGTCGTTTCTTCCCTAACCCAGAATCCCATGAATACGAATATCATCATGAAAATATCGATATTTTGATGAAGGTAGAAACCCACAATCACCCAACCGCTATCTCTCCTTTTTCTGGTGCGGCAACAGGTTCTGGTGGTGAGATCCGTGATGAAGGTGCTACCGGCAGAGGCTCAAAGCCTAAAGCTGGGCTGGTGGGTTTTAGTGTTTCAAATCTTAATATTCCAGGCTATGCGTTGCCTTGGGAAACCGCCTACGGTAAACCAGAGCGAATTGTTAATGCGCTAGAAATTATGCAACAAGGTCCATTAGGTGGAGCGGCATTTAATAACGAATTTGGTCGCCCTAATATTCTCGGCTATTTCCGTACCTATGAGCAACAGGTGAATAGCTTTAATGGCATGGAAGTTCGTGGTTACCATAAACCTATTATGTTGGCTGGTGGACTTGGAAATATTCGTCAATCTCATACCCAAAAGGGTGAGATTACCGTAGGTGCTAAGTTAATTGCTTTAGGTGGACCAGCAATGAACATCGGATTAGGCGGCGGCGCTGCGTCGTCAATGACATCCGGTGAGTCTAATGAAGATTTAGATTTTGCTTCTGTGCAACGGGGTAATCCAGAAATGGAAAGACGTTGTCAGGAAGTGATAGATCGCTGTTGGCAGTTGGGTGACGACAATCCCATTCAGTTTATTCATGATGTGGGCGCGGGTGGATTATCAAATGCCTTCCCTGAACTTGTTAATGATGGCGGCCGTGGTGGTAAATTTGAGCTTAGAAATGTGCCTAATGACGAGCCAGGCATGGCCCCCCATGAAATTTGGTGTAACGAATCTCAAGAACGTTATGTGTTATCTGTAGCGCCAGATAAGTTGCCCCTATTTGAATCTATTTGTCGCCGTGAAAGAGCGCCTTTTGCAGTTGTTGGTGAAGCCACTGAAGAACCACATTTAGCATTACACGACGAACACTTTAACGACCTACCTATAGATCTACCCCTTGATGTGTTGTTAGGTAAACCACCCAAAATGCATCGCGACGTGGCATCTAAAACCTCAGTTGGCGATGATTTTAAGGCTGACTCTGTCGACATTAACGAAGCGGCAGAACGTCTTTTACGTTTACCTACAGTGGCAGAAAAAACCTTTTTGATCACCATTGGTGATCGTAGTGTTACCGGTTTAGTTAATCGCGACCAAATGGTAGGTCCGTGGCAAATACCAGTGGCCGATGTTGCTGTTACCGCATCATCCTTCGATAGTTACCAAGGTGAAGCTATGGCTGTGGGTGAACGCACTCCTATTGCTTTATTGAATCACGGCGCTTCGGCGCGCATGGCTGTTGGCGAGTCCTTAACCAATATTGCCGCGGCAGATATAGGTTCATTAAATCGTATCAAATTGTCGGCTAACTGGATGGCAGCAGCAGGACACCCAGGTGAAGATGCCGGTTTGTACGAAGCGGTTAAAGCTGTAGGTGAAGAGCTTTGTCCAGTACTCGGCTTGACCATACCCGTCGGTAAAGATTCCATGTCGATGAAATCCCAATGGCAAGAAGAGCAAGCCGAAGGACAGCAAGATAAATCGGTAACCTCACCGTTATCGTTAATTATTACCGCATTTGGTGCGGTCAAAGATATTCGTAATACCTTGACGCCGCAGTTACGCAGCGACAAAGGTGAATCGGTTTTATTATGTCTAGATTTGGGTGAAGGACGTAATCGCATTGGCGGTTCTTGTTTAGCTCAGGTATACAGCCAGTTGGGTAGTCAAGCCCCAGATGTTTCAAAGCCTACGTTACTCAAAGGTTTTTTTGAGGCTATACAATCTTTAGTTCATCAGAATTTACTATTGGCTTATCACGACAGGTCTGATGGTGGTTTATTCACCACATTAGTTGAAATGGCTTTTGCTGGACACACAGGTATCGATGTTGAATTAGATAGCCTGAACGGCAATGCACAGTCTGTATTGTTCAACGAAGAACTAGGTGCAGTGGTTCAGGTGACGAAAGCCGACTTGGAGAAAGTGAACCAAGTGCTTAGTCAGCATGGACTTACAGAGGTGACCCATCAGATCGGCACGCTCAACCAATCAGATAGAATTGAAATTAGTCATCAACAACAGAAGGTCATTTCTCAAGAGCGCGGCTACTATCGTTTAATTTGGGCTGAAACCACAGATAAAATGCAGCGTTTACGGGATAACCCTGAATGTGTTGACCAAGAATGGGCAGCCAAAGGTAATCCACAAGATCCAGGTTTGCATTGTGAATTGAGTTACGACATTAATGAAGATGTTGCTGCTCCATATATTTCCAAAGGGCTTAAGCCACAAATCGCGATTTTACGTGAGCAAGGAGTTAATTCACAAAACGAAATGGCTGCAGCGTTTAATCGAGCCGGCTTTAATGCCATCGATGTGCATATGAGTGATATTATCGGTCAGAACCTCGCGTTAGATCAGTTTGCCGGATTAGTTGCCTGTGGCGGTTTCTCCTACGGTGATGTGTTAGGTGCAGGTGAGGGCTGGGCTAAGTCCATTCTGTTTAATAACTATGCCCGTGATCAATTTGAACAATTTTTCCATCGTGACGACACCTTTAGTTTAGGGGTTTGTAACGGTTGCCAAATGCTTTCAAACTTAAAGTCACTGATACCAGGTGCCGATTTATGGCCACACTTTGTGACTAACCAATCGGAACGTTTTGAAGCACGGGTTTCCATGTTAGAAGTGCAAGAAAGTAAATCTATTTTCTTTGCTGGCATGCAAGGATCACGTTTACCCATAGCGGTATCCCATGGTGAGGGAAGGGCGGAGTTCAAACATACTGGTCATCTTAGACAAGTTCAAAATAATCAGCATGTTGCACTGAAATATGTGGATAACTGGGGCAATGTTACTCAGCAGTATCCAGCTAACCCGAATGGTTCACCAGACGGCATTTCAGGGCTTACCTCCAGCGATGGTCGCGCCACTATTATGATGCCGCATCCTGAGCGGGTATTTAGAGCGGTGGCAAACTCTTGGCAAGCAGATGACTGGCAGGAAGATGGTCCTTGGATGAGAATGTTTAGAAATGCACGGGTGTTTGCGGGTTAATTACCCAAAAGCTGGCTGATAAATAATCTTAAAAAGTTGAAAATAAAAGCGCCTAATTTTTTGGGCGCTTTTTTTGTTTATGATGATGGTTCGTTAGATCCTTGATTTAATTAAATAAACCCTTGTCAATTAGAAAAAACGGGTTTAGACTAAAGTCTATTCTAGGTATAGTTATCAGAGATGATCTTTTTACCAAATGGACTTTACATAAACTTACCGACAACAATTACAATTATTAAAATAATAATAAGAGAAATAAAATGAATCGTTCGTCAAAAGGGTTTGGTTTAACTGGTGTTTTTGCCACCGTACTTTTCCTTGTAGTTTTAGCTGTAGTAAGCACCCCCGCAAGTTCACAAACTATTTCTGCTGAAATTAAACATTCACAAATCTAAAATTTATACAAAAGCCTTTTGTAAGGGCGTTTGCACAAAATTTTGGCGCGACAATCTTGTTATTTTTTACGATGTAATTCTCGATTAGTAACTTTGTCTGTTTCACTCTTTTTCAGGAGCACATACACGGATGCTGAACCGCCATGGTATTTTTGCGCGGTATGGAATGCTAAAACCTGTGGCATTTGTTGCAACCACTTATACACGTAACTTTTTAAAAACGCTGGAAACGGTTGGCTGTTCAAGCCTATTCCGTGTTTAATCAATAATGTTCGAATTCCTTTTTGCTGAGATTGGATGATGCTCTCAAACAATGTTTGTCGCGCTTGTTCAAATTTGTACTGCTGTAAATTCAGCACCGAATCGATTTTATATTTTCCCAAACGTAAATTTTTGAATACACCTTCCTGCACACCAGGCTTTTTGTAAACAAGGTGATCATAGGGATCCAGAGGCTCTACGTGCTCGGTGCTTAAATAATTCTGGGCTAAATTTAAATCTCGTTGCAATGCCTCGCGTTTCAAGCTTTGAGCGAGGGTTGGCTTTGCTTTTAAGGATACGACTTTATCTTGCTTAGGCAGTGGTTTGACATCTTGCATAGCATCCATAAACGTCGAAATTTCTTCGTTATTTTGTCTAGACATCTCAACCCCTTTTGAAAAATATGCGTTTAGTTAACCTGCAGATAATTTGCGGCCTTTGATTTCGGTTCTAACTCGTTTTATGTCACAATTAGCGAAAAATTTCACTAGGAAAATATATGATAAGTATTCGCTATCTTGCGTTTTTATGGCTAACCACATTGCTGGCCTGTTCTAACCCAGAACAACCTTCTGAAACCAAAGTACAACAAACACCAAAACAAACGCAAATAGACAATGCTAAAGATTATCATTCTTTTGCTAATCCCGACGTTGTGAAAGTGTCACATATCGATTTAGACCTAACCGCTGACTTTGACAAACATCAGCTAATTGGTACGGCAACCCTGACCTATCAAAAAATCGATGAGCAAGGGAAAACCTTGATTTTGGATACCCGCGGTTTAAGCATTTTAGAGGTGACGGCAGGCAATACGCCAGTTGATTTTGAACTGCAAGAAGAAGATGCAAACTTAGGGTCCGCTTTGTATATTAGCTTGCCAGCACAAGGCAATCAGGTAACTATTCGTTATCACACTGCAGAAGATGCCTCTGGCGCGCAGTGGTTAACACCAGAACAAACAGCCGGTAAACAATATCCGTTTTTGTTCACCCAAGCCCAAGCTGTGCATGCTCGTAGCTTTATTCCACTGCAAGATTCACCACAGGTGAGAGTGACTTATACCGCAACCATTCGTACCCCTAAAGAGCTACTTGCGGTGATGAGTGCTGCCAATGACCCAGACACTGAGCGTGATGGTGTATATGAATTTAATATGCCTCAACCCATTCCTTCTTATTTGATAGCGTTGGCCATTGGTGATCTGCACTTTAAGGCTATGGGGGAACGTACTGGAGTTTACGCTGAGCCATCTATTCTGGATGCGGCCGCCAAAGAGTTTGAAGATACTGAAAGTATGTTAGAAGCAACAGAGAAGACTTATGGTCCGTACAGTTGGGATCGTTATGACTTATTGATTTTACCACCATCATTTCCATTTGGTGGAATGGAAAATCCGCGCCTTTCATTCATAACTCCAACGGTTATTGCTGGAGACAAGAGTTTAGTTTCACTGATTGCCCATGAATTGGCTCACAGTTGGTCTGGTAACACAGTGACAAACGCTACTTGGCGTGACCTGTGGTTAAATGAAGGTTTCACTACCTATTTAACCTATCGCATTATGGAAATGATCTACGGCACTGACCGCTACAATATGGAAGCGGTATTGGGATACCAAGATTTACAAGCTGATATTGCCTCGTTACCCGATAACGATGAAATTTTGGCGATTGATTTGCGTGGACGTAATCCCGACGATGTATTTTCAAATATCCCGTATGAAAAGGGCGCATTATTTCTTCGTGAGATAGAGCAAAAAATAGGTCGTGATAACTTTGATCAATTTCTACTTGAGTATTTCAACCATTTTGCCTTCAAAAGCATCACAACTGATCAATTTATTAGCTACCTTGATAAAACGTTATTGACGACCTATGCAGATGTACTAGACAAAGAAAGGGTTCATCAATGGATTTTCGAACCTGGAATTCCTGATGGCGCACCTGTACCTGAATCAGATGCATTTAGTAAGGTTGATAACGCTCGCAATGCTTGGTTAGCAGGAAGTGTAACAGCAGAGCAGGTGGATACCCAAGGTTGGACTGTCCATCAATGGTTGTATTTCTTAAACAATATGCCAGATGATCTAAGTGAAAAACAATTAGATGAGCTGGACACTGCGTTTCAACTCACAGCCAGTAAGAACAATGAAATTGCTCATAGCTGGTTATTAATCGCGGTAAAAAATGAATATAAACCTGCTTACGACAGACTCTATAGTTACTTGGTTGGAATAGGTCGTAATAAATTAGTGAAACCACTTTACAAAGAGTTGGCGAAAACACCAGAAGGTAAAGCTTTTGCAAAACGTGCTTTTGACGAGGCGAAACCTGGTTATCATCCACTTACCGTACATGTTAACGAAAAGTTTGTGGAATAACAGAGTTTACGATTAAACTTTCAATTAGAAAGGGAGCTTAACCAGCTCCCTTTTTTGATCCCTTTAAAGGGGGGAGGTACCGCAATTTGCTCATAGTTTAAAAGAGCAGATTAAAAAGGTTATTTTAAATGAGGTGTTTTTCCAATGTACTTAGCCGTCAAGTTTTGCAAGGTAATTTGTAATTAGAATTCACGGATGTGTGTAAACTTTTTTACCTGAGTTGACGTAACTAAAATGCCGACAAGTTTGATTGTATCGAAGCTTAGTAACCTGTATAAAAGTGAATTACTGCCTATGTGAAAGCTGTTGAATAATGTAAAACAGGGTTTAGTCTCCATTTATGATTCAATTACTCAATACTGCTTTTTCATGCAGTAGCGAAAACTATTGAAAACTGTAACTAACAAATTAAGGAATGTATTTGATTGATATTACTGCTGGATTAGTTTTGGTTGGATTATTATCCATCTTTTGTCAATATTTTGCCTATCGCATAAAATTACCTGCAATCTTACCGCTTCTTCTCGTGGGTATTATTGTTGGTCCTGCGACCGGTATCATAAATGCTGACCAAATATTTGGTGACTTGTTATTTCCCGTAGTGTCACTTTCTGTCGCAATTATTCTGTTCGAAGGGGCTTTAACACTTCGCTTTGAAGATTTACGTGGTCATGGTTCCATGGTTCGTAATTTGTGTACATCAGGGGCTATTTTGACTTGGTGTTTAGTCGCTGTGATCACTCACCTTGTGTTAGATATGTCTTGGGAAATGGCCTTTTTGTTTGGTGCCATTGTGACGGTGACCGGGCCAACGGTAATTGTCCCCATGCTTCGCACCGTGCGGCCAAGCAACAAATTGGCTAACATTCTTAGATGGGAAGGTATCATTATTGATCCTATAGGCGCATTGTTAGCTGTATTGGTTTATGAATATATAATTTCTACGCAAGATGCATTAAGTCACACTTTGTGGGCATTTAGTCTCACAGTGAGTATCGGCTTGGGCGTTGGCGCAATTATGGGGTATTTACTCGGCCTCGCCCTGCGACGAAATATTATTCCTCATTATTTGCGCAACACCGCAGTGTTAACCTTAATGTTAGGCGCATTTGCCGGTTCGAATATGATAGCTCATGAGTCAGGCTTGCTTACTGTCACAATTATGGGCATGTGGCTGGCAAATATGCGAGATGTGGATGTTGATGACATTTTAGAGTTTAAAGAAACCTTAAGTGTATTATTGATCTCTGGTTTATTCATTTTATTAGCCTCTCGAATTCAGTTGGATTCACTGTTACATGTCGGCTGGGGAGCAATTATTGTTTTATTGGCGATTATGTTTATCGTCAGACCCATTTCGGTTATGGTTTCGTCCCTAAAAACAGGCCTTAACTGGCGAGAACAAGCGTTTTTGAGTTGGGTAGCACCAAGGGGCATAGTCGCAGCTGCAGTATCTGCATTATTTTCATTGAAGTTAGAAGCCCTTGATTATGCACAAATAGAAATATTGGTACCCCTGGTCTTTTTAGTGATTATTTCTACCGTAGTGGTGCAAAGTCTTACTGCAGTTCATGTAGCTCAATGGCTCGGAATTCGTGCTCCTAAACCAAATGGTTATCTGATATTTGGTGGTGGTGCGTTTTGCCGGATGTTTGCCAAAGAGTTAATGGACAACGATATAAATGTTTGTGTGGCTGACACTAACTGGGATGCCATCCGCTCCGCTAGAATGGAAAACATTCCCACTTACTTCGGCAATCCAATGTCAGAACATGCATCACGAACATTAGATTTATCCCTATTTGGTCGAGTGCTGGTGATGTCACCTTATCGCCAACTCAATCCCATGGTGACATTTCATTTTGAAGATGAGTTGGGTAAAGGTACAGTTTTAGGTTTGAGCAATAATGAACAACAGCAAAGACCTAGCCATCAAATATCTGAATCCTACGCAAAAAAACTGGGATTATTCGATGATGGGATCACCTATGGAAAGCTCGCAAGTTGGGTGGCAAAAGGGGCTAAAATTAAAACCACTCAATTAACCGAGAGTTTTTCAATGGACGATTATTTACAAGAATATGAAGGGAATGTGTTAGTGCTATGTGCATTTGATAGTCATAATAAACTGCGAATGCTGACTAACAAAAAGTCTGTTGATCCCAAAGCTGGGTGGCGAATAATGAGTTTAGTCATTCCAAAGGAAACGGATTCTGAATTAGTCACTAAATCTAACGAAGATAAATAACCTAGATGGAGTGGTCATTAAACAATTATGACGTTTAAATTAAGTGGCTAACCGAGACTCCGCAGGTTGTTATTGAGGTTTAAATTTGCCTGTTTAAGGTTGTGGTAACGCGCTTAAACAGGCTCTAAGACTACTATCTATAGTTGTTACTTCAACTGAGTCGCAAGGCTATCTTCAAGTTTTGTGTCTTAGTTGGGGCGTATGTGTCTTAGCAAATGCAACTGCCTTAAAAAAGGACAGGGTGCGCTAGATTCACGTCGGTAATTATTAACAACCCAGTCTTTTATATCCTCTATATGCTGGTGGGTTTTATCGTTATTAACCAACACTAGCTTGTGGTATATTCACGGTGAAAAACTATTATAAAGACCTTAGTCAAGGAACCGGGTTTCAATCATGAATGATATGAGTTTAGTTACTAAAAATCTTCGGGCGGTTAATCATATTCTAGTCGCTGAAGATGACTTAGATGATCAAGAATTGATCCGTGATGCCCTAACTGAAAATAAACTGGCAATGGAAAAAATTAAGTTCGCTCAAGATGGCGAAGAGCTTATTTCTTTACTTAACAGCGCTGAAGTTTTACCAAGTTTGATACTGCTAGATTTAAATATGCCTCGTAAATCAGGAAGAGAGGCTTTGGAAGAGATTAAACGAGACCCGAAACTCAAACATATTCCAGTGATAATATTTACTACTTCGGATTCAGAAATCGACATCAAAGAGTGTTATTTTCTAGGCAGCAATGCGTATTTAACCAAACCAAACAACTACTTCGATTTGGTGGTACTAATGAAAGACCTTATTAATTTCTGGTTCTGCCAAGCGCAAATTATCGTCGATTAACCCCGCTTTTTAAGCTTCAATAAAAACCTTCAAGTAAGGTTAAAGCCCACAATTGTAATGTCCTAGTTCTATGGCGTCTCCTAGAGGATTCGAACCTCTGGCCTACCCCTTAGGAGGGGGTCGCTCTATCCAGCTGAGCTAAGGAGACATTTGTGAAATTTTAAAGGGGCCAAGACTATACTAAAAGAGCCTGTGTAAAAACAAGTATGAAGGCTTCAGTTTTTAAGGATAAATTGATTTACGCAATATCAAATAACCCTTTCTAATTTCACCGCGAGCCTTTCATTGCCGTACATCCAACCTCAAGTACAACTTAGAGTTTTGAAACAAAATCATTGGCTTGAATATTCGCTAATAAACTTCCGTCTTTTGAGACCGCAACTGCTGAGTCAGGGGAAACACTAACAATTTTAACTGGGGTTGGGTGTAGGTTGAACTGAGTAAAGGTTTTTCCTTGTGGATCAAGTATCTGTTGTAACTGAAAAAGTGTGAACTCATCACCTTTGAGGATGCCTTGATTGCTACCAACATCCAAAGTGAGTTGTTCGCCACTGACTTGAATAATACGTCCGTAGGTAGGGGCACAGGCGAGCTTTTCATCGACATTGATGGCAATATCCTGCATAACCGCTGATACTGCTGTTCCAAACGGGCTTTGCCACAACTGGTTGCTGTTGATGTCTACACTTTGGTGAGTATCAAAATCCCATGGTGCGGCGGCGTTATAGGATTTCTGCCACATCAATGAGCCTGTATAGCCGTCTAAAAGGGTGACTTGGTAACTAAAGTTTCTAGATGGTAAATCGTTACTCCATAGCTGCCACTTAGGTGTTTTAGGGTTAGTTACACTGATGTCTTTAACCGTGGCGGTTAATACATATTGAGCGTTTGACTGCTTTGCCAACGTCATCGCATCATTTATCAAGGTAATAGGCTGCTGAGCATAATAGAAAGGTAGAATAGTTTGAATGCTCGACTGCTGCGCGAAGTCTTCGAAATTTTGTTGCAGTATTTCTGGTAAAATAGTACCAATCTCAAAAATATTGCCGGTAGTTGCTTGCTCTCTATTGTTGATGGGATGCCAAGTAGTGACAATGCTTTTAGGGTATTCTGATGATTGACATACATTCTTATTGGCAAATATATCTGCCCGCAAAGACACAGTAAGGTAGCCGTCCCTCAACACTTCATCTATGAGCTCAATACTATTTACTTCACCGCTGGCGCGAATGGTTAAGTCATCATTTTGCAAAACCCCGTTTGCCATCTTTTGTACGCTGTGAACTGATGCCCCAGCAAATAACAAAACTTGTTTAATTGCATCTTGGGTCGCATTTTGCCGCGCCAACTCTATATTGCCGTTTCTTATTGCCGCTTGGCCGCTAGACTCGAACCAGGCAGCCGAGGATAAACCAGAGAATAGTACTGAGGATAATACACAAAAGAATGTGATTAACTTAACAGAGAAAAGTTGACGATGTGCTGATTTCATTCACAAATTATCCAATAAGAACTTAAAATTAAAACGCTTAGCAGGTGATACCTTGCTTAGTCATTACTAAACTATGAACTCTCAATAGTCATGGCAATTTGCAGTATCTTTATGCTTCACTACGCGTTTATGTACCCTTAATTATGCATCTTTTGTACCTATTTTGTTAAGCTGCCTAGTCAGAATCTCGGCTATATTGGACTTCAATTATTATTCTTTTTATTTGATTGTAAATTTGTGTTCTAAAGGAACAAAAATTGCTACAAAAGATATCAGAGAGCAGAGAATAAAGAATTGAGAATGAACTTGATAACGGTATTTATTGAGTTTGAATACTAGCCATGAAGCGATTTAGCTAAAAAGTATAGTTAAATAATTACTGAGAAAAGATATGAAATTACTTTATACCATTGTAGTTGTAGGGTGCATGCTCGGAGTCGTAGGATGTCAAAACCTTATCGATAAGCAGGTAGAGTGGGAGACCATCGAACCAGAGACGTATCCTGTGATCCGTTCCATTGGGTACGCACCAATAGACGCTCAACGTGGAAGTGATAGATCAGCTAAAGTCCTAATGGCGGTTAAAGCATCGAAACTGGATGCGTATCGCGAATTGACCGAACAAGTGTATGGACAAAAAATTGACGGTGAGCAGTCATTAGCTAATTTAGTGCTTACAGATACACAATTGATGGCCAGTGTCCAAGGTGTTATTCGCGGTGCCCGAGTCGTTAAAAGTTATCCCATTGGAAATGACTCATACGCCACTGAATTGGAACTCGATTTTAGTTTAGTGCATGATTTATATTTGAGTACGGCTAAACCGAAGCAAGTCAAAAAAGTCCGCTACTATTGAGCTTAACCCTCTGTGAGCTCATTCAAAGGATAAACTAACCCAATCAGGTTAGTTTCATTTGGTTGGATAAATTAAGGGCTGTCGTCTTAGCTAATTCAAAGAAAGAATTTAAGCCGTTACACTCTTGCCAGATGAGCCGCCTTTGGGTTTGCCGCTTTTGTCGTATGTCATTGTTTCTTTTGCACGGGACTCTAATAATAAGCTGCGCAGATGTTGTAGACGCAACTGACCTTGTTCTACCGCTTTTTGATTGATCTCTGTTCTGAATTTGCATTGAGATAAAGACTGATTAATTTTATCAAACAAATCTTTAATCTCTTGTTCAGTTGCCCAATCAGGATGTTTTTCAACTTGTTGTTCGATGGTTTTGTCGGTAACGGCAATGGCTTCTAATAATGCAGATTTGTCATTAATCACTGAGGTTAACGATTCAGCATCTCTGGTGCCGATCAAATGAAGTTCAGACTCAAGTAACACTGTCAGTGAGTCAAGTTGTTGTTTTTGCTTTTCTAGGAGGGTAATTAGGTTATTCATTTAGCTTTACTTTTATTGTGAGAAGCTAAACCAATCTGGCATTAAATTCTAATCTTTAATGCCAAATACTTGAGCTTCGAGTTTGCTAATTTTTTGCGCTAAAACATCAGGATTAACGCGATACTCACCATTCTGGATGGCTTTTTTCAATTTGTCGACCTTTTCCTGATTAACCGGAGTGTCAGTTGATTTTTTTTGCACTTGGCTAAGCTGCTGTGCAGATTGGGTCAAGGATACAGAATCCTGCCTTGGAACTGCCACAGACTTTGATTGTTGCGCTGCAGATTGTGCAGTCGCTTGATTCTGAGATTGTTGTTGATTCAACCTCTGATTCTCAAGTTGTGGCTTTTGATTTCCACTGTTTACATTGTTAATTGCCATAATGACCTCGAATACCTAATTTTCCTCACTTATCTTATCGGCCGTAACTTTACGATCTTTAGTGAAATTTGGAAATAAACTAAATATTTTTCAGATAAGTTCAAACAGTCGCTATTACGCTGTAATTATCGACAGTTTACGCTAAATATATTATATCTGCACAACTACTTGATGGGTATTTATAACCTGTGCATGTACGACTCTTTTCGATTTACTGTTCTTGACTGCAATGGTATCGCCCAAATTGCCATCTTGTTGAGCAATTCCCTTGGTTTTTATACTGACTCCACCGGTATTAGCAGTAATCAGAATACTATCTCCTTTGCACACAAAACACAGTTGACCGGGAACCACGGGTTGACCAGGACGACTACGCTTCTTCATACGTGCCCCTACAACCGTATTTATATGGGAAAAAGTGCTGGTGCGTATAAGGTTTTTATCTAACATTACAACTCTGACATCATCTTCATTTAAAACCGTACCGGGGCTGACCGAGGTTGTAAGTACGACCACAGGCTGAACACGTGTAGCTTTTACCATCATATAAAGGTACCAGTTGGTTTCTTCACAACTAGCTCTAACTGTTATATTACTTTGCGCCAAAGCTTCTTTACTTGCAGAAATGGTGAATGGCACAGGGCAGTGAGGGATGACGATTCGCTTATCCAAGGGCATTGCTTTTATGGTTAAATTATCATCACTTACTTGTGTATATTGTTTCAACTCAGTTTTTACGTAATTTTCCACCGCATTACTTAGTTGTTGTTTGGATGTATCAATATCACTAGACTGTGTAGCAAATGCATTATCCAGAGCCAAAGTAACAATGAAAATAACACTAAGTAATTTAGTCGTTGTATGTTTTGTCGATATTTTCATGTTCAGTTGCCACCGTTTTGTCTATGCTTATTAATTCATTAAGCAAACAAAGATAAGCGTCAAAATTCAGTCACAAAAAACTGTTTTGGCGCTACTATTAGTCAAACTTGCTTTTTCTGATAGGGATAACGCAACAATTGTGCCTATTTTAAACTTTATTGGGGTGGTATATGTCGGGAATTCTTGACTCAGTTAATCAACGCACGCAAATAGTTGGTCAAAACCGGCTTGAGTTATTATTATTCAGGTTAAACCGTAGACAACGATTTGGCATTAATGTGTTCAAAGTTCGTGAGGTACTGCAATGCCCGCAATTAACGTCAATACCCAGACAAAACCCACTTATTAGAGGTGTGGCTCATGTTCGAGGTCAAACAATATCCGTGATTGATCTAAGCATGGCAACCGGTGGTAAAAAAATAGAAAATATCAATAGTGCCTTTATTATTATTGCCGAATACAATCGTTCTGTGCAGGGTTTTTTAGTGGGTTCCGTTGAACGTATTATTAATACCAATTGGGACGCTATTATGCCTCCTCCCCAAGGCACCGGAAAAGCCAGCTATTTGACGGCTGTAACCGAAGTTGATGATGAGCTTATTGAAATTCTTGACGTCGAAAAAATTCTTAATGAAATATCACCTTTAAAAACTGAAGTGAGTGAAGGTTTAGCTGCCGGTTTAAATATGTCGGATTCTCCTGCAAATGATAAAATCATTTTTGTTGCAGATGATTCAGCGGTAGCGAGGAGTCAAGTTAAAAAAGCGCTTACGGCATTGGGTTTGAATATTGAAGTGGCTAAAAACGGACTTGAAGCCCTTAATCGACTAAAAGAAATTGCAGCTGAAACCGGCGATGTTACCGATAAAGTAGGGGTATTAGTGTCTGATATAGAAATGCCTGAAATGGATGGCTATACCCTAACAGCAGAGATTAAACACACTCCGGAACTGAGTAAACTTAAAGTCGTTTTGCATACATCCTTAAGCGGTGTTTTTAATCAAGCAATGGTACAAAAGGTGGGGGCAGATGATTTTATCGCTAAATTCCACCCCGATGAATTAGCTTCTGCTGTAAAAAAGTGGTTTAACAAATAAAGCGTTACTATACGACGGAAGTTAATATTTGAAATTAGATCAATTAACGCCTTATGAGCTTTCAGAGTTTGCTCATTTTTTAGAGCGTCAGTGCGGTATTGTATTAAATGAGCAAAAAGACTATCTGGTTTATAGTCGTCTTGGTCCATTAGTTCGTCAGGAAAACCTAACGAGTATTTCTGAACTCCTTAATATCATCTATAAAAGCCATTCCAGCAAAATGCGTGAAAAGGTGGTTGATGCAATGACTACTAACGAAACCTTATGGTTTCGTGACAAGTACCCCTTTGAAATTCTAAACCAAACATTGCTAAGCCAGTTTGCTAATGCTAACCGCAAAGTAAGAATTTGGAGCGCAGCCTGTTCTTCTGGGCAAGAGCCCTATTCCATAGCGATGTGCATTCATGAATACAAAAGGAAACACCCAAGGGCGTTTCCTTTTGGAGTGGAGATAGTTGCTACAGACATATCAACCCAAATGCTCGAAAGAGCTAAAACAGGTAAGTTTGATAGTATTTCAATTAGTAGAGGGTTAGCTGAAGAGCGTAAAAATCGGTTTTTTAAGGCAGCAGACAAAAACCATATGCAATTGAATAAAGAGATTGTTTCTATGGTGAACTTCCGACCTCAGAACCTGTTAAACAGCTATTCTGCCTTGGGACGTTTTGACGTGGTTTTCTGTCGAAATGTGCTGATTTATTTTTCGTTAGACAATAAGCGGAAAATACTGCAACAAATTGCCGCTTGCCTGCAAAACGATGGAGCTTTATTTCTTGGAGCATCAGAATCCATAGCAGGTTTAAACCAATTGTTTAGCTTGGAACGTAATAATCCAGGTATCTTCTATATTAAAAAAAGCATTTAATACAACATCTTGCGTTTTCTTTCCCGTCACTTACGATTCTAGGTAATTGTCTTGGCATAGCCCTTGCAAAATTTTTCTCAAGCGAGTTTTAAGTTGAGAACAGTATGGCAATTAGTCTTGATAAATTAACCGGGTTTCATAGCCGAGCAATGCAGGTTAGAACCGATTCCATGGAAGTAATTTCAGGTAACTTAGCAAACGCTAATACTCCTGGTTACAAAGCGCGTGGCGTTGATTTTCAAAAGGCCATGCAATCGGCCAATCAAGATCGTCAGCAAAATATGACTCGTACTCACGAAAAGCATTTTGAAGGGGCGATGCAATCTCAAGCAAGTATTGAGTTTCGAGTTCCATTGCAGCCCGATACCGGCGACGGTAATACCGTAGAAGTACAAGCTGAACGTAATGCTTTTTTGGAAAACGGGATGCGATATCAAGCAAGTATACAATTTTTGAATGGCAAGATTAAAGGTATGAAGAAAGCATTAGCTGGAGGGCAAGGCGGATGAGTTTATTTAGGGTTATGGACATTGCTAGCACTGGCATGAGTGCAGAAAGTGTACGGTTAAATACAACTGCCAGTAATATTGCCAACGCAAATAGCGTTAGCAGTAGTTATGACGCTACTTACAAGGCTCGCCATCCAGTTTTCGCAGCTGAGATGCAACGAGCGACAGAAGCACAGTCACAAGGCTCAGGCGTGCAAGTACTTGGCATAGTTGAAAGTCAAAAACCACTACAGATTGAATACAGCCCAGGCCATCCAATGGCAGACAGCAATGGCTATATTTATAAGCCAAATGTGAATGTGGTTGAGGAAATGGCAGACATGATGTCAGCATCAAAATCGTATGAAACCAATGTTCAGTTGGCAGACACTACAAAACGTATATTTAGACGTGTGTTGCAACTTGGTCAGGGTCAATAAATCACTGATTTAGTGAGGAAATTAACGTGGAAATATCAAAAACAACAGGATTAGACGCTAACCTGTATGTACAAGAAGAAACCGTGCCAATTGATGATGGCAGTAATGAAAGGTTAAGTCAGGAAGACTTTTTCTCTCTACTAACCGAGCAGTTGGCGAATCAAGATCCCACTAAACCTGTGGACAATGATCAGATGGTGTCGCAAATGACTAGCTTCAGTATTTCTGAAGGAATAGATTCATTGAATACAAAATTTACTGAGTTTGCTTCTAGCATGTCCTCAAACCAAGCGCTGCAAGCATCAAGCCTTATAGGCCAAGATGTTTTATTGCAAGGGAATGTAGGGCACTTGAGTGATACCAGTACCGGGGTGACGGGCGTGGTGATTACCGATCAAACTACTCAAGATTTACAAATTACCATTGAGTCTGCATCCGGTGAGTTGATTAAAACTATAGATGCGGGTACGCAGTCAGCTGGAAATATTGAGTTTACATGGGATGGTAAAGATGCAAACGGCAATGATTTGCCAGCTGGCAATTATGCAGTTTATGCACAAGGTACGCAAAACGGGGAATCAATAACTTTACCCACCGCAGTCAACAGACATGTGGATAGCGTCAGCTTTGCAAGTAACAATCAAGGTGTCATTTTAAATTTGGATGGCGAAACAAGTGTCAATTTGAGTGATGTCATTCAAATCGGTGGTTAATTAAAAATGTTAGCCCTTTAGTTTAGGAGAGAATAAACGATGTCTTTTAACATAGCATTAAGCGGTGTTTCAGCTGCTCAGAAAGATCTAGATGTCACTGCAAATAACATTGCAAACGTAAATACTGTCGGTTTTAAAGAATCTCGTGCCGAATTCGGTGACGTTTATGCTTCGTCGCTATTGGCAGCCGGTAATACAAAAGTGGGCGACGGTGTCTTAACCCAAGATGTTGCTCAGCAATTTTCTCAAGGTAGTCTTCAGTTTACCAATACTGCACTGGACCTGGCGATTACTGGAAATGGTTTTTTTGCCACTACTCCTGAAATAACCTCTCGTGATTTTTCATTTACTCGAGCAGGGCAATTCAAGCTTGATCAAGATAACTTTGTGGTTAATTCCAACGGTGATAACTTAATGGGTTTCCCGGTCAACGCTGACGGTACCTCTTCATCTGTGGCGTTGAGTACAACTATTCCAGTGAGAATTCCAGACTCTTCAGGCTCACCACAACAAACCACCGAAGTTTCACCTCGCTTTAATTTACCAGCAGGTGATGATGCTAAAGATATAACACTTTTTGATCCTGATGATCCACTTACCTATAACGCAGCTACATCTATTACCGTTTATGATTCTCTTGGTGATAGTCATGTGATGACGTATTATTTTATGAAAGACTCTGCAGCAACCAATGAATGGGTAGTAGTTAATTATGTTGATGATACTGCTATTGATACCGCAGGTGACACTGAAAACGTAGCTGGTACAGATCCTAATAACATTGCAGGTTCAGTTTCCTTAGGAGCTGATGCGGTTTCTGGGTTTAGAATGCAGTTTAGTAGCGGCGGTGATTTTATTGGTATTCAAAATGGTGATGGTACCCCTGTTGCCACCGGCGATGTGACGACTGTTCAGTTAGGTAACCCGCCGTTGATAAACGGTTCTGATGCAACTCAGACGATTACAACCAACTTCGCACTTGAAGTTGGTAGCGCAACGGCAGATGAACCGACTCAGTTTGCGTCTTCTTTTGAAGTAACTTCATTAGAACAAGATGGACTTGCAGTTGGTCGACTTACCGGAATTGATATCGGTCCAGATGGATTGGTTCGTGCTACTTTCTCAAATGGTACCTCAGAACCTGTTGTTCGTGTTGCCTTAGCTCGTTTTGCTAACGAACAAGGATTAACGCAACAAAGTAGTACCCAATGGAAAGAGAGTATTTTATCTGGAGAAGCCCTTGCTGGTGAAGCCACTACAGGTACCTTTGGAGATGTGAATTCTTCAGCACTTGAACAAGCTAACGTGAATTTAACCACGGAGTTGATTGATATGATTATTGCTCAACGTAACTTCCAAGCTAACTCACGGGCCCTTGAGGTAAATAACCAACTTAACCAAACTATCTTGAATATCCGATAAGTTGGTTTGAGTTATACAATACCGCTCCAATAAGAGCGGTATTTTTTTGTTTATTTTCAACTAGATATTCACTAACTATTTACATCTTAGAAATCAATCTCGTTTAATTCCTATTTTTCGTTCCGATGGCATCTTTATTGCAATCCTTTAGGTTACGTTAACCAGAGTCAATAAGTTGTCATGGATAAATTACTCTATATTTCAGCCAGCGGAGCTAGCCAAGACCTATTGGGCACGGCCGTGCGCGCCAACAATTTAGCGAATGCGCAGACCAACGGTTTTAAAGCCATGTTGGAAAATGCGAGAGCGATGCCGGCATACGGCGAAGGTTTGCCGACTCGGATATTTTCAATGACAGAATCCCCCTTCAATAATTATGAGGGGGGCGCAATGATCCAAACCGATCGCGAATTAGACGTAGCGATTCAAGGTGATGGTTGGCTTAGCGTAATTGATGCCCAGGGCAACGAAGCTTATACCCGAGCAGGTAGTCTGCAATTGGGGCCAGATGGCGGTCTTGAAGATGCCAGTGGAAATTCAGTGTTAGGGGATGCTGGTGGCATATTTTTGCCTATTCCACTTTCCAATATCAATATTGCTAACGATGGGACCATTTCAGTTCGTCCACAGGGAGCCCCTGAAACAGTACTGGAAGAAGTCGGTAGGTTAAAGTTAGTAAATCCCAACGTTGCGGATATGAAACGTGGTGAAGATGGTTTATTTCGTCTCAAAAATGGTCAAGAAGCCAACGAAGATATAAACGTGCGACTTCGAACCGGAATGGTAGAAGGTAGTAACGTAAATGCTATTGACGAGATGGTAAATATGATCAGCCTACAGCGTCACTACGAGTTACAAGTGAAGATGATGAAAAAGGCCGACACCTTAGATATGCGCGGCAATCAATTACTCAGAATAATTTAGATCTAAACATTAATAGCGGAGGTGAATTATGCACCCAGCACTTTGGATAAGTAAAACAGGACTTGATGCAGCTCAAACAGATGTATCGGTCATATCTAATAACTTGGCTAACGCCAGTACAGTGGGTTTTAAAAAGGATAGAGCGATCTTTGAAGATTTACTCTATCAAAATATTAATCAACCAGGGGGCCGCTCTTCTGCGGATACTGAGTTGCCATCGGGATTAATGTTAGGAGCAGGTAGTAAAGTTGTTGCTACCCAAAAATCTCATACCCAGGGCAATATGTTGACCACTGATAATGCCTTAGATATGTCAATTCAGGGGCAAGGGTTTTTCGAGATTCTACAACCTGACGGCACTATTGCATATACCCGAAACGGGCAGTTTACCTTAGATGATCAAGGACAAATTGTTACGCCTGGTGCAGGCTTCTTATTACAACCGAACATTACGATCCCAGAAGATGCTCAGCAAATAACCATTTCTCAAGATGGTGAAATTTCAGCTTCTATTCGTGGTCAAGCAGATCCAACCGTATTGGGGCAACTCAGTTTATCGAATTTTATTAATCCAACGGGTTTACAACCCATTGGCCAAAATTTGTATGTTGAAACTGCTGTAAGCGGAGCTCCGATCCAAGGCGTGCCAGGGCTTGAAGGCATAGGCACTGTAGTTCAAGGGGCGTTAGAGACTTCAAATGTAAACGTGACTGAAGAATTGGTTAACTTAATTGAAAGTCAGAGATTGTATGAAATGAATTCCAAAGTAATTTCATCTGTTGACCAAATGTTAGGTCAAGTGATTCAGCAACTATAGTAGGCTTAATTATGACTAGGTTAACTTATTTTCTTTTTACTATGACAGCATTGATTCTTACGGGTTGCGTAAGTGCTCCTATTGCTGGTCCTTCTCCTAATGATCCAAGTTACGCACCAGTCATTCCTGATATGCCACGCCAGAAATTAAGTGAAGACGGGGCTATTTTTCAGGCCGATATGGCAAATAGTATTTATTCTGACGTTAAGGCGCGACGTATCGGAGATATTATTACGGTGAATCTCCAAGAAAATACCAGTGCCACTAAATCTGCAGGTACGACAACGTCAAAAGAAACCGATGTGAGTGTTGACAGTATTATCGGCTTAGGTGGTGAAGCGGTTAATATCGGTGGTCAAAGTATCCAATTGGGTGTTGGTGCTGGTAATGACTTCACCGGCGATGCTCAGGCGAACCAAAGTAATAATTTAAGTGGTAATATTTCTGTCACTGTCATACAAGTTTTGCCCAATCAAAACTTAGTCGTTCGCGGTGAGAAGTGGTTAACCCTGAATAATGGTGACGAATACATTCGCTTAACGGGGGTCGTTCGCCCAGCGGATATTAGCCCCACCAATGAAATCGTTTCAACCAAAATTGCCAATGCTCGAATTCAATACAGTGGCACAGGCACCTTTGCCAATGCGCAAAAACAAGGTTGGTTAAATAAGTTCTTTTCCTCACAGTGGTGGCCATTTTAATGAAAAATTCACGGTTAAAATCATCACTAATTTATGTGGTAATGCTGACTTTGATGAGTCCTTTTGCTCAAGCACAAAGGATCAAAGATTTAGCTTCCATACAAGGGGTTCGGAGTAACCAATTAGTGGGGTATGGCTTAGTTGTCGGTTTACCTGGAACGGGTGAGCAAAGCCCATTTACCGAACAAAGCTTCCGGACTATGTTAAGTAATTTTGGGATTAGCTTGTCTTCAACGGTTAAACCAAAAATCAAAAACGTGGCGGCTGTGGCGGTTCACGCAGAACTCCCTGCGTTTATGAAGCCGGGACAAACTATTGATGTCACTGTTTCCTCTGTGGGTGAAGCGGCCAGTTTACGTGGTGGCACTTTATTACAAACCTTTCTGAAAGGCTTAGATGGAAAAGTTTATGCAGTAGCCCAAGGCAGTTTAGTGGTGAGTGGTTTTGGCGCAGAAGGCGCAGATGGCTCTAAAATCGTTTCCAATACACCTACCGTAGGACGCATTGTGAATGGCGCGCTAGTTGAAAGAGCGGTACCCAGTGGTCTGATGCAAAATGATTTTTTAACCCTGAATTTAAATTATCCTGATTTTTCCACCGCCAAATCTTTGGCGGACACCATTAATCAGCGCTTAGGTGCTGATCCTGAAATGGGCTACATGATTGCAACTCCCATTGATGCTGCATCGGTGAGAGTCTCAGCGCCAAGGGATGTGGGCCAGCGAGTGAGTTTCGTTGCCACCTTAGAAAACTTCACCTTTACGCCTGCTGATGCGCCAGCCAAAGTTATTATTAACAGTCGAACCGGCACTATTGTGATCGGTAAAGATGTGCGTTTATTACCCGCAGCGATTACCCATGGTGGGCTCACTGTTACTATTTCTGAATATCAGACGGTTTCGCAACCCAATGCACTTGCGCAGGGACAAACGGCGGTCACTAATCAATCAATAGTTGACGTCAGTTTAGATGATAGCCGTATGTTTAAATTTGACCCTGGAGTGAGTTTAGATGAGTTAGTTCGCGCAGTTAATGAAGTAGGGGCAGCCCCCGGTGACTTAATGGCGATACTTGAAGCTTTACAACAAGCAGGCGCCTTACAAGGCGAGCTTATTGTTATTTAAATGCTTGTGAATCTGTGAATTTATTATGGAAATGAACAACCACATTGATCAACAACTTGAAATGTCGCGCAATGTCCATGATTTTAAGGGCATCGATACTTTGCGTCAGGCTGCTCAAAGTGGTGATAAACAAGCATTAGATGAAGCGGCTAAACAATTTGAAGCGATATTTGTACAAATGATGCTCAAATCAATGCGTAAAGCTCAAGATGCTTTGGCTGATAAAGACAGTCCGTTCAATTCTCAGCAAGTTAAGTTTTATCGTGACATGCATGATCAACAATTAGCCGTGGATTTGTCATCTCGAGGCGGAGTAGGGATTGCTGAATTGATCGTTCAGCAACTTAGCCCAGGTGAAAACGGTTTTATGCCGGCCAGTGCCGTTCGCGATAACGCAAATTTGTTTAACTTGGTTCGTCAAAGTGCCAAAGAATATGCCCCCGTCAATAGTGACCAAAGCGCTTTACAATCTAACCAAATCACATCGCAACAAAGCTCATCCATGCAAAAGGAGCTAATGCAAGACGCTCCTAAGCAAAATGCTACCAAACAAAGTGCTTTCGCATCACCGTCTGAGTTTATGCAAACTTTGTTGCCTCATGCAGAAAAAATTGCCGAAAAAATAGGCATAGATCCAAAAGCTTTATTGGCCCAGGCCGCTGTAGAAACTGGTTGGGGGCAATATATGATCCATACTGGCAATGGTCAAAACACCCACAATTTATTTGGGATTAAGGCCGATAATCGCTGGCAAGGTGAAACCACGGCAATCAATACCGTTGAATTTGACCAAGGTGTAGCTAAACAGCAAAAGGCTCAATTTAGAACTTATGACTCTTTTGCCGATGGCTTAAAAGATTATGTTTCTTTTGTATCTGACAACCCAAGATACCAACAAGCATTAGAAAACGTGAATGACCCTAAAGCCTATTTCAGTGCCTTACAAACTGCTGGATACGCTACCGATCCTCAATATGCCAATAAAATATTGTCGGTATTAAATAGTGATACGTTCAAGTCAGCGTTATCCACACTAGCATTTGGAAAACAAAATGGGCAATAACAGTTTTTCGCGGGAGTTAAAAATATGATCAGAGCTGCCGATTTATACACTATCGCGACCAGTGGGGTCAGAGCCAGTAATCAATTGCTTGCCACCACCAGTAATAATATCGCTAACGTTAATTCGGAAGGTTATGTTAGAGAGCAAACCTCGTTTGAAAGCCAATTAGTTGGTGGCGTTGGTCGCGGCACTACCGAACGGGTTTTAGATACCTTTGCGCAAAACCAACTGCGCCGAGACACCACACAGGCTAGTGAGTTTGAAACTTATTTTCAACGTTCAAGTGTGCTAGATGATATTTTTGCTAGTGAAGCAAACAGTGTTTCAAGTAGTATGAGTCGCTTTTTCAGTTCGCTACAGACTGCCACCGATGAGCCTACCAATATGGCTGCCAGACAGTTAGTGTTAGGTGAAGCCAATGCACTTGTGGGACAAGTCAGTACGTTGTCGCAATTTATGGACAACAAAGAAAAAGAGCTTAATTTAGAGTTAGAATCTTCCATTGATACTGCTAATCAATTAATCGAAACTATCGCAGACCTGAATAAAAATATCCGCATTGCCGAAGGTAACAACTTATTTGATGAGCCTGGCGTGCTCAAAAATCAGCGGGATAACGCCATTTTGCAATTAGCCGAGATTATGTCCATTGAAACCCGAGATAACGGTAACGGTGACGGTTCTGTGATGGTAAACCTCACCTCTGGTGAATCCTTAGTGCTGGAAGATGGCTCGTTTAATTTGTTCCAACTTAGTGGTGATCCTGATCCAGACTATCGAAATTTGTATTTAGCTAGTACTGGAAAACCCACGACACTCAAACTTCCTGAGCAAAACTTAGGTGGTCAATTGGGCGGCTTATTTCGTTATCGGGATGAGATTTTAGCTGAAGGTCAACGGGAGCTAGGGCAAATTTCCATGGCCTTAACCAGCGCTATCAATCAGCAGAATCGTTTGGGAATGGACTATGATGAACAACTTGGTGGTAACATCTTTTCTAACCCCGAATTTCAGGGGTTAAATTATTCGGCCAACTCTGATTTATCGTTAACAATGAACGCTAGAATGACTGAAGATGGCGCGAGCAAAATTACTGCGGCTGATTATCTAGTGGAAATCACTGGGACGACGCCAGGCAGTCCAGACACTGTGGATATTAGCGTCACCTTAGTCAATCCAGATGGTTCATATGTAACTGATATTGATGGAAATACATTATCGCAAACCTATACGGGTATCGAAGCACAAGCGGGTACATTTACTGAAGTACTGGGGGGGCTTGAAATAGAGATCCCCAATGGCGACAGTTACGCTGTAGGGGATAGATACTTATTTCAACCCACTAAAAGTACCGCACAATCAATCGAAGTTATCATGACACGCCCCGAAGATATTGCTTTAGCCTCACCATTTCGTGTCGAGAGTAATTTGGATAATTTAGGGGATGCAAAGTTAACGGCATCCTCAGTTACCAATACCTTTGTTGATAGTACTTTGACCGATCCCATGGCGTCCGCTTTTGATGGCAGTGGTGGTTTTGTTGCAGGTAGCCCTGCGAGTCTTGTGTTTAATAGTGAATCCGAATTTGAAATTTTCGATGAAGCGGGTGTGTCATTGGTCGTGGTCTCTGGAGTTACCGACTACAATAATATAATGGAACAAGCGGCAAGTGATGGCGGTTGGCCATTCCCAGGGTTGGCCGATTTTCCTGGCTATGATTTTAGTTTACAAGGATCGCCTGTTGCAGGTGACCAGTTTACGATTGCATATAATACCGATGGTGTGGATGATAACCGTAATGGACTAAAGTTAGCCGGCTTACAAGATATGGATATCATGCAGCAAAATAATAATGGTGGTGGAAATTTGATTACATTCCACGAGTCCTACGCCAATATTGTTAGTGATATTGGTGCCAAGACGGCCTCGGCAAATATATCCATGCAGGCTGCTCAAGCTATGCAGACTCAGTCCAGCGATTGGTTTCAGTCAGTTTCTGGGGTCAATTTAGATGAAGAAGCGGCAAATTTAATCCGCTTCCAACAGACCTATGCGGCGGCGGCTAGAATATTGACTACCGCAAGCGAATTATTTGACACCATTTATAGTGCTACAAGGTAAATTGTACTATGGCAAGAATATCCACAAATCAGTTGTATGACCGCAGTATTAATACAATCACGCAAAATCAGGGAACCTTGTCTGATGTTCAACAACAACTCTCGTCGGGGAAAAAGTTGTTGCGCCCCTCGGATGATCCTGTGGGGGCTGCACAAGTTGTTAGGCTCACAGAAGATCTCGACAAAATTACTCAATATAAGCGTAATAATGATTTACTGACCAATTCATTGCAGCAAGAAGAGGTTGTTCTTAGTAATATTAACAATGCGCTGGATAAAGCGCGTCAATTAATGATTCAATCAGGCAATGGTGTTTACGACGAGTCTGACTTAGAAGCCATCGGAATAGAGATAGGCGCCATTCGAGACGAAGTATTTAGTTTGATGAATACGCAAAACTCCAACGGCGAATATATTTTTGCTGGATATCAATCGCAAACCGAAGCGTTTACCTATAATCCATCAGCAACAGGCGAAAAATATACTTTTTCTGGTGATGATGGTGTGAAGGAAATCCAAGTATCAGATGCACTCAATATTCAAGCGAATAGTTCTGGAAAGACTGTATTTGAAAATGTTTTAGCCAGACTCAATTTTACGGTTTCAGGAGACAGCGGACTAGAATCAATTTCATCCGTTATTACTGAACAGGCTGCTTTCGACAAGTTTCATGAAAATAATTACGATGCAGTCACCCCGGCTAATAATCAGTTTCAAGCGACTATTATTGCTGGTAACCAAGTTCAGATTGATAATGTAGGTACTGGAGAAACCATTGACACGGTCAATTTTACCTCTGGTGAACCTTTCGTTTTCAACGGTATTGAATTTAACGTTGAAGGGGGTGTAGGGGATACCTTCGATTTTGAACTAAACAAGCCAGAAAAAAACAATATAGCTGAAACGTTAAATAACTTTTATTTGGCCCTTAATGCTGGTGATTTAAGTGATAAAGAACTTAGTGAGGCAATTGCCGACGCATTGGTTGGTATAGATAACGGCTCTCAATCTTTAGCCAATGCAACCTCATCTTTGGGTGGCCGTTTGAATGTCGCAGAGTCGGTTTACGAATCAAATTTGGATCTTGAAATAGCCAATAAAACTGCCCGAGCAAATATTGAAGATGTGGATTATGCCGAAGCAATATCTGAATTAAGTAAACAAGAAACTGCTTTGCAAGCTGCCCAAGCCACTTTTTCAAGAGTAACTGGGCTAACTCTGTTCGATTACATCTAATTTTATATTAGAGATCGAGATGGGCTAAATATATGTGACTTTGGTTGTCAATGTGACTAGAGTAATAACTAATATATATTCCTTGCTCACTTTTTATCATCCCTGCATAGCTGCAATCGCCATCTGAAGGTAACACAATCTGTAGTGTTAACTTTTTCGTTTCTATGTCAATTTTCCAAAGTGCAGTTTTGAATTTTCCAGCCAGCCAAGCTCTGCCACAAATTAAAATCGTCTTTGCATCGAATTGCAAAATCACAGGCGCACCAATGTACTGTTTTAAATCATACCATTGCCAAGCACTGTAAGGTGGTTTTGCAACTCCCCATTGAGCAGTAAAAGTGTCTGCATCTCTGCGAACCACAGCATATGCATTGCCGTTTTGGCTAAAACACAAATCACTTTCATTAGGATAACCGAGGCCATGGCTGGCTAAACTAAGTGCGTCAGTTTTAAAACAATCAAAAGTGCGTAACGGATTACCTTTATACAGATTAAGTTGTTGTTGAGCTCGTTTGTAGGCAAACCCATAGGCTTGTCCATCTTGCCAACGAATACGCCAAACCCACCAGTTTTTTTCTGCAAACCAATGATGCGAGGACCAGCTTAACCCATCTTGGGAAAACCAACATAGTGAACGGCTATGCAACCATTTTCCTTTGTTATCGTAACAGCGGGCGTAGGCGTTCATCAGCAATTTACCATCGGGCATGACGGTTAATTTGGGATCTCGCAAATCACAGTTCGCCATTTTAAGACTTACGCCGTTAATTTTTTTACCATCTAAGTCGCAAATGACAATGCGTATATCGCCATCCTTACTCATATGATCAGAGGCCTCTCTAAAACTAACAAATAGTTTGCCTGCAAAGGCACACAGATCAGTAAATGCGCTGTGTTTCGAGGTTTTCCAAATCGAATTAGTCCAATTAATCATCATTTTTAAAATTTATTTTTGTCGAAAAATCTATTGAATCTCAAATAATTACATATTGCAAAGCGGAAATTTTTTGCCGTTTTAATAAAAAACGGCAAAATTTAGTTAAAGGGATTTTTTAATCCGTCGATACCTTATCTGAGAGAGCCAGTAACACCGATCTAGTTTTGACTAAGATTGATGTTCTTGAATGTGTTTTTTAACCACCGATTTTTATCGGTTGCCAGCGAAACGCTGGACTGAGAGTGTAGGAGATATCCCATGGGATTATACGTTAACACCAACGTTTCGTCTTTGAATGCGCAACGTCAATTATTTGATTCATCTAACCGTTTAGGCACGTCTTTTGAGCGTTTGTCTTCTGGTTTCCGTATAAACCGTGCAGCGGATGATGCTGCTGGTTTGCAAATCACCGACCGTTTAACCACCCAGGTTCAAGGTCTTAACCAAGCTGTACGAAATGCAAATGATGCGATTTCTTTAGCGCAAACCGCTGAAGGTGCGTTAGGCGAAGTAACAAACTCACTTCAACGTATCCGTACTTTAGCTGTTCAATCACAAAATGGTATCAACACCTCTGCTGACCGTTTAGCGCTTCAGAAAGAAGTATCAGCTCTTAAAACTGAAATTTCACGTATAGCGCAAACTTCACAGTTTGCCGGTGTTGACATCCTAAATGGCGCGTTTTCAGCGGCATTCCTAGTAGGTGCTAATGGTGGCCAAACTATCTCTGTTAATTTGTCTAGAACCAGTGGTTTTGGCGCTTCAGGGCTAGGTATTGCTGGTACTTCAGTTGCTAGCATTGCAACTGCATCTGCCGCGTTAACAGAAATTACCGCTGCAATTTCTACTGTTGGAGCTGTACGTGCCGATTTAGGTGCCCTGCAAAACCGTTTTCAATCTACAATCAGAAACTTAAGTAACATTTCTGAAAACGTTTCAGGCGCTCGTTCACGTATTCGTGATACAGATTTCGCAACTGAAACCGCTGAATTGACACGTAACCAGATTATCCAGCAAGCCAGTTTAACTGTTTTGTCTCAGGCTAATCAGCGTCCACAATCAGCGCTTCAGCTTCTAGGTTAATAGAATACGATTGGGAAATTAAAGCCAGGAGGTAGTGAATCTGTATTTAATGGCCCAAAACGTAGAGAGTGCGCTCTTTCCCTCCTAACGTAAGAGCGCTTCGCCGGCTAATTTAGTCGGCTTTTTTCTCAACCTAAACGTTTGAAAAATATAGGAATTAATATTTAGTTAGAAAATAGTCTAAAGAATTTCTCGATCCTGTTCGATAAAGATTTCAAGAGTGATGTACAAAATAAAAAATAATAAGTACACGCCCAAATAAGTGACGTAATAAAACTAATAATAGCGCACTTAGAATCACCGCAAAAACCACTAATAATAATAATAGGTTTGGCGGATTGCTTAAATCGTTAGGAGAAAAAAATGTCTTTATACGTCAACACTAATGTGTCGTCGTTGAATGCTAGTCGTCAGCTATTCACGTCGAACAATAATCTAAGTACTGCGTTTGAACGCTTGTCCTCTGGTTTTCGCATAAACAACGCGAAAGATGATGCCGCTGGACTACAAATTTCCAATCGTCTTACGACACAAATTCTCGGCCTAAATATGGCTGTAAGAAATGCCAACGATGGTATCTCTCTTGCGCAAACAGCAGAAGGTGCTTTGGCTGAAACTACTTCCGCATTGCAACGTATTCGTGTACTGGCAGTGCAATCTCAAAATGGTATTAATGGTTCTGCCGACCGGTTAGCGCTACAAAAAGAAGTTGATGCGTTAAAACAAGAAATCAGTCGTATTGCCGCAACATCGCAGTTTGGTGGTGTCAATATTCTTGGTGGGGATTACTCTTCAGCATTCTTAGTCGGTGCTAACCCAGGTCAAACTATCAGCGTCAATATTTCTAGACCAGGTGGATACGGTACGTCCGGTCTGTTTGGCTCTCAAAGCATTGAAGCAAATTTAATTTCAGTTGCCACTGAAGCACAGGCTTCTCGTGCCATGGCGGCAGTATTAGGCGCAATTTCTATAATTGATGCTAAACGTGCTGATTTAGGTGCAATACAAAACCGTTTCCAATCTACAATCAGAAACTTAAGTAACATTTCAGAAAATGTTTCTGCGGCGAGATCTCGTATCCGCGATACAGACTTTGCGGCTGAAACAGCTGAATTAACCCGCTGGCAGATAATTCAACAAGCCAGTATTACCGTGTTGGGACAAGCGAATCAACGTCCACAAGCTGCTTTGCAATTGTTGCAATAATAAGAGAGAGAAATCATGAAATATGATGCTGAGCAAGCAACAGGGGCAGGCTGCAACATTGAAGATTGATTAGAAAGAAGAAAACGGTCGGATTGCAAATTGTGGGGGCAGGCTGCAACCGACCGAAGAAGATACGTTTTACTAAGACAACTAGATAACTCACGCTGTATAAAGGCGCGGGCGAATTCTCACTCCATTATATAGCCTTAGGCTTTTTTAATGGGCAGTCGACTGGGCAGAAAAGATGCCAGGAGGTAGTGAGGAGGTATTGAGGTATAGGCCATCAATCCCGCCCGTCGACCAGAGCTTTCGCTCTTGCTTTTATACAGTTTTGTCAACCTTAATTGCTTGGCAAAACTGTCAGCCATGGTAATGACTGACAGTATGATTTTAGCATTTTGTGTGCCAAAATTATATTGTACTGAGTTATCGACACTTTTTTAAAGTAAAACTTCTAATAAACAATAGGTTAATTAAAGTTTAGGAGTGTGGATAATGACTTTATTTGTGAACACAAATATTTCTTCAATTAATGCCAAGCGGCAATTAATTACCACTAACAACGATTTAAGTACCGCTTTTGAACGTTTGTCGTCAGGTTTCCGTATTAATAGCGCAAAGGACGATGCGGCAGGTTTGCAAATATCTAATCGTCTAACCACGCAAATTTTAGGCTTGGACATGGCCGTCAGAAATGCAAATGATGGCATATCCTTAGCGCAAACTGCTGAAGGGGCATTAGCCGAAACCACAGTCGCGTTGCAACGGATTAGAGTTTTGGCAGTTCAATCGCAAAATGGCATCAATAATTCTGCGGATCGCTTAGCCTTACAAAAAGAAGTGTCGGCATTAAAAACCGAGATAAGCCGTATTGCCAGCTATAGTCAGTTTGGTGGGGTAAATCTATTGGATGGTTTTTATTCAGCTAAGTTTCTAGTTGGCGCTAACGCTGGCCAAACTATCAGTGTTAATATTTCTCGCCCCGGCGGGTTCGGCACTTCAGGCTTATTCGCTGGTTACAATATTTCGGTGGCATCTGAAGCTCAGGCTTCAGCGGCGTTAACTAGAGTAAGCCAAGCGATTTCCATTATTGATGCTAAACGGGCTGATTTAGGGGCAATACAAAATCGCTTTCAATCGACAATTCGTAATTTAAGTAATATATCTGAGAACGTATCAGCGGCAAGATCCCGTATTAGAGATACAGATTTTGCCACAGAAACGGCAAGCCTTACCCGTTCTCAAATTTTACAGCAAGCCAATTTGACGGTGTTATCTCAAGCCAATCAAAGGCCCCAGGCAGCGTTGCAGTTACTAGGGTAATATTAAAAAAACAGAGAACTCAATTTCTGAGGGTAGGAAATGAGAGGCCAACCCAGAGGCACATTGGAAATGTGTCTAGATAGGCCAAGGATGGCGGTGGTGTCGGCACCACCTGAATAAAAAGCCGACTAACAGGACTGAGAGTGTAGAAGTTTGGTTGAGAGGCCAGTATTCATTCTCTAACCCTGCCAGCCGGACAGAAACAGTATTTGCTCGTACTCCTAACGTGAGCAAGTTGGCCAGGTCATTTGATCTGGCCTTTTTTTATTCTTATTGCCAAAAAAATGGCTTTTTTTATTTGTCTCACGTTTATACCTGATAACTTAGCAATCGCTGTGCCAAAAATCTCCGAAGTCTAAAATTGAAATATTCAAAGTATTAAACACGTATAAATAACAACAGAGTAATATAGCTTAGTTGGCGGTCACCTTAGTTCACCAAATCGCATTTAACTTTGCTCCTTGAGGTGACTCTGACTCAACGCACTATATTTAGTGCAAACCATTTAAATGGGTAACACCAATAACATACACTCGGCTTCCTATATAAAACCAGCCTATACACCTCTTTTATCTCCTGCTATTTACTTATCTTTTTAAAATAAATATTCATCATTTTTTACTTTATTTTAAAGTTGTTATTTATCAATGGTTTATGTTTAGTAATAAATTAATAAAAAAACTAAAGATCTTCAAGGTGAGGTCGATAACATTAGTTGAGGGAAATTCTTTTTAAAGAATTTTAAGTTGAGAATAGGTAGAGGTGCCGATTCTCAATAAAAGAGAGGTGGCTTTCAAGGAGTATTTCTTGGAGGTCAAATTTGAGGCGAATTACCTTATCAGTTAATAGGTAGTTCTCAGGAGGTAAATATGGGTTTATATGTAAACACCAATGTGTCGTCTTTGAATGCTCAGCGTCAGTTGTTTGATTCAGGACAGTCACTTAGCACATCATTTGAAAGATTGTCGTCAGGCTTTCGTATTAACCGAGCAGCAGATGATGCGGCCGGTTTACAAATCTCAGATCGTCTTACAACTCAAGTAGAAGGTCTTAACCAAGCCGTTCGTAATGCCAACGATGCTATTTCGTTAGCACAAACGGCTGAAGGAGCTTTAGGTGAGGTAACATCTTCTTTGCAGCGTATCCGTACCTTAGCCGTACAATCGCAAAATGGTATCAATACATCTGCTGACCGTTTAGCGCTGCAAAAAGAAGTCTCAGCGTTGAAAACGGAAATTTCGCGTATTTCTACCGATTCACAATTCGCTGGTGTAGATATCCTTAAGGGATCATTTTCGGCAGCGTTTCTAGTAGGTGCCAACGGTGGCCAAACTATTTCAATTAACTTGTCTCGCTCTGGTGGGTACGGTTCATCAGGTTTGAACATAGGTTCATTGTCAGTTGCTACTATTGCTGGAGCATCTGGAGCCTTGACTTCAATTGACAATGCTATCTCTACTGTCGGTGCGGTCAGAGCTGATTTGGGTGCATTGCAAAACCGCTTCCAATCAACTATTCGTAACCTGAGTAACATTTCAGAAAATATTGCTGGTGCTCGTTCACGTATTCGTGACACCGACTTTGCAACTGAAACAGCTGAACTAACTCGAAATCAAATTGTTCAACAGGCATCTTTGTCTGTGCTTAGCCAAGCAAATCAACGACCTCAATCGGCGTTGTCTTTGTTAGGATAATTTGATTAGCTTTTAAAAGTTAGTCTATCAATGATAATGCCACTATACTTATAGGGTTAGTGGCAAATTGCTTTGAAGTGGAGGTGAAAGATGGATGTTAATTTTTCACAGTATGGCCAGAATTTTGCACAGCAAGAATTAACACCCCCGGTTTCTGTAAACGAATCTGAACAAAGTCAGCTCAGAAATGAACAAAAATCGGTGGCAGCATCTGCGCAAAATGATCAAGAAAATCAGAGAGAGGCCGATAACAACGTATCAATCAATGAAGATTCTGTAAACATTGAAAGTGCGGTTAGCGAAATCAGTGATTTTCTACAGACTTCTAATCGTCAACTATCGTTTTCTGTTGATGAAAAGAGTGAAAGGCAAGTTGTTAAAGTAACAGATTCAGAGTCAGGGGAGGTAATTAGACAAATCCCTACTGAAGAGGTTCTTGCTTTGTCTGAGAAAATCAAAGATCTCCAATCTGACGTAGGCAGCGCAGTAGGAGTATTGTTTAACAAGCAAGCTTAAATTTTTTATTAAAGAGGTTCGTCATGACAATCCAATCATTAGGTGTAGGCTCAGGGTTGGCTTTAGATGATTTAGTCACCCAATTAATTGCAGCTGAAAGAGAGCCAAAACAGGCTCGCTTGGACGAAAAAGAAGAATCACTTGATGCTGAGATTTCTGGCATTGGCCAGTTAAAATCTAAAATGAGTGATTTTCTAGACGCCGTAGATGAGTTGCGTAATGACAACCAACTCCAAGGGCGTGAGCCAGCTATTACTAATCCTGACGAATCAATTGAGCCTTTTACCGCTGAAGCAGCTAATAGTGCAGTGAAAGGTGAATATCAGATTGCCGTTACTCAGTTAGCTAGCGGTAGCAGATTAGAAACTGCTGATGCTGTGGATGGCGGATTTAATGAAAGTACTGATTCTGTTTTGTCATCGGGTAGTGGTAGTTTAACATTTAAGATTGACAGTACTGGCGATAGTTTCAATATTAATGTTTCAGCAGGTCAAACCTTACAACAATTGGCGAATGCCATTAACAGCTCCGATGATAACTTTGGTGTAAATGCCAGTATCATCGATACTGGTACTGCCGATGGCGGTGCTAAGCTTGTTTTCAGCTCAACCACTACGGGGGAGGGGAACGATTTAATCATTGTTAATAATGATGATTTGGCCGACCTCAACCGTGTATCAACCACAGATTCAACAGAATCAATTTCTTATCTAGACCCAATAGTGAGTGCACAAAATGCTCAAGCCACCATTGATGGTATCGCTGTTGAGTCATCCACCAACGAATTTGAAAATACCATATCGAGTGTTTCTTTTGAGGCATCTGCGGTTTCTTCAAAAGACTCGTTAGGGGAATTTCAAACCTCTACTTTAAAAATCGGTTATGACACCGAAGGTTTAGATAAAAAAATCAGAGACTTTGTCGATAACTTTAATGCGTTGGCCAAAGAGATTGAGACACTTACCAAATATGGTACCTCTGAGCTTGAAGATGATGGCGCATTAGCCGGAGACTTTATGGCACGTAGTATCACCTCTGGGCTATCGAGTATCATCGGCTCTAATGTTAGTTCTTCCGCCCTTGGTGGGTTATTTGCCATTGGTGTTGAACTTAACTCTGATGGTGAGTTAGAAATTTCCGATTATGATGAGTTTGGTTTGGGTAGTGGAGAAGAGCGACTCGCAGAAGCCCTAGAAGATAATTTTGACGATATAGCTGCGTTGTTCACCGATGAGGATGAAGGAATTGCGGCCCGTTTGTATGATTATACTAAAGAATATACCACCTTCAGTGGATTGTTAGCCACTCGAGAGAACTCTATAAAAGATGAAAAGGATCAACTCTCTGACGAGCGGGAACAATTTGAACTTCGTATGTTGAGTTTCGAAGAGATTTTACGTGATAAATATTTAAACCTAGACCAAACCGTTACCCAATTGAATCAAACCGGTAATGCATTAATGGCATCACTTGGTCAGGTATAAGGAGCAGTAAATTATGGCACTTAAAGGTATTAATGCCTATAAAAAAGGCAATTTGAAACAAGACGTGGCATCCGCCGATCCCCATAAAATTACCTTAATGTTAATGCAAGGTGCGTTGGATCGCATGGCTTACGGTAAAGGGTGTATTGAGCGCAAAGACTTTGAAGGTAAGTCAGATCACTTGTCTAGAGTTTCAGCAATCTTAATGAACCTAAGAGATACCTTAGATTTAGATATTGGTAGTGAAGTGAGTCAAAATTTATTTAATTTATATGATTATATGATTCAACGTGTCACAGATGCGAATATTCAGAATGACTTGAACATAATGGATGAAGTGATTAATCTAATGCTACCAATTAAAAATGCTTGGGCGAGTATTCCTGAAGATGCAAAACAAGAAGCTTATGAAGCGCAAAGGCAAAAACGTACTGCTGTCGTGTGAATAAATTAAATCTTAGTCATCAATACACTCCTGACAATCTTGATAGTGTTAATAAGCAACTCGAAACAGTATTAAGCAGTGACGAACTCGATGATAAGTTGCTGCGGCAACTTATCATCCAACGTGATGAAATAGTGACAAAGCATATTTCATCACTTGATAAAAATACTGAAAAATTGTTTTCTACTAGTGAATTGGAAGCTAATCAAAGACTTTCAACTATCATTGAGGCCCAGCTCAAAGATTCTTTAAAGCAGCTAACAGGGCTAATTCGAGGCAAAAAAATAGTCGATAAATACAAATAACCAATCCCTAGTCCTCCTCGTCACAAATGATATTCCCTAAATTTTTCGTTATGGCCTTCTTACAAACCAATTCCTTTAGCATTTATTATTCTCTAAGTTACTGTTAATTAAATCATTGCCAGTCCCCGGGAATGGAAATTGCTTGATACTAATAAATAAAGGTATAGTTTCAAAACTTTGACGTTTTTAGTGGTTGTGGATTGATAATCAACGAATTCTGGTTACATTTAAAGCAAGTGTTTACAAAAATTCGAGTTTGTCAGCATAAAACCAAATAGACGTGGAATTAGAAACTTAGATAAGCCAACATACAGTCATAAGCTAAAAAATAGTTGCGTTTTATCGCTTCATAACAGTTTTAGGTAGATAAAATAAATGTTTGAAAATAAAAGCATATTGATAACCGGTGGAACAGGTTCTTTTGGAAAACGTTTTGTTTCACATTTATTGAAAAATGAAAAACCTAAAAAAGTCATCATTTATTCTCGCGATGAATTGAAACAGTATGAGATGCAGCAGCAATTTGATGCGTCTTGTATGCGTTACTTTATTGGTGATGTTAGAGATAAAGATCGTCTAATTTCGGCAATGAAGGACGTTGATTATGTAATTCATGCTGCGGCGTTAAAACAGGTTCCTGCCGCTGAATACAATCCTAACGAATGTATTAAAACAAACATCTATGGCGCTCAAAATGTTATTGATGCTGCCATTGAAGCTGACGTGCGTCGCGTCATTGCTTTATCTACAGATAAAGCGGCAAATCCTGTAAATTTGTATGGTGCAACGAAGTTAGCATCAGATAAATTGTTTGTGGCTGCAAATAACATATCTGGTGCCTCAGGCCCAAGGTTTGCTGTGGTTCGTTACGGAAATGTTGTTGGCTCAAGAGGCTCAGTGGTTCCTTTTTATCGAAATTTACTGGCTGAAGGTAAAACCAAATTACCGGTTACCCATGATGAAATGACACGCTTTTGGATTACTTTAGATGAAGGGGTGCAGTTTGTTATAACGAACTTCCAACGCATGCAAGGTGGCGAAATCTTTGTTCCTAAAATTCCATCAATTCGCATTTTAGATTTAGTTGAAGCCATGAGCGGTAGCCGAGATTACGATATTATCGGTATTCGCCCTGGCGAAAAGCTGCATGAGGTCATGGTGCCAGAAGAAATGGCTCATCATTCCTTAGAGTTTGACGATCACTATGTGATTACTCCGGCAATCAAGTTTTTTGATAAGACCGTTGATTATCGGCTTAACAAGCTGGGTGAAAAAGGGCAAGCAGTCGCGGATAAGTTCGAATACCATTCGGGCACTAACCCGCACTTCTTAACTGTTGAAGAACTTGAAGCCTTAGATAAATTAACCATAGATTAAGGCCCATTAGTGAGCAACCCAGTTGATAATATTCCTTACGGTAAGCACTCTGTTGATGACGACGATGTTGCTGCCGTGGTTGACGTGCTACAAAATCACTTTCTCACCCAAGGCAGTATTGTTCCTCAATTTGAAAAGGCTTTAGCAACTTATACTGGCGCTAAATATGCCACGGCAGTCAACAGTGCCACTTCTGGTTTACATGTGGCTTGTTTAACACTTGGCGTAGGCCAGGGTGATCGTGTTTGGACTTCACCTATTTCATTTGTTGCCAGTGCAAATTGTGCTTTGTACTGTGGAGCCAGCATTGATTTTGTTGATATTGACAGTGATACGCGAAATATCAGTATTGCAGCCCTTGAGCGTAAACTCGCAATTGCTAATAAAGCGAATTTATTACCCAAAGTTATCGTGGTTGTGCACTTCTCTGGATTGAGCTGCCAAATGCAAGAAATTGCGGCCCTTTGTCAGCAATATAATGTACGAATTATCGAAGATGCAGCCCATGGATTAGGGGGCCGTTATCAACATCATAAAATAGGGAGTTGCGAATACGCTGATTTAGCCGTGCTGAGTTTTCATCCGGTAAAGTCGATTACAAGCGCCGAAGGCGGAGCTGTGATGACCAACAATGAAGTATTGTTCGAACGCTCCAAGTTGTTTGCTAAACACGGTGTTACTCGTGATCCTAATCAGATGCAAGGACTTTCCGATGGCCCTTGGTATTATCAGCAAGTTGAGCTTGGCTATAATTATCGGTTAAGTGACTTACACGCCGCCTTAGGTTTGTCACAGCTCAATAAGTTAGATGGTTTTATTGAAAAACGACAAATTTTAGCGCAACGTTATCATGATTTATTGAAACACTTGCCAATAACCTTACCCAGTATGGAAAATGCAGATACAAGTGCTTGGCATGTTTATATGGTAGAGCTTAAAGCGCACAACAGAAGCGTTATTTATGACGCTTTAATTGAACGCGGTATCGGTGTCAATGTGCATTATATTCCGATTCACCTGCAACCCTATTTTAAAAAGCTCGGTTTTTCTGAGGGCGATTTCCCTAATGCAGAAAATTATTATCAAAATGCGTTAACTTTACCTTTATTTCCTAGCCTGACAGCCGATGAACAAGACAGAGTTGTACAAGCATTAAATGAGGTATTAGCTTGAACTTAGCTATTATTCCTGCACGGGGCGGCAGTAAACGCATACCAGCGAAAAATATTCGCAATTTTGCAGGTAAACCCCTGATTGCCTATTCCATAGAGGCTGCGCAAAAATCAAACTTGTTTGATAAGGTTTGGGTATCTACGGATTCTCAAGAAGTGGCTGATGTTGCCCGTGAATATGGCGCAGAAGTGCCTTTTTTACGGCCCGAAAATTTATCCAATGATATTATAGGTACACGGCCGGTCACTAAACATGGAATAGAGTATTGTATTGATAACTTTGAAAAGCCGGAGTTTTGTTGTTGTATCTATGCCACTGCGCCATTTTTACAAGCAGAGTACTTGCAGCAAGGTTTAAAGCTATTACAGCAAGACAAAGACAAGTCTTTTTCATTTTCAGTTACCAGTTTTGCATTTCCCATTCAACGGGCGATCAGTGTCAAACAAGGCAATGTTGAACCCATGTTTAAACAAGATATTTTTAAACGTTCCCAAGACCTAGAAGAAGCTTATCATGATGCTGGGCAGTTCTATTGGGGCAGAACCGATGACTATCTATCGAAAAAAGGCATATTCTCTCAACACAGTGTGCCCGTTATCCTTCCTCGTCATTTAGTCCAAGATATTGATACACCAGAAGATTGGCAGCGAGCAGAATTAATGTATCAAGCCTACGTCAAAGGAATTTAATATGAGTAAAATATTGGTTATTCGCATGCTGGAAATGGGCGATGTTGCCAGTATTGCAGTGCCGACTATTCGTCAGTTGCAACGGCAAAATCCTCAAGCTGAAATTTATTGTTTAACCCATGGTTTAGGAGCTGATGTAGTTAAGCTTGCGGCTCCTAGTACCAAGGTATTAACCTTACCTAACCATGAATGGCCAGATAATATTCTACAGTCTTTGGAAGCGTTTCTTGGCTTAGCAGAAACCATCATTGAAATTGGTTTTGAACAGATAATTAACCTAGATACGGCATTTATGCCATGCGTACTTGCTCGCTTTCTTAAAGATGCGGGGGAGCCAGTGCAGGGCAACTATTTAAGTGTGCCGCTACAAAAATTAATTGAGCAAATACAGAATCAAAGTTTACTTCCTGAATACGTGAATAATGCGGGTGAGTACATGCATAGTACGTTTATGGGAATGAGTCGCTGGCACAGTCAATGGTGGATCAGTGATAACCTGCCTGACGGCGGCTATCCCGAATATTACTTAACCCGTTGCTGTGGCTTTAATAGCATGCCATTGGATTGGCATATTAATGTTGAGCCGGCACAAAAGTATCAAAATGCGAATCGACGCATTATTTATTTAGCGCTTAATGATCTGCAGTATCCTTATCCCCAATTAAATGAACTGAAAACAATACTGCAAAATAACGGCTATTTAGTGATACAAGATGATGAGCAGGAAAGCTTAGGTTTGCGTTTGCAGGGCTTGAAAGTCAGTGATCTTTTGGTTTGTTTACCCAATACGATGTTCTCTTTAGCCACTTGTGTGGAAACCCCCACATTGTTAATTCCTGGGCAGTTAGACCCGCGAATTTTGATGCCAGATTATGCCACAGACCAAGCCGATGAATTTCCAACGGCAAAGGAACTGGCACAGAGTATTACCTCAATATTTGAGGCTCAAGAAAATGCATGATATTGCCATTGGTGGGCGCTTAATCGGTCCATCTCATCCGCCTTTTATTATTGCTGAATTAAGCGGAAACCATAGCCAGAACTTTGAATTAGCCATAGCAATGGTGGAAGCGGCAGCAGAGGCTGGCGCACATGCGATAAAATTACAAACCTATACTGCCGATAGCATGACGTTAAATGTCGATTCTGTTGATTTTGTGATCCAGGAAAAAGACAGTTTATGGCACGGTGAAGCCTTACATGGTTTATATGCCAAAGCGTGCACACCCTACGAGTGGCATAGTCGTTTATTCGCGCGTGCAAAAGAGCTTGGCATGGAGGCGTTCAGTTCACCTTTTGATGAAGGTGCTGTGGATTTTCTTGAAACCTTAGAAGTCCCTTGTTACAAGGTTGCCTCCTTTGAACTTACCGATATTCCGTTGATACGCAAAGCTGCAGCCACCGGAAAGCCGTTAATTATGTCAACGGGTATGGCAACCTTAGGGGAAATTGAAGATGCGATAGAGTGTGCTAAAAAAGCGGGTTGCCAAGATATTATCCTGCTCAAATGCACTAGCACGTATCCGGCCGAACCAAGTAATACCAATTTAGTGACCATTCCCCACCTACAAGACGCTTTTAATACGCAAGTGGGCTTATCCGATCATACTGCCGGTATTGGTGTATCCATCGCTTCGGTGGCACTGGGGGCAACCGTTATAGAAAAACATTTTGTTCTTGATCGTAATGCTGGTGGCGTTGATGCCGCATTCTCATTAGAGCCAGATGAATTAAAATCCTTGGTACAAGAAAGCGAACGTGGGTTTGCCGCTATGGGCGAGGTGACCTATGGTGGAAGTGCTGCTGAGGAGAAATCAAAACATTACCGACGTTCTATTTTTGTTAGTGCGGATGTGCAACAAGGTCAAGTTTTAACCCGTGATAACCTTAGAATTGTGCGTCCCGCTAGTGGTCTAGCACCGAAACATTGGGATAGTGTTTTAGGTAAAGTGGCCAAACAAGATTTGCCCGCCGGAACAGCCTTGAGTTGGGAACTATTCGAATGAGAATTTTTAACCGTGCCTGGGTTAAAACTGCAGTAAACCATAAAGTTAACGCTAAAATCAGCACCCACTGAGTATTTTATGCCGCATATCTTATTTAGAGTCAATGCTGGAGCCTCGTCTGGTTTAGGGCATTTAATGCGCTGTTTAGCGCTGGCTCAAGCCATGGCGAAAAATCAGTTTACGCCTATTTTTATGCTGAATGACGAAGGGGCTAACATCGCTAAAAGTCGTCAGGATTGGGTTGGCGAGGTGATTGTTGTATCTGAATCTCAAGCAGATACACAAGCGATAGAAAAGATTGCTGAATATGGTCGATGTCATCCGGTTGACGCTATTGTCCTCGATGGATATGACTTTAGTTCTTTATATCGTCAACAGTTAGCACAATTAGGTTACCCCGTGATCTGTTTTGATGATATGAATAATTCAGGACACCTGCACGCTAACCTCATCATTAATGGTTCTGGCAGTGCTCATCAATTGAAATATGAAGATAATCAGCCTCGCGCTCAACTATGCATAGGTGAGAATTACCGTGTTTTGCGTCAAGAGTTTTGCGAACTTACTGAGCTGCCATTTGCACAGCGCCAATATTTAACCATTATGATGGGCGGAAGTGATCCTGCTAATTTAACCTTACCATTGCTGCAATGCTTACAAAATAAAGGCTTTAGTGGCAAACTAAAGGTCATTACTGGAGCAGCGTATTCGTTTTTAGATGAGTTGAATAAATTTATTCGGACATCTAAGTTGGACATCCAACATTTACATGACTGCCAGCAAATTGCCCATTCGTTTTTACAAACTCGCTTGGCTATCTCAGCAGCCGGTGGCAGTCAGTTCGAATTACAGGCAACTGCTACTCCCAGCTGTTTGCTCACGGTGGCAGACAATCAAGTTGGCGCTACCCAAGCTGCGGTAAAACAGGCTTGGTGTATTACTGAAGATTTTAGCGTTATCGCAAAAGGTAATGAAAATAGTAAAATGGTTGAACACCACAAGCGCACTCGTGTAGAAGACACAATAAAGAATGTTTTACGCTATTGGGGCGATGATGTAGCGTTATTGAAAATGCACCATCAAGGACTCAAAAGCCGTGATACTAATGGCGCACAACGGATCATCGAAAATATTCAGCAATTATGTTCTGACGAGGAATAATCTCATTATGGATGAAGAACAGGTGCTTAAGGGGTATCAGCTGAGTTTACGACAGGTTCAAGAGAGTGACCTGTCGCAACTGCGAACTTGGCGGAATGACCCGCAGGTTAGCCAATTTATGCTCTCTCAGGCAGAGATTACTGAAGAGCAGCAATCGGCTTGGTTTCGCAAAATCAGTCGGGATCCCAGCCAACAACATTTTATCATTGCCTATAAAGATCAAGATATTGGTAGTGTAAATATTCAATCCAGAGAGTTGGGTAAACCCCTTAATGAGGCACACTGCATAGAGCCGGGTTTGTATATTGGCGTGCCAAAATACCGAAATAATATAATTGCTTTTGCACCCACCTTATTGATTAATGATTACTGTTTTGAAACCTTAAAGTGTAAAAAGTTAGTCGCAAGAGTAAAGTCAGATAATCAAGCGGCCCTTAATTACAATCTCAAATTAGGTTATCAAATAGTCAATCGAGGGGATTTAATTGAAATTAGTTTGAATTTCGATGATTATCAACGGCATAGCAGTACACTTAAAGCCTTACTTTCCCGTACTCCTAGGCATAAAAGGGAGTCATAAAGGACATTTATATGAATAACCATCAACTCGTAAAACAAGCGTTTGCTGACAGTTTAGCTATACCGTTGGAAAAGGTAAGTGATGAATTAGCTTATAACACTATTCCAGAGTGGGACTCCACCGCGCACATGATTCTCATTGCGGAATTGGAAAACCAATTTAACGTTATGTTGGATACCGACGATATAATAGATATGAGTTCAGTGGCTAAGGCAAAAGAAATATTGGCTAAATATGAAATTGAGTTTGATGCTTAAGGACAAAACCGTATTGATCACCGGTGCTAGCAGCGGTATTGGTCGTGCAACAGCTATTGAATGCGCCAATCAGGGCGCATTTGTGTATTTGGCTGGGCGCAATACTGAACGACTGCAAGAACTGGCTAGCCAACTGGAGGACGCAACCGTATTAACCTATGACGTGACTGACGAGAGTGAGGTGAAACGTGGGTTTGCAACGATTATGAAACAGTCGGGGCAACTGCATGGCTTAGTAAACTGTGCTGGTGTCATGCAGGATTCTGGATTTATGCTGACGCGGAAAAGTGATCTTGAAAAGCAATTTGCCGTCAATAGCGTTTCCGCCTTTACGCATGCTCAACTCGCCATGCGACTAATGACTAAAAATCGACTTGGTAGCATCGTAAATCTTTGTTCTATTGTGGGTGAAAACGGCAGTGCAGGACAAGCGGCGTATGCAATGAGTAAAGCTGCTATTTCCGGTTTAACAAAGTCTTTGTCAAAAGAGCTAGGGCCACTTGGTATTCGTGTGAACGCTGTTGCCCCTGGTTTTATTGACACGCCAATGACCGCGTCCTATCTGGGAGAAAAACGTCAAGGCTTAATCGATGCCACTTCTTTGCAGCGGGCGGGGAGTCCCGAAGAGGTTGCTAAACTAATTAGCTTCTTGTTATCCGATAATGCCTCATTTATTACCGGTCAAATCATCGGTATTGATGGTGGGTTGAGCTTATAAATCATGTTTTATGACGCGCTTTCCCAACATGCTGAAAATATTGCTGCTATCGAAGGACAACAGCAACTTAGCTATGCTGAACTTGAACAGGCTTGCGAGGGCTTGGAAAAGGATTTACATCAGCGATTGGGTCTTAGTAAAGGCGTGATTTTCATTTTAGCCTTTAATGGTTTGTCTACCTTAGTGAGCTATTTGAGTGTATTGCGGCAAGGCCACTGTGCAATGTTACTTAGCCCGGATACCGATGATTCTGTTTTACAAAAATTGTATAACCAGTTTGAGCCTTGTGTGACCATAACCTGTTTGCCACAACAACAACGTAAAATTCAATATCATCAAACAAGCGCATGGTTGAATCATGGCAATGTGAGTTTATTACTATCTACCTCTGGTTCAACGGGGACGGCTAAACAAGTTGCCCTGAGCGCCCATAACTTGCAGGCTAACGCCGAGGCGATTTGTGATTACCTTCCCATAGAGGCAACGGATAAGACACTGTGTTCATTGCCTTTTTTCTATTCTTATGGGCTTTCAATCATCAACTCCCATTTGCACAAGGGCGCTTGTTGTGTGTTTACTGATGCAAGCCCCGTGAGTCGTGATTATTGGCAGTTGTTTGAACAACATCAGATCGCCAGTTTTGCTGGTGTGCCTTTTACCTATGAGATGTTGCTCAGATTGCGGTTTCATCACAAAACATTGCCGCATTTACGCTACTTTACCCAAGCCGGTGGTAAGCTTAACCTTGAAGCTGTCAAAACCTTAGGCGAGTTTGCTAATACCAATCAAAGTGAGTTTTATGTGATGTACGGCCAAACCGAAGCAAGTCCAAGAATGGCGTTTCTAAGGCCAGAGTTGGTCACACAAAAGCCCGAGTCTATTGGTCGTGCGATTCCAGGTGGACGATTTAAATTAGTCGATGAGCAAAATCAATTAATCGAGCAGGCTAATACGGTTGGTGAACTGTTTTATGCTGGTGCAAACGTGATGCTCGGTTATGTTAATAGTCTTGCTGATCTGAATGAACTATCTGTTGAACCAGACCAGCCTAAAAATGCATGGCTGGCCACAGGGGATTTAGCTTATTTTGATGATGACGGTGATTATTTTATTACTGGCAGAAAATCCCGATTTTTAAAGTTATTTGGATTGCGAATTGACCTCGATGAAGTGGAAAACAGTTTAGCAGAGCTAAATATTGCCGGATTAGCCACAGGTAACGATAGCCATCTGGTGATCGCCATTACCTCTGCAGAGCACGAACAATCGACTGTGGAAGTTAAAGGCTGGGTGAGCCAACGTTTCGATTTACACCCAAGTGTGATTAAAGTGCTTCACTATGCTGATTTGCCGTTAACTGAAAATGGCAAAAAGGATTATCAAGCTGTGCTTCAATCGGCATTGGGGAAAAGCTGATGAATAATGGGCACAATCCACTACTGGCAGAATACCTAAGTTCATTCGAAGAGCTGATGAGTGCAGACGTTTATGGGCTAAAGCAAGATAAAAAAGCGGCGTTATTGCTACCAGTTCTCAATAAATTACACCAACTTCATCAGTCTCAAAATACTCAATATCGACACATTGTCAATCAGCACACTGCTGAGCAACAAAAAATGGAAGAGCTTCCTTATTTAGCGGTACGTTTGTTTAAACACCTAAATTTAAAGAGTATCCCTGATACCGATGTGTTTAAAACCTTACAATCTTCAGGCACCACATCACAAACGCCAGCCACGATTTATTTAGATAAAGCCACCAGTGCAAGACAAAGTAAGGTATTGGTTAAAATTTTACAGCAGCGAATTGGCAAGCAACGTTTGCCCATGCTGATTATCGACTCCCCCGATATTCTTAAAAAACCTGAATTCAGTGCAAGAGCTGCGGGTATTCAAGGTTTGGCGTTTTTTGGTCGTGATCGTACCTATGCGTTAGACCAAAATATGCAGCCTAACTGGCCTGTTATCGAGGCATTTTGCCAAAAATACGCTGACCAACCGGTGTTGATTTTTGGTTTTACTTTTATGGTTTGGTTATATTTTATAGAAATGCTGCATCTTAGTGGCAAACGTATTGAGCTGCCTAAAGGTGTGGTTATTCATAGTGGGGGCTGGAAAAAGCTCATCGATCAACAAGTTGATAATGGTACTTTTAAACAACGCTTATTGGAAACAACTGGCATTTCAAGATGTTTCAATTTTTATGGTATGGCCGAGCAAGTGGGGTCAATTTTTGTGGAATGTGAAAAAGGTCATTTGCATGCCCCCGTCTTTGCCGATGTGCTGATCCGCGATCCCTTTACATTAAAACCAAGTGATATTGGCGAACAAGGTTTAGTGCAAGTTTTATCTGCTCTGCCAACTAGCTATCCAGGACACAGTTTATTGACCGAAGATCTCGGTGTACTAAAGGGAGTGGATGATTGTCCCTGTGGTGCCAAGGGTAAATACTTTGCTATTAATGGTCGACTACCTAAGACAGAAGTGCGCGGGTGCAGCGATACACATGCAGAGGCAATAACATGACTTCATTAACTATGTTAGCTCCAGTTAATGGCAATGTGGACGTCATGAATGAGCAGGCTTGTGATTTTACCTGTTTTGATCCCAAGGTGTTAAGTTTCATTGAGACTTTATCTAACACACTGTTAAAAGATAACGAAGCCAAAACCTATCCAGAATTAGTGGCCTTAGGGTTTTGGTTACGACAATCTAACCTGAAAAAAATACAAGGACTCGCTCCTGAAGGTATTGTGAAACCACTTGGCTGGGTGTTGCATTTTACGCCTGCAAATGTGGATACCATGTTTATTTACAGCTGGGTTTGTGCGTTATTGATGGGCAATAACAATGTTATCCGAGTGGCAACAAAAAGCACTGAATTAAGAGAATGCTTGCTGAATATCCTTAATCAGTTGTTTGCACAGCCTGAGTTTGTGCAATTAGGGGAACGTAATTTGTTCGTGCATTATCATAAGCAGTCAGACTATTCTGCGAAACTCAGCCTGAAGGCGGATGCTCGGGTAATATGGGGCGGGGATGAAAGTGTCAATGGAATTCGGCAATTACCCTCTCAGCCTCGTTGTCGCGATATTAGTTTTGCTGATAGATATTCGGCCTGTGTCATTAATGGGGCACAGTTAACCAATGAAAACCTACCAAAATTAGCCCAGTTATTATGGCAAGATACACATCCTCATGGTCAGTTAGCTTGTTCATCACCCAGATTGATTTACTGGTTAGGTGATACCGCGTTACAACGTAAATTGTTCCAACAGGTAAATCACTTAGCAGCGCAAAATGGACAAATGATAAACGCTTTGAATGATCATTTGGTTACCAGCCAGCTGTTAAAAACCACTGGGAAAGCCGCGGAGCCCATCATTCAAGAGGCCGTGGCGGTGATACCTGTTACCTGTTTTGATGACACCTGGCTAGATTGGCATCTTGGAGGAGGTTACTTTTTACTTTTGCCAATAAACAGCTTGGAGGATATCACTTCAGCAAGCAGTGCTAAACTGCAAACCTTGAGTTACTGGGGGCTAGAGCAACAGGCCTTAGTCAAGTTTGCTCAGCAACCGTCGATACAAGGAATAGATAGAGTTGTGCCTATTGGCAGAGCATTAGATTTTTCTCCGGTTTGGGATGGTTATCAATTATTAACCATGCTGTCACGGGGAGTAGAGGTTAAATGAAGTTTCCCTCACAAAACGGTTAGAAATAAAATAAATAAAACCAATAATGTATGAATAATTAAGCTTATTTTCTACTAGAAAAATAATCGCCTTTTATATAAATAAATGAGATGTAATAGTATATGACCAAAACAGTTTATGTGGGAATGAGCGCCGACTTAGTCCATCCAGGCCATTTGAATATAATTAAAAAAGCGGCTGAATTAGGTGAAGTAACCATCGGTTTATTAACAGATAAAGCCATTGCTAGTTACAAACGTGTCCCTTTCATGACGTTTGAGCAGCGCGAGCAAGTGATTCAAAATATTAAAGGAGTTGCTCGGGTTGTACCACAAACAACTTTAGATTACGTTCCTAACTTAGAAAAGTATAAGCCTGACTATGTCGTCCATGGTGATGATTGGCAACAAGGAGTGCAGAAAAAAGTTCGTCAAAGTGTGATTGATTGTTTAGCGCAATGGCAAGGTGAATTGGTTGAAGTCCCTTATACTCAAGGCATTTCTTCTACGGCACTGCATAAAGCCATGAAAGAAATTGGAACAACACCGCAGATTCGTTTGAAATCATTGAAACGTTTACTCTCAGCCAAACCATTATTACGATTTTTGGATATTCATAATGCCTTATCGGGTTTAATTATTGAAAATGTGAAAGTCACCACTGATAAAGGCCCTCAAGAGTTTGATGGTATGTGGGGTAGTAGCCTGACTGACTCAACAGCTAAGGGCAAGCCTGATATTGAAGCCGTTGACGTTTCGTCGCGGATGAATACGTTGAATGAAGTATTAGAAGTGACAACTAAGCCAATCATTTACGATGGTGATACTGGTGGTAAAACAGAGCATTTCGTTTTCACCGTAAAAACCTTAGAGCGCCTAGGGGTTTCAGCGGTAATAATTGAAGATAAAACTGGATTGAAGAAAAATTCATTGTTTGGCACCGAAGTGGCACAAACACAAGATAGTATTGAAAACTTTAGCCTGAAAATTCAGGCTGGCAAGCAGGCTCAAGCAACCAATGATTTTATGATCATTGCCAGAATTGAAAGTTTGATATTAGAAAAAGGTATTGATGATGCAATACAAAGAGCTGAGGCATTCCTAGATGCTGGAGCTGATGGCATCATGATCCATAGTCGTAATAAATCACCAGACGAAATTTTCGAGTTTTGTGACCGTTATGCGCAACTGAAAAATAAAAAGACCTTAGTCGTGGTGCCATCTAGTTACAATAGTGTCTATGAGTCTGAGTTAGCTGCCAAAGGTGCAAACATTGTTATTTATGCTAATCAACTGTTACGCAGTGCCTATCCGGCTATGGTTGATACCGCCACCTCCATTCTAACTAATGGTCGTTCCGCTGAAGTGGATGATAAAATGATGCCTATAAAAACCATATTAGAGTTAATTCCCGGTGGTAAGTAATGATTAACCCAAAAGGTTTTTGTGACCAGCTAACTAAATTCGGAATTGAGTTTTATTGTGGTGTCCCTGATTCACTTTTAAAAAACTTGTGTGCTTACATAGACGAAAATTTATCGCAGGAGCAGCATATTATTACAGCCAATGAAGGTAACGCTATTGGACTTGCGATGGGGCGGTATTTAGGCAGTGGTGCTCCAGCAGCCGTTTATATGCAAAATTCAGGCATTGGCAATGCCGTTAATCCACTTGCTTCGTTAGTTGATCCTGAAGTTTATAGTATCCCAATGTTGTTGATCATAGGCTGGCGTGGCGAACCAGGAGTCAGTGATGAACCGCAGCATGTTAAACAGGGGCGAGTAACGGAACAACAATTAGAAATCTTGGGTATTCCCTTTGTTATTATTGACAGTCAATCGGATATAGACTCGGTTTTACCTGGCCTTTTAGAGCAAATGACTCACGAAAGCAGAGCTGTTGCTATTCTGGTTAGAAAAAACACGTTTAGTAAACCTATCACTGCGGAGTCTAAATCCAGTTTATATAGATTAAAACGCGAAGATGCGCTGACTAGTTTATTGCAGGTATTTGATGCAAATGATGTTGTTATTTCGACCACTGGTAAAACTTCCCGTGAGGTATTTGAACTAAGAAAAAAACGCAACGAATCAGCTTGCGATTTTTTAACCGTAGGTGGCATGGGGCACACCTCTTCTATAGCAATGGGAGTGGCACTGAGCGCACCCGAAAAACGAGTGATTGCAATCGATGGCGATGGTTCAATGTTGATGCATTTAGGAGCCTTGCCTATTATCGGGCAGCATTCCAGTAGCAATTTAGTGCACATTGTACTGAACAATCAGAGTCACGAGTCAGTGGGAGGGCAACCCACAGTAGCAGGTGAGATTGACATGGAAATGCTGGCTAAAGCCAGTGGATATAAGGCTTATTATTGTGCATCAGATGAGCATTCTATTGCTTCTATTTGGTCAAGTTTAACCTTTAATACTGGCCCAGTTTTAATAGAGATTAAAATATCCCAAGGTTCAAGAGATGATTTAGGTCGGCCAACCAGCAGCCCCATTGAAAACAAAGAAGCTTTTATGCAACACGTTGGCAGTGAAAAATGACAGCTCTTTTCGCACAATATTCAGATGTGAATATTATCGAAACCAACGACTTCTTGGCGCAGTTACCTGAACTTATTTGCACTGGGACTATTCTGTTGGTTACCAGTAAAGGGTTTACTAAAAGAGGCTTAGTATCACAAATTATTAATACCGTTAGTGCCAATAGAGTGCGTGTTTTTGATGACGTAACGCCCAATCCTGAAAAAACCTTTTTGGAAAACAGTTATTCTGCATTCGCCCATGAAGATATTTCTACCATAGTAGCTTTGGGGGGCGGCAGTGCGATTGATACAGCCAAGGTGTTTGCTGCGCTAGTTAGTTATAAAAAGCAATCGCTAGGGCAATTATTAACTCGAAGTGATTTAGTATGCCAAATTAATCTTATTGCTATTCCTACAACGTCAGGAACGGGGGCGGAAGTAACGCCATTTGCAACGGTTTGGGAAGGAGAAGTTAACGCTAAACATTCCCTCTATGGGATAACACCCACAACAGCAATTTTAGATCCTAACTTAACGCTGACTTTACCTTATTCTGAGACGCTTTATCCTGCGTTAGATGCATTGTCTCACTCCTTAGAATCTTTATGGAATAAAAATAAGACTCAATTAAGCCAAGAGACTGCTATTCGTGCAATTGAGTTGATATGTGATGCACTACCTAGGGTGTTGAATAATTCGACTGATATTGATGGGAGAAAAAACCTACAAAGTGCGGCTACGCTTGCTGGATTAGCAATATCCACGACTAAAACGGCCCTTGCCCATGCAATTTCGTATCCACTTACTTTACAGTATGGTGTGCCCCATGGTTTAGCATGCAGTTTTAGTTTGTTAGCAATATTAGAAGTAGTTGGTGAACACGAATTAAATTTACCGATGAGCTTAAAGCCCAAAATAACAAGACTGTTAACCACCATAGATTTTAATCAAGAGTTAGCCCCTATGGTTAATTGGGCTGAAGTTCAAGACTTAGCGAAACTCGAGTTTAACCAAAGCCGAACAGCCAATTTTATTATTCCAGTTGATAGTGCTCTCATTTCAAAAATACTAATGTGTAGCCAAAAAATAGCAGAGGAAGATAAGTCATAATGAAAGTCAAAACTCTTTTATTTGGTGCAGGACCAGGCGCAGGGTACTTTATCGATAATACACGAAAAGAACGAAATTTTGTTGGGATTTTAGACAACGATAGTCACAAAGTTGGTCGTGTAATTTTTGATTTAAATGTTTATGCACCACAAGCTTTGCGTGATATAGACTACGACGAAATTGTAATTACCACCCAATGGGCAATGGCAGTTAAGGCGCAATTAATAGAAGAGTTTAATGTGCCAGAAGAAAAAGTTGTTTTGCCCGTAAAAAATCAATTAAAGAGTGAGTTACCCTTTAATTGTGAAGGTAGTTTATTACTAGGTCGAAAAATTATTAAAGGCCTAAATCGCTTAGCTGTTGCCAACAAAATTCCTTTAGTCATTGATTTTGGTACTTTATTAGGTTTAGTTCGTGATCAAGATATTATTCCGTGGGATGATGATATCGATTTTGCTGCCCCGCAGAATAACGCTGAAGAAATTGAATCTTTAGTGGTTAATTTCGTTGAGAATAACCCGGAAATAGATTGGCGTATTGAAAAAGTCACAGATAGTAATGATTTAACCACCTCTGTTTTATTAAAATTCACGTCTGATTCAGAAGATCTCTTAGTTTTTACCACGTCCATTTCCTTCAGGAAAGAACAAGATGGTAAATCAATCCATTTGCCTAGTATGGGTATGTGGTATGCCCCTGAGCATCACTTTAATGACTTTTCTGTTATTCAATGGCTGGGAGAAAAAGTTCAAGTGCCTGCTGATTATCAAGCTTATCTAACGTTTCAGTATGGTGATTGGGAAACCCCGAAAAAAGATATCAAGTTGACAGACTATGCTCACCTACAAGAAGTTAGTTTTGCTGATATCAAGGCAGAGAAAAGAATTTTACAATCTATCACAAAGGGCTAATTGTGCTTTCTGCTAATTTACTGAGCTTGCTAAAAAAAATAAAGCCTATTTCACCGCAACAAATAGGTAAGTATTCGTTTATGTTATTTGGCACGGGGGGCTATGCAAAAGATATCTATCAACAACATCAGTCACGTGTATCTGCGGTAATTGAATATAAAGATCGAATTCTGCTCGGTAAACCCTGTTTTACATCTCAATTGATTTTACCAGAAGAGGCAAAAGGCTGTGTTTTAATTGGTTCTGATATAGGAAATTATCAATATAATCAATTAAAAAGTTTGGCAGAAACTGATCATAGCCAAATAGAAGATATTTTATTGGTCGATCCTTTTATTGATTTCAGAAATATCAATAAAAAACCACCAGAACAGAGTATTGTTTTACTTGAACATGCCAGCGGAGTTGCCAGACACGGGCCTTTATTGAGGCAATTTAGAGATTATTTTGAAAGGCAAGGCCTTGCGGTAACGTCATTGTGCCCGCTTACTCTGTATTATTATCCTCAATACATAAACTGTCGAGATGTCGTCATATTTAGTGGGCAAAGAGATTTGTATGATATTGGTCGCCATGTTTTTTCTACAAAAAAAATCACCTATATGGAATATGGTTTTTTCCCCCAAGCTGAGCATTTTTATTTAGATAAATTAGGGGTAAGCCAAGATTCAAGTTTGATGATAGATGATTTGAGTTGGGTTGAGCCTAAGCATCTAAAAAAGTTAAATCAGGTGCGACAAAATTTTTTAGCTAATTTCGAACACGTAGCTAATGATTATGTATTAGTGCCTTTACAAGTGCCTGATGATCCTAATATTGTAAAATGCTCTCGGTTTAAAAAAGGTATGCAGGAGTTTATTGACTATATTGTTAATTTTTATCCCCAAGATCAAGTTATTATGTTTAAACCTCACCCCAAAGACCCCAATATAGCTCAATATGATTATAGAGGTAAATCCCATTCGGATATGCCATTTTTAACGTTACTAAGACGGGCATCGTGTGTCCATGGGGTAACATCAGGTGCATTATATGAAGCAGCTTTAGCAGGAATTGATGTGGAGACTGAAGGAACATCAATCTTGGCCAAGCATCAGTATCAAAAAGATAAGTTGTTTGCTGCTATGGTCGATAGGCAAGTATGTCATAATGGAGATAACTTGTTGCATGTTTTACAAAAGTATTCTCATTTAAATACTGTGGAATGATACAAAAATGAAAAAAGTATATTTGGGTTGTGGCAACGATCGTAAACAAGGGTATTTACACAGTGATATAAGGCCTATAGAAGGCATAGACTTTATTTGCCAAGCGTGGGAACTCAGCCAGCATGGTCAGGGGTTCAATGAAATATACAGTCGGCATATGTTTGAGCATCTGACGGCAATGGAAGGTGAAAGTGCGCTTAAAGATTGGTTTAAAGCTCTAATGCCCGGTGGATTATTACATATCATAGTGCCCAATATGGATTACCATTGTGAGCAATGGTTAAAGGCTGAATGGAACGAACAAACAATAAAAGAAAAATGGTCAGATGCCCGCCATGCCTTTGCTAGTATCTTTGGCTGGCAAAGAGAATGTAATCCAGCTCAAATGAATTATAATCAATCTTATTGGGATGTACATAAATCAGGCTATAACAAACGGCGTATGCAATACGTATTGGAAAGAAATGGCTATGTTGATATCAATATCTATGTGCAAGATGACATTCATCTAGTTGCTAAAGCAAAAAGGCCTTATTAGATTGGTATGAAGGACAAACCATACTTTTCCATTATCATTCCGGTGTATAACCGAGTGTCATCACTTAAAAGGGCTTTAGTTTCTGTAATTCAACAAGATTTTCCTGATTTTGAAGTGATAGTCGTTGATGACGGCTCTACCCCCCAGTTTGCTCAAGACATTGCACGTACGGTAAATGATATTGGTAATAGTAAGATTCAATTAATTCGTTATGAAAAAAATATCAACGGAGCTTATGCTAGAAATGTTGGTATTAAAGCGTCAACAGGACAATATATTTGTCTGTTAGATTCTGACGATGAATGGACTCAAAATAAGTTATCAACAATTTATCATTACACAAAACAAAACTCGACACAATTTGTATACCACCAATGCCGAATTTCATCTGGTAAGGTTATTCCTAGTAGCGGGATCGCTTCTTGTGAACGATATACTGAATATTGTTTCGTTCGAAATCAGCGTGTTGGAGCCCCTACATCAACAATTACTATTTTACGAAAGCTAGCTCTTGCTAATCTTTTTGACTCTTCACTTTCAGGTCATCAAGATTGGGATTTTTGCCTAAGGCTCGAAAAAAAAGGCATACAGTTTGATTTTATAGACAAGGCCTTGTGTATTAGGCATAAATCTAACCATGATAGTGTTGGCCAAAATATTAGTTTTGAATATTCACTCCACTTTTTTAAAGAGAGAAAAGAGTTTTTTTCCGTGCGTTCAGCAAGTTATTTTCATCGATTAACCTTGCTGCCTAAAGCTGTTAAAGAGTTAAGGATATTTAGTGCACTTTGTCGTTCGGCATATTTTTGGATTATGCTGCTCTTTTTGAAAAGAGAAGGGGTAGACGCAATTGTGGACGGCGTGCGAAAAGTTGTCGCCATAAATCAAAGGTTAAAAAAATTAAAGCGGAAGTTGACAAATAGAGATGGACATATTTTTATTTATGGCGATAACTATTATGGGCAAATAGTTAACGATAGCTTAGGTAAAAAGGTGGTGTGTTTTTTAGATAGTTCGCCTCTTCGTGACTCCATTAATGGTAAGCCTATTAAACCCATGAGCTATTTAAAAGAAGTGGAATTTGAACAAGTCGCTGCCATAATTCTTGCTACTGATAAACACGAAAAAGTTATGACGAAAAACGTTTTAGAAAACAGTCAATATCTAGAAAATAAAATCATATGTTTTTAGCATTAGCCGATACACAATAGTAAGTAAAAGAATTATTTTAGCGGATGTAATGACAGGTTATGGAAGTAGCTAGAGAGATACGGCGTTTTAAAAGGTGGACAAAAGTTTGGGGGCTGAATCGAATATGCCCGTTTTGTTGCAGGCCGCAACGCAATTTCATGCCAGCAGGTTTAAAGTCGCCCCTCTTTGAGGAGATGGATATTGTTGGTGGAGGATATAGGAGTAATGCCAAGTGTTTGGTTTGCGGCTCTATGGATAGAGAACGTCTAATTTACCTCTATTTAAAAAACAAAACGGACATTTTGCAAGGACATAAAAAAGTATTGCATATTGCTCCTGAGCCTGTGTTGATGAAAACTCTCGCTCATCGTGTCAAACAAAATTATATTAGAGCTAATATTAAAGGCTCTAGAGCAGATGTGTTCTTGGATGTCAGAGCCTTGCCATTTAGTGACAATGCTTTTGATTTCGTAATCACGAATCATGTTTTAGAGCATGTACATGAAGATAAAATGGCGATTTCAGAAATTAAACGTGTAATGAAACAAGATACAGGGATAAGTATTTTACAGGTTCCTTTAGCTCGAAATTTAATGAAAACGAGATATGATCCGAATATTAATAGCAATGAACAACGTCTGGCTCATTTTGGTCAAGAAGATCATGTTAGGTTATATGGTCGAGATTACAGTGAATTATTACAAAATGCAGGCTTAAGTATCGAAGTGTTTGATTGGAGCAAGGATAAGTCAATGTCTGCAAATAAAAACCGTTATGGGTTGATAGAACACGAAAAAGTATATGTTTGTCGTAAAAAAAAATAACATGCCTCGGCAGAACTTCGGTCAGCAATTGACCGTTAACAGGGCACTAAACTATGGGTTAAACTATTGAGCATTCCCAAGCTTACGATCGCAATCTGTACATTTAATAGAAGCGAATTTTTGTCTATTTGCCTAGAGCATTTGTTACCACAAATTGATAGTCAATTTGAAGTGTTAATCGTCGATAATAACTCTACAGATGACACTTACAATGTAGTTGTTAATTTGCAGAAAAACAATCCATCAATTAAATACGTGTTTTGTGCTACTCAAGGACTCAGTTACGCTCGAAATGATGCGGTAAAAAATTGCCAGTCACCTTGGTTATCTTTCCTCGATGACGATGCTTACCCTGCGAAAGACTGGTTAAAAAACAATATTAGTCTAATTGAATCAAATAAATATGAAGCTTTCGGTGGAGTGTACTTACCTTGGTACTACGTTGGCAAAAAAGATTGGTTCTTTACTTCATATGAGTCTAACGCGACTTTTATGCCTAAGGAGCAAGAAAAACGATTAAAAGTCAATGAGCCTTATTTTTCTGGTGGAAATTGTACATTTAAAGTAGATTTGTTGCGTGATATCGGAGGCTTTTCTGCTCAATTAGGAATGAACGGTAATGCTATGGGCTATGGTGAGGAAGTCGCTGCACAACGGGCAATTGCTGCTGATGGAGGACGGTTAGGCTTCAGCAGAAATATGATTATTTATCATTATGTGCCTCTGCGTAAACAAACCATATCTTGGGCATGGAAAAAAGCTTACAAAATCGGTAGAGACTTTTGGTTTATTTGGGATAAACCGGTTACGTTGCATAACTTCAAGTTTTATTTAGTGAAAAAAACGAAAAAGTGTTTTACGCAAACTAAAAGGTGTATTAGTAATTGGTCTCGCACAAAAAACAATTATAGTTGGAAAAATGCTTTGTACGAGATGGCTGGATGGGCTGGTTTATTGGGCTTATTGATTGGCAGTGTCAAGCGGTTATATCGAGATTACAAATTTAAACCCAACGAACACTAGACATACTATTGTTGATGATATCCCGTTAGTTGTGTGATTGTAGCTAGTTTGGAAAATAAATTTTATTCATTTCAATGATTTTAAATCAACATAATCAATGTAGTCTTTTAATAATGAGGTGTTGGTGCAAGTTGCAAAGCGTATATTATTTTTTTTCATAATGTGTTCATCAACTAAACTAAGATATTCCATTATGGGTAGAGCATTGTAACGTTCTGTCGTTTTCTTTTGTGCCGTAGCATGTTTAGCCTCTGGAGTCGGATCAAAGTTTCCTCGCAGGTAATCGTCAGTCGTTGCCGCTTTAATATCTATATACGATTGGCTTAAAGAGGGAGGATGATCCCAAAAATATTTCGAGTTATTTAAATCTACTCCAAGTAAATAAATATTTTTGTAACCCATTTGATAGCTGAAATGAATCGCGCAATCTAATGTTGATGAATGGTGGAGGAGGTGGTTTTTATTGGAATACCACTTTTTGATAATACGTTTTATTAAGTTCACAGATGTACTTTTAGGAACCGAAGGTGAGTACAAATATAAATTGCCATTTTCATCACATAATTTACCTTCCTTTCGGCGCATTATGTGGCGTATTTGCATAAACACTGATTCATTTCTACGTGACTTATCACTAAGTAAATGTTGGTTTACACAAGTCAATGAAAGTGGGGACTGGCCTAGTTCAATCATATGATAAGTCGGGCGAAAATCATGAGCATAAAAATAATTAACGCCTATGCTGTCATGTCGATTAATGATTCCCCAATCACTCTCGGTTAAATCGTTGATGCTTGCCCCACAACCAAGAACAAAAATGGTGTCACTGGAGCGTTCAATATTTTTTAAATTTAATTTTTTACCTGGGTAATAAGGTACTTCTTGATAAAACTTTTTTGCTAAGTACTGATCCCAATAATAATTTATAAGCTCTTGAGTTTGCTGCTTGTCTAACCTCCAAAAGTGGCCTAATGAACTTGCAATAAAACTCTTTAACTTGAAAAGGTATGGGGCATAAACTCGATAAGCTTTTGTCTTAAAGTGTAACGGCTGCATCACCTATGCCTCTATAGCTTTAGCGGCGTAAATAATTTTTTCTATAACCTCTGTTAACAATTTTTCATTTTGCGATGCTGGCATACAAATAATACCGTTTGTTGGCCACAAAACGCCCTGTTGCAGCATCACTGTTCTAAACGAGGTTTGTTTTTCCGCCGATATTTCAAAACTATCTCGTTGTTTTCGGTTTTTAATTTTTTGATCAGTAAAATAAATTCTATTGATTGAACCGCTACCATCAGCATTGAATTTTATTTTGTGCTCTTGAAAAGCCTGATTTAGCTTGGTTAAAAAGAAATCTGTTAAGTGTTTAATTTTTGTATAAGTTTGCGGGGTTAATTGATCTAGCGTAGCTAAACCTGCTGCGGCAGATATTGGATTGGCTGAGAATGTACCACCAGTCAATATTTGTTTGCTTTTGTCAGCAAATGTATTGACAAACACTTGATTATTAAAGGCAACTAACCCAAGAGGGAGTCCGCCGCCAAGTACTTTTCCATAAGTTACAATATCTGGCTTTAAGTCCATTAGATCTGCAGCTCCACCGGGTGCTACTCTAAAGCCTGTGATTATTTCATCGTAAATAACTAAAATGCCTAACTTTCGACAGTATTCTGTAAGTTTAGATAAAAAAGGGGAGATATTAGGTTGCGGATTAGAGCCTTGAATTGGCTCAATTATAATAGCGGCTAAATTTGTTGCATTATCATCAATAATTTCCCAAACGGCATCGTCATTGTATGGAAGCAATAAAGAATATTCTAGCGCAACGCTTGGGATCCCGTTGTCTGCTCTGACAATTGATTGACCAAATCTTCCACCGTCATCTAATAGCGTCCATTCATTCATACCATGCCACCCACCTTGAAAAGAGGCTATGTGTGTTTTACCTGTAGCTGCCCGAGCAAGTCTAATAGCCCTTTGTGTGGCTTCACTTCCAGTATTGCAATAAATATGATTGGTTAGTTCAGATGGAATTAGTTGAGAAACTTTATTGCTAAGGGCTTGTACGTTAGGGTTGTTTTGTAAGAATAATGAACTTTTTTCGCTTTGCCGTTTGATTTTTTCCACAACCGCGTTGTGTGAATGGCCTAATATAAGGGAGCCTGCACCCATAACCATATCGATAAAAGGACGGTCGTCTGAGTCATATAAATAGTTGCCGTGTGCACGAATGAATTGCTTAGCCTGATGACTATAACCTGGGTTGATTATACGATACGGTTTTTTCATGTTTTATTTTGGCTTCCGTGCAACTACCAGCATATTACCGGCATTTTTTGTTTGTGAAATTAATTGAATAAATCCATCTTTAAACTCTGCATCTTTAAATTTTTCTTTAAGAAATGCTCCTATATTCACGTCGTATTTGGTGGATTTCGCAAGTAACTTTTCTATGTAACTAACATCTAACGAACCGTTTGGTGTAAGAATTTCAATTAATTCAAAATCATGTTTATTAAGCAGTATTTTAATACTATTTGGATTAAACAAATTTATGTGTCCAGGGGGAAGCAACTGGACATGATCTTTGCCAGCAATTTCCCATTCAAAGCTTGAAGTATTGGGAGTAGAGAAAAACCAATATCCACCTGGCTTCAACAAGTTAAATAATTTAGTACAAAACGTATCAATTTGATCAATATGCTCTAAGGTATCCCACAAAGAAATACCATCGTATTGAGCGGTGTTTGGGAGATTTTGCATCCAATCGTTAAATAGGGTGACCTTAGGAAATCGTTTACGTAACCTTTCACACGCATCTTCACTAGGTTCGCAGCAACTAATATTCAATTTGGTGTTAGCACGGTTTAATGCTTCAATAAAAATACCGATAGCACTGCCTATATCTAATAAATTTCCTGCATCCAAATATTGCTGAATGATCTTAATTCGATAATCAAAAATCGGTATACGATTTTCAAAGGAGTCTTCAAAAAATTGATTTTCGAACTCACCCATTTCTCCATTATAATAACAGTTTAATTGCTCACGATTTGGCATTGGGTTACAGAATATTTGTTGACACTTATGACACTTATCTAAACGAAACCCAAACTTTTCGACGTAGAATGAAAATTCGGTACTCTGGCATATAGGACAAGCACTTGCTGGATTATTTGTATTGTAAATTTGATGACAGGCTAGTGCAGATAAATGCATCATATCCATTAGTTTTTTTTGTTTTGTCTGGGTATGTATTTTGTCAAAAGTAATATTGTTCATTCGATTACTCATTTGCTAATAATTGGCCGCCATAATTTAGCATGTTCGTGACCATGTAATGTGCCATCTGTATTGCATCCGCTACAAGGAACACAAGTTCTAGAGCCGTTAAGCAATTTCCGCCTAAATTGATTGTAGTATGGAGAGTTCCAGATTTTGAATAAAGATTGATTGGTCAAATTACCAAACTTCACTTTATGATTCCAATCTTGCATACATAATAAAACATCACCATTCCAATCTAACGTTAAAGAGTAGGCGGTATAATAACAGGGGTGTTTAATATCTATGGGTGCTTGGTCACCTATATTTATCATGCCAGCTCTATTGGTTAATTTAAGTCCGAAACTATCTTCTTCATTATGCCAGCGGTCACGCAAAATATAACGGTCTTGGCTTAAACCACAAGCTTTAAACTTTTGCTTAAATTCTTCAATTTGATGTTCGCCATCATACATACTAACCACAAAATAATCTAAGCCGGCTTCTGAAAGTTGGGTTATTTTTTTCTCATTGAGGAAGTCGCCGTTTGTCACCATTTCTAATCTACAAACATCCTTAAAAATGGCTACCAATTTTGTGAATTTTGGGTGCATCATTGGTTCACCGAAACCAGAAAAGACGACTACCCCTTGATATTTTAAAGCGCGTAATTCGTCAGCAATTTGTTGCGCTAGTTTTAAGTCCATGTGTAAATGTTGATTTGGGTATTCTTGTTCATCAACACGGGGACAAAAGACACATTTACGATTGCACAACTCAGTAGGATTAATATCGATCCAGCTAAAAAGTGGTTTATCCTCAATCACTTGTACGTCATCGATATAAACTGATTTTCGTCTCAAATTTGATTTTGTGGCTTCGTTTAACATTTTGTACCTTATTTTTACATGAACCAATTTAGGGTGTGCTATTTTTTATTGAAAATAAAAACGCCATCTAAATTTCTAAACCCTTCATCATTGTATTCACACTGGATTAACTTAACTTGATGTTTCGAAAGGTTAAAGTAATTAAATGCGCCACCAAAACCGTCAATAAATTCCACTCCATACTTTTGTTCACGGGCAAAAGCATTGGCGACAATTAATAAACCGTTATCTGATAATAAACGAGAACAGTTGTCCATGACTTGGTCGATTTGTGGAAGGATATACCATAGTAATTGATTGAGTATGACCACATCATACTTTTTAGTCGAGGTCAGTGGTGTAGTGATATCACATCTGTTAAAAGTAAAACTTGGAAATTTTTCTTTTGCTTTACGGATGGCTTCTTCACTGATGTCCCACCCAGAGTAATTCGAAACATATTGTGAATTGAAGTGAGCACAAGCATAACCTAGCCCACACCCAATCTCTAAAACCTGAGATGGTTTTTTAGCTCTTATCAGTTTGGCTAACCGATTTCTAGAACTTAGGTAATACTCCGATGATTCACCTGTAGCAGATTGATCCCAAGGATCATGCTCATGTTTATAGTATTCATCAAAATCACCTTTAAAGCTAAGCTTACCGTTGGCATCGGATGAAAACACATAGTCTTTAGACGGTGAATTAGTAGACATTTTCAACCTTCTGCATTTATTTCCCCTTATTACATGTATAAGTTATCGACAGGGTTAAATAAAACCTGAATGGATATCCTATGTTTACGTGAATCTATGAATTCCCTATTCAATAACATCGGTATTGTAAATAGGTTTAGTAATTAATGTTGATATTTGAATGACGTAGATTATATGACCGTGAAAATCCTATCCTCATCGACCCCTAACTCCAATAAGTTTCGTTTTGCAGACTTATTGTGCTTAAGAGTTGTAACTAAGTAAATTTCTTTACCAGAATCATCAACTTGAGGCAATGCGATCATCTTTTTACTGAAACTTTTGTGAATATAAAATTTATTCTTTGGTGACATGTCGACAACGGCAACAATATTTAAATGATTAAGAAAATTATACCTTTCGATAAATTCATTTGTTTCTGTGCCCGCGGAGTAAATGTAAATACGCTTTTTTCTTATTGACTCAAATATTTCTAATAGGCTGACTATGTTTTTAAAGTTTTTATGTTTTAATTTAGTAATGTTGCTTGTTTCAGTTTTTCTTATGTCAAATATATGGTGATCAAAAAAAGAGATAGCTGGATTTAAAATTTGATCGTTTGTGTTTATTTGTATGCCTTTAATATTTGAATCAATAGTGATGATTCCGAGGCAGCGAGCGTTGGCTTTTGTGGTAAATATGCCGTTTACTCTTCTTGTACTTTTGAAGTCTATAGTTAAGTCTTTAGAGGTTAAATGGTGTGGCAGTAGTGCCTCTTTTGATATTATATCTATTTCTTTTTCCACGATTTTATAATCAAGTGCTTGTATATCTTCAATTTGGTTACAAATAGGAAAGAGCTGTGATGGCGGCAAAGTGTCTATCAACAGCTCATTTTTTTGTTTTGATAAAGCGGACTTGCTTCCATGGGAAACAACCTCTGTTAAAGAGAGAAGCATTTTTGCTTCAAATTCCACGTCTAAGAATTTACAGATTCGTCTAATACAATTTTTAGGTTCTAGAATAAAACTTTCATATCTGACAATTAGAATGTTATCTGTATAGCTCTTGACAGTTTCTATGACCTTTTTCATGTCATTAGCCGCAGACGGGTAACCAATTCCCGTTCTATATAAGGAACTTAATAGGGCTCTAGGATCACGAATTAGTATTATTGTTGGTAATTTGGGGTAGGTTTTGTATAGCGTTTCAAGGGTATTTAAATTTGATTTTCCAATATATTGTAAACCACATTTTTTATTTTTTTTGTCGATAATTAAAGATGAATTGAGAGACTTTATTGCATCCCACCATTTTGAGTTGGAAGGAATTTTATTAATACTTAAATCATCAACTTCTGCAAACCTGTGGTACTCTAAGCCCGGAGCGGTCAAGTATCGCATCCAATGACATTCTTCTGATAAATATAATTTAGTATGGCTGTTAATCATATTTTGAAACATTGTTGTTCCGCAACGACCTAAACTCACCAGTGCAAATTCATTTAATTTATAGTTCATGTTTAATTGCACGTTGTTTGTCAATGGAAATATATTCTCTAAAAAACTCTCTTTCGTAATCAAAGTTAAAGATCAAAGAACCGCGTTCTCCATTGTTGCTATTATTCTGATCGAGGTAATCAGTGTAGTCGTAAAATACGTTATACCCAGTAAAGTCAAAAGCTACTTCATCTTTAGAATGCTCACTCGCGGGAAGTTTAGGGATGAGGGTGTTTTCAATAAGGTAGTATTTCAAAGTAACAATTTTGGCATTATGTTCACATAAACATGCTTTAATTATGAGTTTTGCTGAGTAATAGGCTGAATTAATGTATGTTTGTTGCAAGCCATCCCAAGGAAGACACTGCACCCGGTGAAGGTTGCTCATTGTGTAATCTCGATTCGCAGGTTTCATGTAGATATCTAAATATTGTTTAGGTGTACTCGGTTTTAAATAAATAACTGCATAACTGTCTTTATCAATACCTCTAATATCCTCGATTGATGAACCATGCTTAACGTTAATGACTTTAGTTACAATCCAAGAGTAGTGTCTTGACATTGCTTTTAGGGCAGACCTTCTAAATTCTTCGCAATCTGTCACGATAAATATGACTTTTGACTTTGTTAAGAGTTTAAATAACTTAACTTCTCGTAGATGGTTTTTAAAATGTGAATTGTCAAATATTTTGGTATTTACTGATACTTTTAACTTTATTTTAGCTAATGTTGCTAAAAAGAGTTTTTGTACTTTATTTATGCTTTGTGGTGATTCGAGAAGTTTAATAAGTACGGCATTCGCATAATTCATTGTGCCGTACATATAATAAAACAATAAAGAATGTCCTTGCTTATAGGATGAAAATAGCATTTCCTTTTGTTTGTTTATGATGCGGTAGACATCTTCTTGACTGGAGGCTTCTTTCTCTAAAAGCGTTTCAAGGGTTTCGAGCTCTTCAATTAGTAAACCTTGGGAGTAGACCTGTTCAAAACGTTCAATGTATTTGTCAGTGTCTTTCGCTGAAAACACATGAGTCATTAATGAACTAATAGCCTGTTCCTTCTGTTCATTGGTTGATACAATTAATAAATTATCCAGCCTAATTGGCAACGCGCCATTAATTTTCGCACCATCACTGCAGTTATAAAATGTTTGGTCTTTGGATTTTTTCGCTGTGACTTGTTCAATAACTTGTCTTGAAACCTTAAATTCATGTTTCGTATTTACGGTAGTTCTGAAATTACCAGGGACCACTAAAGAAGTATTGTTTTTTTCAGCATAGTCGTATGTTTCAAGCCCATCTTCTAAATAATAACCTGATGATTTAGAGTGGTGGTGCTTTACGTTAACAAAACCCAAATCTACTCCTAATAAATATATGGTTGTGAAACCAAGTTCACAAAATAAATCACAGGCGAAATTGCTTACAGTGGGAAATGCGTTTTGCAAAACACCGTAGTTCTCTCGTCCTAATATATTTAAAGCTGAAACAGTGGAAGATTCACCTTCTTTAAAAGCAACTAATACGTCTTTGTACAAATCACAAGTATCTGGATGAATTCCATTGCATGAAACAAGTGTTATTTGTTTTAAGTATTCTAAGTCGCCTATTAGTACGGCCCAGTCAAAAGTACTGCGGTTTTGTTCAATCTCCGCATGAAAATCAGGGGTGATTCCATGTCTATGTAAAGCTTGCAATGTGGTCCCACAACTGACAACGATTGCCTGACTTTTCCATTCTTTAATCGCTTCTATCGAACTATCCAACGACGGTCCATTGCCAACAATAAACACTGGAACTTCTTTGTCATCGTAACTTAGCTTGTCAGCAGGATTGCTGGTCAATAGTGGGATCTTGCGTTTCATCCCTTCTTTAGTATGAGCAATACCATAGTATGCATGATCAAAGTATTCGCCCATGGAGATAACAACTTGTAGCTGTTCTCTCAGTTGACCAATAGCACTATTTAATGATGAGTTGTAATAGCTTTGATAGAAGTAGGTATTGTTTAAAATGTAAGGGCCAATGGAGTGGAATTGACTTAATAAATCCCTAAATAAATTGGTGCCATCGTCGCCGATATTTAAGTAAATGCGTGCATCTGATTTATCAATTTTTTCGAAAATAGCGGTCCAATCAATGGCAAATAGTGAAGCATAGAAAAAGTCGGAATTTGGCTCACAAATAAATAGTTTTTCAACTTTATGGTTTGTTAATAAACGCTCAAGTTGGTAACCAACCCCTAAACCGAACATAATAATCGAAGCTACCTTACTAGGTAGTTCGCCGATTTCATCCTCCGCTTCTTTTAAAAGGTCTTCGGTCTGTTTTACGAATTTATAATGTTCGTAATGGGCTAATTTAGTTCCGGTATAACCTAAAACTAACCCATCTTTATTTGGTTGAGAGTAAAAGTTATCAAAATTTAATTGGCAGTCGTGAATAGGGGATTCGCCATACCAAGTTGTCAGGTTTTCTTTATTTAATAAATTAACTTCATCTTCTTGGGATTTAATGGGTAACCAGTGAACCGGTGTATATGTTTTAAACTGCTTGTAAATTTCCGGATAGTACTTCTCGAAGGCCTTTAGGTTTTTCTCGAACCTTTGTTGTTTTTCCGAAACTGGCGCACATTGTTGCAATTGTATTTCTGGTGTCCAACTCGGCACGTATGTGAGATAGTTTTCAGTTTCACTAATTTTAAAACCGTTTTTTTTAATATCAGACCATGAACGTTGTGATAGCTCATTAAAAACGGCATCAAATATAGGATGGTTATAGTGTTTGAAAATACGAAACTTACCAATGCCCTCGTGCTCTTGTAATTGTTGAATATCGTCAACAATGTTGCGGCCATCTTTTTCTATTTGTAAGAAAATTGCGGTTCCATTCTTTTTCCCTAAAGCGAAAATTTCAGACCAATCAATAGCTAAGGCTGAGCATTGGAAGTATTGAATTTGTGGTTCATAAATCACTAGGTTTTTGATTTTATGTTGGCTAAGTAGAAGAGGTAGGTGCATACCTAATCCACAGCCTAAAACCACCAGACATTCAATTTCTTCAGGCAACGAGTGTTGCTGTTGCCTAATTTGAAATGCATTAAGGGTATGAAAATCTAAAGAGCCTTTTGTTGGTTCATCTGTCACAGTTGGCGTTGTGGCGTTTTCAGTTAACGAGATACAAGGACTGTGTTGTTGGAAACGTTGAATCTGTTGAGTAATTTCCTGTAACGGATGGAAGCCATATAATGTCCGGCCCACACCATAATCGACAATATTGATTTCACCATACTTATTACAAAATAAAGAATGGTTTTGTAATGAAGTCGATTTAATCGTTGGCACCAATGAAGGAATGTTTCGAGTAAAACTATTGATATTCGTATGCTGCATATCAACAATAGTTGCAGCCAACGTTTGATCTAATTCTTTTTGTTTTTCTTCATCTTTTTCGATGTGTAGTCGTATATTTTTAAGCATGGTTTCTAATTTTTAATGGCGCCACAAGCTAACCCGTTAAAATTGACCAGTGCAGTCACTGGCGTGTTTTTCCTGTTAAAGCGTTAACTTATTGATATTTAGTACTTAGGATGATTGTGACCCTTTGGTGGTATCTGAGTCAATTGTGTTTAATTGAATCATACTTTTATGATGAATAATTATACATAGTTATGAATATCAATACCTAGCTTCACCTAAGTTGATTGCCGGTCGCTTACTTTATCGGCGATATTTTGCTATCCTTAACCACAGGTGTAAGAGGAGAAGATTTATGATCAATCTTGATACCAGTAACAATTCATCAATTTTACAGCAGTTACAACAAAAGCAAGAAACCTTGTTTGAAAAGCTGGCTTCAGGTAAGCAAGTTAATAGTGCTGCCGATGACTCTGCTGCGCAACAGATCATTGATCGATTAACCACGCAAGTAGAGGGGAATCGACAAGCTATCTCCAATGCTTATGATGGAGTCTCTTTATCTCAGGTGGCCGAAGGCGGATTGTCTGGGATTAATACCGATGTGAATCGAATTCGTGAGTTATCTGTACAAGCGGGCAATGGAATACTTAGTGATTCTGATCGCGAAGCGCTGCAATCGGAAATTTCTCAATTACAAAGCAACATTACCCAGACAATTGAGCAAACCAATTTTGGTGGAAAACCCTTGTTGTCAGAAGAAGGTAGTATTGATTTTCAAGTGGGAGCTAACGCAGGGCAACGCATAGGCGTAGGCACACAAGATGTGGCTGCTCAACTTGATGATGTGTTAAACATCGACGTGTCGACATCTGCAGGCGCTGAAGAAGCATTGGAAATTACTGATAATGCTTTGGAATATGTGGGTGGGGCGAGAGCTGATTTAGGAGCGACTCAAAATCAATTTGCTAGTGCCGCACGTAATCTAAGCCAAACTGATGTGAATGTTTCAGCTGCTAGAAGTCGCTTGCAAGATACCGATTATGCACAAGCAACAGCGGATAGTATTGCTAGCGGAATTCAAAGCCAAGCATCTTTGTCTGTGCAATCTCAAGCGAATCAACAGCAAGGACAAGTATTGTCATTATTGAGTTAAGTTCCCCACAAAGGGTTTTACTTAAATAGAGTAAGCAAAAATAAAGCAGCTAAGGCTGCTTTATTTTGTTCAATTTACTGATTTTATTCATAAACATAAAAATTGGTAGTTGCTATCCGACAACGAATGTTTAAAATCAAGATAGAATCGCAAGGTGTGTTTCAGTTTCATTTTATAGGTTGCTGACATGAGTAAAAATATACGCTAACCTTTGAGCAGACAGACTGCGCGAATAGGTAATGTGTTATTACCTATTTTAAAGTAGAAAAGCTTGGCAAACATTTACTTGGATTTGACACACCCTTGAATACAAAAAATAAAAATAACAAAGTTGGGGAAAGGATGAGCACAATTCTGATTATCAGCGGGCATACGTCGCGCGCCAATAATCTCAAAACAATCTTGTCTTTTTTAGGCGAACGTTGTGCCCAGGTTCCTTTTTCCGAAGCAATGTCTGCGTTGAAAAAACAAGATAGCTTTGAAGCGGTTATTATCGATTTCGACTCGCCCGAGCTTACTGATGATGTGGTAAGCAAATTTCCAGCCCAACCCTTTATTGTCATTGGCAACGCACAAACAGATGCTGAATTTAGAGCTAATATTGTCGGACATCTAGAAGAGCCCGTAACCTATCCCGTTTTGACTCAGATGCTACATCGATGTCAAGAATACTTACGTAAACGGCCAGCCAAAAGTACGAATACTAGTAAAACCAAATTATTCCGTAGTTTAGTGGGGAAAAGCGAAGAAATTCAGAATGTTCGTCACCTAATTGAGCAAGTATCAAGTTCTGACGCGAATGTTTTAGTATTAGGCGAGTCTGGCACAGGTAAAGAAGTCATTGCTCGCAATCTACATTTCTTGTCAAATAGAAATAGTGGTCCTTTCATTCCTGTAAATTGTGGTGCCATTCCAGCTGAACTACTCGAAAGTGAGCTGTTTGGTCATGAAAAAGGCGCATTTACTGGGGCTATCAATTCACGTAAAGGTCGTTTTGAATTAGCCGAAGGCGGTACGCTATTCTTAGATGAAATTGGCGATATGCCTTTGCAAATGCAAGTTAAGTTGCTGCGGGTTTTACAAGAGCGTCAATATGAGCGAGTAGGGGGCAATAAACCCATTAAATGTGATGTTCGTATTGTGGCCGCTACACACCGAGAACTCGAAAATATGATCGCTGAAGGATCCTTTCGGGAAGATCTATACTATCGTTTGAATGTTTTTCCCATTGAAAGCCCTGCATTAAGAGAGCGCAAAGAAGATATTCCCTTGTTGTTGCAAGAATTGGTATCACGACTAGAGCAAGAAAATGAGAAGTCATTGCGTTTTACCGAAAATGCGATTAATTCGCTGGTGGAGCACCTCTGGCCCGGCAATGTGCGTGAGCTTTCCAATCTAGTCGAAAGATTATTGATTTTATACCCCAATCAAGTGGTAGACGTAACTGATTTACCCTCTAAATACCAATATACCGATGGCGACAACTTTGAACCTGATTACCCTGAAGAGTTATTGGAACGTGAAGCTATAATCGCTTTGTTTAATGACACAAGTGATGATGAATCCACTGATAGCCATGAAAGTGAATTTGCTGATTCCAATGGTAGTCAGGAGATTAATCAAAACACTGAATTGAACACCAATTCAGCATTGCCATCAGACGGTATGAACCTAAAAGAATATTTATCAGAGCTTGAAATCAGCATGATCAATCAAGCCCTTGACCAACAAGATGGGGTAGTAGCTCGAGCAGCAGAAGCCCTAGGTATGCGCCGTACCACCCTTGTTGAAAAGATGCGAAAATATGCTATTGTCCGCGACTAAAGCCGTTGGGTTTAATCTTTACCTAAATTAGTTTCCTAAGTTTTTTAGACTAAAATCCACACCCGTCATTTTGTTGACGTTCCATTCTCCGTTTAAATTCGTTTAACCTATTGATATGTAGGGTAAAATAATTGGCATGGGATATGCTAAATACTCACCATGAGTAATATTTTTGACGTGAGGACTTTATGGCGTTCGACAGTGCATTCAACATATCCTATGCAGACGAACAGAGCGAAATTAGCTCTATAACATCGTCTCATTCAGGTGATCGTGCTTCACATTCAGTCGCACCTCAATCAAACACCCCATCAACTACTGAAGTGTCCAAACAAGAATTTGAGCAGTTAAAAAGCCAAGCTACTAGGCTTGAGCACCTGTTACAGGTTATGCCTGCCGGAGTGGTGGTAATTAATGGACAAGGGCAAGTGAAACAAGCCAATGCCTTAGCTAAAGCCTTATTAGGTGAGCCGTTAGAGGGCCAAGCTTGGCGAAAAATCATCGCCCGCTCTTTTAAACCACAAGCTGATGATGGTCATGAGGTCTCTTTGCATGATGGCCGAAAAGTAAAATTATCCATTACGCCGTTAACAGCCGAGCCAGGTCAGCTTATCGTGCTGACTGACTTGACTGAAACTAGACAATTACAGCAGCGAATTAGCCACATGCAACGTTTGTCTTCCTTAGGAAAAACCGTTGCATCTATTGTTCATCAAATCCGTACGCCGCTATCTGCCGCGATATTGTACGCGTCGAATTTAGCCAGCAATCAACTTAGTGATAGTGCTCGTGAGCGCTTTGGCGAAAAGCTCATGCTAAGGTTGAAAGATTTAGAAGGTCAGGTAAACGACATGTTGTTGTTTGCTAAAAGTGGTGAAGAGCAAGTGGTACAAAACATCTCTGTAACAGAGCTAATATCAGAATTATTGGTTTCCTCAGAGAATATGGTTCAACAAGCTAACGCCCAGTTAATCGTCAAAGATATTGACCCACAATTAACAATATTAGGCAATAAACCCGCGCTTTTGGGAGCACTGCAAAATATTATTCACAATGCGATTCAAGTCCAGCCTGAAGATTGCCAAATAACTATTAGTTGTTTGAACGACAGTCAACAGGTGAGCTTGCACATCCAAGATAACGGTCCGGGCGTTGATACACAGTGTTTAAATCGCATTTTTGAGCCTTTTTATACCTCAAAAAGTCATGGTACAGGCTTAGGGCTTTCAGTAGTCGCAACTGTGGCTAAGTCCCATGGTGGCTCGGTTACTGTGTCAAATATGCCAGGCGCAGGAGCATGTTTTAGCCTCATGTTACCTATTATTAATTCAAGTCAAGCAACTAAACAGGCTTTGGGAGAGAAATCGTGAGTCAGACCAGCATATTAATTGTAGAAGATGATGCCGGGTTAAGAGAGGCATTGGTCGATACCCTATTACTAGGTGGTTACGAGGTTATAGAGGCAAACTCGGCTGAACAAGCGATGGTCAAACTAAGTTCACATAAAGTCGACTTGGTCGTAAGTGATATTCAAATGGGCGAAATGAGTGGCCTAACCTTATTGCGCAGTATTAAAAATAAATACCCTAACTTACCGACTTTATTGATGACGGCTTATGCAACAATTGATGATGCAGTACAAGCAATGCGCGATGGCGCAACTGATTATTTATCAAAACCATTTAGTCCCGAAGTACTACTAAATTTAGTGGGACGTTATGCTCCAGCTCAACAAGTTGAATCCCGCAATCCTATTGCTGCCGACCCAACAAGTATTAACTTGCTTAATTTAGCGAAGAAAGTCGCTACCTCGGATGCAACAGTAATGGTTTTAGGACCTAGTGGTTCGGGTAAGGAAGTGTTAGCGCGATATATTCACGATCAGTCTAGCCGCAAAGATCAGCCATTTGTTGCTATTAATTGTGCTGCCATTCCTGAGAATATGTTAGAGGCGACTTTGTTTGGCTATGAAAAAGGCGCCTTTACCGGTGCATTGCAAGCCTCTCCGGGTAAGTTTGAATTGGCCCAAGGCGGCAGTATTTTATTAGATGAAATTACTGAAATGGATTTAGCACTGCAGGCAAAACTATTGCGTGTATTGCAAGAAAAAGAAGTGGAAAGATTAGGTGGCCGCAAAACCATTGCATTAGATGTGCGAGTGATTGCCACTAGTAACCGTGATTTAAAACAAGTTGTCAGTGATGGTAAATTCAGAGAGGATTTATACTACAGATTAAATGTTTTCCCATTAATGTGGCATCCATTGGATAAGCGAGCAGGGGACATAGTACCCCTAGCTGAACACATGATAGAAAGGCATTACAACGGTAATCAGCCTGCTCCGAGCTTAACCGCTTCAGCTAGAAGTAAATTAATGCAACATGTTTGGCCGGGTAATGTACGAGAGTTGGAAAATGTGATCCAACGCGCGTTAATTTTATCTGATGGTGAAACGATTGACGCCAATGATTTGATGATCGAAATTGAGACTGGCCAAACTATGGTGGCTGAGCAAGGAAATCAAGCCGAGGTAGATGATAGTAAATTAGGCAGTGAATTACGTCATCAAGAACATCAAATCATTCTAGACACTTTGCAGTCGTGCAACGGTCGACGCAAAGATGTAGCCGAACGACTGGGCATTAGTCCTCGTACCTTGAGATACAAATTAGCTCGTATGCGCGAAGTGGGGATCGAACTACCTGCTTAGTGATTTAATATCCCAAAAATAGCCGTTAACCAACGGCTATTTTTTTAGTTTTTTTGATGAGTTCATACCTCTTCAAACCCTCCTGTTAACCTACTCCGGTAAATCTCAAAGCATTACTCAGCTTAGTCAGGCTTAAGTCGTGGGGAAACGGCACTCCGTCAATAAAATGACAAACACCATAACTTATTGATATTTATAGATATAAAAGGTTGGCATTGAGTTTGCTTAGTCAAGCTATAGCTGTAAAAGAATTCATGCTTTGCCATTTTTTTTGACATTCGCAAAGCCTATTGATTTGACCACCGGAGCGACACATGGAAATCAAAGCACAATCTTTATATCAAGAAATGCAGGCAATGGCGTCCAACGCACAAATGGACGTTGCGCAGCTTCCTGGCACCAATCCTTCTTCACACAACTTTGCCGAAATGTTAGGTCAGGCCATAAACACTGTGAACGATATGCAGCTCGATGCAAAAAACAAACAAATCGCATTTGAGATGGGTGATCCCAATATGAGCCTTGCTGATGTGATGTTGACCAAAGAGAAGTCAGGCATTGCTTTTGAAGCTACCGTGCAGGTACGCAACAAAGTGCTAGAAGCATATAAACAAATCATGAACATGCCCGTTTAACTTAGCAAGAGGATAACTCGTGGCCGAGGCAACTAGCACTGAGCTTGCACTTAGTGACAATGACAATTATTCAGATTCCACAGAACTAGAGCATAAATCTGGTTTTATGGACGCATTAGGCAATGTAGACATTATGCGTCAAGTGACCATAGTGATTGCGCTAGTGATCTGTATCGCTATTGCGATTTTTATCGTGATTTGGGCACAAGAACCTACTTACCGTCCTTTGGGGAAAATGGAAACCCAAGAACTTATTGAAACCCTCGATTACCTTGATCAGAATTACCCCGACTACATACTTGAAGGTAACGTTGTCAAAGTATTGGAAAGCGACTATAAAGCGATCAAATTAAATATGACTCGCCAAGGTCTTTCTTCTTCCTCTGAAAACACCGGTGCTGAAATTATCATGCAAGATATGGGGTTTGGGGTTTCTCAGCGAGTTGAAAAAGAGCGTTTAAAGCATGCTAGGGAACAACAAATTGCGCGTACCATTGAAGAAATAAATGGCGTTAAACGGGCTAAAGTACTCCTTGCTTTACCGGTCGAAAATGTTTTTGCACGAAGAGAGAAGAAAGCCAGTGCCACTGTCGTTGTTACCTCTGGGCGTGGCTCTAGTTTGTCCAATGAAGAAGTGGATGCCATTATTGATATCGTCGGTTCAGCGGTGCAAGGCATGGAACCAAGTCGAGTTACAGTAACAGATAGCAATGGTCGTTTACTTAATTCAGGCTCTCAAGATGCAGCTTCAGCTCGTTCTAGAAAAGAATATGAATTAGAAAAACAACGGGAAAATGCGTACTTAGAAAAGATTGATTCTATCTTAATACCGGTTTTAGGACTCGGTAATTACACCGCACAAGCGGATGTAACAATGGACTTTACCGCTGTTGAACAAACCCAGCGCCGTTACAACCCAGATTTGCCGGCTATACGCAGTGAGATGCTGGTGGAGGAAAATAGTGTCGGTGGCGCAATTGCTGGTATTCCAGGTGCCCTAACCAATCAACCTCCATTAGACTCTAACATCCCGGAAAATGCCACTGGTAGTAACTCACAAACAACCTTACCCGGTAGAAATTCAAAAGAAGAAACCCGCAATTACGAATTAGATACTACAATTAGTCATACTAAACAGCAGACTGGCTTTATTAAACGATTGAGCGTGTCTGTTGCTGTCGATTATGTTAACCAAGTGGCGGAAGATGGCACACAGTCCTCGTCACCAAGGGAGCAACAAGAGCTGCTTAATATTCGTCGTTTACTGCAAGGTGGGATAGGGTTTGATGTCACCCGAGGAGACTCCTTAGAGGTGGTAAGTATTCCATTTAGTCGTGACAATGATTTTGTACCTGTTGAAGTCCCTTATTATAAAGAAGAATGGTTTGCGCAAACGGTAAAAGTAGCGGCTGGTGCCCTTATTATTATCGTACTAATATTTGCTTTAGTTAAACCTATGTTGAGTCGACTAATTAATCCTCAAGATACCACTGAAAGCGACGACTTTGATGTTGATAGCGCTTTGGACTTAGGAGATGAAACTATTAGTATGTTGTCTCAAGAGTTTGATGAAGGACAAGTTGGTTTTGCGGCTGATGGTTCTTTGATGCTACCTGATTTACACAAAGATGAAGATGTATTAAAAGCGGTTCGCGCTCTAGTCGCCAATGAACCTGAATTATCAGCTCAGGTAGTCAAAGGCTGGTTAATGCAAGATGAGTAGGAATAGACATGCCTGAAGAAGAATTACCAGAATCCAGCGGCTATGACGTTGGAAAATTAGAAGGTGTAGATAAAGCCGCTATTTTACTTTTGAGTTTATCAGAAGAGGATGCTGCGCAAATTCTTAAGCATTTAGAGCCCAAACAAGTACAACGTTTAGGGCAAGCCATGGCGCAAATCGATGATATGACCCAGCCTAAAATTACCGCTGTGCATAAACACTTTATCGAAGAAATACAGAATTACAGTACCATTGGTTTCCAAAGCCAAGATTTCGTGAAACGCGCTTTAACCGCAGCATTAGGTGAAGATAAAGCGGCCAACTTGATTGACCAAATACTAATGGGAAGCGGAGCTAAAGGTCTCGACTCCCTCAAATGGATGGATTCTAAACAAGTTGCCAGTATCATTCGAAACGAACACCCGCAAATTCAGACCATAGTCATGTCCTATTTGGATGCTGAGCAATCGGCAGAAATACTGGCACAATTCCCTGAAAAAGTGCGTTTAGACTTGATGATGCGTGTGGCTAATCTTGAAGAAGTGCAGCCTGCTGCCTTGCAAGAACTAAATGAAATTATGGAGAAACAATTTGCCGGTCAAGCGGGCACACAAGCAGCGAAAATGGGCGGCTTGAAGTCAGCGGCGGATATCATGAATTATCTTGATACCAATATCGAAGGCCAGTTGATGGATGCGATACGCGAACAAGACGAGGAAATGAGTCAGCAGATCCAAGACTTAATGTTTGTCTTTGACAACCTGGCGGATGTGGATGATCGTGCAATTCAAGCAATACTGCGTGAAGTGCAACAGGATTCATTACTCAAAGCAATCAAAGGCGCTGATGATGAACTGAAAAACAAAATTACCAAAAACATGTCTAAACGTGCCGCTGAAATGTTAATTGATGACTTAGAAGCCCTAGGTCCGGTTCGCATCAGTGAAGTCGAAACTGCGCAAAAAGAAATTTTATCGGTGGCTAGAAGACTGGCTGATTCTGGCGAAATTATGCTTGGCGGCGGCGGTGGCGAAGAGTTCTTATAAAGCCACTCTCAATTAGCTAGCTTTAATGAAACGGATAAAAATGTGACGGACAAAAATGTGACTGCAAAAGATACTGATGAACATACCCTAAGTGACGATGATATCGCTGCTTGGGAATTGCCGATCTTAGAAGAAACATTTGAAAATACCGACACCAAAACCAATGTTTTTGATCGAAAGCGCACCTGGAAGTATGAACCACCAGAGGTTGACGAAAAGGTTTTGCCGCCTACTGCCGAAGAAATTGAGCAAATACGCGAGTCTGCTTACAAAGAAGGTTTTGAACAAGGCAAGAAAGAAGGTCATGAAGCCGGTTATGCAGATGGTAAAGAGCTAGGTTTAGAAGAAGGTAAAGAGCAAGGGCAAACACAAGGGTTAGAAGAAGGTTTAGCTCAGGGAAAAGAACAAGTTGAGTCGCATATTGAGGCTTGGCAGACACTTATGGAACAGTTACATCAGCCCGTATCTTTAGTAGAAGAAGAGTTACAGTCTGAATTAGTTAAATTGGCCGTTTCTTTAGCAAAATCGGTAATTCGAACCGAAATACAAACTAACCCAGAAATTCTATTTAATGCGTTAAATGAAGGTTTAAAAACACTTCCCGTCCACGAGTCTCAATATCAAATACATATGCACCCTGAGGATATTGAATTGGTTAAAGAGCGTTTTACGGCTGAACAAATTGAAAAAAATGCTTGGGTATTTGTGGAAAACCCAAATATGTCTAGAGGTGGATGCGATATCAGCACACAAACAAATGCCGTTGACACCTCTGTTGAGCGAAGAGTTAAAGACGTACTCAATAAGTTTTTGCGTGAACAAGGCCTAAGTGATATCGAAAGTGAGTCCTAAAAGATGTCGGAAAAACTACTCGAGCGAATTAAATCATTACAAAGCCAAGTCCCTGAGGCACATATTGTTGCTTCAGGAAAGCTAGTTCGAGGTATTGGCCTCACCTTAGAAGCCGTGGGCTGTCAAATGCCTGTGGGGAGCCAGTGTTTAGTACAAACGGTAGATGGACAGATCGAAGCAGAAGTCGTTGGGTTCGCCGAAAATATTACCTATTTAATGCCCACTGAAGCGGTAAAAGGGATTGTTCCAGGTTCTCGAGTGGAACCTCTTTCCCGTGAGCCAGGGTTACCTGTCGGTATGTCTTTGTTAGGACGAGTTGTAGACGGCAATGGCCAACCCCTAGACGGTTTGGGAGCAATCAAAGCGGAAAAACGCGTTTCTCTAAGTAAACCACCTATCAATCCATTATCTCGAAAACCTATTTCGAATCCCTTAGATGTGGGCGTTAGAGCCATTAACTCGATGATCACCGTGGGTGAAGGTCAGCGTATGGGCTTGTTTGCAGGCAGTGGCGTGGGAAAAAGTGTGCTGTTAGGTATGATGACCCGCGGCACCTCAGCAGATGTAGTAGTGGTTGGCTTGGTGGGAGAACGTGGCCGAGAAGTAAAAGAATTTATTCAAGATATTTTGGGCGATCAAGAACGGCAAAAGTCGGTAGTGGTGGCCTCACCAGCAGATACATCCCCCCTTATGCGCCTCAAAGGCTGTGAAACCGCAGTGGCAATAGCTGAATATTTTCAAGATAAAGGGTTAAACGTACTATTGCTAATTGATTCGTTAACACGGTATGCAATGGCGCAACGTGAAATTGCTTTAGCCGTGGGTGAACCGCCCGCCACCAAAGGCTATCCCCCCTCGGTGTTTGCCAGACTGCCAGCTTTGGTGGAAAGAGCCGGAAACGGTAAAGAGGGGCAAGGTTCTATTACTGCGTTTTATACGGTACTAACCGAAGGGGATGATTTACAAGATCCTATCGCTGATTCAGCACGGGCGATTCTCGATGGGCATATTGTACTTTCTAGAAATTTAGCTGAATCCGGGCACTATCCAGCCATCGATATTGAGTCTTCAATTAGTCGTGTTATGCCCATGGTAGTCAGTGAAGAACACCTAATGGCCAGTCGTCGGATTAAGCAAGTGTATTCCAATTATCAACAGAACAAAGACTTAATTAATATCGGTGCCTATACCAAAGGAAGCGATCCTAGAATGGATTTAGCCATCGCTGCTGAACCTGTCATCAACACCTTTTTGCAACAAAGCATGAAACAAATCTTACCTTATGATGAATGTATGGAAGCCATGTTGTCTTTAACTAAGGGCTTAGGTAACGGTTAATGGCAGAACGTCAGTTAGAATTAGTCGCCAGATGGGAAAAAGACAAAGAAGATCGTCTTGCCCAGGATTTTCAATTGGCACAACAGCATGCTGAGTTGAACAAGCAGAAGTTGACTAGTTTGGAAGGTTACCGCTTGGACTATTTACGTCAGACGCAAATGAAAAGTGCAGGCATACTCAATATCGATAAATTTAACAAGTTACACTCATTTATCGGCAAGTTAGACAAAGCTTGTCAGCAACAAATGCAAGTACATAATCAGGCAGTTTTAGTTGCTGAGCAACGAAGAGACCTTTGGCTAGCCCAACAGCGCAAACGCAAAGCTGTGGAAATGTTGTTAGATAAAAAGCGACAGGCACGAGAAGTGAGGAATAATAAACTTGAACAGTTATTTATGGACGAACTTTCCACCCAACGTTTTATCCGCAACCAATAAAGTGTGTTTCTTAAGCCCTTTTCCAACAGCAAAATTGCAGTGTTGGAACACTCTTTGCTGTATCCAGCTAAGATGATTGATTTAAGCCATAAATCAATGCTGAAACGGGAATTAAAGATGCAAGATATTGCCACCACTAAATCAGAAATTGCCGCCTTGATGACTAAGGTGAATGATTATTCTGGCAACAATATTAGTCAACAGCTAGAGTTTCGCTCGTATTTAAAGCAAGCAGATAAGGTGTATGGCCAACCTGATGAACCTCGTAAAAATTATATTGCTCAAGAAAATACCAACGCCGCTGAACAGAGCCGACAGTCAGAGCTAACAGAAAAGAGCAAAGATAATTCGCGAGAATACGCTAAACCTGTAGAGCAAAAATCTTCAGCTCAGACACCTAATGAAACCTCTGATGATGTTGCTTACCCATCGAGTGATAAAGACAGTCTAGCTTCTGACCAACAAGATGTTAATCAACCGCTAACAGGCAACGGCAAAGACATTACTTCAAAACCGGATACAAAAGAGCAAACGGCAAAATTGCAGAGCAGCGATGAGCGAGCAGCAGAGCAAGACACCATTATCTCTAACGAGCAAGCTGAACAACTGCAAGACAATACTACTATAGCGGATGAAACCTTAGTTGCAGGTGCACTTAACAGTATTAACCAGAATCACGAACAACTTGATGGGGTAATTTCCGAAGACGCAGCGGTAGACGAAGATAAGTTGATTGATTGGTTATCTTTGTTAGAAAAAAGTATCGCCAAAGCGTCCGATAATGTTGAACCGACATTGAATAAAAGTGCTGATAGTGAAACAGACATAGCCAATGAAATACTAGATCAGCAAACTGATGTGGATGGTGATTTGGATTCAGATTTAACCTTGCTTGATTTACTCTCGCAAAAAGAAAATAGTGAATTGATAGGTGCCGATGCTGCCGCAGAGACCTTGATTGTCGATCCTGAAATAGATGCTGATAATCCAGAGGTGATGTTAAATGTTGCGCAAAATCAGCCACAGGCCGAGCTGAATAAACAAAAAATAAATGACCAAGTGAGTGAGGAAGCCGGCAGTCTTACGGTGGAGCAAGAAACTAGCGTCACCCTAGATACTTTAACCACCTTAGTCACTGAATTACAAAGTGCTCTTAATGCATCCGAACAAACCAGTGCCAATGGTGATGCAGAATCTGCCGATGAATTGCTTACTCGTATTGGCGAATTGTTAGAACAACTTGATCCTAAGGTTATGGATAAACTAAGGGAAACATTGAGCATAGAGTCAGGTGCTGTAGCGATGTCAAATAATATGATGTCGTTAGAAGACGTTGAAGCTCAAGATACAGTGATTGAAGATATGCAGTTACTGCTGAGTATGTTGCATGTCGCTAATACTAGTGCTAATGCTAGTGATAGCACTCCAAAGGGAGCGGTTAATAGTGAACTACAACAAGATGGCAAAACAATACTAAACTCGCAAACCGCAGAAATTGCCTCGAATACGGCACAACAGACAAAATTATCAAGCAAGCAGATAGACAAGCAGCTTGCCGCTTTACTTGATTTACCAGCTGAAAAACTCGATGCTGCATTGACAAACCTTGCCCAACGTCTAGATCTAAAATCAGCGACTACTCAAGTTGATACTTCCCAAACAAATCTTAAAACTGACTTTGTGAGTGCGTTGAAAAGTGGAATTGAAGAAGTAAAAGCACAAATGAAGCAAGGGCATCAGCCTGCAATCGACTTATCGGCATTGGTTAACGATGCGGCTAATAAAGTCAATTTAGTACCAATAGTGCCAGAAGTGTTAGATCAGTCGGTGACACGTTTTAATCAAAGCTTAGAATTAACTAGTCAATTAAACGCTAAAATAGAACAGTTACAGCATAACTTTGTATCTGAAAGAAATTTAGTTAAAGAAAACGTAAATCAGGCGCAACATTTGCAGACTAAACAAGGTCAGCAAATAGCTCAATTTGATAAGGCGGTGAATATTACCCGCAATGAAGGTTTGCAGCAATTAACGGAAAAGGTCCGTTGGATGGCGAATCAAAACAATTTACAAGCTGAGATCCGTTTAGATCCGCCAGATTTGGGCGCAATGAAAGTACGCTTAAATATGTCCGGTGATACAGCTAGTGTAAATATTGTGGTGCAATCACAGCAAGCTAGAGATGTGCTAGATCAAGCTACGCCTAGACTTAAAGAGCTCCTTGAACAACAAGGTATTGAACTTGGACAGTCTTCAGTGCAGCAAGAAAGTAGTAGCAACAGTGAACAAGATTCAGAATATGTGGGCACTAATCAGGGCGACGAAAATATGCCGGCAGAAGAGTCCCAGATTATTGAACAGCGAATTTCTAATGGCAGATTAGGCGGAATAGACTATTTTGTGTAATAGAAGTGTTATTGAGCGATTAGAATCGTTTAGTTAGCGCAATTTATTGTTACAATGCACAAATAGTCACACTAAACATAACTGAGAAGACGATGGCAGAAGAAGAATTACAAATGGAAGAGGGCGGCAAAGGTAAGATGATTATCATAATCATCGTAGCCGTAATCTTAATCGGTGGCGGTGCCGCAGCATATTTTTTAATGGGTAGTTCAGATGAGCCTGACATGACTGCAGACTCTGAAATGTCACAAGGTGCGTCAGATGATGGGGCTGCAATGTCTTCTGCGAATAAAGGGACTGCTTTGTATGTGGCAATGCCGCGTCCGTTTGTTTTTAACGTTCCAGGACAAGGGAAAGACCGTCTAGCACAAATAAAAGTGCAATTAATGGTGCGTGGAACAGACAACGAAGAGATGGCAAAAATGCATGTGCCGCTCATTGAAGGCACCTTATTAAAGGTTTTCAGTAGTTCAAACGCAGATGATTTAGTCACTGAAGCTGGCAAGGTAGCGTTAAGAGACCAAGCGGGCAGAGAAGTACAAAAAGTATTAAATGAAACAGTCGGCAGTGAAGTGGTAGAGCAAGTACTTTTCACTGGCTTTGTAATGCAATAATCGGTAAATGTTGATTTAAGCGAGCAAAACTTTGAGCGATTTATTATCACAAGACGAAATTGACGCGCTACTTCACGGCGTTGATGATGTTGAAGAAGAGGATACCGAAGATCTCGAAACCGATGGTTCGATGATCGAGTATGACTTTTCTTCACAAGACCGCATTGTGCGTGGTCGGATGCCCACGTTGGAAATTGTTAATGAGCGATTTGCAAGGCACATGCGGGTGAGCTTGTTTAATATGATGCGTCGTTCTGCAGAAGTGTCTATCAACGGTATTCAAATGATTAAGTTTGGCGAATACATTCATACGTTGTTTGTCCCTACCAGTTTAAACATGGTGCGTTTCAGACCACTCAAAGGCACTGGTTTAATTACTATGGAAGCACGTCTTGTTTTCATTTTAGTGGATAACTTTTTTGGTGGTGATGGTCGTTATCATGCAAAAATTGAAGGTCGCGAATTTACCCCTACAGAGCGCCGTATAACCCAAATGTTACTAAAGTTGATATTTGAGGATTATAAAGAAGCTTGGGCTCCGGTTATGGATGTTTCTTTTGAGTATTTAGACTCAGAAGTGAACCCAGCAATGGCCAATATAGTCAGTCCAACTGAAGTGGTGGTCATTAGTTCTTTCCATATCGAATTAGATGGCGGTGGTGGTGATTTCCACGTTTCTTTGCCGTACTCCATGTTAGAGCCCATTAGGGAGCTCCTAGATGCAGGTGTGCAAAGCGATAAGGAAGATACGGATCTGCGCTGGAGTAAAGCACTTCGGGATGAAATTCTCGATGTTACAGTGGCGGTTTCAACCCATATGTTAGATGTGGATATCTCCTTACAACGATTAATGAATTTTGAAGCTGGGGATATTATTCCCATTGAAATGCCTGAAACAATTACGGTTTTAATTGAAGACCTACCTACATTTAGAGCCAAACTAGGTCGTTCTCGGGACAATATAGCAGTGAAAATTACTGAGAAAATTCCACGACCCACTTCAGTTAAATCTGAATTGCAATTATTAACGAAAGGCGGACGCCGAATAGACAGTGATGCTGAGCTTTCTATACTTGAGGAAGACTTATGAACGTCTGCAACAACGAGGTAAAGAACAATGAGTGAAGATGATGCAATGGACGACTGGGCTGCAGCCATGGCTGAACAAGCTGACGAGGAAGGTGCAGAAGGTAACGCAGGCGATAAAGAAGCTGACGTGTCGGTAGCTGAACTGGATGAATTATCGGAAGATGCGCCTATCACCCAAAAAGAAAAGAAAAAACTCGATACCATTTTAGATATACCTGTTACGATTTCTATGGAAGTTGGACGCAGTCATATTAGTATCCGTAATTTATTACAATTGAACCAAGGATCCGTTGTTGAGTTAGACCGAGTCGCAGGCGAACCTCTTGATGTGTTAGTAAATGGCACGTTGATTGCTCATGGAGAGGTAGTGGTCGTCAACGATAAATTTGGGATTCGGTTAACGGATGTTATTAGTCAAATCGAGAGAATCAAAAAGCTTAGGTAATAAAAACTTATATAAAACATGGGTTTGGATTATTCTAAGCCCATTATTTAGCCTTTCTAAAAGTGCTTTCGCGCAAGTCGATAGCCTTTCAAACCCTACTTCAGTAGTGTCAATTTTCCTATCATTATTATTGGTTATTGTGATTGTTGTGGTGTTGGCGTTGCTAATGCGACGGTTTAATGTCACTGCTACGGGAAATGGTCAGCTTCAAGTCGTGGCATCTATGGTGGCCGGCACCCGAGAACGCATTATGGTTATCGAAGTCGGTAATGAGCAGCATTTAGTTGGCGTAACTGCGACAAATATCAATCACTTAGCGAAGCTTGAGCAGTCCTTAGAAAAACCTTCTAGTTCCACTTCAGAGAGCTTTAAAGATAAGTTAACCCAAGCACTTGCCGGTAAAATTAACCCTAACTTTGATAAAAGCCAACCGCAAAAAAGTGGACAAGAGAATGATTAAATATTTACTTGTATTGTTAAGTGCCATTTTATTGGCTCCTACCGACGCATTAGCGGCACCTGGTGTGGATGCGTTAACCATCACCACAAATCCAGACGGTACTCAAGATTACACTATGACGTTACAAGTGCTGGCAATAATGACCGCACTGAGCTTGTTGCCTGCCTTTGTGATGATGATGACCTCGTTTACGCGAATTATTATTGTACTGTCAATTTTGCGTCAGGCCATAGGTTTACAGCAGTCACCTTCAAATCAAATATTGATTGGTGTGAGTTTGTTTTTATCAATGTTTATCATGGCGCCGGTATTTGAACAGATCAACGAAAATGCCTTGCAACCCTATCTTAATGAAGAAATGACCTCCTTAGAAGCATACGAGCAGGCTAAAGTGCCAATGCGCGCCTTTATGCTGTCTCAGACTCGTATCAAAGATTTAGAGACCTTTGTTCAGTTAGGCGATATGCAAGGCCAGTTTGATGACCCATCTGAAGTGCCTATGAACGTGTTGATCCCTGCGTTTGTGACAAGTGAGTTAAAAACTGCGTTTCAAATAGGTTTTATGCTGTTTATTCCCTTTCTCATCTTAGATTTAGTGGTGGCATCCATCCTAATGGCAATGGGGATGATGATGTTATCGCCGATGATAGTGTCTTTGCCCTTCAAGCTGATGCTATTTGTGTTAGTCGATGGTTGGAATCTGATTTTTGGCACTTTAGCGACAAGCTTTGGCTTAGGGTAGGGAGGATAAACTATGTCACCAGAAGTCTTCGTCGAAATTTTAAAAGAAGCTCTGCAAATGGTTATTTTGTTGGTTTCGGCGATTATTTTACCGAGTTTATTCGTGGGCCTGATTGTTGCGGTATTCCAAGCAGCAACGTCGATCAATGAACAAACCATGAGTTTTTTACCCCGTTTGATTGTGACTCTCTTAGTTTTGAGTTGGGGAGGCCATTGGCTGGTGCAAAAACTAATGGACTTTACGTTCACCATGGTTGAACGAATACCAGAAGTCGTGGGGTAGTTTTTTGGAATTTGCAGCTTCAACCATTACCGATTATATGGCAGACATGTTACTGCCATTTATGCGTATCTCTGGTATGTTTGCCGCGATGGTGGGAATTAGTGCGAAAACGGTTCCTACTCCCATTCGTACTTTGTTGACGCTTTTTCTTACCCTCTTAATCATGCCTGTGGTGCCGCCGGTGGATATCTCTGAGATATTTTCTGTCAGTACTTTTGTATTGATTATACAGCAATTAATTATTGGTTTAGCAATTGGGTTTATTTCAGCCATGATGCTCGATACCTTTGTAATCGCAGGGCAAGTGGTAGCAATGCAAACCGGTCTGGGTTTTGCCTCAATTGTTGACCCTGTTAATGGAATTAATGTACCAGCAGTAGGTCAGTTCTATCTGATTTTAGCTACCCTGTTGTTTTGGGCATTGGACGGTCACTTGGCAATGATCCGTATGGTAGTGATGAGTTTTGAGGCTTTTCCCATTGGCGAAGCTTGGTTTCAACCTGAACAGTTTAAAGAAATTGCCCATTGGGCGAGTTGGATGTTTGTTGCCGCGGTAACACTTTCTTTAGCGCCTATTGTCTCCTTATTACTGGTGAACCTAGCGTTCGGTGTAATGACAAAGGCCGCGCCGCAATTGAACATTTTTAGTATTGGTTTTGCCATCGCGCAAATTATGGGCTTATTAATTATCTGGTTAACCATGGATAACTTCACCCATCATTTCGAATTACAATGGCAAAGAGCTCAACAGTTGATGTGTAATTTGCTGCAAGTATGCGCGAATTGAGGAAAGCATAGATGGCTGATTCAAGCGAAAAAACAGAAGACCCCACGGCAAAAAAGAAAGGCGACACCCGAAGAAAAGGTCAGATTGCCCGATCCCGTGAATTGTCCACCACCTTGGTCTTGGTGGGAAGCGCTATCGCGTTTTTGTTAATTGGCGAACGCATCGCCAGTGCATTGTATCAAGTGATGCAGAGAACCTTTAGTCTTTCCAGAGATGAAAGTTACGATTTTAACCATATGTTTCAAGCATGGGGATACGCCTTTGAAACCATCAGCATTCCGGTATTGTTCTTTTTGATAATAGCTATGATTGCCGGTATTTACGGTAGTATCGCTTTAGGTGGGTATAATTTCACTTGGCAATCAACTAAACCCAAAGCCAGTAAAATTAACCCATTGGCCGGTTTTAAACGGATGTTTGGTATTAATGGTTTGGTGGAGTTGCTTAAAGCTATTGCTAAGTTTGTGGTGGTCGCATCTGCAGCTTATATCGCTTTCGTGGTTTTCCAAGATGAAGCATTGCATTTAGATATGGAGTTATATCCACGCAATCTTTTTCACGCTATGGATCTATTGGCATGGGCATTTTTATTCTTATGTTGTGCGTTAATTCCGATTGCGGCCTTTGATGTCCCCTATCAGACTTGGAAACATGACAAACAAATGAAAATGACCAAACAAGAAGTCAAAGATGAACGCAAAAATTCTGAGGGTGACCCTCTAGTAAAAAGTCGAATTCGCAAACTTCAATATCAAGCTGCGGCGAAACGAATGATGCAAGAGGTACCAAAAGCCGATGTCATTGTTACTAACCCAACGCACTTTTCAGTTGCTTTAAAATACGATAAAAACGGCGCTACCGCGCCTATTTTGGTTGCCAAAGGGGCTGATGAATTAGCCATGCATATTCGTAAAATAGCAGGGGCACATGGTATTCCCATTATCTCTTCACCACCGTTGGCACGGGCGATATTCCACACCACTGAGGCAAATAGCGAAATACCAGAGAAATTATTTATGGCTGTCGCCCAAGTATTAGCTTATGTTTATCAGGTTAAAACCTTCAAGAGCGGCAAAGGCAAACGTCCTGCACCACTTAGTAAAAATCTGCCTATACCAGATGATATGCGTTATTAAAAAGTTCGTGGGTAAATTGGTATTAAACAGAACGGGTGTATGTATACGCTTGGCCTATTCATCGCTGTTAGCGGCGCGAATACGTGCTAAGCGTTCTTCTTCTTCAGCAAACGCGGCTTTTATTTCTTCTAATACATTATCCACATCAGCTGCACTTTGATCGAACTCAAACTGTCCAGTTAATTCGGTCTCTGGAGTCAATTCACCAGCCTCAAATAATGCCCACATTTCTTCGGCGTAATGTGTGTTAAGCAACTCTGGGGCAAACTCTCCGTAATATTCTGTCATATTACGTACGTCCCGCTGAAGCATACTAAATGCATTATTATTCGCCGCTGCGTTGACCGCTTGAGGCAAGTCAATGATCACTGGGCCATAATCATCAACCAACACATTGAACTCCGATAAATCTCCGTGGACTAAACCAGAACATAACATCAGCATCACATAAAACATGACCTGAGCATGATCTTCTAGGGCTTGTTCTTGAGACATCGAAACGTCGTTTAAACGGGGGGCAACTTCACCATTATCAACGGTGACGAGTTCCATCAATAACACGCCATCATAACAACCGAAAGGTTGGGGCACGCGGACGCCAGCTTTGGAAAGGGTGAATAGTGCGTCTACTTCGGCATTTTGCCATGCATCTTCTTGTTGCTTTCTACCAAACTTAGAGCCTTTCTCCATGGCTCTAGCGCGACGACTATTTTTTACTTTACGGCCTTCTTGATACTGCGCGGCTTTTTTAAAGCTACGCTGCATTGCTTCTTTGTATACTTTGGCGCAACGGATTTCGCCTTGACTTTTTACCACAAACACAGTCGCCTCTTTACCGCTCATAAGCTGGTAAAGCACTTCATCAATAAGTCCGTCTTCGACTAATGGTTGTAAACGTTTTGGAATTTTCATGGCGCGTTTATACAGCACTCACACTCGTTTTTAAATAGCTTTTGTCTGAATTATTTGATTTTTAATTGAGCAAATAGCTGTTTTTAAACCTAAAGTTGAGTTGATGTTAAGACTCTATTTGCTTAACTCTGCCAACTTGACCATCTTCCAGACGCACCTTAATGCCGTGAGGGTGGTTAGGTGACTTAGTGAGTATGGCGGAAACAATGCCTTGGGTAAGATTACCGCTGCGCTGATCTTGTTTTAAAACAATCGACACATTCGCGCCTATCTTGATATTCGAGCGTTGAGTGCCATTCATTTATTTTGTCCTGTTAAATTTATTTTGATATTCATAAGTGGTTAAAACCTTGTCAATAAAGCCTAACCAAATCTCATTTGGTTGCCAAATTGCTAACATATCTTGGCGCGCAACTTTTTCTGGTATGTGTAGTTGCGTTACCTGGTATAAATAAGTGAAAACCGAGCCTCGCATATTGACACGGCAATGGGTGAGGGTTACCCCTTCATTTTGCCTAAATCTTTGCATTACTGAAACGTATTCTTGAAAATTCTCAAGGGTGGGATTTTCCCACTCAACAGCAATGTTATGATAATTCAATTGAATACTATCGATTAAACTTTGATGCTCTGTTCTATCCCCGGGAATTAAATCAACAACATTGTGTAAACCTAACTTCTGTAACTGTTGTAATTGTTGTTTAGTCGGTAACCCCGAGCTCACCATTTTAGTATTATTAACCTGATAGTTTTTCAGCTCCGGTATGGGGACATCGAGTGCCTGTTCAGAGGCAAATGTACTAAACATAAAACAACAGCTTATCAATAACACATATGTAATCTTCTTCACGAGATTTTTCCTTCGTTATTTACCGAAATTAGATTTATTCGCAACTAGTATAAAATACTTTTTAGTTAACAGAGTAACTTAGTTACAATTGCATACATTAAAATATTTATTAACGTTGTACTCAGCTAATTATGCACCTTACAGATATTAACAAAGCACTTTATCGTAAACGCTTAAATCGAATTATTATTGCCTGTGTGATCACCTTTGCTGCCGGCAGTTTAGGTATTTCTCAACTGCTCATATTGTTATTTCCTGATGAACGTGGCAGTCATTTTCATTGGAATTTCCTCGGCGTATTAATTACCGCAATCAGCATTGCTTGGCTATTAAATAAATACCGAACTCATGAGTTCATGACTGAAGTTGTTTATGTTTGGGAATTGAAAAAAGCACTGAATAAAATTAATCGTAAAATGACGAAAATTAAGGCCGCAGCGCAAACTGGAGATGTGAATGCATTGATTACTTTGCAATACTGCTATGCAGGCTCTCGGCAACTTTGGCAACTCGATGATAATACTATTACCATGGAAGAGTTAGCGATTCATCAAGTTGAACTCAATGCAATGGCCGCTCAATATAATTTATCTTTAAATGCTAATGATTATGATGACAGAATGATGAAACAATTCTGATGAGAGTAGGGCTAGCTTAATGTCAGCTGATGCTAACCTATATAAGTTAGCATCAGCTGATGAGTTTTAAGTAAACGTTTTCAAAAAATTACTAAGCACTAAAACGTAGTGTTTTTTGCAATTTCTCTTTCATTTTCCCTACGGACTTACCGTGTTCACCAACGACAATAACGTTAGCTTGATGGCTGCTAAACATTTGGCCTTTCAAATGATTGCCAGAGAAGTTTTCATTGCTATGCATATCGTTAGTTTGCGGCACAACAAAAACCGTTATCTTTTCACCATCTTCAGACTCCAAAACCATATGGAAACTGCGAACATTGTCGAATACACAAAAATTAGCAAAATAAATTCGGCCTACTTTTTGAGTGAACTCTGCCCCAAGATTAGCCAACTGAACATTGACATTATCTAAGGAGAAATCACCATCGACTTGCAGCGCATATCCATTTCCCTCTTGAGTAACGTGGGCTAATGCATGCTCGCCTAAGTCAATCCCTGTTGGTTGTTGAAACAGGCTAACGCTAATACCAATAACAAAGGCTACTGATGCCGCTACTGCTAAATGTATACGACTTTTAGTTCGCTGTGTTTTAACCACTTCTGTGGATTGTCTTAAAATTAACTTTTCAGCTAAGTTATCTGGAACAGAAATGCTAGCCGCTTTAGCAATAGATTCGTCTAGCTGTTTAACCTCGTCCCAAAATTGTTGCTTCTGGGGATCTTCTTTCGCTGCCTGTATTACGTCGTCATCAGCACAATTAGGGTCTGCGTAAATGGTACGACGGAATGTTAAATCATCCATTTTTATAACCTCTACTGTTATTTGATTTCTCTAAAGCTTCCTTTAATTGACTGCGGGCTCTAAATAATCGGGTCATTACTGTATTTTTGTTTAGGTTTAATTGCTGAGCAATTTCGTCTCCGCTATAACCGTACATAACCTGAAGTATGAGGGGTTCTCGGTATTCTTCGTTTAAACCTGCCATTAGTAACCTGAGTTCTTGATACTCAATTTCTAATTCGTTTGACAAATTATCCCCTTCCAATGTCACATCATCCATGTCGACTAAATCAAACTGTTTACGTTCAAATCTTCTAGCATTTTCGCGTCGAAGAATGGTTATTAACCAAGACTTAGCAGCTTTTTCATCTTTAAGTGAATCCAACGATTTCCAAGCACGTAAAAAAGTTTCCTGAACAATATCTTCAGCTACAGCTTTATCTTTTACCAACCAGTAAGCATACCGAAATATATCGGCATGAAGGCTATGTACCAGTGCCTCGTATCGTTTTTGTTTTGCTACCACATCATCAGAGACCGAGTCATTGGCAGATTGCTTTCGAAAAAACATAAGTTCTTAAACCTTTTTTATTAAGTTTATGATTAGTAAAAGAATTAAATTTAAAAAATGATTGCATGAAATCTAGGCTATCACCCTAACTATTCATAAAGTAATAGACAATAAAAAATCCGGCGGTGACCGGATTTTCTAATAAATGTCTTCGCTTAGTCAGTATAGTTATTTCTGACTATCTACCCAAGCTTTTATCTTATCTTCTAATATATTAAGAGGGACTGGACCGTCCTTTAAGATTTCGTCATGAAATCCGCTAATATCGAACTTTTCGCCTAATATTTGCTTAGCATAATCACGTAGTTCCATGATTTTTAGCTTACCAATCATATATGCGGTGGCTTGGCCTGGCATAGCGATGTAACGTTCAATTGCTTTAACCGAATCACCCTCAGGATTTGGTGTATTGTCTACAAGATATTGAATGGCTTTTTCACGACTCCATTTTTGCGAATGAATACCGGTATCCACCACTAGACGGCAGGCTCTCCAAAGCTCCATAGCTAATCGTCCAAAGTCAGAATAAGGGTCTTGATAGAAGCCCATATCTTTGGCTAATTCTTCGGAATATAATCCCCAACCTTCAGTATACGCAGTGAAAGATACGTACTTTTGGAATTCAGGAATACCATCTAATTCTTGAGCAATAGCTCGTTGCATATGATGTCCAGGAATACCTTCATGATAAGCCAAAGCTTCCATCTGATAGGTTGGCATATCTTTCATATTATATAAGTTAGCGTAGTAGCTACCCGGTCTTGAGCCGTCTTTTGACGGACTTTGATAAAATGCTTTACCTGCAGATTTTTCGCGGAAGGGTTCCACACGTTTCACAATCATGTCTGCTTGAGGGATTAATCCAAAATACTCTGGAATTTTGTCTTTCATTACATCGATGAGGGCAGTGGCATCAGCTAAATACTGCTCACGGCCAGTGTCATCATTTGAGTAATAGAATTGATCACTGGTGCGCATAAAGTGGAAGAATTCTTGAAGTGAACCTTCAAAATTCACTTTATCCATAATTTCTTGCATCAATGTATGGATACGCTCTACATGTTTAAGGCCGATATCGTGAACTTCTTGAGCAGAGAGATCCGTTGTCGTAAACCAAGCTAAACGGTTGTCATACCATTTGTCACCGTCGGGTAAGCGCCAAACACCATCACCCTCTGGGGATAGTTCTCGTTGAATTTCCAACTCGCCAATTAGTGCTTGATAAGCCGGTAAAACAGACTCCTGCAGCGCATCTCTAGCTTGTTTTTTCAAGCCAGTTTTTTCGGCGTTAGAAATATCTAACTCTTCCAATTTTTGTTGAAAATCATTCCAAATGGTGGAGTCTTCTGCTGATTCAATAAACGGGTTTCCGCTAATCACATTTTGTGATGCTTGAATCATTTGATCGTAAGACCATTTCGGTGGGAAAACACCTAACTCTTGTCTAATTTTAAGTTGCTCTATTACTTGCCCAAAAAGTTCGTCTACTTTGTCTAAGCGAGAAATATACGCCTCAGCATCCTTAACATCTTTGACTCTGTGGATATTCACTAAAAAGCTAGGAACCACCGTATGATAGGCGCGGAATTGATCCATTATATAGGTATGATGTCTATATTTATCATTTTCCAAACGACGTTGAATATCGACTTTAGCAATTTCTAAGCTCATTTTTTCTTGCTGATTAAGTTGCTCTTTATCGAAGCCCTCTAAGTCTTTTAATCGTTCCTGCAAAATGGCTACATCTTGATCTGCGGCATGGTCAGAAATATCGTCCCACTTACCGTAGTCCCATTTATACCCTAAATAACTTTGAGACATAGGAGAGCGTTTCAAATCTGCTTTGAACATATCTGCGAAATACGTAGCAAGCTTTTCCGACTCGCTGACTTCAACTTGTTCATTGAGTGGTTTTTCAACATGAGTTTGCGTATCTGGCGTAACGTTTTGCGCCGGTTCAGAGCAAGCAATGAGTCCAAGTGAAATCAGGCTTAATGGAACAAATTGTTTTAAATTTTTCATGATGTACTTTTCCTGGCGTTAAGTCACAACCCGTTGGGAAGCATATAGAGGATGCAACGAAGACGAATTGTTTTTATTTTTTATTATATTTTGACGTAAACGTGCTAACACGGCTGCTAGGGTATCACTTTTCCAATTTTTGTCACCTTGCGCATATTGACTGGCGAACATTGATTTCAGCTCTTCTTGCAACTCTGAGCTTGAAATATCATTTTCATCGAACAATTTTGTGTTATAAGAATCCGCTAAGCTGGACTGCCATTTAAGAAATGCAGGGTAAATTTCACTCGATTTATGTCCCTTCAATGTAGATTTGAGTTGTTTCCAATTTTCAGTCTCTAACTCACTGGTATGCAACTCTTGGGGCGTTGAATGAGCAGCTGTTCTAGGCTTGCGGGTAAACCACCAAAGCACTAGCGTTAACAGCCAAACTACAAGAAGAACCCAACTACTAATACTCCAAATGGATTTTTCGGTTACGGTTATTACCTTAGGAGTCAATGGACTGCTGCTGTCATTATCCAAATTACTAGGAGACTGAGGTTCCAACACTGGGGTAGGTGTCTCAGGCAGAGTGTTGGTTTGAGTAGATGTCGTGGATGCCGCCACTTCAATGCTGCGCGCTGGTAATTCTGCGTATTCGGTTTGTTTGGTTAAGGTATTAAACCAGGCTACTTTCACTGGCGGTAAAACAAAATTTCCAGCGCGATTTGGAATGATTGCAATATTTTCTACCCGTTGAGCAATGACATTATCTTCTCGAGTAACCGAGGCGGTTGTAGCTTGATCAGGATAAACCTTAAAATCAGGTGGATAACGGCCTGAAATTTGCGGTAATTGTTGTTCTGAAACACCCAAAACAGATAACGTAAGGGTTCGAGTAATAGGCTCGCCTACAGTGGCTTGTGATAAATCAGGTTGCCACTCTTCATTTAATTGCACAAACTCACTGGGTAACCAATGTCCGTCGAAATCCGATGGGATAGGTTGCACATCTAAAACAACGTCTGGAGCAACGCGGTTAATAGGACGAGTCTGATTAAAGTAACTAAAGCTATTTTGGCTACGATCAATGATTTCTGCTTCGAACAATGGGCCTTTAATTTTAACTTGGCCACTAGTTTGCGGGATTACGGCGTAATTGCGTTCGATTATGCGGTAGCGTTGGCCATCGACAATTTCAGAATAATCTTTATCTTTTCCAATAAGACTTATATCTGCGTTTTCCAAAATAGGTTCAGACAAACTTCCTCGCTGCAAACTGGTGGCTAGATGGATTTTTACCTTATATTTCACCATTTGTTGTACATAAGGTTGGCCAACATCTACTTCAGCAGTGATAAAGGCTTCTCGAGCTTTATTATTACTTGCTGCGGAAACGGGAATAATTCTAACGGTTATAGGTTGCGTTGATTTACCGCCCACATCGAAGGCTGGAATTGTAAAGGTTCCTTCTTGGCGCGGGATTAAAATGGTTGTCCAGGTAGTCGAGCGTGTGGTATCAAAATTAATCACACGAGTTTGCGTGCTCACTGAGGTTCGACCCACAACAAAGTCGTCTTCTAACACACTAGGGTCAAAATCAGCGTTGTTAGCACTGCCATAGGCAACCACTGATAACACAATAGATTCATCTGCCATTGCTGGGTTTTTGTCCACGCTGGCGGTCACGCTATCTACTTGAGCATATACAGCAGTTACTTTTATTAAGCTAAAAAGCAACAGGGTAAATAACAGGGTTTTACGGGTTAACAATTTAACTAACATGTTACCAATTCCTCTTCGACTGGCTTGGCGTACGTTGACGACGTCTTTGTTGATTTTCCAATTGCATTTTGCGTTTTAATAAAAAGGACGGATCATCGGGGACACGATTCAATAAGTTTTGCATTCTCTGCATTTCTTCACGCTCTTCATCCGTCATTGGTTCGTCTGCTTGTTGCAATTGTTCTGCAGTTTGTTGTTGTTCGTTTTGTTGCTTTTCATCGCTTTTTTGCTGTTCAGCTTGAGCTTCTTGCTCTGAATCATTTTGCTTAGCATCCTCTTGTTGAGAATCTTGCTGATTTTGCTCGGAGTCTTGTTCGTTCTGTGACTGCTGTTGCTGCTCTTGATTCTGTTGATCTTGTTGGGATTGCTGATCTTGATTTTGCTGCTCTTGGCTTTGTTGATCCTGTTGAGACTGCTGATCTTGACCATCCTGTTGTTCCGATTGCTGATCTTCAGACTGTTGATTTTCAGAGTCGTCTCCTTGTTGATCTTGTTGTTGCTCCTGCTCCTGTTGTTCTTGCTGCTCCTTTAACTGTTCAAGAATTTCTTTGTTTTTCAAGGCGTCAGCATGGTCAGGTTGCTGCTCAAGAACTTCGTCATATCGCTTTATGGCCTCATCGAGTTCACCAAGTTGCGCTAAAGTATTTCCTTGATTGTAAAGGGCTTGGGGACCTTCGGCTTGGGAGAACGCATCTAAGGCTGCTTGATAGTTTCCTTGTTTGTACTGGGCGGCACCTTGCCACATTGGGTTTTTAAACTCATTTGCGGCCTGCTCATACTGCTCGTTTTGCAGGGCTTCTAATCCTCGTTGGTCACTGTTCTTAAACCAATCTTGCCACCCTTTAGCAAATGCTGGTTGAGGTGTGAAAGCATTGCCCATCATCATAACAACAAAGATTGCGACGTAACCTCTTCGAAATGCAAATGCCGCTATGGGTAATAAAAGTAAAAGCAAATAGGGGCCAGCTTCTTGCCACTCATCGCCGAACTGTTCACTGTCATCTTTATTCGACATGGTTTCGCGATTAATTAGGTTTTGCTGAGTTAGATATTTAATATCACTGTCATTTGCTGAAATAGCATAAAACTTACCGCCACTTTTGCGAGCTAAGCCTGACAATATTTGTGCATCCATCTTAGGCACCACAATTGCGCCCCGATCGTCTTTCAAGAAGTCGCCATCGAGCAATTGAATAGGCGCTCCTTGGGCCGAACCCACACCTAAAATGGAAATGCGATAGGGCAGGATTTCAATATAACTATTGAGTTCAGCTAACTGAGAAACCTCGACACCGTCGGTGATCCAAAATATTTCACCTTCTAGAAAACCGGCATTTTTTAACAAATCGGCGGCCATTTTAAGACCAAGGTAGGGCTCACTGCCAGAAACTGGCATGATCTCCGGTGTTAGGCTAGGCAGTAAAGTCGTTAAATTTTGAGCGTCAGAACTCAATGGGCTGATGGTAAACGCATCGCCAGCATATGCCACTAAACCAACATCACCTTCTGCAATTTCATTTATTAAATCAATCGCTTTATATTTGGCTCGAGTTAACCTGTCAGGCTTCAAGTCCGCAGAACGCATGGACATGGACATATCCAATACTACCACCTTCCCCGCATTGAGTTGAAACACGGGTTGTGGGAGTCGCTCCCAAGTCGGTCCAGCTAAAGCGGTAACTGCAATAATCCAACCCAATGCTACTAGGGTAAAAGGCGGACGTCTTTGGCTATTACCTTTTTCTGAAATAAGATGCTGATAAAGATGGCTTGCCACCACAGATTGCCATCCAGATTGACGTCTATGAATGTTCATCAACAAAATTATCAACAATAATAAGGGGATTAGTGCAAAAAACCATTCCGGTCTTAAAAAATGAAAGCTATTCCAATCAATCATTGTAGCCTCCCAAACAGACGCTGCTTTATCCATGGCAAAACACTTTTAACACCAATTAAAAAACTTAAAATAAGCGCTAACATTAATGGGTAGAAATAAAGCGCTTGTAGTGGGCGCATCTGTCGATTTTCTCTTTCGATGGGCTCTAAGGCATCTAAAATGCTGTAAATTTGTTGCAAAGATTGGGTGTCCTTGGCTCTAAAGTATTGTCCACCAGTGGACTCTGCCAGTTCAGTTAGCATTTTCTCGTCGAGATCTCTTGAAGGATTAGTTTGTCGTTGGCCAAAAATCCCTTGGGTAATCATCGAATCAGCGCCCACACCTATGGTGTAGACTGTGACGTCATTATTGATAGCCAATTCGTTAGCTTGCGCAGGGGTTATATTACCGGCGGTATTTTGTCCATCGGTCAATAAAATAATGACTTTGTTAGACTCTTCCTTACTAGCGAAACGTTTTATGGAAAGTCCTATTGCATCGCCAATTGCGGTTTGTTCACCTACCAAACCAATTTGACTTTCTAACAGTAATTGTTCGACGGTTTTTCTATCGTAGGTGAGGGGAGCTTGTAAATAAGCTGTATCTGCGAACAAGATTAAACCAAGTCGGTCGCCAACACGTCTTTCAATAAAGTCACTTAATACGCTTTTAATCATGATTAAACGGTTTACGCGGCGACCATTCACTACCATATCTTCTTGATTCATACTGCCAGATAGGTCAACCGCTAGCATTAAATCCCGTCCCTCTGAAGGAATATTCACCGGTTCGCCTAACCACTGTGGACGAGCTGCGGCAACAACTAAGGCTATCCAAGCTAAAATAGCGAGGATCAAATTTATTCGGTTGGGACCCACTTTTTTAGTACTTGTTTGGATATTGTCAGTCAAAGCAGGTACACGTAACGCAGCCCCTTGCTGAGAGTCCTTTTTAGGTAGCAACAGCGCTAACAGCGGCAGTGGTAATGCAAATAGTACCCACCACCAAGCAAACTCAAACATTTGCAGCCTCCTTCATCGCCGTTACGTCCTTTGATTTTCGTTTTGGTGGCAATGCAGAGGTTAACCATGTTTTTGCGGTCAGGGCAGCTTGTTGAGGATCTTTTTCTGCTTTTTGTTGATATAACGAATCGACCAATTCTTCAATCTTCTGTTGCATATACTGTTGTTGCTTTTGCGATAAATGACTGGTTAAAAATGCGCTCCACTGTGGCCCATGTAAAGAGGCAACTTGTTCTTCTGGGAAGTAACTTAACACTGCACGTTTTAGCACAATATTAATCTGTGAAATCGCATTTTTCTGACTCAAATCAATGGCCGAAAGCGCCGCAATGGCTGCCTTTTTCGCCTTTCGATTTAATAAGTAGAGTCGGGTGCCATAAATAATACTGACTAAGATGAGTAAAACTAAAATTGCAGACACCCACCATCCCCAAGCAAGAGGCCAAATACTTACATCTTGAGGTAACTGAATGTCGGCTAATTGATCGAGTGGATTCATGCGCTCTCTCCACGATTTCCAACCAACTGTTGTTCAATGGGGCTAGCCGCACTGACGTTTAATAATTGGGTTTTACATTGCTGCAATGTACGGGATATTTGTTCATATTGTTGTTGATGTGAACGCTGATATTGCAGAGAAACGTTTTTTTCTCCTAACACTAAAGTTTGCTGATCGAGCCCATCAGTGATTTCAACAGTTTGGGCGTTAGCTACCTTAGGTAAGGCATGTTCAAAGGGATCAGTTATCGAATAAGCAATCACTTCACTATGCCTTGAAATGCGACTTAGGTGTTGTTTTGCCCCCTCATTGAGGTTTTGAAAATCACTTAAAACAAACACTAAACTACCTGGGTGAACTAGTCTGCGTATACGTGCACAGGCATCAGAAAACTGAAAGTTGCCTGGTTGCAGGTTATTCGGCTGATGCACCTCAATTAATCCATGCAGCAAGCCTAAAACCGCTTTTTTTCGTGTCAGTGGTTTAAATTCTCGATGTTGGTGTTGGTTAAACACTAAACCACCAATCCTGTCACCACGATTGGTTGCTGACCATGCAATTAGCGCCGCTAAATGGGCAGCCTGAACAGATTTATAAAAAAGTTGAGTACCAAAGTGCATGGAAGGAGAAAGATCTGCCAAAATAAAAATGGGTCGCTCTTTTTCTTCTCTGTATAACTTTGTGTGAGTCTTACCTGAACGGGCCGTAACTCGCCAATCTATGGCTCTGATGTCGTCACCGGGTTGGTAGTGACGAGCTTCATCAAATTCCATTCCGCGACCTTTGGTTTTTGCCAAATAGCTCCCCGCTAACTTTGATTGAATCGTTTTCCGGGGGGATAAATTAAGCAGGCTAGTTTTTTTTTGGTAATACAATAACTCTTTGATGTTTAGGGAAACACCATCAGCATGCAACCGAGTCAACCAGTTTGATACATCTTGCATAGGATAAAATCTATGGTACTGGAACAAGTGTTAAAATACGGTCCAAAAGCTGATTTGCGTCGATACCTTCAGCTTCGGCTTCATAACTGAGCAATAATCTATGGCGTAATACGTTATGGAATACTGCGCGAATATTGTCTGGGCCTACAAATTCTCGACCCATCAACCAAGCATGTGCTCGAGCACACTTGTCTAAGGAAATAGTAGCCCTTGGACTAGCCCCAAACTCAATCCATTTAGCCAGTTGCGGATCATATTTCTCCGGTGTACGAGTAGCTATGATTAATTCCACAATATAGTTTTCTAAGGCTTCATCTAAATGAATTTGCAGCACCTCTTTGCGCGCGGCAAAAATATCTGCTTGATTCATTATATCTGCGTTAGCTTTTTGGCTTCCGAGGGCTTCATCTCGCGTTAAACGTAAAATTTCTAACTCGGTTTCTGCACCGGGATAATCTATTTCTAAATGCATTAAGAAGCGGTCAAGTTGGGCTTCAGGTAATGGGTAGGTTCCTTCTTGCTCAATTGGATTCTGTGTGGCCATTACTAAGAACAAGTCGGACAGTGGATAGGTTTTATTGCCTACTGTGATTTGCTTTTCTGCCATAGCTTCTAGCAAAGCCGATTGAACTTTAGCTGGAGCACGATTGATCTCATCTGCAAGTACTAGGTTGTGGAACAAAGGCCCTTTTTGAAAAACAAATTCTCCCGTCTCAGGACGATAAATATCAGTACCGGTTAAATCGGCAGGAAGAAGATCTGGGGTAAATTGAACACGATGAAAATCACCTTCAATTCCTTGGGCTAATGCATTTACCGCTCGGGTTTTAGCTAGTCCAGGAGGACCTTCAACCAGTAAATGTCCATTTGCCAATAAGGCAATCATAATATTGTGGGTTAGGTTGTTTTGTCCGATGACTTGCGAATCTAGGTACGCCTGTAGTCGTTTGAATTGTTCAACTGCCATTAATTTGTCCTAACTAGGATGAAAAAGGATAAAACGTGATAATTGCTATCTGCATTTTGCGCTACATACTGACACATCTTTTTATATAAGGTTCCCTTTTAGAAATACAATGTTACAAATCGCATAAATAGTCAGGAATCGATGCGAAAAGTTAATTTGTTAACTAGAATTTGAAATTTATCTAACACTCTGTACAATTGCGTTATACTTTACAGGTCAGACCACTCTGGCTAGCAAAAAAATGAGGACAAACAATGTCAGCAAAACAAACAGTTACTACCCGCAGTGGCGATAGGATTGCCATAGTGGCGGGTCTACGCACCCCTTTTGCGAAAATGGCGACCTATTTTCATGGCGTGCCCGCTGTTGATTTAGGAAAGTTAGTCGTTAATGAAATGATGACTCGCAATAACCTAGACGCTAATTTAGTGGAACAATTGGTATATGGTCAAGTTGTACAAATGCCTGAAGCGCCTAACATTGCTCGAGAAGTCGTACTAGGTACTGGAATGAATGTGCATACAGATGCCTATTCAGTTTCAAGAGCTTGCGCCACTAGTTTTCAAGCCACAGTTAATATCGCTGAATCTATGATGGCAGGCAATATCGCCGTTGGTATTGCTGGGGGAGCGGATTCTACTTCGGTATCGCCAATTGGGGTTTCTAAAAACTTAGCTAGAGCACTAACTGACTTGCAAAAAACCAAGACCCTTGGTCAAAAATGGAATGTATTTAAAAAGCTTGGTTTTAAAGACTTATTACCTGTTCCACCTGCTGTAGCTGAGTATTCCACGGGGTTATCCATGGGACAAACTGCAGAGCAAATGGCAAAAACCCATAATATTTCCCGTCAAGATCAAGATGCTCTTGCTCATCGTTCTCATTCCTTGGCAGCGAAAAGCTGGAATGATGGGAATTTAGCCGATGAAGTGATGACCGCTTACGCAGAACCTTACAAAGGGGCGTTGGAAAAAGATAACAACGTGAGATTTGATTCAACCTTAGAAGGTTACGCCAAGCTTCGTCCTGTTTTTGATAAGAAGCACGGCACAGTGACAGCTGCCAATGCTACGCCTTTGACTGACGGAGCATCTGCCATCGTTATGATGACTGAAAGCCGCGCTAAAGAATTAGGTTATAAACCTTTAGGGTACATTCGCAGCTATGCTTTTGCTGCTATAGACGTGTGGGAAGATATGCTAATGGGACCGTCGTATGCGTCACCTATTGCTCTAGATAGAGCGGGAATGACCCTAAACGATCTAACTTTAATCGAAATGCACGAAGCCTTCGCAGCACAAACCTTGGCGAATCTTAAAATGTTTGCCAGCGACAAGTTTGCCCAACAAAAGCTTGGTAGAAGCAAAGCAACGGGTGAAATCGATATGGATAAATTTAATCAAATGGGAAGTTCTATTGCTTATGGGCACCCATTTGCAGCAACGGGTACGCGAATGATCACCCAAATGTTAAACGACCTTAACCGCAAAGGCGGTGGGGCCGGTTTGGTAACTGCATGTGCTGCTGGCGGACTAGGTGCCGCTATGATTGTTGAAACAGAGTAAGGGGAATTCCGTGGAAAAAGCGAATATAGAGACTGAAGAAACACAAGTAGGCGAAGAATCTCAAGTGCCTGAAGCATCTCAAACAAATAGCGCCTTCACTCTGGACGTGCAAGATAATGGTGTAGCGATTTTAACTATCGATGTGCCAGGTGAGTCGATGAACACACTAAAAATGGAATTTGGCGAGCAAATTTCCGTGATCTTAGATGAAATCGAGAGTAATAGTAAAATTAAAGGTGTAGTGGTTGTTAGCGGCAAAGAGAACTCTTTCATTGCCGGAGCTGACATTAGCATGTTGGCGTCATGTGAAACTGCTCATGACGTAGAAGTGATTGCCACCGGTGGACAGCAAATATTTCAGCGTATTGAAAATATGCGGGTTCATTTTGTTGCAGCAATTCATGGACCAGCACTGGGCGGCGGCCTTGAGTTAGCATTAGCTTGTCACTCCAGAGTATGCAGTGACGATAAAAAAACTCAGTTGGGTTTACCAGAAGTGCAATTAGGTTTGTTGCCTGGAAGCGGTGGCACTCAACGTTTACCTCGTTTGATAGGTATTCAGCAAGCCATGAAAATGATGCTTACAGGTGCACCTGTAAGGGCTAAGCAGGGGCTTAAATACGGTATTGTTGATGATATGGTGCCACATTCGATCCTGATGGAGGTGGCGACCGAAATGGCGTTGAAGTCAAAGCCATCGCGTAAGCCGCTCAAAATGAATTTGACCAGTCAGTTCTTAGAGAAAACCCCTGTGGGTCGAAATACACTTTTCAAACAAGCCAGAAAACAAACTTTAAGTAAGACCAAAGGCAATTATCCGGCACCTGAACTGATTATTGATTGTATCGAAACAGGCATCAATAAAGGCATAGATACAGGTATGTCAGTGGAAGCTAAGAATTTTGCTTATTTGGTTATGACCCCTGAATCTGAACAGTTGCGCAATATCTTTTTTGCGACCACTGAAATGAAAAAAGAAACAGGCGTGAGTGGCGTAGAACCTGGTCAGTTGAAAAAGGTTGGCATTCTAGGCGGTGGACTAATGGGCGGTGGTATTGCGTTTGTAACTGCTACCAAAGCTGGCTTACCAGCTAGAATCAAAGATATACGTTCAGAGGGCGTGGCCAATGCCATGAAATACTCTTTTGATCTTTTGAATAAAAAGGTCAAACGTAGGTTTATGCGCAAGTCAGAAATGCAACAACAAATGTCGTTGTTAACTGGAAGTGTCGACTACTCGGGATTTAAAGATACCGATGTGGTTATTGAAGCGGTTTTTGAAGATCTTGCCTTAAAACAGGCAATGGTGAAAGATGTAGAAGAGAACTGTAATGAAAATACAATTTTTGCTTCTAACACATCTTCTATTCCCATTGGTCAAATTGCAGAGAAGGCATCTCGCCCTGGACAAGTTATTGGTCTGCATTACTTTTCTCCGGTAGATAAAATGCCGTTAGCGGAAGTGATTGCTCATGACAAGACCTCAGATAAAACCATTTCCACTACCGTGGAATTGGCCCGCAAACAGGGTAAAACCCCAATAGTGGTAAAAGATGGAGCAGGGTTTTACGTTAATCGTATTCTTGCGCCTTACATGAACGAAGCGGCTAATATTTTATTAGCAGGCGAGCCAATTGAGCATATTGATAATTCCCTAGTGAAATTTGGTTTTCCTGTGGGACCGGTTAAGTTACTAGATGAAGTTGGCATTGATGTAGGTACTAAAATTATTCCTATTTTAATGGCTCAATTTGGTGACCGATTTAAATCAGCAGATGCGTTTGATAAAGTACTTGCCGATGATCGTAAAGGGAAAAAGAACAAACGTGGTTTCTATGCTTATTCAGGCAAAAAACCAGGTAAAGAAGTGGATGAGAGCGTTTATGAATTGCTTGGCATAAAACCTGAGCAAAGCATGAGTGGGGCAGAGATATCTGAGCGCTGCGTAATGTTGATGCTAAATGAAGCTGTTATGTGTTTACAAGAAGGAGTTATCCGCAATCCAAGGGATGGAGATATTGGTGCAATATTTGGTATCGGGTTTCCACCATTTCTTGGTGGTCCCTTCCACTATATGGATAAGCTCGGTGCAAAATTGGTTGTGGAGCGTTTACAGCATTACAAAACTAAGCTTGGTGATAAGTATACTCCGGCAACTAAATTGGTTGAGATGGCTGAAAATGAAGATACATTCTATTGAGTCATTGAATTCATTGCGAATTTCTAGTGATTAATAAATTTAAAGTTTAATTAATTGCTTGTTTTATGTAATTAAAATGTTAAAAGTCGGGCTTAGCTCGACTTTTTTATTTGATATTACTAAAACGTCTGGTTTTGTTATTTGGCTTGGGTATAATTTACGTAATTAAAATTTCACTCGGGAGGCAAGATGATTTTAGCGATATTAAGCTTTATGGTTTTTAGCGTCTATTATTATGTCCAAGCATTCAAAACTGCGTTACCTGCAAAAAAGTGGGCTGTTGCAGGGCTTATGTTTGGTCCAATGATACTTCCTATGTTTTCGGTTTCTCAACGAGTCGCTTTGCGTCAATCTCGAGGCTTTAATAATATTCTATTGCAGGTTTAAGTAAAGCTGGCAAAAAAAAAGAGAGGATAACCTCTCTTTTTCTAAATACTGTCCATGTCATATTATAAATTCCAATGCATTAGCACTTAAAAACCAATACCGCCACCAGGCTTAAGAGCTTTATGAGAATCGAATCCGATACCGCCACCAGGCTTAAGGGCCTTGTTGTCGTCGAATCCAATACCGCCACCAGGCTTAAGGGCTTTGTTTGAAGCCGTTGATACAGTTTTTTGCTGGTTAGTTATATTAGCGCCATCTAAATTTGCGCTAGTAGGGGTAGTTGTTAGCATTAGTGCTACAGCATAAGCTTTTAACATTTTTTAATTCCTCTTTGATACTTATATATTTTTTTTAGATTTTTAACTGACAATTTTTTGTCAATCATTTATATATCTGCGAGGAATATGCCAACTTTAGTTTTTGTAGATATATTTTACCGACTCAAACGCGATATTCTTTATTATATATAAAAATAATATATATAAATCAAATGGTTGTGTAAATTTAAATTATTTTAGATTTAACAGATCTAAATATTGATTTCGGACGTAGTTGATGTTTGGCTTATTTGAAATGTCGAAATTTTGCCGTCCAGATTTTGACGAATAGTTGCCGGGGGGCAGGGGGAAGTGTACTTTTGAAAGGTCTATCGTTATCCAATTTAAGATTATTTTAGCTTATTGGTTACTGATAAATTGGCTCATATGGACGTTCTCGGTTAATAATCTTTCAAACTTAGTTGCATTGAGGGGCTTACTGAATAAATACCCCTGCAGCATTTCACAATCATAAAGACTGAGGATTTCTAATTGTTTTTCTTGCTCGACACCTTCAGCTACCACCTTTAAGCCTAAATTGTGTGCGATATTTATTATTGCTGCCGTCATATGTTTGTCGACACTACTAATGGCTATATCGTCAATAAAGGCTTTATCAATTTTCAATGTGTTGAGGGGAAATTTTTTCAAGTAGGCTAGAGACGAATAGCCTGTTCCAAAGTCATCTAGAGCGAGGTGTATGCCTTTCTCACGTAATCTTTGCATCATCTGTAGCGCTTGTTCAGGATTTTGCATTAACGTACCTTCCGTTATCTCACATTCCAAATGAAGGGGGGACAACCCCACTTTTTGTAAGATACGCGAAATTCGATCATCAAGATCGGGTAATTCAAATTGACGCGCTGAGATGTTCACGGCAACGCGGCCAGTGAATAAGCCTTGTGAAACCCAACGTTTTGTGTCTTCACATGCTTTGCGAAGCACCTGCTCACCAATATCAATTATTTGCCCCGTTTCTTCCGCTAATGGAATAAATTGTGCTGGGCTGACTATACCTTTATCGGGGTGTTCAAAACGTACTAAGGCTTCCATACTCACAAGTCTACCCGTGGCTATATCGACCTTAGGTTGATAGAAAACAGTAAACAGATCATCTTTTAAGCCATAGCGTATTAGGTTTTCTATTTGTAATTGACGGACGGCGTTTTGATTCATTTCTCCACTAAAGAATTGGTACTTATTTCCGCCAGCATTTTTAGCAAAATACATGGCTGTATCAGAGTTTTTCAAAAGCTCTTGGGTAGAAGTACCATCTTCAGGGTAGAATGCAATACCAACACTTGCGCCTAGCACGAACTCTTGTTTGTTGATCAGAAACGGGTGGGCCATTTGGTCAAGAATACGTTGAGCATAATGGTTTATGCGCTGCATATCTTCTTCGCGATCTACTAGGATACTGAACTCATCTCCACCTAAACGGTAACATGTGGCATTGTTGCCAGTAATTTTCTGCAGTCTTTTACCAATTTGCTTAATTAAAATATCGCCAGTTTGGTGGCCTAACGAATCATTAATCTTTTTGAAGTTGTCCATGTCTAAACAAACTAATGCATGGGGTACGTCTTTGCGGACTAAATTGTGATGGCTGGCTTGGAAAAATGAACGATTTGGCATTTCCGTAAGAGGATCGGTATTCGCTAACTTGAGAAGCTCTTTTTCGGTGCTTTTACGAGAAGTAATATCTGAGAAGACACCTACATAATGAGTGGTTTTACCATCTTCACCATGAATGGCATCTACATTCAATTCCATTTCATAACGCTCGCCATTGGCTCTGGTCGATTCAACTTCACCGTTCCAATTGCCTTTTTGACGTAATGCTTTTTTCACTTCTTCTGTAAATGCTTCAGGGTATTGGTTAAATTTAAGGTAACTTGCCAACGCTTGTTCTCGAGTTTCCCCAGTGTATTGACAGTAAGATTGATTAACTGAAATAAAATGGAAGCTTGTATCGGTGATAAACACACCATCGGAGATAGTCTCTATAGAACGTTTGTAAAGCTTTAATTGTTCTTCAGCTTGTTTAAGGTGACTGATGTTTTTCAGTGTGCCAGTCATCCTAATCGGCTGATCATTATTGTCCCGTTTTACAATCATCCCTCTATCCAATATCCAAACCCAATCCCCTTTGAATGTGCGAGCCCGATAGGTAACTTGGAAATAATCTGACTTTTTGTTTATATGGGTTTTTAACGCATCCTGTACCCGCAGCATATCATTGGGGTGTATGTTGGCCTGATAAGAACTATTAGAGCGGATGTCGTCTTGAGGAAAGTCCATGGTACCCCATGTATTTGCTCTATATACTTGGCCGCGGTATACATCCCAGTCCCAAAGTTCATCGCCACTGCTCCAAAGCGTAAGCTTTAACCGTTCTTCACTTTCTTTAATGGCAATCTGCACTGCGCGCTTGCGTCTGTACTGTCTTAACATTAGTAGCAGCAACAAAATGGCAGACATGCCATATAATGCCATAGCAGGAGTATCAAACCAGAATGGCGGTGATATTTCTATGTTCAGTTTGGCTGAGTCGGACCATGGGCCTTTACCAATACGGCCTTGTACTTCAAAAACATGGTTTCCGTAGGTCTCAATGGAAAAAGATGCAAACTTTTCATCGCTGCCTGTTTCAATCCACGTATCTCGCCAGCCCAATAACCTGTAGCGGTAGTTTATTTCATCTTGATACAAAGAATTGATGTTATTGAAATAAACAGCGAAGGGAATACTTTCATAAGATAACGAAATTGAGTTGGTTAAACTCAAGGGTTTAATCAAAGGTGAATTTTCTTGACCGACAACAACTGGTTTATTATGGATCCGTAACTCAGTAAGTTTAGGGGGGGCTAAACGGGGTAAGCTATGTAAATTATCTATGTTTCCGAAGGTTAAGTCGGTTAACTTTGCTGGATTGAACACATGGAAGCCATCCGTACCACCATAAAACAACATACCTTCGGCTGTCATCAAGGTTGCACCTTGATTTAAGTCGTTGTAATCCAATATTTGTCTGGGGATTAACTGAAGTAATTCACCATTTTCCAAAGATATTTGCCAAATTTCCGATTGATTACTTTGCCAGACTGATGTCGGATTTTTACTATCTATTACTGAATTAACCACTATACCGCTGACGTTATAACCTCGAGGATGGATTTGTTCGATGGGCGCATAGCTTTGTTTATCAAGTTTAAAAATGCCATGTTTACCTGTAGATACCCAAAACGCTTCCGCAGTTTCATGGACGTTATAAACTATGGGTTGAGACTCGTCTAAATTATTTTGCAATAATATGCGTGTAGAACTCTCGTAGTTTTGGTCGGTAACATAGATGCCAGCGTCGGTTTTTAGCCAAATATTATTTTGACTATCTGACAATAGCTGTGCAATAACACCACTATTTAAACCTTTATAGGAAATTTCGCTAGAAGGTTCAGTCAAATCAACTGCATCGACTAAGAACGAATGCTCCTTAACATCTTTAACCCAAAAGTGTTCCTGCATTGGTTCTAACTCAGTTATCGAAGTGCCTGAGAATAATGATTTCACATGGGTCAAGTTTTCATTCTTATATTCGTAGATGTGAATACCACTGTCAGTAGCAAGCCATAAACGTTTATTCTCATCAATTTCAATATCCCAAACAAGGGTAGTAGAGTCTTCTAAAAAACGCTTAAATTGACCAGTTTGAGTACTATAAAGGCTTACTCCACCAGTTAATGCGGCAATCCAGATAGTATTATTTCCATTATCAGCTAACGCCCAAACACTGTTACTGATACTAGGTAAGTCATCATTTAATATTTTGAAATGTTTAATCGCAGAGAATAATTTGTGATATTGGAACAGCCCTGAAGTGTGCGTACCAAACCAAATAGAATGATTGCTGTCTTTATAGGCTTTTATTATAAAGGGATTAATTAAACCTATATAACGGCCGTTATCTTGGTCGATGGAAAAAACCGTTCCCTGGGCACTATCATAGATACTAATACCGTCTGTAGTACCCAACCAAACTTTACCATCTTCACTTTGTACTATGCTGCGTACCAAATTGTTAATAATTTTTAAATCGTCATTTCGCGTACTATTTAGCTCCAACACGACTTGATAATCTTCTGATAAGACGATTGCGCCTATGGCTGTGCCCAACCAATATTGATCATCAATTTTTACGATGTCGTAAAGATTTTTAGCTTCTAGGTGAATATTCCAGGGGTTTTGTTGTTCCAAGTTGTAGAGGTTGTTGGTTTTGGGGTCGACGGCATATATGCCGTTTCTTTCCGTACCTAACCAAATAATATCTTCTTCGGTATAGATAGTTCGTACCGAGTCATTTAACTGTTCCCCGTTACTGAAAGAAATGGCAGTGAAATCATCCGTTTTTGAGTTATATTCATACAGCTGTTTTTCACCAGAAAAAAGCAGTTTACCGTCAGTGGTTTCACCGATTGCCCAGTAATTATGAGATTTTAGGTTGGAGTTACTTTGAGTATAAACTTGAAAGCTGTCTTTCTCCGGTAAGTATTTAGCAATAGCGCCAATACTTGAAAACCAAAGGTTGTTATCTGAATCAATAAACAATTTACGGATCATTTCGATTGGAAATTGCTTTCCGTCAGGTAATTTAACCGTATATTGTTTGAAGTCGACACCATTAAAACGGTTTAGGCCGTTAACTGTGGCGACCCAAATATAGCCTTCTTGGTCTTCAATAATATCAAGTACTGTGCTTTGTGACAGACCTTGTTGCACCGAGAAGTTACGAAGCTGAATGTCAGCTACATTGGCATAGGATTTAGTGTGGCTGAAGGACAAAAGCAGGGTAAATGCAATTAGCCAAGCAGGTTGAAATAATCGATTCAAATCGAAGGTTCACTTATCGCAAATGCATTTTGTTTTATTATTAATATTTTTTTCATACAAAGCAGTAACAATTTGACGAATCTAAAAATGTAATATGCCCAAATTAAGGGCACTGTACAAGTTCTGAGTGACTTCTTTACCGTATTAATAACAATTATTTACGCTTTCGTTCAAAAACCGTTCTAAAAATACGAATTGCAAGCGTTATAAAGTAAGGAACTAAAACCTAAATTCTAAACAATTAACTTACTCAATTCCCTATTTTAGAGAATGGGTATTTAGACCACATAGGTGGCATGTTGTTTGAATGCCGTTAAATCATTTATCACTGTGCCTTGTGCAGGAATATCATCGACTTCATTTTTATCTCCACAGCAGAAAAGCACCAGTGTACCTACATCAGCAGGGGCGATAAGCTTTTGACAGAAGTTTTTAATATCATCGAAAGTTAATGCAAACAGTGCATCGGCAATGGCTTTTTGTAAATTAAATTCAAGATCTTGGTTTCCTATGGCAAGCCAGAACTTTTGGGCTTTGGCTGTAAGGTTGGTGTCACTGCCTTCTAGTTGTTTAGAAACGCTTGTTCTAACGTGGGACCAAACTTCTTGATAATCATCAATACTTGAGGTTATTTCAAACAGGAAATGCTTGATTTCAAGCAATATTTGTTTCGCACTAAAGTTTGGGGATTGAGCATAAAATACCATTCCTGGGTGTTGATTGAGGGGTAAATAACCACTTCCAACTAGATAACCAATTTGTTTTTCGTTGCGTATTTCATGAAAGAAGGGGGAAGCCAGCAATTGCTCCACTAGAATGGTTAACGCTACGTCTTTTGTTTCTGCTGAAGGAGTTTGAAGATACAGTACCACTGCTGAATCTGGGTGTTGACTTGATACTTGATTTTCATAATGGATAGCATTTTTCAAGTCCACCACTTCTCTCTTTATTTGAGGCATAGAGAGTCGAGGTTTAGGCATTTCATTTAGTCTTTTAGCAAATTGAATCGACTGTTCTGTTGTCCAGTTGCCAAAAACAAAGGCTTCCACCGAGTAATTTTTAAATAACTCCGCTTTTAACCAATAAATATCCTCTATAGTAGCACTTTCAATAATTGGCAATAACTCCAACGGAGCATAAGTAAAGCGTTGAATCAAACCGGACAGCCTTGCAAATAGCCGGTTAATAGGCTTGTTTAATAACGAATTTTGCAGGTTTTTTAATTGCTTCTGTTTGACCTGCTCGAACAAAGGTTGGAGATCAACATCCGCCATGACTTGCTTTAAAATATTTAAACTAAGTTCGAGTTGGTTGTGTGAAAAGCCATTAGTGTGGATAGAAAAGCCACCTTGATGTGCATACAGATGGTAATGTAATCCGGCAACGCCTGCATGATAGAATTGGTCATTTAAATGCTCAACCATAAGTGCAACCCAAAGCCGTTTATAAGCCGATACTTTTATACCCTGAGTGACTGCTTCACAATCGAAGGAAATAAAGCAATCACCTTTTGGTTGGTTAAATTGCGCATCTTGAGCAAACCAAACCTGTAAGTTTTGATCATGCAAAATTTTGCTAGGTAATAGGTATTCTTGATTAATACTTTCTAACGTACAGGACTCGGTAATATAAGGGTTTGGCAGGGGCAAATGAAGATCATCTACAACGCTAGGGGATGCCAACGCAGTTAATAATTGTTGGTCAATGGGTTCAATTGCATAAGGGGTTTCGTACCAACGCGTAATTTTATCTGTTTGCAGATCCTTACTGATTAACTTCATACGCATATTTTCTGGACTCATAAGGAGTAAGCAAGCCTTGATGGGATGAAAAGAATAATCCGTAATCAAGTAATCTCCTGATAAAATTTCCGTTTCTTTATAATGGAACATTAAATTGGAAAATTGCGTTGCGTCATCTAAAGGTTTTGCATTTTCGATATGTTCAAAGGCTAATTTCCCTAAAATAGCCTTTTCTTTAACACGCCACTTTTCTAGTCCCTGTTCTGCAATTAGCTTAATATAGTAAAATAAACTATTCAGTATTCCTGAAATATTATCTTCACCAAATTTAGTTAACTGCAAATTAACATTAAAGTCTTTGAAGCCATTCCCATTTATCCCGCCGCCGGCACTTAAATTTGTTGCCCAGTTCAATCGTTTATAATGATTCAGTAGGCTACCGTTTCCTTCATCACCTAGCAAATGACTGATAAACTCCAATGGCTTTGATTCATTGTAAAGTTGCATATCTGGCAAGGCGAAACTCACGATTAAACGGCGAGCATCCTTAATTGGATTAATATTTATTTTTACGCCTAGCTGTTCAGGTAAGTACAAAGGGGGAAGATTAGGGCGCTTAAACTCATCACCAGAAGGGAAAGCTGAAAATACCTCTTTAATACAGCGTTTTTGTTCATCAAGTGTCATATTGCTGACGATACACAGGGCCATATTGTTGGCAATATAGTGCCGGTTATGCAAATCAATCAATGCATCTTGGATTGTTTGTAACGAATGTGTCGAAAATGTCTGTTGGTTACCAACAGAAAATTTGCTAAAAGGATGATCTGGATTACAAGTCTCTTTATGCACTTGATAGAGACGTCGAAGATCATCATGTATCTTAAGTTTAAACTCTGCATCAATGGCGTTTATTTCTTTTTCAATTGCAGCTTGGGTAAACAAAGGTTTAAATAGCATATCAGCAAAACGTTGCAGACCTTCGACAAAGTGAGAGTGTTCTACGTCAAAATGGTAGTTGGAAAACTCTGTACCGGTCCAGGCATTTGCACTGCCACTGTGTGGTGAAAGGTACTTATCTAAGTTATCTGCATCTGGATACGTTTCACTACCATTAAATAACATATGTTCAAGTAAATGGGCTAATCCAGGAATATGGTTAGGATCATCAAAGTGTCCTGCTTGAATACAGGCAGCTGCCGCGGATTTTCGACATTCAATATCATTTACTAACAATACCCGCAAACCATTGGCAAGGGTAATATGTAAATAAGTCCTTTTGTCGTTCGTACTTAGCTGCAACTAAATCACCTTTTTTGGAATTTGATACAAGCATAACTGATTAAAAAGTTTTTTAAATAAACTGGGGGAATTTGTTTATTAAAAATATTAAATAGTAAAAATACACACCACAAATAAACAAAACTTATTTAATGACATCGCTTAAAGATTAAACTTGAATTAAAATCTTCATATTTGAGAAGTTAACTTACCATTAAAACTCATTTTCGCTAAATTACAAAATAATCCTCTAAAACAGGTCGTTTTTATTGTCTTTCGGCTCTACTATATAAAATTGAATTCAGGCAATATTAATATCAGTAATAATCCGCACAAAAGTAGTGTGGATAGATTTTGTTATATGGACCAATTATGTACATTTTTGTGATGCGCCATGGTGAAGCTGAACCATCTTTGCAAAATGATCAATTAAGACCTTTAAATGATTATGGTATCTCTCAGGCTCAGCAAAGTGGCGACTGGCTAAATTTGTTTGCTAAAGACTCAAAAATATCACTCAGCCACGCTATGGTGAGCCCATTTTTGAGAGCCCAGCAAACATTTCAACAAGTGAATCTAGCGACTAAAATTGCTGATATTCGCTCCAACTCCGATTTAGTGCCCAGTGGTAATTGTCAAGCACTGCACTTTTCAATCGACCATTTTGCGCAAGAACATCAAAATGTTACTGGATTATTATTGGTGAGTCATATGCCTTTTGTGAGTTACCTAGTCGATGAGATGTGTGAAATAGAAGAGATGAGAATGTTTTCTACCGGCACAATTGTGTGTATCGATTATAATGTTGAAGAGTCCAAAGGACACATTGTAAAAACATTTACCCCTGAATAGTTTTCTGCTAATTTCTGCTGAAAATTCCTACAGTTTTTACGTTCTATTCCGATAAAAATGTGAGGGGAGGCCTATGTCTAGTAAAAGTTTACCTGCTTATTTACAGCAGGCTTTACAACAGCACGTGGAACAATCGCAACTAACTCATGATGATGAGTTGGAAAATATTTACGTGCGTTTGGCAAACCTCAATGAGAATGTAGAAAAAATCAAACAAACGATCTTACTTAAGCGTGCCCAAAAGAAATCTTAACACCCACATTACTTGCAGTTTTTCCAAATTATTCACTCTATGTTTAGACTTAAGTTTATTTACGGTAAGACACTTTAGGTTGTTTCGTCTTCTGGTGGGATACTGTAATAGGCTGGCAAGACTCTCACGGTTTTCACCATGTTATCTTTAATTTCAATGATTTCTAAAGGATAACCATAAATCCGCACACTAATATTCGCATCTGGGATATCTTCTAAATGCTCCAATATCAACCCATTTAAGGTTTTAGGGCCTTCTGTAGGGAAGTGCCAGTCCATTTCTTTATTTAGCTCTCTCAAGTTAGCACTACCATCAACTAATACGCTTCCATCTTGTTGAATATTGGCTTCTTTGGAATGGTCAGGCACGATACTGGTGGTGAAATCGCCAATGATCTCTTCCAAGATATCCTCAAGTGTCACTAAGCCTTGTATGTCACCATATTCATCCACGACTAAACCTATTCGTTCTTTGGCGGCTTGAAATTGGTACATTAAAGTATGCAGAGGAGTTGATTCTGGTGTGAAATAAATTTCTCTAACCGCCCGTAACAAACTCGCTTTGGTAAACTGATCTTTAGATAAGAGTCGAAGAGCATCACGCATGTGAACAAAACCGACAGCGTCATCGATACTGTCTCTGTATAACAGTACACGGGTATGTTGAGCATTCACCAGTTGTCGCTGTATATCTTTCCATTCATCATTGATATCTATGGATACAATTTCACTGCGTGGGATCATAATATCTTCAGCAGTTACTTTTTCTAAGTCGAGTATACCAACTAGCATTTCTTGGTGTTTTTGAGGAATGAGAGCGCCAGCTTCATGGACAACAGTGCGTAATTCTTCACGACTCAAATTTTTACCGTCATTATTGACGGGGTTAACTCGTAACAACATTAACAAACCATTACAAATGCCATTAATTAGATACACCAAGGGGTATAACAAGAACATCAGTGGTAGCAGAATAATGGAACTTGGAAAGGCGATTTTTTCAGGGTATAGGGCGGCAACAGTTTTGGGGGTGACTTCAGCAAATATTAGGATCACGAAAGTTAAACCGAAGTTTGCAATAGCTAAACCCCACACATCGCCGAATAATCGCAAGCATAAAATGGTTGCAACTGAGGCGGCAGCAATATTAACTAGATTATTCCCTATTAGGATTAAGCCTATTAGCCTATCGGGACGAGCGAGTAATTTAGTTACACGAAGCGCGCCTTTATGGTTTTCATTTTCAAGGTGCTTCAAACGATACCGATTAATCGACATCATTCCTGTTTCAGAACTAGAAAAATACGCAGAAAGAAAGATCAGAATGCCGAGCAGTGTTATTAACGTACTCGTCGAGATGTCGTCCAACTAGATAGTTCCTATATTGTGGGTCAGGTATGAATGTATGTTTATCTTCATCAGGATTCAAGCTGAATATTTAATTACTTTACGAACTTAGTATCACTTCTTTGACGAATCGACTACCGAAATAGGCCAGTGTTAACAAAAAAGCACCTACTAAGGTTGCAGATATAACCGGCTTTCCTCGCCAGCCCCATTGATGATGGCCAATGGCAGTGACAGAAAAGATTAACCAAGCGATAACCGACAATATGGTTTTGTGAGCTTGTTCACTTGCCCACATATTGTCTAAAAACAGGAAGCCGCTGATTAAAGATAAGGTCAGCAATATAGTCCCAGCTAATAACAGTTTGAAAAATATGGTTTCTACCGTCATCAAAGGTGGGAGAGAAGAGTGCAATAAGGATGTTTTTTTCTGCTTCAATCGTTCATTGATATAAGCTAATTGCAGCGCATACAAAACCGCTATAATCAAACAGCCATAGGCAAGCAGGGCTAAAGTGATATGGATAACCAGATCTGGTTGCAGTTGAATTTGCATGATATGTACTTTAGGTATCAATGCGCTCAGCAGTACGATCAGTGCGGAAAATCCAAATACAACGGGCATTAATATGGCGGTTGCTAAGGCAAAGGATGCAATTGTCATAGTCACTGTAACTAGCCAAGCAATCAATGACGCCACATTGAGCATACTCATATTTGCCCCAGAAGCTTGATTGAGCCCTTCAACCAATAAATACAGGTGGGTTGTTAAGGCTAAAAACGCTGGAATTAACATCAGCTTAGGATTAGGACCTTGGTGGTGAAATAAACGAGAGGTTACCCAGCCTGCGGCAAATAGATAAAAAACGATGCAGACAATTTCTATTAACACTATTAAACGCCCTATGGTAAGTAGTAGTAATTCAAACAGTTAGAGTGAGAAAACTGATTAAGTTTACCGTATATATCAAATCAGCCCAACTAAATCTTCTTAATAGTAAGGTTCTTATCTTCAAATACATTAGGTATAATCCTAATTATCAGAAATAGGAAACCAAAGAATTATGTTTGAGAACCTCACAGAACGTTTAGGTAAAACGCTTAGAGACATTAGCGGTAAAGGTCGATTAACCGAAGATAATATCAAAGAGACTTTGCGTGAAGTCAGAATGGCATTGCTGGAAGCCGATGTCGCTTTGCCAGTGGTACGTGATTTTGTTGCTCAGGTTAAAGAGCGAGCTGTGGGCACTGAGGTCACTAAAAGCCTCAAACCCGGCCAGGTTTTCATCAAAATTGTCCAATCTGAACTTGAATCTGTTATGGGCGCGGCTAATGAAAAGTTAAATCTAGCGGCGCAGCCTCCAGCGGTTATTTTAATGGCGGGCTTACAAGGTGCGGGTAAAACCACCAGTGTCGGTAAGCTTGCAAAATATTTAAAAGAACGTGAAAAGAAAAAAGTGTTAGTGGTCAGTGCCGACGTTTACCGTCCTGCGGCAATTAAGCAACTGCAAACACTTGCTGAAGATTTAGATGTGGGTTTTTTCCCATCCAGCTCCCTTCAACGTCCCATTGATATTGCCAACGGCGCAATAGACCACGCTAAAAAGCAATTTTTTGATGTACTAATTGTCGATACTGCAGGTCGTTTGCACGTTGATAACGAAATGATGGGAGAAATTAAAGATCTCCATGAAGCAGTGAAGCCAATTGAAACCTTGTTTGTGGTAGATGCCATGACGGGGCAAGATGCTGCCAACACGGCTAAAGCTTTTAATGAAGCCCTTCCACTAACCGGTGTGATACTGACCAAAGCCGATGGTGATGCACGAGGTGGTGCGGCGTTATCAGTTCGTCATATTACCGGTAAACCTATCAAGTTTATTGGTATGGGTGAAAAGTTAGACGCTTTAGAACCTTTCCATCCAGAACGAATTGCTTCGCGCATATTAGGAATGGGCGATGTTCTTAGTCTTATCGAAGAAGTTGAGCGTAAGGTTGATAAAGACAAAGCGCAAAAGCTAGCGAAGAAGGTTCAAAAAGGAAAAGGCTTCGATCTGCAAGACTTTAAAGAGCAGTTAGAACAAATGCGCAACATGGGCGGCATGATGGGCATGATGGATAAATTGCCTGGAATGGGCAACATGACAGCGCAAATGAAAGAAAAAGCCAATGATAAACAGTTTACCCAAATGGAAGCGATCATCAATTCCATGACTCCAGGTGAACGACAACGTCCAGACATCATTAAAGGTTCACGCAAACGCCGCATTGCACAGGGGTCAGGTACACAGATTCAAGACGTGAATCGTTTATTAAAGCAGTTTACCCAAATGCAAAAAATGATGAAAAAGATGTCCGGTGGTGGCATGAAAAAAATGATGCGCAGCATGAAAGGTATGATGCCTCCAGGTGGCGGAATGGGTGGCCCAGGTCCAGGTGGTATGGGAGGTATGTTCCCACCTAAGCGTTAATTCTTATTGCTACTCGGCTGGAGGAGTCGCCTCCAGCCATCTGTTTCCCCATTTATCTATAACAACTAACCACTTACTGTTGTGTTTCCTGTAAAAAGTTTGCACTGAAAAGCGTTTCAAGGTAGCGTCTTTACTTAGAGTACGCTTTTTGAGCAATGAAGATGGATTTTTGGCAGGAACTTAAAAGAAGGAACGTTGTTAAAGTTGCAATTGCATACCTCACTTTAGGGTGGTTGATCGTGCAATTTACGGCCATAGCGGTACCCGCATTAAACCTTCCGATGAGCCTCAATGGTATTGTATTTTTCTTAATTAGCATTGGCTTTCCAATTGCGTTATTTTTGGCTTGGGCATTTGAATTAACCCCAGAAGGCGTCAAATCTACAATTAATGTGGAACAAGACGAATCTATTGCTAAAAGCACTGGCCGAAAACTCGATTTTTTAATTATTGGCTTGTTGTCCATCATCATTATCTATTTGATTGCAGCCAACTATATTTTTAATGGTGAGGATGACCAAGAACAATCAACACAATCCATCGCCGTTTTACCTTTTGTGAATATGTCCTCTGACCCAGAGCAAGAATACTTTTCAGATGGTATTTCCGAAGAACTACTTAATTTACTAGCACAAATTCCGAAATTGCAGGTGGCTGGACGAACGTCTTCTTTTGCTTTCAAAGACAAGAATGAAGACTTAAGGGAAATTGGTGATGCGCTAAATGTGAAGCACATTCTCGAAGGCAGTGTGCGTAAGTCTGGGACAAAATTGCGTATTACCGCCCAGTTAATACAAGCAGATAATGGCTACCATTTGTGGTCTGAAACGTATGACAGAGAGTTATCTGATGTATTTAAAATTCAAGACGAAATAGCCCGCAATATTGTCGAAGCACTGAAAGTAAAATTAGGCGCTGACGATATTAAAGTACTTAATAATCAACCCACGACAAACCTTGACGCCCATGATGCCTATTTGCGTGCTTGGCCGCTTTATCATGAAAGGGATAGCAAGGGGTTATTAATGGCTATCTCCTTATTTGAAAAAGCCACAAAACTCGATCCTCAGTTTGTGGAAGCCTGGGCAATGTTAGCGGATTCTTATGCAATGCTATATATCTATGGGGAGCAAGAAATTACCAAACAACAAGTTGCCGAGGAAATGGGACGCTGTTTTGTTAAGATCCTGCAAATAGGTAAAACCACTTGGCATGTGCACTCCGCCATTGGCGTTTATTATTCAACGTTTACGGAATATTCTGAAAATGAAAGCTACTTGCATGCGTTGGAACAAGCACTAGCATTAAATCCTAATTCATCCTTAGTGTTAGCAAGATTGTATAACTCAGTTGAGGTAATGCCGCTAACCGAACTTACGTCCGAAATTGTTGACACATCCTATGCACGCGCGCAAAAAGCTTATCGGTTAGATCCGCTCTCTTGGGTGGTGGTTGCTAATCTCGTTACCTCACTGATTGCTCAGGAAAAATTTGGAGAAGCGGAACAATTGTTACTAAACGGTAATAATTACTTGGATATTGACGAGTTCTTTCTAGTGAATGCAGATTTGTTAGGGCGAATAAGTGAGCAACTCGCGATTGATTTGAAAACCAACTCCACCAATATGCGTAGTCGCTTCTCACTGCTTGATAGGCTAGCGACTATGCAGCTCTGGGAGTACAGTGAAAAAATTCCTAAAACAGGAATTCCCGATGTTTACCTAACTTATATTGATTTTAAGCAACAACTTGGTCAAAATGCGACTTTTAACATGCAACGATATTATGAGCAAAGTCGTTGGGAAGTCGATTTACAGGGCACGTCTGTTGCTCGCGACAATTACATATTTTTAGCGCCTCAACTAGATGTTGAATTTATTCGAAAAAATAAACTGCATTTGCAAAATGCGGCCGACGTCTATTTTAAAAGCGGTTCTTATTATTTAACGCTGAATTTGATTGGAATTTTAAATAGCTTTCGTATCAGCGGATTAGCTGATGAAGTTACGAAAATTGACCTTCAGCTTGAACAGATATTCGACGTCTGGGATGAACTAAATTTTTATCCCACCATCAGAGATACCTTCAAATCAATTTGGTTAGCAGAGCAGGGTAAAGCGACTGAAGCGAATACCTTATTGAAATCACTAAAAATAACAGATTATTTCATATTGGATACTTTGAAGTACTTACCTTCTCGATACGCTATTACCGAAACACCAGCCTATAAAGTAATAATTGAAAATTATAATGATTTACTTGATGTAGAAAGGGCAGAATTTAAACAGCGTTGGCAAGAACTAGGGTTGGATGAACTGCCCGAAGTTAATTAAGTTAAACTCGGAATAGGTAGTGTTTATTAGGGTTATTTCGTGTTTTTCAGCTGTTTTACCCCAACCTCTCAACTAATTGCTTAATAAATAGCATTTTCATTCCTTTCTATGTTGCATTCCTAAGCTATATCAGTATAATTCGGCGGCCTTGATTTTCGGTGTCTATGATATTGAAGAGCAGGGCAAACAAGTTAACAGTAACGCTATTACGAGTTTGAGGCATTTATATGGTTACTATTCGTTTACAGCGTGGTGGCGCTAAAAAGCGTCCATTTTATCAAGTAGTGGTTGCAGACAGTCGTCGTGCACGTAACGGCAAGTTCATTGAGAACATTGGCTTTTTCAACCCAACTGCACAAGGTCGAGCAGAACGTTTGCGTTTAGATCTTGAGCGTGTTGAGCACTGGGTAGGACACGGCGCAACTTTATCTGAGCGTGTTGCACGCTTAGTTAAAGATGCAAAAGTCGTAGCTGCTTAAGTACTACAAAAATTGAGGTATAGATGAGTCTAGCGTCTGACACAATAGTGATTGGCAAAATCGGGGCACCTTACGGTGTGAAAGGTTGGGTTAAAATCACTACCTATACTGATGAAACACAAGGTGTATTTGAGTATTCACCATGGCTTTTGGGCGATGGTAAAAAAGAATATATCGTTGACCTCTGGCGAACGCACAATAAGGGCGTTGTCGCGAAACTGGTTGGGGTGGAATCTCGGGATGATGCTGAAAGTATCAAAAACCTAGAGATTTTCATTAAAGCTGAACAGCTACCTGAACTGGCCGATGATGACTTTTACTGGCGGGACCTAGTCGGCATGCAAGTGATAACCGAAAATGGTTATGATTTGGGTGTAGTGAAAGAACTGTTCGAAACCGGCGCTAACGATGTCATGTTAGTAAAAGCTAATTCGAATGATGCTTTTGGTCAAAAAGAACGCATGTTGCCATTCCTGCGGGAGCAGGTTATTAAAGTGGTTGATATGCAGGCGAAAACAATCAAGGTTGATTGGGATCCCGGGTTTTAAATGAACCCACTAATGACAGAGCAAGGGGATAACTCTTGCGAACTTCGTTGGTTTGGTGTGGTGAGTCTGTTTCCAGAAATGTTTAACAGCTTTACACAGCAAGGAGTAACAGGACGAGCGGTGAAAAACCGATTGTTGCGAGTAGATTTTTTTAATCCAAGGGATTTTACTCAAGACAAGCATCGTACTGTTGATGACCGCCCTTATGGTGGTGGCCCAGGAATGCTGATGATGGTTCAGCCATTAACAGACGCAATACACGCTGCCAAGAAAGCAGCGGGTAAACCAACTAAGGTGATTTACCTTTCACCTCAGGGAAAGAAGTTAGACCAAGCCGGTGTGAAGGCATTGTCTGAAAATGACAGCCTGATATTTGTCGCCGGTCGTTATGAAGGTATCGACGAGCGAGTCATACAGTCACAAGTCGACGAAGAATGGTCGATTGGTGATTATGTGTTAAGCGGTGGAGAACTTCCTGCGATGGTGCTAATGGATGCGATATCGCGCTTTGTGCCGGGTGTGTTAGGGCATGAACAATCAGCAGAACAAGATTCGTTCACTGATGGTTTATTAGATTGTCCTCATTACACTCGACCAGAGAGTTTAGATGGTCGTAAGGTTCCTGAAGTGTTGTTAAGTGGAAATCACCAAAAAATCAGGCAGTGGCGGTTACAACAGTCGCTAGGTAGAACCTGGCTACGACGCCCTGAATTGTTAAATGACCTAGCTCTGACTGAGGAGCAAAAACGTTTATTGGAAGCATTCCAAAAATCGTTTTCGCAGCAAGATGACAGTTAATCTAGGATGAGAGGATATGATGAGCAAAATCAATCAAGATATCATCAAGAAAATTGAACAAGAACAGTTAAAAACTGATCTTCCGTCCTTCGGGCCGGGTGACACAGTTGTTGTTAAAGTACGAGTTAAAGAAGGCGACAAAGAGCGTCTTCAGGCTTACGAAGGCGTTGTAATCGCTAAGCGTAACCGTGGCCTACACTCTGCATTCACTGTACGTAAGATCTCTAACGGCGAAGGCGTTGAACGTGTTTTTCAAACACACAGCCCTGCAGTTTCTTCTATTGAAGTTAAACGTCGTGGTGCGGTACGTCGAGCTAAGCTTTATTATCTTCGTGAGCGTTCAGGTAAATCTGCACGTATCAGAGAAAAGCTTAACTAAGATTTTAATTAATGCGTTATTGTTAACTTGTGAAAACCCGCGAAAGCGGGTTTTTTTATGGCAGTAAGAAAGCTCTACTTAGGTAAAAAATATACTCATCAGGTGTCGGAATACTTAACATTTTGTATTTTTAATGTACATTTTATTTGTAACCTATTGTAAAATAAGTGTTTTAATTATGGTCTGTTAATTGCTTGGGTTTACTTTGGTAGCAGTGCAGTATCGATTGCTACTTTTTAACAATATTTTAATTAAGGAGACCCCAATGTTAAAAAAACTAAAAAGTTTAGCTCTGATATCTGCCTTGACAACGAGTATGAGTGCGTTTGCCGTTCCTATAACTTATATCGGTGCAGATGATGCAGTTTCTTCATTTGCCGATATGGTTAATGCACAATCGGCGGCGTCTGATTTTTTTGATGTTACCGGCGCTATAGATGTCTTTGATTTTGAGTCTGCCATTCCTACAAATTTAACTATATCCGGCGGTTCAACAGTAAGCTCTAGTTGTGGTGCTGTATGCGGTTTTAATACTACGGCTGGTGGTTCGTTCTGGCGCGAAGTTGTTGGCGGTTCAGTTACCTTCACCTTTGCCGATGCGGTAGATGCATTTGGATTTTATGTAAATGGTCTACAAACCGAACGAGTACCTCAACAGACAATAGAATATGTTGATGGCTCTTCAATCCAACAAATTATTGATATGCCTTCGGCAACTGGAGGTGGTGGTGCGTTTCTGGGCTTTGTAGATTTTGGTCAACTAATTTCAAGTGTTACCTTTAATGCAACCAGTGATATCTTAGGGTTTGATGATCTGTATTTTGGCCGTTCAGCCACTAACCCTGGAGATCCAACTACAGTCCCAGCCCCTGCTACTTTATTTTTATTTGGTACAGGTCTATTGAGTTTAGGTTTATTGCGTCGTAATCGTAAGTAGTTATCTACTAACAACCTAAGTCAAAAAACAAAAGCCCGATAAAACTATTTATAGGGCTTTTTCACTATAACGCCTCTCCTATAATTTCAAATTAAACTGTAACAAGTTCCCAGTCATAATTTCAAATCTGTTCAGGCAAGCTTCAGCTTTTTCCGCTTAAAATTTTAATTATCTGATATACATCAATATTTATGAAATAAATCAATTTATAATGACCTTGGTATAGATTCTGCTTATTCACTTTAAATTAAGAGCCCTATTTAAACAGAACATTAACCTCGACAATCTCAATGTAAAAAATTGGCATTTAAGTTGAAAAATTATTTAGTATTTTCACCATTGGAGAAAAGAATGAAAAAGACACTTTTAGCAATAACCTTTTCAAGTTTGATTATCACTGGGTGTGCGTCCAACGCAAATAATGCGCAGAAGGGCGCAGGAATAGGTGCTGTGTTAGGGGCGCTAGCCGGGAAAGGCACTGGCGATAATGACAAAAGTCGTTACGTGTGGGGAGCTGCCCTAGGCGCATTAGCTGGTGGTGCAATTGGTAATTACATGGATAATCAGGAAGAAGAGTTCCGTGATGAGTTGGCACAAAGCGGAGTTGAAGTGTATCGAGAAGGTGACAGTATTCGTTTAGCGATCCCAGGAAATATAACCTTTCAAACTGGCAAGGCCTCCATAGTGACTGATTTCTACCCGGTATTGAATGACGTTGCTAAAGTCATTAATCGTTACGAAAAAACCCGTTTGAGTGTTGAAGGTCACACTGACTCAGTGGGTGATGCCGCCTACAATCAGCAATTATCGATACAACGAGCCAATAGCGTTGCCGCTTATTTAGAATCAAATGGTGTGGCTACCAGCCGTTTGCAGACATTAGGTTTTGGTGAGTCTCAACCCATTGCCACAAACGACACGGCTAGTGGTCGTCAACAAAATCGCCGAGTGGAATTACGGATTATACCTGTGCAATAATAAGCGGATCTCCATAGTCATGGCGATTTATGCTTTTATTTGCTTGACCTTATATCACTGGAACCTGCAACACTAAATAATGTATTTACACCAAGATTGGCGAGTACTGACCGTTGGCGATGGAGATTTATCGTTTTCCTGGTCTATTTTTAAGGATTTAGCGGTGACACAGCTGACTGCGTCTGTGTTAGATGACAAAGACACGTTAGCCGCTAAATATAGTCAAAATCAAATGGCCAGCTTAAATGCCAATGGTGTGAAGGTTTTTCATGGGTTGGATATTTGTGATAAAGATTGTTTTCCTGCGAGTCTATACAACGCTTTTGATCTGGTAATCTTTCAATTTCCTTTAATTCCCGCTTTTAGCAGTAAAGCTGAGTTTGAGTCTAAGGGGAAATTACATAAAAACACCTTAAATCGATTACTTATCTGGCGTTTTCTACAACATAGCTTTGATTACTTTCTTGATCCAAAGGGAAAGCAATTAGCTTATGTAACCTCTAAAGATGTCAAACCTTATTCTCATTGGAATATTGAAAACTTAACTCCCAATCCACAACAAGTGGGGTTTAAAGGATGGGTGGAATTTCAGCAATTAGACTTCCCAAGTTATCAACTACGTAACGTGGATAGGGATAAAGTACTTAAGTCCACCGCGAGTAAAACCTATGTATGGGGAAATAACCACTGTGATTATGCCGAGCTTAATTTAACCCCCAGCAATAAACACCAAGCCAATTATTGCAATCTATGTGGCAAAGGGCCATTTTTCACCGAAGATGATCGGCAAGTCCATACTCATTCAGCGTTTCATCTTCGTTTAGCCGGATATGAACAACTCTGGCAAGCCTATCTTACTCAAAATGAGCAAATTAATCTTGAACTCTTTCATAGCAACTGAAGGGATTGGGTTGGTTCTTGGTGTCTAGTTATCATTGATAATGATTCGAAAAAATTGGTGTCATCATATAGAGTGCGTGTCAGTATAAAGGAAGTCGCCTGTAATGAACGATTTAAGTGAAAAACAAAAGCGGTCTGCTGGTTTGGAATATTTTCCCAGCAACAAACAAATGCATGCTGAACGCATGCATGCTAAAATTCAATGTCATCTGTTTAATCAGTTAGCGCCTAATGAATTTAAGCAAGGAATGAAATTACTCAAAGGTCTATTTGGGTGTTGTCATAACTTCTGGATAGAACCCCATTTTTATTGCGACTACGGCTACAACATTCATCTTGGTAAAAACTTCTATGCAAATCACGGCGTTGTCATTTTAGATGCAGCACCAGTTACCATTGGCGATGACGTGTTATTCGCACCAGGGGTGTTAATTTCAACTGCCAGCCATCCTAAAGATCCGCAAAAACGCAAAAAAGGATTAGAAACGGCCAGCCCGATTACCATAGGTGATGGCGTATGGATCGGCATGGGGGCTAAAATTTTACCCGGGGTAAACATCGGTAATAATGCCATTATTGGTGCAGGAGCCGTTGTCACCAAAGATGTAACAGAGAATACCACTGTGGCTGGGGTACCAGCTGTAGTGATTGACAATAATAACAATAACCCTACTAACTAAAAATTCGTTACAAAATAACGAGCGAGGTCTAAATGCAAGAAATCATCACCACACTAGATAATAATGTATTAACGTTAACCTTTAATCGTCCAGCTCAGAAAAATGCAATAAATCAGCAAATGTATGCTGAATTAGCTAAAGGACTGGAGCGCAGTCTAACTGATGACGATGTACATTGTGTTTTGATCAACGCTAAAGGTGATATATTCACTGCAGGGAATGATCTGAAAGACTTTTTAGAGATGGAAATGACCGATGTCTCTCCAGTACAACTATTTTTACAGGGACTGGCTAAGATGAATAAACCTTTGATTGCTGCCGTAAATGGTAAAGCAATTGGTATTGGTCTAACCATGTTGTTGCACTGTGATATTGTCTTAGCCGGTGAGTCAGCGTCATTTACTGCACCATTTACTAAGTTGGGCTTGGTTCCCGAAGCTGCGTCTTCTATATTACTACCAAGGATCGTTGGTCATGCAGTAGCTAACGATGTTCTGCTGGCAGGCAGAAGCCTAACCAGTGCAGAAGGCTTGAGTTTTGGTTTAGTATCCAGAGTCACCGCAGACGATCAGCTAGCGTCTCTATCTGCAGAGTTAAGTCAACACATTGCGAGCTTGCCGGTTGACTCCATGATGAAGAGCAAAGCCCTTATTCGCGATTCAGATCGTGAAATGATCACAGCCCAAATGGCGAAAGAAAATATCGAATTCTCCAACCAACTGGCGTCTGATGAATTTAAGCAAGCCGTTGCTCCTTATTTTAATAAGTAATTATAGGATTACTGTGACTGTATGAGATGAGACGTTATTCCGCTTTAAAGTCGTACTAGATGTCAATTGTCCACAATTATCCGTTAAGAGGCTCTTATAGAGCCTCTTAAGCAATTATATAGTCAATTAGTATCTCTACAATTTTAAAAACATTTCTCGACAGGAATTCGAATCATATAAAATTAGGGAAGGGGGAAAAACAGACTTTTCTATTTTAGTCACTTGCTTGGCTAATTAATGGTTAACAACACTGTTAACTCACTGGGTATTTCTATACCAGAACGACAATATCCCAGAGCCCCTTGGTGATTTTTTAGGTACTCTAAAAGTTCGCTTTCCGACGAAATCTCTTTGGGTTCTTTTTTACGCCCAGTAAAACGCATCTGCGCCCAAAAAGACTGAATTCTTGATTCTGTGAGACCTATCACTTTCGTATTAAATAATAGTCTGCTTTCATTATCAGGTGACAAAGCGATGGCCTGTAACTGATGGGGAACGGCACCACCCATAAATAAATTTCTAATTTGCTGACGATTTAGCTTAATCGATTTGTCATCCACATTAGCAACGATAATAATATGTTCAGCGGCAGCTTTTTGTACACAATTTAGCAAAAAAATCAGCATAAATATAAAGCAAGATTTCATTAAAATACCCACTCTACCCCCAACTGATATAAGACCCCATGACCATCGAATTCGCCAAGATCTTTAACCGCATAATCATTGCTAATTTCGTCTTTGGCTTCAACAAAAGTTATTTCAGCTTTGAAAGCTAGGTTCGCTAAGTAGTCCCAGCGCATGCCTATTTTCGTGCCTGCTGCTTTGTCATCAGGAAAAGCGGCTAAAACGCCAAGGTAGGTGGCTGCCAGCGTATCTAGTTCAGTGGATATGCCAAACGGAATTTCGTTATCGGGATGATCAAAATGAAGATTCTTTTTACTGTAAGATAGATACACCGTATACGGATAAAAATTGTAGCCAGCAGAGATATAGAAACTATCAATATCCGCTACTAATCCACTTTTTCCGTCGAATCTAGAAAACTCACTACGCACGAAATAATCCACGTTCTCGTAACCAGCACTAAAATGATAAAGCTGAATCACCCCACTGGCATTCAACCAATCGGCACTGTTAGTGAAGCCTAATTGACGTAATAATTGGCTAAATTCAGCTGCTTGTGTTTGCTCAATATCCACGTCACCTTGGTTAAATGAGGCGCGTAAAGTTAGGTTGTCATAATAGATACTTGCATTGATCCCAAAAAGACCAATCACTTTGGTGTTTATTTCTTGGCTGTTCAAATAAATCTTGTCATCGAATCGCCCCCAATAGCCTTCATAACTTAACAGCCAATCGCCATAACTAAATTCATAGTTGGCTAACACACCATCAAAAGTTGAAAAGAAAGCTGTATCGTAAAACTGCTGCGGTAGAGTCAACCAGGGATAAGCGAAACCAACATCGAGGCTGTCGCTATAATTAAAAAATGGAATTCGCTGCCTACCCAGTTTAACTTGCCAAGTATTGCTTGGTGCGTAGGTTATATACAGCCACTCTAAACCAGAATTACGCTGTTCGTCAGTATGGCCAACCACCTGAGCAGTAAAGGAGAGGCTATCATTAAATGAATAATCCCCTTGAAGGCCGATTAACGACTGTTTATCTATGCTTACACTATTGTCGTAACCCACGTATTCAGCATTTTCGTCATCAAAGTAACCTAACATTACTCGAGCGAAACCTGAGAATTGTAGTTTTTCATTATTTTTTGAAATGGCTGGAGGACTAACGCTAAGTAAAAAAAGGGCGAAAAGCAAAGTCGTGTGTAAGCTAGATACTTTCAATGTGGAGATTTTCTATTCAGGGTATTTATTAGCTCTTAAAATACTATGCAAATAGCAAGAGTCAACAAATGGATGGGCTAAATCAGTTATAAAGACGATAAATTTGTTTTTTTAATTCTAAATCACCTGTGGTTAACAATTGTTTAACTGAATTAGCGCAGGTTTAGCGGTCAGGACAGTGACTTGTTTGAATGTAAAAAATGACTGAAATAACCTTCATCAAGTGGTTTACTCAACCAAAATCCCTGTATTTCGTCACAGCCCATTTGCGTTAGCAATTCAACTTGCTCGCTCTGCTCTACACCCTCAGCAATCAGAGTTACACCTAATTCACTTCCTAATTCAATAACACTTTTTACAATGGATTTATCCGCTTTATTAAGGTGCATATTGCGAACGAAAGATTGATCTATTTTTAGCTTGTTTACAGGAAATGCTTGAAGATAACTCAAACTTGAATATCCAGTTCCAAAATCATCAATGGCTAAATTAATACCCATTTCATTTAGTAGGTTTAATGTATTAATAGTATCTGCATCTTTATTAAACAATACACCTTCAGTTATTTCTAATTCAAGGTTCTTAGCATCTAAACCACTGGTTAATAAAGCGCGTTTTACCATTTCAACGAAATTAGGCGCTGAAAATTGTTTCGGTGAAATATTCACCGCGATAATTATATCCTCATAACCCTTTGCCACTAGATGTTTGGCTTTATGGCAAACGTTGGTAAGGATCCAATTACCTAAAGGTAAAATTAACCCAGAATGTTCTGCTAAAGGAATGAATTCTGATGGAGAAATCCATTGTTCTTCGAATTGCCATCTAATTAGAACTTCAGCGCCAATGACTTTCTTTTCTTTCAGGGAGTATTGAGGCTGAAAAAATAATTGAAAGTGGTTGTCTATTAAGGCTGCACGCATAGCATCTTGAAGTGTATTTTGACGACTTACAGATTGACCAAGCTCGTTACTAAACATCATATAATCAGTAAACTCCTGACTTGCAGAGTTTTCTAAAGCGATACGTGTATTACGGATAATCTCTTCAGTACTATTTCCATCCGCAGGGAAGTTAGTAAAACCATAATCAAGTTGCAAAGAGTGCTGACCTGAAAATTGCGTTCTTTCCAATCTATTATTAATTGTTGTCACCAATTTTTTAACTGTTTGGTGACGGTTATTATTCGGTAAAACTAAGCCAAATCTTTTTTCGCTCAATTGAAATAACCGTATATCTAAACCAATGTTTGAACAAATTTCTTTGAATAAGTTTGAAAGTTCTTTTAATACACGACGGCTAGTTTCAATATCATCATCGGCTAATAATTTTGAATAGGAGCGAATTTCCAATTGACCAGCGATGAAACTTCGTCGTTCATTAACCATTTGCTCAATAGTCTCCTTGAAAACGAAATGGTTGTCTAAATCGGTATCTGGATTGACGCGAATTTGCGTCTGACTTTTTTGTCGTTTAAGTGTGTAGTCAGAGATGGCGACTAAACTAATAGTCCATTGTTTGGCTTTAGGGTGCCACAATAATTCACAGTCAAACCTGTGTTGCTGAATATTGACTTCGAAGTATTGATGATATTGTTTATCTGTGAGGGCATTGTGCTGGTGAAACTCTATATTATCAGGCAATAAAACTTTGCCATCCTCACCTGAAAATCCATGTTTTCGGAGGAATGTAATGGCAGCTGAGTTAATAAAATTAATCTGTTTATGTTTGTTCAGAATGATGATTAAATTTGCAGAGTGTAACGGATATAATGCGAGGCTTTTAGCTAATTTTAAATTGCGAAACCAAGGAGAAACCAACTTAGTTATAGCAACAATAATTAAAATGCTTAAACAACCATATAAAAGCAAATTAATTACCACGTTTTCTTTCCTTGGTGACGAGTCGAAGGTAGTTTATTACCAAACAAATGTGAAACAGCCATTTAAAAGTCCTTTTAATTCAGGTTGAACCCATGTTCTCCATTGGCAAATCTTACCATTCAGTATTAAAGGTAAACCATCGATCGGCAAAGATCGAGGTTTATAGCAGAATTAGACTGCCAGAGTAAGAGAAAATACTAACCCTCAACACACATTTTGTGATGGACTTGGTAGTTGATTACGGAGCAGTGGACTTTGAACTTTAGATTGGTCGCACTATCCCATAATGTACTATTTACCGATGATTTCAGGCTTATCGTACAGCAAACGACCGAAATTGCTGGTTTTGGTAAAATCAGGTTGCACTCGCAATTAAACGCTGGTAAAAAGTCAAGCCTGTTTCGAAAATTGATGTATTTACAGGTGTATTTAAATGTTTACATTGGTTTTGGGGTTCAATTTTAGCGTTTTTAGATGTAGGTAAACAAAGATAGTTATGCATAAAGATTTAGTAAATAATGTACACGTCAGTGCTGAAGACGTATTAGTAACACCAGAGCAATTGGCTAAGCAGCTACCAGTTAGCGAAAAAGCCCTCAAAGCTATTGAAGATTCTCGTGGAATTATAAGTGATATTATCCATCGAAAAGATCACCGCCTTTTAGTGATTTCAGGCCCGTGTTCAATTCATGACATTGAATCAGCTAAAGAATATGCGCTTAAGCTCAAAGAGTTGCATGAGTCGTGTAAAGACACCTTGTTTATTGTTATGCGTGTTTATTTCGAGAAGCCAAGAACCACGGTAGGTTGGAAAGGCATGATCAATGACCCTGCATTAGATGGCACCTTTAATATAGAAGCTGGACTGCGTAAAGCTCGAGAACTGTTAATTTGGTTGGCTGAACTTGAGATCCCACTTGCTACAGAAGCTTTAGATCCTATTAGCCCTCAGTATTTAGCTGAACTTTTTAGCTGGTCTGCAATTGGAGCCAGAACGTCTGAATCACAAACACACAGAGAGATGGCAAGTGGCTTATCAATGCCTGTTGGTTTCAAAAATGGTACTGACGGTAGTTTAGATATCGCTATTAACGCTTTGCAATCAGCAGCCTCTGGTCATAGCTTTATGGGAATAAACAAGCAAGGCCAAGTGAGTGTAATTAAAACCCAAGGTAATCCCGACGGTCACATTATCTTACGTGGCGGTAAACAACCTAATTACGACTCAGTGTGTGTATCTGAGTGTGAAATTGAACTCCAGAAATCAAATTTACATGCAGGTTTAGTGGTGGATTGTAGTCATGCCAATTCAAGCAAAGATTATCGCCGGCAGCCACTTGTTGCAAAAAATGTGGTGAATCAGATTTTAGAAGGTAATCAGTCGATTATCGGTATTATGCTAGAGAGTCATTTAAATGCGGGTAATCAAAAAAGTGACGGCAAGCTACCGAGTGAGCTAGACTATGGCATCTCCATTACCGATGGTTGTATTGGTTGGGAAGATACCGAAAATTTGATAAACCAATCCAGAGAAAAGCTCATTACGGTATTGCCAATGAGATTAAATAAATTTAAAGATTCTGCTTAAGGTAAAACTAGCATGCCAGATACCCCGATTTCCCTTGATGAATTACGCGAAAAAATTGACAAGTTGGATAGCCAATTGGTCGATATTTTGGCTCAAAGAGCCAAGTTAACAACTCAAGTTGGCGAATTTAAGAGTCGTACTGGTATGCCTATTTATGTTCCTAGCCGAGAAGCTGAGCTCATTGCTAAACGTAGAGATGAAGCGCAGGAAAAAGGGGTACCTCCCAATTTAATTGAAGATTTGTTGCGCCGGATTATGCGTGAGTCATACCAGACCCAGAATAATCAATATTTGTGCAAAGGTCCTGATATTAAAAAGATTGTGGTTGTTGGTGGTGCAGGGGCATTAGGCAGAATTTTTGTTGATATGTTTACTCGCAGTGGATACGAAGTCACTGTTTTAGAACAAAACGACTGGCCAAATGCTGCCACTATTTTAGCCAACAGTGATTTGGTCTTAGTGGCCGTACCGATTAAGTTAACTGAGTCCATCATAACTAAGCTGGGTCCATTATTGCCGCAAAATGCAATTTTGGCAGATGTGACAAGTACTAAGCTCAATCCTTTAAAAACCATGATGGCGTGTCATCAAGGGCCAGTGGTTGGCTTGCACCCTATGTTTGGCCCAGACGTACAAAGTTTAGTTAAACAGGTAGTGGTGGTTTGTGACGGCAGACAGCCTGAAACTTATCAATGGCTGGTTGAACAAATCAAAACCTGGGGAGCTATCGTTCATGAGAGCACCGCTAAAGAGCATGATGATGCAATGGCATTTATTCAGGTAATGCGCCACTTTAGTAGCTTTGTGTATGGTGCGCACTTGGCGGGTGAAGATCCCGATCTTAATCAGTTAGTCGCATTTAGTTCGCCAATTTATCGACTTGAGCTAGGTATGGTGGGTCGATTGTTTGCACAAGACCCCGAGTTATACGCAGACATAATTTTTACTAATGCTGAAAGTATCGGTTTACTTAAACGCTTTCGAGACCGGTTTGATGATGCACTCGCGCTTTTGGAAAAAGGCGATAAAGGTGAGTTTGTAAAACAGTTTTTCACGATCGGACATTGGTTTGGTCCCTATGCTAAACAGTGTTTAGTTAGCAGTAAAAAATTATTGTTAAAAGCTGACGACGACAGGGTTATGGATGTAAATTCTTAAACACTTTTGAGTTATCGCAAAAACGAACATATTAATAAGCCCCTAAAGAAGGGGCTTTTTGTATTTTTAAAGGCAGAAGAGGTTTAAGCTGTTAAAGCATTTACTGCAGCCACCTTAGTGGCATTGATTTCTTCGTTGGGGTAACAACCAAGTACTTTAAAGTATCGAGTAGTCGCCGCCAACTCTTCCAAGGCTTTTTGCATAGGACCGTCTTGTACGTTTCCTTCTACATCGATATAAAACATCTCTTCCCATGGATTGCCATTAATTGGGCGAGACTCTAGTTTGGTCATATTAATTTGGTTATTTTTAATAATCAGCAGTGCATCTACCAACGCGCCTGATTTTTGCACTGTAGACATGACTAAGGTTGTTTTAGCAGGGACTTGTAAGGGAACTTTTGCTGCATTTCTGGCTACCACAATAAACCGACTATGGTTTTCTTGCTGATTAGCGAGATTTGATTTGATTGCTGTTAGGCCGTATAGACTGCCACCTGTTTCACTGCCAATGGCAGCTACAGATTCACTGTTAATTTGATTTACCGTCAACATGGCCGCAGACGTACTTTCACAGGGTTTTACTTCGACATTGCCTAAATCTGCAAGGAAATAACTACATTGTGCAAACACTTGAGGGTGCGCATACAGCGTTTTAATTTTACTAATATCGGTGTTTTTAGCAGCCAACATAGCATGATTAATAGGATGCGTAAGCTCACCAATAATGGATAAACTAGTGTGTTGTAGCAAGTCATATACTTCGTTGATACTGCCTGAAGTGGTATTTTCAATGGGTAGAACAGCATAGTCCGCTTGGTTAGACTCCACTTTTTCAATAATTTCAGCAAAACTAGAGCAACCAATCTCTAATAATTCGTTTGCTCTTCTGGAGAAGTACTTTTGGGTCGCTAAATAGCTATAAGAGCCTTTGTCACCTAGAAATGCCACACGGCTTAGAGGTAAACGACTGCCGGGGTTGGCGCGCTCAGCGAGAAGAGCTTGTTGGTTAAGCACCGAATCTTCAATCACTACATGAAATATTTGCGTGACGTAGTGAGGATCAAGACCATACTCTTGGCCTTTTTTAATCAAGCGAATTAACAGTTCTTCTTCTCTGACATGATCTCGAACGGGAATTTGATTGCGAATTTTTGTTTCCGCAACACTATTTGTATACTGTTGGCGTTTTGCCAGCATTTCCAATAGCTCGGAGTCAAGGGCGGTAATTTGTTCTCGTAATTTTACTAGCTCTGAGGTCGACATATAATTCACTTAGTTTTAACTATAAATACAAAACCTCCAACTAAGGAGGCTTTGTCGAAGACTACTGGACTACCATAGTCACTCAATCTTAATTGAGCACACGTAATGTAGTCATGTTTTGAGTGCTTTGTTTTTAAATTCGGAATTTAATTGTTTGCTACTCAAATGGGTAAGAAAATCATTATCAAATCCAGTGAATACAGCAGATTTGATAATGGTGATATGAATCTATTAATTCACCGTAATTTTGTCAATCGCAAGTTGATATTAGATATTGCCAATTGCGTTGTTAAGTTGCTGATATACAGACTAGCTGCTTAATAAGGTTGCTAAGATTTTGCGTACTTCTTGAGCTTCAAAAGGCTTGTCACAAAGTGCATTCACACCTGTTTGCTGAATATTTGCCATGTGAGCACTATTAATTGCTTCTGACGTCACCATAATAATAGGTATGTGTGAGGTCTCAGGATTAAAACGAATGTATTCCGACAACTCACGGCCGTCCATTTCGGGCATATTATAATCGGTAACAACCAAGTCAAAAACATTGTCTTTTAAAAGGGTTAGGGCTGAAGCACCGTTTTCCGCTTCTTTAATTTTTACTAACCCAGATCCTTCCAATACTCTGCGAATATGGTTTCTTGCCAATCGACTATCATCAACTAGCAGTACTCTCACATCGTTAATATCGTATAGATCTAGCTCAAGTTCTTCGGAGTTAATTAAGTCTAAGGTTGCGTTTAAAGCCCTGGTTAAATGTATTGGTGTAAAGGGTTTAGGTAAAATAGCGGCCACGCCAGCTTGCTTAAACTCCTCTAATTTAGCGACATGGTTTTCACTGCTAACTAACATGAATGGAATTGAAGCTGTTTCTGTGTTGCTTTTAATGTATTTAATCAAATCCAGACCAGTTCCATCCTCAAAATACATTGTACTTACAACAACATCACTGCAATGAGAACGCAGGGCGCTTTTCGCTTCTGCTAGGGTAGAAACTGAATCAATAGAGCCTACATTCTCTTTAATAAGCAAAGATGAAATAATTTTTCTTTGGGTATCTGAGGGCTCTATTAAAAGAATATTGACATCGCTCAACGATAGATGGTCCATAAAATTCCTGAAGTGGTGTTGTAACGTTAACCGCCGGCAAGCTTGACAGTTAATCCTTTTTTCTCTAATAACAATTTAATTTTATCACGGTTATCGCCTTGAATTTCAATCACTCCATTTTTAACCGCACCACCTGTCCCACAGGTTTTTTTTAGTTCAGAACATAAGGTCTTTAATTCTTCTGCGGGAAGGTCTATTCCATCAATGGTTGTCATACCTTTGCCTTTTCGACCTTTGGTCTCTCGACGTATTCTGACTATCCCATCTGAACTTTTCGGTTTTTGTGGTTTTTCTGCTTGCGGCTTCAATTTGCCGATGCCCGTGCTATATACCAGGTTATTTTGTGACATATTTACGTTGCTTTAATCTAAAGATATCGTCAGTTTAGACAAAAAATGAAGCCATTAAAACCAAATCTGAAAGTTCTTCGTATTAATCAAGCAAAAAGCAATTCGCTTTGCTATTTTAGTTGGCTTTATTAAAAACAGTTGCCAAATACAATGCGTGTGCGAAAGTGTATTTAATTCAACGCTAGAAAGATTATGGAGTGACAATGAGCTTGGATACCAGTTTGGTCAACGGTAATAAAGAACTGATAATATACATGGCAGAACGATTCGATTTTGACAAAGTTCAAAAATTTCGAGACGCCTACTTATCTGCTTCTAACGACGTTAAAACAATAGTCGTAGACCTATCAAGTACAGAATATATGGATAGTTCTGCACTCGGTATGTTGCTGAATATGCAAAAGACCATGGTCGATAAAGTCAGTACTTTTAAGATCACTAATTGTCGTCCCCAAGTCGCCAAAATTTTAAAAATTTCTCGTTTTGATAAAAAATTCGAAATGAGCTAAGTGAGATACGACTTTGCGAATACTAATCGTTGATGATGAGCCTCTGAATCGATTTATGCTTCTGCATATGCTTGAGGAAGCTGGATATGCAGATTGCTTTGAAGCAGAAACCGGCAGAGAAGCCCTACAATTAGCACAACGGATTCGTCCCGACATCGTGCTTCTAGATGTGGTTATGCCAGACATGGACGGTTATGAAGTAGCGCCACTATTAAAGAAAATGGCCGGTGACATATATTTACCGGTTATTTTTATCACTGCAATGGATGATCAGGCAGCCCTTACGCGATGTCTTGAAGTTGGTGGTGATGATTTTGCCACCAAACCATTCGACAGAAATATTTTAACGGCGAAAATAAGAGCTCACGCACGCACTCGTTTACTCAGTATTCGCACCAACAAGCAAAACATGGAGTTAAACTATTTTCGCCGAGGGGTTGAGCGTGAACATGCCATTGTCGAACATATTTTTGCCAACGCTCTGACTATTAATCCTGCCACTAAAAAGTTTTTTGAGTATCGATTGGCACCTGCTAGTACTTTTAATGGTGATGTATTTTTAAGTGAACCAAGTCCCTCTGGCGGTATGTATTTTTTAATGGGCGATTTTACTGGGCACGGTTTGGCCTCGGCAGTGGGGGCGCTACCAATTGCAAGGGCGTTTCAAGCCATGTCCAGAAAAGGACTATCAGTATCTGAAATATCACAAACCCTAAATGAAATCCTCTTGTCCTTATTGCCAGAAGATATGTTTTTTGCGGCAGTAGTCGTAGAAATATCCGCTTCAGGTCAACAGTTCAGTGTTTGGAATGGCGGAATGCCTGATTTAACGATTATTACTCCCGAAGGACAAATCTCTAAACGCTTTATTTCCCTGCATATGGCCTTAGGTATACTGGAGGTTGCTGATTTTGAAGACAATATTGAATACTTCAATGCACAAATTGGTGACCGATTAATAGGCTACTCCGATGGGGTAATTGAACTGACTAATGCTGAAGAACACATGTTAGGTGATGAGGCGATACTTAGTTGGTTAGCACTTAACCCAGCAATGACCATTGCAGAAATTAGTCAACGTGCTGAAAAATTTAGAGGCAACGCAGAACAGTTAGATGACATTACGCTCATCAGTTATACCTGCCAAAATTTAACCGGTCTCACATCGAAAATAGAAATCAGTCAATTGCCTTTTCAGATTAGTGTTGAGATGCAAGTCGAGCAACTCGTGAAATTTACGCCAATTTACGACATTGTCGTTATGGTCTGTAGTCAGTTAGGGATGCAACGAGTGCGTTCTGATCTGTCAACGGTAATAAGTGAGTTGTTTATGAATTCCTTAGACCACGGTATTTTAAAATTAAACTCAGATATAAAAAAATCTACCGAAGGCTTCTTTGAGTATTTTAAAATTCGTAATCAGCGATTGAAAGAATTAAAACAGGGAGAGATTAAAATCTCCATAAACTACCAACCTAAAGATAATTTACTATCAATAACACTGACTGACTCTGGAGATGGTTTTGATTATCAAAGTCTTCAGTCAAAACAAGAATCGGATACATATGGCAGAGGGATCTCTCTAATTAAAACATTGTGCCAGAGCGTTCAGTATTTCGATAATGGACGTTCGGTCTTAGCAAAAATTAAGGTCTGAAGAGTGATAAAAATTAGACAAGCTGTAGAAACTGACATCCAAGCTATTGTGGACTTTAATCAAGCAATGGCTTGGGAGACAGAGCAAAAGAAGTTGGAAGATGAGGTTATAGGTGCTGGAGTGAGGGCACTTGTTGAAGATAACTCAAAAGGCTTTTATTTAGTCGCTGAACAGGCTGATGGCGCTATTGCTGGCAGTTTAATGGTGACCTTTGAGTGGAGTGATTGGCGCAATAGTCAATTTTGGTGGATTCAAAGTGTGTATGTACGTCCAGATAACAGACGCACAGGGATATACTCAATGTTATACGAAAAAGTAAAAGAATTAGCAGAGCAAACTCAGGGTGTTTGCGGGTTTAGACTATATGTTGAACACGATAATGTGATTGCACAGCAAACATACAAAAAGCTCGGCATGCACCCTAGTCACTATTACATGTATGAAACTGATAATTAAAATTAAATAAAAAACCAAGTCAGTGGTTTTACCTCCAGTCAGCAGGCTTAAATCTAAGTTCATTCAGCCCAATAGACTTGTTTTGCATTGGCAGAAAGTATTACTTTTTGATCGTAGGCTTTAAAAATTAGGAGTATTTATGTTTAAAGCACTAAGTGATTGGTTTCAGCAAAACTTGCAACAACCTGGTCAGGTATCAGAACAGCAAACCATTGAGCTTGCCACAGCTGTTTTGTTGTTTGAAATTATGCGGGCAGATGGCAAATTTGCTGAGTCGGAGCAGCGCACATATCAGCAAATTTTACGTACCCATTTTAACCTGAGCGATTCAGAACTAGAAAGCTTGATGAAGCTGTCTTCAGATCGCGCTAAACAAGCCGTCGATTACCACCAATTCACTCGTATCATCAATCAACACTGTAATATGCAGGAAAAACGTCAAATTTTAGAGTCATTGTGGCGCGTTGCGTACGCGGATAAACACCTCGATGTGCATGAAATAAACTTAATCAGACGAATATCAGATCTATTGCACATACCTCATAGTGAGTTCATTCAAAGTAAGCTCAAAGTCACTGATAATGCCGATTAACCCCCTGAAAATCGTCGATGTCATCAATTGAATACATACTAACTGACTGAATATTATAGTTATTTTTAAACCTTGATGGTTGGTGTTGCAAAAAGGTAACTATAAGCTCCTTATCTCTCTATTAAAATGCCTATTAAACCCCCTAACTATTTAAATTTGTTAATAAAATAAAGAGTGGCATAAAACATGTTAAAGCACTTGGGTGTAACTGTGTTAGTCGTACTGGTTCCTACGACTATTTCATGGAAGAACACAGCGAAGGTGACTTATAAATAACGGTTTTGTTATTGGCTGCGATGGCGTTTGCAACTTAATTTAAGTCATTCTGAATGCGTTTACCGCATTGCATGGCATGGATGCCACTTCCTTTTCGCTAAACAGTTCAAATGGAGATTGTAGTATGAAAAAATTCGTTTTCATGGGTCTAATGTTTGCAGGTATCGTATTGTTGCAATCCATAGCAAGCAGTGAAGCCTATGCTCAATCCGATCTCATCGCCGAGATGGACTTAGATGAAGATGGCATGATTAGTATTCGAGAAGCGGTAGCTGACCCTAATTTATTGGCAGCTTTCGGTAAAATTGACAGTAATGGTGACGGTAAAATCAGTGCTGAAGAATTAAGTGAATCAAGTCTGATTAAACAAATTGATAAAAAAGCCTGATTAACAGTCAAGTATAACGACAATTAGGTTTCAAGTAATGACCTCAACATTTGATTTCTGCGGCTCTGAAACGTTATTACTCCCTAACGGAATCTTATGTTGAGGTTCTTTTAATAAACCATTATTTCTTTGGTTCATTACACGCTATTGAGATAGGATACACCAATTTGTACGAAGTAGTTTGAGGTATGAAAATGCAAATTGGTTCATTACGACAACTCACGTTAATCAGCTTTCTAATTGCGCTGATCCCCCTTGCTGTGTTGCTTTGGCACAGCCAAAGTACACTTACTAAAATGGCTCAGATAGCAGCCAGCGAAGCGCAGTTTTCAGTTACCATGGCGCGACAAATTGGTGATATGGAAAATATTGCCATCGATGTTGAACGGTTAATTCGACAATACCATGTGTTAAAAAAGCCTGAACTAAAACTCCTTACGGACAACTCCATCAATCGACTTGAAAGCAAACTGGTTAACGTCTGTGCTGAACTACCCAGTGAATATGTTTGTTCAGCTTTACAAAAACGCATTGCTTGGTTTGAAAATAATGTAGAGATTGAAGACAAACTTTTATTGGATGCGCAATTAGCCGAATTCCGCCGCTCTTTAAAAGAACTCCATGAGCAAGTAGACTCATTACTTGATGAAAGAATAAAACAGCAACAAGACTACGTCGATTCGGTACAACAGACTCAAGCATGGTCAACTGCTGTTTTAGTGACTGTTTCATTATTACTTATCATTTTTGCCAGTCAGCTAATACTCTCTCCGGTTACTAAAATTGAACGAATTATTGGGGAAATTGCCAAACAATCAGAATCCTTACCTAAGGTGTCAACCTCAGGTCCTAAAGAGTTGATTGAGGTAGAGCATAAGTTGCACTGGTTGGCGGAAAGACTAAATCAATTAGAGCATTTGCGCCATGCACTGTTGCGTCATGCCTCACATGAACTAAAAACCCCGTTAGCCAGTATCAAAGAAGGCTGTTCTTTGCTCTCGGAAAGTGTGGTTGGGCCATTAAACGAACAGCAAAAAGAAGTGGTTAGTTTATTAACCAGTAGTACGGAACGTTTGAATTTGCTTATTGAACAATTACTTGACTACAATTTGCTATTACAACAGGCTAAGCCTGTGTATGAAAAAACAGACACTAAAAGTTTGCTAGAAGCAGCATTAATTGATAACGCTTTGGCAATACAACAACATAAAAATGAAGTGAATGTTGAAAATAAAATGATAAATATAAATGTAGATCCCAATTTGTATCGACGGATTATTGATAACCTATTATCGAATGCTTTAGCCCATGGAACGGCAGGTCGACCTATAGATATTAAGCTTTATAAACAACAAGATACAGTGGTTTTAGATGTAGCTAATCGAGGCCGGAAAATCCCTCTAGAACAACGTAAACCTTTGTTCGAACCTTTCAAGCGGGGAGAACATAGACGTAATGATAGGGTCGTTGGTTCGGGTTTGGGTTTGTCCATTGTTGCGGATTGTGCACGAATGATGCATGGCACTGTTGAAATAGTTGATGTCGATTATGCAGATGTCTGCATGCGCGTAAGTCTGCCGCAAAACGAGGTAGCGGCATGAATAAATTAAAACTTGTTATTATAGGCTGTTTAGTTAGCTTAACCGGATGTGAGGTTATTTCCGAGAAAGCTGCACCGGTAGAACCTGTTTTTGTTCCCGTGGAAAATGAATTTTGCCTATTCAAAATGGATACAGCTGTTGAGCACAATTGTGATTTGACCTATTGGTTGGATTTTTGGGTGAAGCATGACGGACTGTCTTGGACAGAACGAAAAGAGCGGATAAATCAGCTTGGCGAGACACAGGCAGAGTTAATGAAAAAAGTGCTATTGAGTCAAGGTAAGGGAACCCCTTATCAAAATAGACTAAGAGCACAAGGCTGGGCAGATGAGTTAACTCCCAACCTTACAGAACAAATGAAGCAGTTGTTTTTGGTGTTGGTATATCGACCTAGTCAAGAATTATTGGAATTTGAATCCGCGTTAACTATTTTAACGCGAATGAATACCAATCAATCGAAAGAGCTCCATGTACAACAACAAAGATTGTCTGAGCAACAACAACAAATCGACCAGTTATTAAAAATTGAGGCATCTATGATGGAGAAAAAAGAGGGAATAAACCAATGAGCAAATCTGAAACAAACGCACTACCACGTATTTTGTTAGTGGATGACGATGAAAATCTGTTGCGTTTGATGACGATCAGATTGCAAGGAGAAGGCTATCAAGTTGCAACCGCTGAAGGTGGCAAAGAAGCGCTAAAACTACTCAATACTCAAAGTTTTGATGTGGTGCTCAGTGACCTACGTATGCCTGGCTTAGACGGCCTTAGCTTATTTGAAGAAATTGTATCCCTTCGCCGTGATATTCCCGTTATTTTAATGACCGCTCACGGTACTATTCAAGATGCTGTTGAAGCTACCCAGCGCGGCGTTTTTGGCTTTTTGACTAAGCCAATTGATCATGAAGCCTTGCGAGAGTTGTTAATTAAAGCAGTGAGTCAAAGCCAAGGTGCGCAAAATGGCACTTGGAGTGAAGAAATTATTACCCGTTCCATGCAAATGGAGCAATTGCTAGATCAAGCTTTCAGAGTTGCTAAACGTGACGTTAGTGTTTTGATTAGTGGAGCCAGCGGTACAGGTAAAGAATTGCTTGCCAAAGCACTGCACAAAGCCAGTACCCGAGGAAATAAACCCTTTGTGGCTATCAACTGCGGCGCGTTACCAGAAAACTTACTCGAGTCAGAATTATTTGGTCATGCAAAAGGTGCCTTTACGGGAGCCGTGAATGAACACCAAGGTCTTTTCCGTGAAGCGGATGGCGGAACACTTTTCTTAGATGAAATAGGGGACATGCCTGTACCGTTGCAAGTCAAGTTGTTAAGGGCGTTGCAAGAACAGCAAATTCGTCCAGTGGGCAGCAGCAAACAAATTCCTATCAACGTTAGAGTAATATCCGCCACTCATAAAAATCTAGCCAAAGAGATGCAAGAGCAAAACTTCCGTGAAGATTTGTACTACCGTCTTAACGTGGTGAATTTAACCTTGCCATCATTACGCGAGCGTTCGGAAGATATTCCACTACTGGCACGCTATCTGTTAGCTAAAAGTGCCGAACGTCACGGTGTGAATGTCAGTCGTTTTTCAGATGACGCCATGCAGTTATTAGCAACAGCACCTTGGCCGGGCAATGTTAGACAACTTGTCAACGTGGTAGAACAATGTGTTGCCTTAACGCAAACTTCGGTTATTGCTTCCCATCTAGTGGAACAAGCCCTTTCAGCCTCAGAACAAAAGTGGCCAACCCTAACCGAAGCAAGGGATGCCTTTGAGCAAAACTACTTGCTAAAATTGTTAAAAATGACTGATGGAAATGTCACTCGGGCAGCAGAATTAGCCGGTCGTAATCGAACCGATATGCATAAATTAATGAAAAAACACGATTTACATTCAAGTGATTTCAAACCAGAAGTAGCCTGATGGTTTAGCAAAGAGTTTGCTTCCTCAGCCTTGAGTTGGGGAAGCGAATCCATTGGTTAATCTATTCTTTTCCCCTCAAAAGTACAAATTGCTGAAAATAGTGGTTACTGCTACTTATTTTTCACCCATTAGCTTAAAATCCCCCATAAATCTTGTTCTGAGCACTGTGCTTTGGCGCGGATTTGTTTATACTAGGCGGCTTTTCAATCCTTTCGGATTTTATCGATAATTTTTTAGTGACATGGCTTTATTTAATAATAAGTCATGTACTGGCAACAGAGGCTTTACATGCGCACAGATTATTGCGGAAACATCAACGCAAGTTTTATAGGTCAAGAAGTTACTTTATGTGGCTGGGTAAATAAACGTCGTGATTTGGGCGGTGTTATCTTCCTCGATTTACGAGATCGCGAAGGCATAGTGCAAGTTGTATATGATCCTGATTTGGAAGATGTATTTGCTACTGCAAATAGTCTGCGTAATGAATTTTGTGTCCAAATTAAAGGTTTGGTTCGCAGTCGTCCAGAAGGTCAAATCAATAAAGACATGTCTACTGGTGAGATTGAAATATTAGGTAAGGGACTCACCATACTTAATAAATCTGCTGCTCTGCCGTTAGATTGGAATCAAGAAAACTCTGAAGAGCAACGTTTAAAATACCGTTACTTAGATTTGCGTCGTCCGGTTATGAGCGACCGTTTGAAGTTTCGAGCTAAAGTCACCAGCGCAGTAAGAAGCTACTTAGAAAACGATGGTTTCCTCGATATTGAAACACCAATTCTTACCAAAGCAACACCGGAAGGGGCACGTGATTACCTAGTGCCAAGTCGGACTCACAAAGGTGAGTTTTTCGCGTTGCCGCAATCTCCACAATTGTTTAAACAATTGTTAATGATGTCCGGTATGGATCGTTATTATCAAATCGTTAAGTGTTTCCGAGATGAAGACTTACGCGCGGATCGTCAGCCCGAATTTACCCAAATTGATATTGAAACCACTTTCCTTGATGCCTCAGGGGTAATGTCGATTACTGAAGGCTTGATCAAAGATTTGTTCCAAAAAATGTTAAATGTTGATCTGGGTGAGTTTCCACATATGACCTTTGCTGATGCAATGCGTCGTTTTGGTAGCGATAAGCCAGATTTACGTAACCCCCTTGAGTTGGTTGACGTTGCTGATTTAGTCAAAGACGTTGAGTTTAAAGTTTTCGCTGGACCTGCCAATGATCCCAAAGGTAGAGTCGCGGTAATTCGAGTACCAGGTGGCGCAGCGTTATCCCGCAAAAACATCGATAACTACGGTAGTTTTGTCGGCATTTACGGTGCTAAAGGTTTAGCCTGGATGAAGGTCAATGATCTGTCTGCAGGTATGGAAGGCTTACAGTCACCTATCTTAAAATTCCTAAGCGAAAACGTAGCTATGGGTATCGTAAAACGTTGCGGTGCTGTTGATGGTGATATTATTTTGTTTGGTGCGGACAGTGCCAATGTTGTCACTGAAGCCCTAGGCGCGTTGCGCTTGAAGTTGGGTGAAGACCTTGACCTTCTAGAAGGTGAATGGAAACCATTGTGGGTTGTTGACTTCCCCATGTTTGAAGAGGTTGATGGCGATTTCCATGCGTTACATCACCCATTCACAGCTCCCCGTGACATGACACCTGCTGAACTAGCAGCTAACCCTGCCAATGCCATTTCAAATGCCTACGATATGGTTCTAAACGGTGTTGAGCTAGGTGGTGGTTCGGTACGTATCCATGACCAAGCTATGCAGTCTGAAGTATTCCGTTTGTTGGGGATCACAGCAGAAGAAGCGGAGCTAAAATTCGGTTTCTTGTTGGAAGCCCTTAAATTTGGTGCACCACCTCACGCAGGCCTTGCTTTTGGTTTAGACCGCTTAGTGATGCTAATGACAGGTGCTACGTCAATTCGAGACGTGATGGCGTTCCCGAAAACAACCACAGCTGCTTGTCCACTAACGGATGCACCATCTGAAGCTAACCCTGTGCAATTGAAAGAATTATCTATCGCAACGGTTATCGACAAAAAAGCCGATTAATATGGCGTTTAAACGTCCAGAATCAGCGTTAGTTGTCATCTTTGACGCGGCCGCAAATGTACTTGTAATGCAGCGTCAAGATGACCCTAACTTCTGGCAGAGCGTGACAGGTACCCTTGAACCCGGTGAATTGCCGTTACAAACCGCTATTCGAGAAGTGGAAGAAGAAACCGGCATTAACATCGCTCTGAACAAGCTAGAGCTGGTGGATTGTCGAAGTGTCAATCAATATCCTATTCGCGATATTTGGCAGCATCGTTATCCACCTAATTGCCCCTTCAATACGGAACATGTGTTTGCCTTGAAAGTACAAGGTAATGAAACCATTACTCTCACCGAACACCTAGCATATCAATGGCTGCCGAAAAAGTTGGCAATGGAAAAAGTCTGGTCACCAACGAATAAAGTTGCCATTGAAAAATTCGTACCTAATACTCTGTTATCTGACGATGAGGAACAAAGATGTCCATAATCCTTGGAATCGATCCCGGTTCGCGGATAACAGGTTATGGGGTAATTAAACAAACCGGCAATACTTTTAGTTACCTTGGCAGCGGTTGTATCCGAGTCCAAGGTGACGAACTCGCCCCAAGACTGAATCAAATATACAAAGGTGTTACTGAAATTATTTGTCAGTTTCAACCGCAGTTTTTCGCTATAGAGCAAGTTTTCATGGCGAAAAACCCAGATTCAGCCTTAAAACTTGGGCAGGCTCGTGGCGCGGCCATAGTGGCAGCGACCAACGCCGAGTTACCTGTGTCTGAGTATTCAGCAAGACAAATCAAGCAAAGTGTTGTGGGCAAGGGTAGCGCTGAAAAAACGCAAGTTCAGCATATGGTCACTTATTTACTTAAACTTAGTAAAACTCCGCAGGCTGATGCCGCTGATGCTCTAGCCGTGGCATTGTGTCATGGACATAGTTACCAAACGTTAATTAAACTTGCTGGTAAGGCGAGTAAAACCGTGCGTGGTAGATTGCGGAAATAAGCTTTCCGGTATACCCAATTTTAACCTTCAGCATTATAGGATGTATTTATGATCGGCTTAATTCGAGGCCAGCTATTAGAAAAGCAACCCCCTGAGATTCTTATTGAAGCGGGTGGCATCGGTTACGAGGTGCAATTGCCCATGACCAGCTTTTATCAGTTGCCAGAAATTGGTCATGAAGCAACAGTGTATATTCATTTTGTGGTGCGTGAAGATGCCCAATTGCTGTTTGGTTTCGCGGACAAATCGGAACGCGCTTTATTTCGAGAATTAATAAAAGTTAATGGCGTTGGTCCTAAATTAGCCCTGACTATTCTGTCTGGAATGTCGGCTTCACAGTTTATTCAGTGTGTTAGTCATGATGATTATTCCGGTTTGGTGAAATTACCAGGTGTGGGTAAAAAGACTGCGGAAAGGCTTGTGGTTGAAATGCGTGACCGCCTTAAAAAGCTCGAAGAGCAGGGCGATGGCAAACATCATTTACCGCCCATGCAAGTAGAAACCCTGCAGGACACATTAGTCAAACCCACTGATGTAAAAGAAGATGCGTTAAGTGCAATGGTGGCTTTAGGGTATAAACCAGCACAAGCGGCAAAAACCATCAATTCAGTCTATCACCAGGATATCAGCAGTGAAGAGCTTATCCGTGAAGCTTTGCGTTCAATGGTTTAACCTAAGCGTCACAAACTAGACTGTACAGATATACGGTTTTACTGTATAAAAAAACACTGTTGGATAGTGAGGTTTAGGTGCTTGCAAAAAATGTTTTATTTGCGCGCTCATTACTCTTTTTACTCTAAGTTAGACATTAACCAGAAGACACATTCATGATTGAAGCTGATCGACTCATTCACCCCACGGCAGATATTGAAGATGAAGCCGTGGATCGTGCAATACGCCCCAAATTACTGGCTGACTACACCGGCCAAGATCATGTCTGTAAACAAATGGATATTTTTATTCAGGCGGCCAGAAATCGTAGTGATGCGTTAGATCATTTACTTATTTTTGGCCCCCCAGGTTTAGGTAAAACCACGCTGGCTAATATTGTTGCCAACGAAATGGGCGTAAATATAAAAACCACGTCAGGGCCGGTATTGGAAAAGGCAGGTGATCTAGCCGCTTTGCTAACCAACTTAGAAGAAAATGATGTACTGTTTATCGATGAAATTCATCGTTTAAGTCCAGTGGTGGAAGAGGTCTTGTATCCCGCCATGGAGGATTATCAGTTAGATATTATGATTGGTGAGGGTCCAGCTGCTCGCTCAATTAAGTTAGATCTTCCGCCCTTTACTTTAGTTGGTGCGACTACCCGAGCGGGCTCGTTAACCTCTCCTTTACGTGACCGATTTGGCATCGTCCAACGTCTGGAGTTTTATAGCCTAAAAGATCTCACCCAAATTGTTACCCGTTCAGCAAAATATTTAAACCTGAACATCAATGAACAAGGGGCAGTGGAAATTGCCAGACGTTCAAGAGGCACGCCGCGTATCTCCAACCGTTTACTGCGCAGGGTTCGAGATTTTGCTGAAGTTAAAGCCGACGGTGATATATCTGAAACTGTTGCTGCAGAAGCGTTAGATATGCTTGATGTGGATAAAGAAGGTTTTGATTACATGGATCGCAAGTTGCTGATGACCATTATTGATAAATTTATGGGTGGGCCAGTGGGCTTAGACAATTTAGCCGCTGCAATTGGTGAAGAAAAAGAAACCATTGAAGATGTAATTGAACCTTTTCTAATTCAACAAGGCTTTTTACAAAGAACACCAAGAGGCAGAATTGTGTCGCAACGGGCGTTCTTGCATTTTGGTAAAGACTACCAGCCTCAAAACTAAACAACAGGCAAAAAAAAAGCCCGCGAAATTCGCGGGCAAAGCAACAAGTATTTGGAAAGGAAAATTCCAGGGAACACATCTATCAATAAGCAATTGATACATTTTCTGACTACCGCTTCGAAAGTTCGTTGCGTTAGTCAAGAGAACGACGCGTATTCTATACATCGAAAAATAATCCACAATTGAAAAAAATTGAAGTTTCAGATTAGTTAAACTAATGAATAAAATTTATGTTATTTTTACGCTGAGCTTTTAAGCCCTTTAAATAAGTGAGGGGTTGGGTCTATCTAAATTTATAATTGGATAAATTATAATTAATTGGATTAACAAAACTAGTGTAAAAATTGAGTTTTATGCCGAACTTATGCATGCTTATTAAAAGATCAAACCTGTTTTTAATGGGCTGAAGCCTTAAATTCGCTATTTATCATTATAAAAATGGTTTTAACTAATACATAATTATGCGATTTGTTGTGTTTAAATGGAATTATTTCCAAGACGATTGGACTAAGCATAAGCGCTATTTACAGAGGTAGAAAATTTGATGCCATTTCCCGTTCATAAATTTAAGGTTCGCGTTTACTACGAAGATACAGACGCAGGTGGTATCGTATATTATGCTAATTATTTAAAGTTTTTAGAGCGTGCCAGAACGGAGTGGTTGAGAAGTTTTGGTATAGAACAACATAGTCTTTTGGAACAATCCGTGGGTTTTGTCGTCAAACGGGTGGAAATGGACAATATTGCAGCTGCAAGATTCGATGATTTATTGCAAGTTAATACGCAAATAATTGAATTGAAACGTGCTAGCATGTTGTTCCAACAACAAATAACAAATTCAAACAACTTAAGTTTGGTTAGTGCGAAAATCAGGGTTGCTTGTGTGGATCTTCAGAAAATGAAACCCATAGCAATACCTGCGTTCATTGTAGGGGAAATCTCAAGTGTCATCTAATTTGTCATTCTTTGACCTGTTTTTACAGGCAAGTCTTTTAGTTCAGCTGGTCATGTTATTATTATTGGCAACATCTGTTGTGTCTTGGGCATTCATTTTCCAACGGATTAAAGTGCTTAAACAGGCAAAAACAGAAACCAAAAAGTTTGAAGATAAGTTTTGGTCTGGTGTGGATTTAAATAAACTTTACCAAGAGCTTTCTGCTCGCCAATCAGTGCAAGGTATGGGGAGCTTGTTTTGTGCCGGTTTCAAAGAGTTTGTGCGTTTACGTAAAGCAAGCGGAAGCTCTACCGAAGCAACCATGGAAGGAACTTATCGTGCCATGCGTGTTTCGTTATCTCGTGAGGTTGATCATCTAGAAGCTAACCTATCATTTCTTGCAACAGCAGGTTCTATCAGTCCTTACATTGGTTTATTCGGCACTGTATGGGGAATTATGAACTCGTTTATTGCACTAGGTGAAGTTCAACAAGCTACTTTAGCGATGGTTGCACCGGGAATTGCAGAAGCACTAATTGCAACTGCAATGGGCTTATTTGCCGCGATACCCTCGGTTATTGCCTATAACCGCTTTAGCAATCAAGTAGAAAAATTAGAAAACAGTTATGGTAATTTTATGGAAGAGTTTTCCAGTATCCTCCATCGTCAGACACTGTCGCAACGCGTTGAGAGTGTTTAACCATGGTTGTGTACGAACGTAAACGACGACGTCCAGTCTCCGAAATAAACGTTGTTCCTTACATCGACGTTATGTTGGTACTGTTGATAATCTTTATGGTGACCGCACCGCTGGTGACACAAGGGGTAAAAGTTGATTTACCAAAAGCTGAGGCTGAGTCGTTACAAGATGACTCTAAACCGCCGATTATTGCATCGGTAAATGCTGATGGTGAATACTTCATAAATGTTGGAGACAACCAAGAAGATCCTATGTCTGCCACAGATTTGGCGGTGATTGTTGCCCAGCAAATTAAAAAAGAGCCGACCACTCCTGTTGTAGTTAAAGGTGACGGTGCAGTGCCTTATGCCAATGTTGTACAGCTAATGGTGCTGTTGCAGCGTGCAGGTGTGCCATCTGTTGGTTTAATGACCGAGTCTCCAGAACCATAGGCTTTGCATGTTTAAGTTAAGTCCTATTGCTACCTCTATTGTTTTACATATTCTGTTAGGCGGATTGCTGGCCATAAGTGTCGACTTCCATTCGCCGCCTAAACAAATTGATTTAAGTACAGCTAACTTCACCCCAATTGAAGCCACTGTGATTGATCAAAAAGCGGTGAATGACCAGCTCAAACGAATTGAGCAGAAAAAAGAAGCTGAAAAACAAAAAGAATTGCAAAAAATACGCGATGCGCAAAGACGCAAAGCAGAAGCTGAACAACGTAAGCGAGATCTCGCGGCAAAAGAGAAAAAACGCAAGGAAGATGCGAAGCGTCAAAAACAAGCTGCGGCGGAAGCCAAGAAAAAGAAACGTTTAGCCGAAGAAAAAGCCCGTAAAGATGCCGAGCAGAAAAAACAACGGGAATTGGAACGTAAAGCCGCAGAACAAAGAGAACGAAAGGCCAGAGAAAAACGCGAAAAAGAAGAGCGTGCGAAACAAGAGGCCGAGCGGAAAAAACGTGAACAAGCTGAATTGCGTGAACAGGAACGATTAATGCAAGAGCAGCTAGAGTTGGAGCAAGCTTCGCGAAATCAGCAGAGACAACGTCAGGTGTTATCAGAAACTGAGAAATATACAGCCTTGATTAATGCCAAAATTGATCAAAACACCTACAAAGATGATTCGATGAAAGGTAAGTCATGCAGAATTAATATTCGCTTGTCTTCATCTGGATTTGTGATTCAGATCCGTACTTTAGGTGGCGACAAAGTTGTCTGTGTGGCAGGTGAACAAGCAATTCGAAGGGCTGGAGAGCTACCTATGTCTTCAGATCCACAGGTTTACAATAATCTAAAAGATATAACTATTAACTTTGGTTTTTAATGAATGAATAAAATAAACACTATTTTACTATCGCTCTTTTTTATCTGTTTCTCATTGGAGTCACATGCAACTTTAGAAATATATATTACCGAAGGGGTTAATAATGCCCGTCCGGTTGGGATTGTGCCCTTTCATGTTTCCCCCGGAACTGTGCTACCTAGTAGCATTGATGAAGTGGTTGCCGCAGATTTAACTCGTAGTGGTAAATTTTTAGCGTTAAGTCGTCAGCAAATGCCACAGTTGCCCAAATCCGATAGCGAAGTGGATTACAGTGAATGGGCTGCAGCTGGCGCGGAAGCGGTACTTATCGGCCACGTTCAACAACAAGCGGCTGATGAATTTAAAGTGAGTTTGCAATTATTAGACGTGATACGCGGGCAAATAACCGGTGGCCAAACGCAAATGATGAGCAATGGTCAAATGGTTACTAACCGTGATCATGTATTGGATGAATGGAGTTGGGTGATCAGTGGTGACGAATTTCGTCAGTATGCTCATCGTATTAGTGACATCGTGTATGAGAAGCTCACTGGCGAAAAGGGCGCATTTCTGACGCAAATTGCATACATAATTGTCAGAGATTCAGAAACAGAAGCTAAACCCTTTCAGTTAATCGTGGCCGATTATGACGGCAAAAATGAAAATATTTTGTTGCGCTCCAATGAGCCGCTAATGTCACCCTCTTGGTCTCCAGATGGCAGAAAACTAGCCTATGTTTCTTTTGAGAACAAGAAGCCGCAAATCTTCATTCAAGATATCTACACGGGCAGTCGAACAATGATTACTGACTTTCCTGGCATAAATGGTGCACCGACATTTTCACCAGATGGAAATCAGTTAGCGATGGTATTGTCTAAAGATGGCAATCCAGAAATTTACGTGATGAATCTTGCCTCTAAGCGACTACGTCAGATTACCCGTAATCGTGCAATTGATACTGAGCCAAGTTGGTCTCCAGATGGTAAACATTTGATTTTTAGTTCAGAACGGGGTGGTAAACCTCAGATTTATCGAGTAAATTTAGCTACAGGTAAGACGCGAAGGGTGACTTTTGAGGGAGATATGAACCTTGGGGGAACCTACACACCAGATGGCACACAAATGGTCATGGTGAATCGTACCCGCGGAAACTACCATATAGCTAAGCAAGGCGTAGACTCAGGCGATATGTTGGTGTTAACTAAGACATTTTTAGATGAATCACCAAGTCTTGCACCGAATGGCAGTATGATAATCTACAGTACTTTGCACGAAGGAAGACAAGTATTATCATTAGTGTCACTTGATGGACGATTTAAGGCAAGGCTGCCGGTGTCAGAAGGGCAGGTTAAGTCACCTAGCTGGTCACCATTTTTGTAACATAAACTAAAAACTGTTAGAAATTTCGAAAACGAGAAGGAATAACGAAATGCAACTTAAGAAAGTATTTAAAGGTTTTGTGATTGCACTGCCATTGGTGACCGTTATGGCGTGTACTACAACAGATAATGGTGTAGATGAAGCAGCAGCTAAAGAAGCAGCGGCAGCGCAAGCAGCAGCTGACCAAGCAGCAAGAGAAGCCGAAGCTGAAAAAGCCGAAATCATGGCTATGCAACAACGCGAGAAAATGGCCGCTGAACAGCGCGCTAAAGACATCGCTACACTTGAGCAAGATCAAGTAGTCTACTTCGATTTTGACACCTCAAATTTAACCTCTTCTGCACGGACTATTTTGTCTAAGCATGCTGAGTTTTTGGCATCAAACCCAGACCAATCAATTGTCATTGAAGGTCACTGTGACCGTCGCGGTACACCAGAGTATAATATCGCTCTTGGTGAAAGACGTGCTAAATCAATACAAACTTACCTGTTAAATGCTAACGTTAGTTCATCACAGATGTCTGTGGTTTCATACGGCGAAGAAAAACCTGTAGCAAATGGCACTTCTCAATCTGCTTTTGCACAAAATCGTCGTGGTGTTTTGGTATATCAATAGAATAGAGTCATTATGATTAAACGCATGAAAGCGATTAGTCTTTTACTCGTATATGGAGCCGCAGTTAATGCGGCTCCTGCGCCTGTAACAGACTTAAACGATGGATCCCTAGCTAAACGTGTCGAAGTGTTAGAACGTATTTTAGATTCACGCACAGAGATGCAGCATCGAATACAGCAACAACTAGATGAAATGCAAAACGAAGTAAGCGAAATGCGTGGCACTTTGGAATTGCATAATCATCAGCTTGAAAAGATTTTAGAAAGACAACGTGAGCTGTATTTAGAAATTGATAAGCGCATTGCCGCTGTCAGTTCTCAAACTTCTCAGCAACAAACGCAGTCGAATTCAAACTCAAATATCAATAGTTCTGTACAACAACCTCAAGTAGACATGCCAGTCACTACTAATGTGAGTGAAAGTGATGCCTATGACCGTGCAGTTAACTTAATATTGCGTGATAAGCAATATGATTTAGCGATTCCTGAGTTTCAGTCATTTATAAAAACTTACCCAAATTCCAGCTATTCAGCAAATGCCCATTATTGGTTGGGACAATTACTGTTTAACAAACAGCAATGGGAAAGTGCAGCAGAACAATTTCAAATTTTGGTGAGCGGCTATCCGGATTCATCGAAACGTGCTGATGCATTATTTAAGTTAGGAGTGGTTGAACAGCGCAGAGATAATTTGGCTAGAGCAAAACAATTGTTCGAACAAGTTTTGTCTGAATATCCAGATTCTGCATCTAGTCGTCTGGCAAATTCTCGTTTAAGTGCGATGAATTAATTCTCTAAAATAAAATTTAGAGTCTAATTTGAAAAATATTTTGAAATAATTTTAGGGTCGAAAACGGTATGAATCAGTAATATGTGCACATAATTTATACCGTTTTTGCCTGCCTTGCTTAGTTTTTCATCGAAAAGATAAATAGTTTAAAAATAACTTCATATTTAGGTTGCACCCACCAGATATTTGAGTATTATATGCCGCCGTTGCAGGAGGTATGCAACAAGACTGAAAGAGGGTCGTTAGCTCAGCTGGTAGAGCAGTTGACTTTTAATCAATTGGTCGCTGGTTCGAATCCAGCACGACCCACCAATTTCAGTTTAGATTAAACTATCCCCTCGGGGAGGACAGGATGTCCAAAATAATTCGGTACAACATTTACTGAATTAGTAAGAAGCTTCAATAGATGGGTCGTTAGCTCAGTTGGTAGAGCAGTTGACTTTTAATCAATTGGTCGCTGGTTCGAATCCAGCACGACCCACCATCTTATCCAAATCCTAGTAATCAAATTTCAAAAACCAAAATTCCAAACATCATGCAATTCGTGCAGGATGAGAACCAGCCCGTTCGACAAATTGTAGGGAACAATTTGTACAGCCGCAGGCTGCCCGAAGGGTGGAAGGCAGGATGCCTGGAATAAATCCAGCACGACCCACCATCTTATCCAAATCCTAGTAATCAAATTTCAAAACCCAAAATTCCAAACATCATGCAAATCGTGCAGGATGAGAACCAGCCCGTTCGACAAATTGTCGGGAACAATTTTTATTGTTT